>NZ_CP102664.1:0-728125 GCF_026427355.1 Sphingobium sp. JS3065
ATGAAGGATATTGCGGCAGTGATTGGAAGTTTGAGCGGTCTCGACACGCAGCAAAGCGCGCGCCTGGAGACTGCTTGGGCGACCATTCGCGCCGGCCTGCGCCGGGACATCGGCGCGCGCATGTTCGACCAGTGGCTGAAGGCCGCGCAACTGGGCGACTATTGCCCGGAATCGCAGACGCTCGACCTGCTGTTCGCCTCCGACTTCACGGCGAACTTCGTGTCGGGCCAGTTCGGTGACCGCCTGCGGATGGCGTGGCGCTGTGCGGGAGCCGGGGTGCGCGAACTGCGCCTGCTGCGTGCGCCCAATGCGGTTGGGCCGCGTGTTCTGGAATTGCACCAGGCCGACGAGCCTCTGGCTTCTGACATCGCCATTGCGGACGCCCAGGGCCCCGTTTCCAATTTTCAGCCGCGTCACGGCTTCGACGGGTTCGTGACGGGCGAGACCAATCACCTCGCCTTTTCGGCGGCGCAGGCCATGGCGGGCGAAGGCCAGCCGCGTTTCAGCCCTCTCTTCATCCATGGCGGCACCGGGCAGGGCAAGACGCACCTCCTTCACGCCATCGCCCGCCTGTTTTCGAGCCATTCGCCCTCGGCGCCGGTCCTCTATATGTCGGCCGAGCGGTTCATGATGGAATTCGTCAACGCGATGCGCGCCAACGAAACCATGATGTTCAAGGCGCGGCTGCGCGCGGCGCGGCTATTGCTGATCGACGACATCCAGTTCATCGCCGGCAAGGGATCGACGCAGGAGGAATTTCTGCACACGATCAACGACCTGATCGATTCGGGCGCGCGCATCGCCGTTACCGCAGACCGCGCGCCGCAGATGCTGGACGCGATCGACCCGCGCATCCTCTCGCGCCTAGCGGGCGGGCTGGTCGCGGATATCCGTCCGGCGGGGCTGGACCTGCGCCTCGCCATCCTGGAAGCGAAGCGCGCCATTGCAGGCGATCCGCCGGTGCCCGACGCGGTGGTGGATTTCCTGGCCCGCTCGATCCGTTCCAATGTCCGCGAACTGGAGGGCGCCTTCAACAAGCTGATCGCATATGGCCAGCTTACCGGCCGGTCGATCGACCTGGAGTTCGCGCAGACGATGCTGGCCGACGCGGTGCGCGCCAATGCCCGCCGGATCACCGTCGACGAAATCCAGAAGGCCTGCGCCGCGCATTACAAGATCGACGCGGCGGAGATGCGGTCCAAGCGCCGCGCGCGCGCGGTGGCGCGTCCCCGTCAGGTGGCGATGTATCTTGCCAAGAAGATGACGCCGCGCTCCCTTCCGGAAATCGGCCGCATCTTCGGCGGGCGGGACCACAGCACCGTCATCCACGCCGTCCGCACGATCGAGGGATTGCGGCAGAGCAATCCGGATATCGACGCCGACATCCGTGCCCTGCAGCGGCAGTTGGAAGGCTGACAGGGCAGCGGCTTTGGATTAGGCTTCGCGCCATGATCCGCCAGCTTGCTCTTTTCCTCGCCGCTTTTTTCTGCCTCGGTTCAGCCTTCGCGCAGACCGCCGCCGCTCCTACGTCCGCCGATGTGCGGGTCGCGCTGGAAACAGACGCCGGGCGCATATTGGTGGCCGTGCATCTCGACAAGGCGCCTGTCACCGCCGCCAATTTCCTGCGCTATGTCGACCAGAAGCGGCTGGACGGCACGCTATTCTATCGCGGCGTCGGCACGGGCGATTACGGTTTCGTGCAGGGCGGCGCGCAGAACGACCCCAAGCGCGTCCTGCCGCCGATCAAGCATGAGCCGACGAGCCAGACCGGCCTCACCCATGACGATGGCGCACTTTCCATGGCGCGCTATGCGCCGGGCAGCGCCACCGGGGACTTCTTCATCGTGCTGGGCAAGATGCCGGGCATGGACGCGCATCCGGAGGCGGCGGGCGACAATCAGGGCTTCGCGGTGTTCGCCCATGTGGTCGAAGGCCTGGATGTGGTGAAGGCGATCCTCGCCGCGCCCAAGTCGCCCACGGCTGGCGAGGGCGTGATGAGGGGCCAGATGCTGGAGCAGCCGGTGAAGATCCTGACGGCCCGCCGCACCCCCTGATCGGTGCGATGGGGTGGAGAGCGGACATCATTCCGTCATCCCAGCGAAAGCTGGGATCTCAGGCGATAGCACACGGCCTAGCTTCACGAGATCCCAGCTTTCGCTGGGATGACAATATTATCATCGTCAGCCATTGGCCAAAGCCCGCCCATTCCAAAAAAAGAAAACCCGGCGATCGTCGACCGCCGGGTCATTGGGGCAATGGCCGGGAGCCGCCCGTATGGAAAACCGTTCAGCCCTTCTTTTCAGGCGGCAGGGTGATCTTCACATTCTCCCCATTTTGGCCGGGGAAGCCGGTGAACATCGCATCGATCAGGTTCGGCACCAGATAGGTCAGCTTGTTCGACAGCGACTGCGCCTGCGCCTTGCCCTCGAACAGGCGGCGGTTGTCGGCGGCGCGGTCGATCTTCATGCTGAGGTCGCTGGTATAGACCGTATAGCTGCTGACGTCGTTATAGCCGCTGGGGCCGAACAGCCACGGATCATAGAAGCCATAGCCCCAGGGGCGGCCCCACCGCCCGCGCCAGCCCCATCCGCCGTAGAAGAAGGGGTCGGGCGCGCCGATGCCGGTCGAGCGCACCTTCTCCCGCCCATTGTCGACGCCGTAGGACACGCGCACGATCAGGTCGGCCCGCGCCGGATCGCTGGCCGCGACATAGCCGGTCTGGCTCAGCCGCTGGCCGACCAGATCGGCATAATGCGAAAATTCAAGACCACCGGCGAGACGCGGATCGTCCGCGACGATGGTGAAGCTTTGCCCGGCGGGCGCGGGGAGTTGCTGAAAGCGGGCGACATCCGCCTTGAAGCTGGTCGCACAGCCCGACAGCGCCACCAGCGCCAGAGCGGGCGCCGCGATCAGGCCGATCTTTTTGAAACGGGTCATTTTTCTGCGTCCTGTACCAGGCACTACGCCTGCCAAACATCTTGCGTCCTGCCATAGCAAAACGCAACTGAACATCATTTGAACGCGCGTAACGGGCGAACGGGCGCAAACCATGTCCTGCCATCCCTTACGACGGCGCGGGCAGCATTATTCCGTCACGGGAAGAAGAGGGGGCCGCTTTGGCGACCTCTCAGCGCATCAGCCCCATGGCGTCATAGGCTGCGCGCAACGTCGGCGCGGCGGCGGCGGACGCCTTGGCCGCGCCCTTTTCCAGGATCGCGTCGAGCGCCGCATCGTCCGTCCGCAATTCCATGAACCGCGACCGGATCGGGCGCAGCGTCTCCACCAGCAATTCGCCCAGCGCTGGCTTGAACGCGCCGAAGCCCTTGCCCGCGAACGCGGCGCAAACCGAATCGGCGCTGGCGCCCGCCAGCGTCGCGTAGATGCCGACCAGATTATTCGCCTCCGGACGCCCGGCCAGCCCCTCGGCGGTTTCGGGCAGCGGTTCGGGATCGGTCTTGGCCTTCTTCACCTTCTGCATGATCGCATCGTCATCGTCGGTCAGGTTGATGCGGCTCATGTCGGATGGGTCGGACTTGGACATTTTCGCCGTGCCGTCGCGGAAAGACATGATGCGCGCCGATTCCCTGGGGATGATCGGATCGGGCAGGGTGAACAGTTCCACGCCGAAATCGGTGTTGAACTTGGTTGCGATGTCGCGGGCCAGTTCCAGATGCTGCTTCTGGTCCTCGCCCACCGGCACATGGGTGGCGTTGTAGACGAGGATGTCGGCGGCCTGGAGCACCGGATAGACGAACAGGCCGATGGACGCGCCCTCGCGGTCCTTGCCGACCTTGTCCTTGAACTGCGTCATGCGATTGAGCCAGCCGATCCGCGCCGTGCCGTTCAACAGCCAGCAAAGCTCGGCATGGGCGGGCACCCGCGCCTGGTTGAAGAGGACGGATCGATCCGGATCGATCCCGGCGGCGACCAGAGCGGCGGCCATGTCGCGCACGTTGCGGATGCGTTGCTCGCGCCCCTCATGCACGGTGATGGAGTGCATGTCGGCCAGGAAGAAGAAGCACTGGCTGTCCGCATCCATCTCATCCTGCATCCGCACCCAGTTGCGGATCGCGCCCAGATAATTGCCCAGGTGCAGATTGCCGGTCGGCTGGATGCCGGAAAGGACGCGCATTCTTCTATCCGTTCTTTTCTTTGGTTGCACTTTTGCGGCGCATCAGCGCCTTGAGGTCGGACAGCCGATAGGCGCCCGTGACGAAGCAGGCCACCCCGTACAGCGCGATCCCCACGCCGACAAGCAGGGCGAGCGCGACATAGCGCTGCACCATAACCCCGCCGAGCCAGGGATCGAGCAACCCTTCGCCCGCATAAAGCGCCGCGCCCATGGCGACCGCCGCCACCGCGAGCCGGGGCAGGCGGCGCCTCAATTGCGCGTCGGCGGCGAAATGCCCGCGCTTCACCAGCGTCGAATAGAGCATCGCCACGTTCACGGTCGACGACAGCGCCGTCGCCAGCGGCGGCCCGACATGACCCATGCCCACCCGGCCGAGCAGCGGGATCAGCAGGAAATTGCCGATGATGTTGATCAGGATCGACAGCATCGCATAGCGCACCGGCGTCTTCGTATCGCCCCGCGCATAATAGCCGGGCGTCAGCACCTTCACGAGGACGTAGGAAGGCAGGCCGATGGAAAAGGCGGACAAGGCCCAGCCGCAACGCTGCGCATCCTCGACAGTGAAGCGGCCATATTGGAACAGCCCGCGCACGATCGGTTCGGCCACGGTGATGAAGGCGACGGTCGCTGGCAGCGTCAGGAACAGGGCCAGTTCGATGCCCCGGTTCTGCGTCTCCATGGCGACCTGCTCCTGCCCCGTCGACAGCAGGCGCGAAATGGTGGGCAGCAATATGGTGCCAAGGCCGATGCCGATCAGCCCCAGCGGCAACTGGTTCAGCCGGTCGGCATAATAGATATAGGTGATCGACCCCGAAGCGAGCAGCCAGCCCGACAGCGCTGTCGAGATCAGCAGGTTGATCTGCGCCGCGCCGGCCCCCGCCGCCGCCGGAACGATCAGGCGGAGCAGCTCCTTCACATCCGCGTCGAAACGCGGCCGCTTGAGCTTCATCGACACGCCCGCCCGGCGGCAGGCCCAGATCAGCCACAGCAGTTGCAGCGCGCCGCCCACGGTGACGGAAATCGCCTGCACCCGCGCCGTTTCATATTCATTGGCGCCGTGGAACAGCCACAGCCCTGCGATCATGGCGACGTTCAGCAATATCGGCGCGGCGGCATTCACCCAGAATTTGTCGAGCGAATTCAATATCCCGCCCAACAGGGAAGCCAGGCTGATCAACGCCAGATAGGGCAGGGTGATGCGCGAGAGCATGACCGCGAAGGCGAACTGCTCAGCCGTCGGGTTCTGCCGCGAAAAGCCGCCGGACAGCGCCCATGTGATCGGCCAGGCCGCCGCGATCAGCAGCGCGGTAAAGACCAGCAGCACCGGCAGCAACACGGCGAGCGCGCGTTCCGCGAAATGATAACCCTCCGCCATCCCGCCCGGTCCCGCCGCCTTGCGGTTGAACATCGGGATGAAGGCGGCGGAAAAGGCGCCCTCGGCAAAGAGGGCGCGGAACATGTTGGGCAGGCGGAAGGCGACGCCGTTGAAGGCGTCCGACGCGAAGCCCGCGCCGACATAGCGCGCCGCCAGCGAATCGCGCACCAGCGCCAGCACCCGACTGGCGAGCGTCAGCCCGCCGACGGAACCGAGCGCTTTGGCGAGTTTCATGCGCTCCGCCGCCGTTCGGGCTGAGCGAAGTCGAAGCCCTGCGCTGGGTGGAGCGAAGCGGCTTCGACCAGCTCAGCCATGCCCTTCGACAAGCTCAGGGCGGACGGGGTGAGAGCCATGGTTGCCCTCAGGCGTGACCGGCCGGTTCGCCAGCGGTCTGCGCCATCGCCTCGGCCTGCTGGACATAGAGGCCGCCGAAATCGATCGGATCGAGCAGCAGCGGCGGGAAGCCGCCGTCGCGGATCGCATCCGCCAGCACGCGGCGGGCGAAGGGGAAGATCAGGCGCGGCGCTTCGGCCAGCATGAAGGGCTGCATCTGGTCTTCCGGCACGTTGCGCATGCCGAAGATGGCCGCATAGACCAGCTCGACGGCAAAGGCGGTGCCCTGCGGCGCGGTCGCCTTGACCTCGACCTTCAGCGAAACCTCTACCACTTCCTCGCCCACCTTGTCGGCGCCGATGTTGAACTGCACGTCGATCTGCGGCTGGTCCTGCCATTGGTAGACGGCGGGCGCGTTCGGGTTTTCGAACGACAGATCCTTCACATATTGGCTGATCAGCGCGATCTGCGGGCCGGTGTCGGCGCCATTGCCGGTGGTCTGAATGCTGTCGGCTTCCTCGGCCATCTCATTTCCCTGGTTTTTAAGGTTCGTCCGGTGGGCATAATGCCCGCGCTTGTTGATCCGGGCGCTTAGCAGGGGCGGCAGGGCGGAGCAATGCGCCACATGAAAAGCGGCCATTTGAATATGCGGGGAAACATGCTTATGTTGGTTGCGTTACAGTTATTCAGATTCAGTCCAAAGGGTGCCTGACCCCGTGTATGTGATTGTCATCCTCGCCATGATCGCCGGTTTTCTGGCGCTGCGGCTCTATTCCGTGCTCGGCAAGCGGACCGGGCATGAGCAGGAGCCTGCCCTGCGCCCGGCGGAGGAGCGTGCCAAGGTGACGATCGTGCAGCCCCGCCCGGTTACGGGCATGGCGGGTGATTCGGTGCGCCTGGCCGATGGCCTGATCGCGCCCGGCGGCGAGGCGGGCGTGCGCGCCTTGATCGCGGCGGACCGCAATTTCGACGTGCCGCAGTTCGTGGAAGGCGCCAAGTCGGCCTACAAGATGGTGCTGGAAGCCTTTTGGCGGGGCGACCGGCAGGAACTGGAATGGCTGTGCGACACGGACGTTCTGGCCTCCTTCGAGGAAGCGATCGCCGCCCGCGAGGCAGAGGGTCATATTCTCGACAACCGTCTGGTCCGCATCGAAAAGGTGCAGATCGTCGATGCCGGCGTCACTGGCCGCATGGCGGAGATTTCGCTGCGGTTCGAGGCGGATATCGCCGCCGTCACCCGTGACAAGGACGGCCATGTCGTCGCCGGTTCGCTGACCGATGCGGTCGGCACCAACGACATCTGGACCTTCACGCGCGATCTGCGCAGCACCGACCCCAACTGGAAGCTCAGCGAGACCGACGAGGCGGCATGAGCCTTCGTCAGTCGGGGTGGGCGCTGGCCGCGGCGTTGCTGCTGTCCGCCTGTGCCGGGGGCGTGATTCCGCCCGGCGCCAGTGGCCCCGCGCCAGCGCGTCCGCCCCGTGGGGGAGGGGAGACGGCGACCCGTCCCGTCGCTTCCACGCCCCGGCCCACCTTGCCGGTGACGCCCCCGGCGGCGACGCCCGCCGATACGGCCAATGCGGCCAATGCAGGCATCACGCGCGGACCCGATATCGCCGATCTCATCCCGCCGGGTGAGCGCTCGCGCAAGGCGCTCCAGGCCTTCCGCCTGTCCTGCCCCTCGCTGATGAAGCGGAACGACCAGAGCGGGCTGACGCGGGGAACGGACTGGAACAGCGCCTGCGCCGCCGCCTCCAGCTGGCCCGAAGCATCGGCCAATGAATTTTTCTCCCGCTTTTTCGAAGCGGTGCAGGTGGGTGAGGGCAAGGCCTTCGTCACTGGCTATTATGAGCCGGAGATTGCCGGGTCACGCATCCGCCAGCCCGGCTATCAGGTGCCGATCTACCGCCGCCCGCCCCATCTGATCGACGTCAATCTCGGCCTGTTCAGCGACAGCCTGAAGGGCAAGACCATCCGGGGCAAGGTCGACGGCAGCAATTTCGTCCCCTTCGACGAACGGTCGCAGATCGTGGGCGGATCGCTGGCGGGCAGGGGGCTGGAACTGGCCTGGGCCGCCGATCCGGTCGAATTCTTCTTCCTCCAGGTGCAGGGCAGCGGACGGCTGCTGCTGCCCGACGGCGGCGTGATGCGCATCGGCTATGACGGGCAGAATGGCCGCGACTATACCGGCATCGGCAAGCTGATGAAGGATCGCGGCCTGATCCAGGCCGGATCGATGCAGGACATCATGGCCTGGCTGCGCGCCAACCCTGCCGAGGGCGCGGCGATCATGGATGAGAATAAAAGCTTCGTCTTCTTCCGGGAACTGACCGGCGCCGGTCCCCTGGGCGCGATGGGCGTGCCCGTCACGCCGGAGGCGACGGTGGCGGCCGATCCCAAATATGTGCCGCTGGGCGCGCCGGTCCTCCTGTCGCTCGACCGGGCCGAACCCGACGGCATCTGGATCGCGCAGGATACCGGCGGCGCGATCAAGGGCGCCAACCGCTTCGACAGTTTCTGGGGCGCGGGCAGCGATGCGCGCGGCATAGCGGGCGGCATGGCGGCGCGGGGCAGCGCCCTCATCCTGCTGCCGCTGGGGTCGGCGGCGCGGCTCGGCCAGAATTGACGCCATGCTGCGATGGGCCGGCGCAATCTCTCCTCTGACGAACAGGCGCTCTGGACGGCGCTGACCCGGTCGGTAAGGCCGCTGCGCCCCGGTGCGCGGACGCCTGCCCTGCCGGTGGCGCCGGTCAAGGCGACGGACGTAACAAGGTTAACGCTTCCTCCGGTTCAGACCGTTGCCGCACCGCCGCCGCGCACCCCGGCGGCCATTCTCGATTCCGGCTGGGAACGCCGAATCCGTAGCGGAAATCTGATGCCCGACATGACCATAGACCTGCATGGCCATAGCCTGGCGGCGGCTCATGCCCGCCTTAACCAGGCGCTGGCCGCGGCCTGGGCCAGGGACGCGCGCGTCATGCTGGTGGTCACCGGAAAGCCGCCGAAAACAGCGTCTGTCGGCGCATCGCGCCGCGGCGCCATCCGCGCCGAGATCGGGCATTGGCTGGAAACCGGCAGCTATGCCGACCGCATCGCCAGCGTGCGGATCGCGCATCCGCGCCATGGCGGCGACGGCGCGATTTATGTCATATTGCGACGCAAGAAATAGACATTTTTCGACCGACATACTGACTATTTCTTAACCACTGTGCTTCATATCCGGCTGATCTGGTCCAGGGTCGGGCCACAGGGCAGGAGGCAGATGCAGGGCGTGACATTGACGAGCCGCGCCACTGCCTTCGCCTGTGCCGCCGGGGCGCTGGTGTTCATCCTGTCGCTGGTGCTGAACCAGGGGCAGGCGACGGATGTCGACGGCATCGGCCGATCCCTGATCATCGCCATCCTGTGCGGGACGCTGAGTTGGGCCTGCGCCCGCCAGGCCGTGACGACCACCGCCAGCGCCATAGACGGGGCGACCGAACGGTTGCTGGCGGCGGCGCATGGCGATCTGCATTCCGCCGTGCCTGCCGATGTCGGCCAGGAATTGCCCGACCTGTCCGTGGCGATGGAAAGCCTGTTCAGCCAGGTGCGGACCAATCTGGATCATGTCCAGGAACTGGCCCTGTTCGACCCGGTGACGGGCCTTGCCAACCGAGCCAATTTTTGCCGCCAGGTCGAACGGATGCTGGCGGAGCGCAGCGAGGAGGGGCTGGCCGCCCTGTTCTTCATCGACCTGGACGGGTTCAAGAGCGTCAACGACACGCTGGGCCATGCGGCGGGCGACCAGTTGCTGGCGCGGGTCGCCGGGCGCCTGCGCGAAGTGGCCATGGCCCAGGCCAGCGCGGGCGTGGGCGATTGCCTGATCGGCCGTCTGGCGGGCGATGAATTCACCCTGTTCGTGCCCGCCATGCCCGATCTGGACACCGCCTGCCGGATCGCCCGCGCCATTCAGTTCGCGTTGGGCGAACGCTTTGATCTCGGCAGCCAGCATGTCGACCTGGGCGCGTCGATCGGCATCGCCTGCTATCCCGAACATGGCGACACGCTGTCCGCCCTGCTGCGCTCCGCCGACATCGCCATGTACCATGCCAAGCATAAGGGCCGGAACCGGGCGGAGATGTTCACCGCCGAACTGGCGCTGGAAGCCGCCGACCGCGCAGAGCTGGAACGCGACCTGCTGCTAGGCCTGCAAAGGGACGAATTCCTGCTGGAATTCCAGCCGCAGATAGAGATCGTCAGCGGCCGGGCGATCGGCGTAGAGGCGCTGGTCCGCTGGGCGCATCCGGAACGGGATCTGGTCATGCCCGCCTCCTTCGTGCCCGTGGCGGAGGAAAGCGGCGCGATCGTGGCGCTGGGCGACTGGGTGATGGGCCGGGTGTGCGAAACGGCGGCGCGCTGGGCGCGGGCCGGGGTGATCCAGCGGATCGCGGTCAACATCTCCTCGCGCGAACTGGCGCAATCGGATTTCTTCCTGCGGCTCCGCCATGCCATGGATGCGCACCAGACGCCTGCGTTCATGCTGGAACTGGAAATCACCGAATCGCTGGCGATGGATATGAAGCCGCCGACGCTGGACCAGTTGAGCGCCCTCCGGCGCGATGGCGTGCGCGTCGCCATAGACGATTTCGGCACGGGCTATTCCAACCTGTCGCGCTTGCGGGAATTGCCCGTCGACCGGGTGAAGATTGACCGTTCGCT
Organism: Sphingobium sp. JS3065; assembly: GCF_026427355.1. Taxonomy (NCBI): domain Bacteria; kingdom Pseudomonadati; phylum Pseudomonadota; class Alphaproteobacteria; order Sphingomonadales; family Sphingobiaceae; genus Sphingobium; species Sphingobium sp. JS3065. The sequence goes on from NZ_CP102664.1 coordinate 10,539, forward strand.
GGTCCGCGACATCGCCGTTTCCGCCGAAGCGCGCACCATTTGCAGCGCGGTCGTCGGGCTGATCCAGGGTCTGGGCATGGAAGTCGTGGTCGAGGGTGTGGAGACCGAGGCGCAGATGGACATGCTGCGCGTGATCGGCTGCACCCTGTTCCAGGGCTATCATCTGGCGCGGCCGACGGGGGAGGCGGATTATCTCGCCCGCTTCGCCGTGCCCGCACCGTTGATCAGGCATCGCTCCGTCTGAAGCGGGTGTCCTAACCGGCCCCTAACCCGCCAAGGCCCGCACCGTCACCAGCCGGTAAATCTCCGTCAGATCCTTGAGGTCGTCCAGCGCGACCGCTTCGTCCAGCTTGTGCATGGTCGCGTTGTTCAGGCCGAATTCCACCACCGGACAGAGGCGCGAAAGGAAACGCGCGTCGGACGTGCCGCCGGTGGTCGACAGTTCCGCCTCCAACCCCGTCACCTCGCGGATCGCGCCCGCGACCAGGCCCGACAGCATGCCCGGCTCCGTCAGGAAAGGTTCGCCGCTGATCTTCGCTTCCACCGCGCCGCCCTCGGCCGCGGCGATGGCGGTGATGCGGTCGACCAGTTCCGCGCCGCTATGCTGATTGTTGAAGCGGATAGAGATGCGGGCCTGCGCGGCGGCGGGGATGACGTTGGTGGTGGGGTTGCCGACGTCCAGATTGGTGATCTCTATATTGCTGGCCTGGAACCAGTCATTGCCTTCATCCAGCAGGATGGCGTCGATGGCGGACAGGATGCGGATCAGGCGCGGTATCGGATTGTCGGCCAGATGCGGATAGGCGACATGGCCCTGCACCCCATCGACGCTGATCCACATGTTGACCGACCCCCGCCGGCCGATCTTGATGACGTCGCCCAGCCGCTGCGAAGAGGTAGGCTCGCCCACCAGGCAGAGGTCCGGGCGCAGGCCATGGGCGGCCATGCGGTCCATCAGGGCCAGCGTGCCGTGAACCGCCGCGCCTTCCTCATCCCCCGTGACGATCAGGCTGATCGTGCCGGGCAGGTCGTCGGGCAGGCCGTGCAGCGCGGCGACATAGGCGGCGATGGCGCCCTTCATGTCGACGGCGCCCCGTCCGTAGAGCAGTTCGCCGCGCACCTCCGGCGTGAAGGGGTCGCTGGCCCAGCCATTGCCTGGCGGCACCACGTCCAGATGGCCGGCGAAGGCGAAATGCGGGCCGGGACCGGTCGTCCGCCAGGCCAGCAGATTTTCCACCGGGCCGTCGGGCGCGTCACCGGTCACGAAGCGGTCGACCGTGAAGCCCAGCGGCTTCAACATGGCCTCAAGCACCGCGAAGACCTCCCCCGTGGCGGGGGTCACGGACGGGCAGGCGATCAGTTTTTCGGCTATGCCGATCGGGTCGGCATCGGTGCTGGCTATGGTCATCGCTTTGCGTTAGCGAATGGAAGGCTCCTTTGCCAGCAGGAGGACATGTCTTGCCCAAGATCGACCTTGCGGCCATCCAGCAAACCAACCGCACTGGCTATCGCCGCAAGGATGGGAGCAGCTTTTGAAGCTTGATCGCCGGGCGTTGATGGGTGTGCTGGGCGCGGCGATGGCCGCTCCGGGGGCTTGGGCGGCTTCTCCCGCCGGGGTGGTGAAGCCGCCCCGGTTGCGGCCAGGAGACATTGTGGGGCTGATCGAACCGGCGGGCTTTACCGACGATGCCTTCGACCTCGATCTGGTGAAGGAAACGATCGTCGCCATGGGGCTGGTGCCCCGGCCCGGCAGGCATCTGGCGGAGCGCTACGGCTATCTGGCCGGGACGGATGCCGACCGGGCGGCGGACATCAATGCGATGTTCGCCGATCCGCAGGTGCGGGCCGTGTTCGCCGTTCGGGGCGGGTGGGGCTGCGCGCGGGTGCTGCCCTTTCTGGATTTCGCGAAGATCAGGGCCAATCCCAAGCTGCTGATCGGCTTTTCCGACATCACCGCGCTGCATCTGGCCTTCGCGGCGCGGGCCGGGTTCGTCACCATCCATGGGCCGAACGCCGCCAGCAGTTGGCCGCGCTTTTCCTGGGACGCCTTTCGCGCCGTGGCCTTCGACGGGGCGACGCCGATGCTCGCCAATCCGCAGGGGCAGGAGGACCGGTTGGTCCAGCGGATCGGAAGCATTCGCACCTTTAAGGGCGGCAAGGCGAGCGGGCGGCTGCTGGGCGGGAACCTGACCGTGCTCTCGACGCTGATGGGCACGCCCTGGGTACCGGATTTCGACGGGGCGATCCTGTTCATCGAGGATGTGAGCGAGCAGCCCTATCGGATCGACCGGATGCTGACGCAGCTTTCGCTGGCCGGGGTGCTCGGCAAGGTGGCGGGCGTGGTGTTCGGCCAGTGCAGCGATTGCGGGCCGAGCGGGGCTTCCTATGGCGGGTTCACGCTGCCGGAGGTGTTGCAGCAGCATCTTGGCAAGCTGGGCGTGCCCGCTTTCCAGGGCGCGCTGATCGGGCATGTGGGCAGCCAGTTCAGCCTGCCGGTCGGCTGCCGGGCGGAGATCGACGCCGATGCAGGGACGATCCGGCTGCTGGAGGCCGCAGTGCTTTAGCCGACCGCCAGCGGCTCAATCCTTGTCATCGGCGGGACGGACATAGGCGCCGCGGCCGTCGGGCGGGACCAGCGACTTGTCCCTGATCGTCAGGGTCAGCGTCTTGAAACCGGGTTGGGGCACGTCCTTCGTCGCTTCCGCGGTGAGCAGGACGGCGCCGTCCTGCTCCGTCCATTTGCCCTCCGCGAACAGGTCCAGCGCGCCATAGACCAGATACCATTGAAACCGGCCGTCCGGGTGGAGCATCAGTTCGGAGCCGGTTTCCATCACGCCGCGCAGATAATAATGACCCGTGCGTTCAGGAGCCTGCGCCCATGCAGGCTGGATGAGGAAGGCCGCGAGGGGAAGGAGGGCGCGCATCCGGCCGTCATATCGCGGGATGGCGCGGGTGAACAGGCTTGCCGGGCGCGGGCCGTGACCGACGCGATGGCAGGCCGCACCCGTACTTTTCGCGCGAAAATAGGGTCTCGCTTCCCGCTGAATGTCCCAGATCCCGTTCCGGGATCGCTATCCCGCCTATTTTTCACGCTTTTTTAAGGATTTCGGTCCGGTGTCATCTTGCCGAATCATGCGAAATCGCGCACATTATCGAAGGATCGCCCGCATTTAGACTCGACGGGTGTCAAGGTGGGGAAATGCGATGAGCGGTACGGGGACTCTGACGCGTGCGGATCTAGCGGAGAGCGTGAACCGCCATATTGGCCTGTCGCGGGCGGAAGCGGCAACATTGATCGAATCCATATTGGAGCATATGTCCGCCGCGCTCGAACGCGGGGAAAATGTGAAGATCTCCAGCTTCGGCACTTTCGTCCTGCGGGACAAGACGCAGCGCATGGGCCGTAACCCGAAGACGGGCGTCGAAGTGCCGATCGAACCGCGCCGGGTGCTGACCTTCCGCGCCAGCCAGACGATGCGGGATCGCGTCGCCTCGGCGTGAAGCGCGGGAATCGCCAAAACAGCCATTTTCCCTAAGGTTGACCTTGGCGCCGCTAAGGGTGCAACATCATGACCATGGAAAAGGCAGAAGGCGCATTTCTGACGATCAGTGAGCTGGCGAGCGAACTCGATCTACCGCAGCACATATTGCGCTATTGGGAGACACGCTTCACCCAGTTGCGCCCGCTCCAGCGGTCGGGCAATCGCCGCTATTACCGGCCCGCCGACGTGGCGCTGGTGCGGCGGATCAACCATCTGCTGAATGTCGAGGGGTTCACGGTGCGGGGCGCGCAAAAGGCTCTGGCCGATGGCGGTCCGCCGGTCCTGTCCGCGCCAGCACCGGCGAAGAATGGCGAAGCTGGCTCCAGCGCCGATCTGCTCCCCCGGCTGGAGGCCATTCGCGCCGCGCTGGCCAAGGCGATCGGGGAATGAGCGTCGGTTCGGATCACCCGACCGACGCAGCGTAGATCAAGTCCCGAAACGGCGCGTCCCCCACCATGAAGACCGTCTCGCCCATTTCGGCGAAACCGTGCCGTGCATAGAATCGCCGCGCGCCCTCATTGGCCTCATAGACCGCGAGCAGCAGGCGCTTCGCCCCACGCCGCCGGGCTTCCTCCATCACCAGGGTCAGCAAGGCCGCGCCGTTGCCGCCGCCCTGCCAGCCGGAAAGCAGATAGATGCGCTTGAGTTCCAGATCGCCGTCCCGCCGCTCGACCGGTAGGGCAGGCGGCGTCAGCAGCGCATAGCCCACCGGCGCGCCCAGCGGCGTTTCCCCGATCAGCACCGTCTGGTCCGGATCGGCCAGCACCGCGGCGTAAAAATCCTCCCCATGCGCATTGCGGACATGCGCGATCAGCGCGTCGCCGGGATGATCATGGGCAAAGCTGGCCAAAAAGGTCGCGCCGCCCAGCAGCGAAAGCGCCGCCGCATCCCGGCCCTCCGCATGCCGCCAGAGGATGGGCGTCATCGCCGGTTCAGTGCGAGCCCGGCCCCAGGGCGGGGTCCAGATCGCGGGGGCGCGTGAAGTTGGCAAGGGTGGCGATATTGGGCTTCACCTCGCTCCAATGATCGATCGGCAGGTCCAGGACGGCGACCGACGCGGTCGGGAATTTCACCTCCACATCCTCGCGCAACGGACTGGCGCCGTCGTCGGGGACCAGGTCGAGGACCAGTTCCTCCAGCCCCGGATTATGCCCCGACATCAGCACGCTGTCGGCGCTGTCGGGCAAATCGCGGATCACGTCGAACAGGGTCGGCGTGGAGGCCAGATAGATGCGCCGGTCCCAATGCGGATCGACCACCTCGCCATAGCCGGTGAAAAAGACGTTGAGCGTCTCCACCACCCGTACCGCAGGGGAAGCGACCACCATGTCGAAGCGTATGTCCTTGGCCCTGGCGAATTCGCCCATGACCATCGCCGCCTTTTCGCCGCGACGGTTCAGTGGCCGGTCGAAATCCCGCGCAACCGGATCGTCCCAATCGGACTTGGCGTGACGGAACAGGATCAACCGCTTCATTTTTGCTCCAGGCCCAAAGTGGTTTCGAAGCAGGCGGCCCACCTGCTGACTCGGAAATCACGGAAAAGAAAACCCTGGTGACTCGAATCCCTGATGCCCTAGCGCCGCATCGCCGCCAAGGCCAGCGCGGGAATGGCCGCTGACGGATATGATGGCTTCGTCCAGCGTCAGGCGGCGGATCGGCGTGCCGGGCGGAAAGGCGCTCAGCAACCGGCTGGGCATGGCGGCGGAGAGGATGACGAAGCAGCCCCGGTCCTCCGCCCGCCGGATCAGCCGCCCGAACGCCTGCGCCATCCGCGCCCGGATCAGCCGGTCGTCATAGGCCGATCCGCCCCCGGCCAGCTTGCGCGCGGCATGCAGCACGGTCGGTTTCGACCATGGCACGCCCTCCATCACCACCAGCCGCAGCGAATGGCCCGGCACGTCCACCCCGTCGCGCAACGCATCGGTGCCCAGCAGCGACGCGCGCGGATCGTCGCGGAAAATATCGATCAGCGTGCCCGTATCGATCGGGTCGACATGCTGGGCGTAAAGCGGCAGTCCCGCCCGCGCCAGCCGGTCGGCGATGCGCGCATGGACGGCGCGCAACCGCCGGATCGCGGTGAACAGGCCCAAAGTGCCGCCACCCGCCGCCTCGATCAGCCGCGCATAGGCCCCCGACAGCGCGGCAATGTCGCCGCGCTTGATGTCGGTGATGATCAGCACTTCGGATCGTTCCGGATAGTCGAAGGGGCTGCTCGCCTCGAACTGTTCCGCCCCACGCGGCAAATGGTTCGCGCCGCTGCGGCTGGCCGCATTGTCCCAATCGCCGCCCCCCTTCAGCGTGGCGGATGTGATCAGCACCCCCTGCGCCGGTTTCAGCACCGTCTGCGCCAGGGGCCGTGTCGGGTCCAGCCAGTGGCGGTGGATGCCGATGTCGAATTCCCGCCCCTCGATCCGCTCGACCGCCAGCCAGTCGACGAAATCCGCATCCGCCGGTCCGCCGATCCGCGCCAGCAGCGCCAGCCAGGCCGTCACCAGATCGCGCCGCCAGCCGAGCGAGGCGATCGCCCCCTCGACCCGCGCCCGCGCCGCGCCGTCCAGCCAGTCGGGCGCATCCTCGATCACGGCCTCCATCCGCTTGCCCAGATGGGTGAGGGGACGCAGCAGATTGTCCAAAGCCCGCGCCGCCTCCTGCGCCGCCTCGACCAGCGCGCCGTCCGGTTCGGCCAGTTCGGTCTCCAGCCCATAGCCTGCATCGGCCTCGCCCGTATCGGCGGCCCGCGCATAGACAGTCCCCCGCACCGCCGCGAGCAGTTCTTCCACCGGCCCGAAGGGTTCGCCCGCCACGATCCGCTTCAGCCATTCGTCGGCGGGCAGCGCCCGCGCCGCCTCCGCCGCGGCCCTTATCGCCTCGCCACCCTGCTCGTCATAGCTGGCAAGGTCCGACAGGCGCGCCGCCAGCCCCCGCCTCCGCCCCCGCGCATTGCCCTCCGGCCCCATCACCCAGCGGCGCAGCTCTATCGCCTCCTGCCCCGACAAGGCGACGGAAAAGGTCGAATCCGCCGCATCGAACAGATGATGGCCCTCGTCGAAGACGATGCGCTGCGGCGCCTGGCCCGTCTCCCGCCCCCGCGCCGCATTGATCATCACCAGCGCATGATTGGCGATAACGATGTCGGCATCCGCCGAGGCCCGCGCCGACCGCTCGATGAAGCATTTGCGATAATGGGGACAGCCCGCATAGATGCACTCGCCGCGCCGGTCGGTCAGCGCCGTCGACCCATTGCGCCGGAACAAAGTCGGCAGCCATCCCGGCAGGTCGCCGCCGATCATGTCGCCATCCTTGGTGAAGGCCGCCCAGCGCGCCACCAGTTGCGCCAATATCGCCGCGCGCCCGGCAAAGCCGCCTTGCAACGCATCCTCCAGGTTCAGCAGGCAGAGATAATTTTCCCGCCCCTTGCGCACCACCACCCGCTTCGCCGCCACGGCGGGATCGGGGAAAAGGCGCAAGGATTCCCGGTCCAACTGCCGCTGCAACGCCTTGGTATAGGTGGAAATCCACACCGTCCCCTGCGCCTCCCCGGCCCAGAGCGATGCGGGCGCCAGATAGCCCAGCGTCTTGCCGATCCCCGTCCCGGCCTCCGCCAGCAGCATGTTCGGCTGGTCGCGATGCGCCCTGGGCCGGAATATCTCCGCCGCCGCAGCAGCATAGGCGCGCTGCCCCGGCCGCGCCTCGGCCCCCGCGCCGGTCAATTGTTCCAGCCGCGCCACCACGGCGTCGGATTGCAGCGAAACCGAACGCGGGGCAGGGCGGGGCGGGTTTTCCTCCCATTCCGGCAGTTTGGAAAAGAGCCAGCGCTCCGCCTCCTTCGGCTGAGCGATGCGCCCGGCCACCAGCGGCGCCCAGGGCCAGCGCAGCCGGTGCAGCGATTGCGCCGCCGTCCAGCCGCCCTCGCGCTCCGTCCATGCGGGAGTTGCGAGCGTCGCCAGCAAGGCGCCCGTCGCCGCCTGCAACAATGCGGGAATATCCGCCTCATCCGCCGGACGCGGCAGGTTCAGCGCCTCGGCCAGCCCCTTGGGCGTCGGAACCAGAAAGCGCGCCGGATGGATGAAGGCCCATAATTCCAGCAGGTCCAGGCCATTGAGATCGGGATAGCCCAGTCGCTGCCCGGTCAGCGGCGCGTTCAGCAACAGCGTCGGCGTCTCGGCCGTGCGCGCTATGGCCGTGCCCTTGGCGACGGCGGCGGTCCGATCCCCTTCCCTAAGCCATATGCCGCCATGGCTGGCGTGAAGGGCGGGCAGGACGGCGGGATCGATCACCCGACCCGCTTAGGCGAAAGGGAACAAAAGGGAAACCTGAAATCGGCCCGTTTCAGCCGAAGCGACGCCCGAATCCGCCCGCTGGTCGCGCGCCCGGTTGATAGGCCGTCGCCGCCAGCCGTGCCGCGCGCGACATCTCCAGCCGGTCGAACAGCGGCCCTTCCGTCAGTTCATAGGGGAAGCGGATGCCCATCCGGTCCTCCTCCGACCATTGCACCGTGCCGAACACGACATGGCCTTCATAATCGATCTGGCACTGGCTGCGCACCGGCAGGCCGCAACCCATTATCTGGGCGCCGCCTTCGCTCAAATCGACGATCATTCCTTCCACGCTGTCGAGCACCGTCGTCACGACGACTGGTATATCGACCGTTATTCTATGACGGCTGCGCGGCTGCATAGTCCCTCCTGAGCCCCCTAAGCTCCCGATAAATATGCATCATCAGGGTTAATCAAAGTTAAATGGGTTGCACGAAAAGACGGGATTCGTCTCCATTTTGGCACCTGAAGACGCACCTTCGGGTCCAATATGGGGTTTGATCTATATTAATGAAGTTTTTGCCTTTCCATCCGACGCCATGAAATTTTCCGAGTCGTCCGATGTTTTCAACGGCCATGAAAATGCTTAGGGGGGAGCGCATCATGACCGTGTCCGAACTCATCCGCACCGCCGCTCAGGCGTCCAAGGCCTGGCCCTATGAGGAAGCCCGCAAGCTCCTGAAACGCTATCAGAACGGTGCGCCCGAAAAGGGCCATATCCTGTTCGAAACCGGCTATGGTCCGTCTGGCCTGCCGCATATCGGCACGTTCAACGAAGTGCTGCGCACCACCATGGTCCGCAACGCCTATCATGCGCTGTCGGACATTCCGACGCGCCTGATCGCGTTCAGCGACGATATGGACGGCCTGCGCAAGGTGCCGGACAATGTCCCCAACCAGGCGATGCTGACGCAGCATCTGGGCAAGCCGTTGACCCAGGTGCCCGATCCGTTCGAAAAATTCGAAAGCTTCGCGCATCACAACAACACCATGTTGCGGGAATTTCTCGACCGCTTCGGCTTCGACTATGAATTCGTCTCCGCCACCGACCGTTACAGGGCGGGCGGTTTCGATGAGGCGCTGAAGAATGTCCTGCGCCATTATCAGGACATCATGGACATCATGCTGCCGACCTTGCGAAAGGAACGGCAGGCGACCTATTCCCCGGTCCTGCCGATCAGTCCGAAAAGCGGCATCGTGCTGCAAGTGCCGGTAGAGGTGATCGACGCCGACAAGGGCCTGGTCCGCTTCGAGGATGAGGGCGAGATCATCGAGCAATCGATCCTGTCGGGCGGCGCGAAGCTGCAATGGAAGGTCGACTGGGCGATGCGCTGGGTCGCGCTGGGCGTGGATTATGAGATGGCGGGCAAGGATCTGATCGATTCCGTCACCCAATCCTCCAAAATCTGCCGCGCCCTGGGCGCTCGGCCCCCCGAAGGTTTCAATTACGAGATGTTCCTCGACGAAAAGGGCGAGAAAATCTCCAAGTCCAAGGGCAACGGCCTCAGCCTGGAGCAATGGCTGACCTATGGCCCGCAGGAGAGCCTGGCCTTCTACGCCTATCGCGAACCGAAAAAGGCGAAGCAGCTTCACATGGGCGTCATCCCCCGCGCCGTGGACGAATATTGGCAGTTCCGCGGCAATTATCCGAACCAGGCGGTCGAGCAGCAACTCGGCAATCCGGTCCACCATATCCATGACGGCAGGCTGCCGGAGGGCAGGTTGCCGGTGACGTTCGGCCTGCTGCTGAACCTGGTCGGCGTGATGGGCGACGCCAGCCGCGAACAGGTCTGGGGCTATCTGCAAAATTATGTCGCGGACGCCAATGCGGAGACTTATCCGGAACTGGACGCGCTGATCGGTCATGCGCTGGCCTATCACCGCGATTTCGTCGCCCCCACGCTCAAGCGCCGCGCTCCTACCGAAAGCGAAGCCGCCGCGTTGCGCAAGCTGGACGATGAACTGGCGGCGCTGCCGGACAATGCCTCGGCAGAGGATATCCAGAACATCGTCTACGCCATCGGCAAGGATGAGGCCTATGGTTTTGCCGAACTGCGCGACTGGTTCAAATCGCTCTACCAGACGCTGCTGGGCGCCGATCAGGGGCCGCGCATGGGCAGCTTCATCGCGCTCTACGGCATCGGTAACAGCCGCCGCCTGATCGCGGAGGCGCTGGCTGCGTGAGGGGCATTCGCCGGAACATTCCGGTGCGTCGGGCGTTTCGGTATATGGTCCACCCCCTTTCGGACTGATGGTGGGTTTCACGCGCCATCGGCCGCGCCCGCCCGGAAACGAGCGGCGCGGCCAAGGGGCTTAGATCCGTCCTAATGAAAATCCCGCGATTGCGGCAATATCCGGACATTGCGCGGATGGCCCGAAGGCTGCGCATGATGCAGGCGGGCAGGCTCCGATCCTTGGGACAGCCGCGCCAATTCCGCCGTCCGGTCATGAATCCGGCTCGCCATCAGATGCACGACCCCCTCCTTGCTGCGCTGCACTTCACCCTCCACCAGCATCAGCCGCGACGCCATGACCGGCCGCCGCTGCATTTCGAACAGCCGCGCCCAGAGCAGGATGTTGGCGATGCCCGTCTCATCCTCGATAGTGATGAAGACGGCATTGCCCTTGCCCGGCCGCTGCCGCACCAGCACGACGCCCGCCGTCTTCACCCGCGCGCCGTTTTTCGCGGCGGCGGTTTCGGCGCAACTCAGCACCCCCTCGGCGGCGAAGACCGGCCGCAGGAACTGCATCGGATGCCCCTTCAGCGACAGGCGCGTCACCAGATAATCGGCCTCGACATGCTCCGACAGCGGCATGACGGGCAGCATCGCATCGGGTTCCTCCCCCAATTCCCGCGCCTTGGCGGCGGCGAACAGGGGCAGTTCGTCCGAAGGCGTCCGCCGCGCTTCCCATAGGGCCGCCCGCCGGTCCTGCCCCAGCGACCGGCAGGCGTCGGCGTCCGCCAGCAAGCGCAAGGCCCGCGACGGCAACCCCGCCCGCCGCGCCATATCCTCCATGGTGGCGAACATGCCGTCCATGCGCGCCGCGACCAGCCGCTTCGCCCAATCCTCGCGAAAACCGTCGATCTGCCGCAGCCCCAGCCGCAGCGCCAATGCCCGTCCCTGCCCCTCGCCCTGCTTGCCGTTGCGGGAGCGCAGCAGCGGTTCCAGCCCATTGTCCCACCCGCTCATGTTCACATCGGCATCATGCACGGTCACGCCATGCTCCCGCGCATCCCGCACGATCTGCGCCGGGGCGTAGAAGCCCATGGGCTGGGAATTGAGCAGCGCGCAGGCGAACAGCGCGGGCTGATGGCATTTGATCCACGCCGACACATAGACCAGCCGCGCAAAGGACAGCGCGTGGCTTTCCGGAAAACCGTAGCTGCCGAAACCCTCGATCTGCTTGAAGCAGCGCTGGGCGAATTCCGCCTCATAACCGCGCTCCACCATGCCCCTGATCAGTTTTTCGCGGAAATGATGGATGGTGCCGACGTTGCGAAAAGTCGCCATGGCGCGACGGAGTTGATTGGCCTCCGCGTCGCTGAAATTAGCCGCCACGATCGCCAGCCGCATCGCCTGTTCCTGGAACAGCGGCACGCCAAAGGTCTTGCCCAGCAGGGATTTCAGTTCATCCGCCGGGCCATGTTCCGGGGAGGGCGAAGGATAGTCCACCTTCTCCACCCCGCTTCGCCGCCGCAGATAGGGATGCACCATGTCGCCTTCGATCGGCCCCGGCCGCACGATCGCCACCTGCACCGTCAGATCGTACAGGGTGCGCGGTTTCAGGCGCGGCAACATGTTGATCTGCGCCCGGCTTTCCACCTGGAACACGCCGATGCTGTCGCCCCTGCACAACATGTCGTAGACGGCTGCGTCATCCGCCTCCAGATCGACCGTCAACTGATGGTCGCCCAGCCCCTGTTCGCGCATCAGGTCGAACGCCTTGCGGATGCAGCTCAGCATCCCCAGCGCCAGTACGTCGACCTTCATCAGGCCCAGGGCGTCGATGTCATCCTTGTCCCATTCGATGAAGCTGCGATCCTCCATCGCGGCGTGATGCAGCGGCACCGTCTCATCCAGCCGGTTCTGCGTGAGCACGAAGCCGCCGACATGCTGGGACAGATGGCGCGGAAAGGGTTGGACCAAAAGCTGACCGATGATCGCCTTCAATTGCGCGATCTGCGGATTGTCGAGCGCGAAGCCCGCCTCCACGATCCGCGCATCGCCCATGTCGCCGGCATAGCTGCCCCAGATCGTGCCGGAGAGGCGCGTCACCACATCTTCGCTGAGACCCAGCACCTTCGCCACTTCCCGCACGGCGCTGCGCGAGCGGTAATGGATGACGGTGGCGGCGATCCCGGCGCGATGGCGGCCGTAGCGCTCATAGATATATTGCATGACCTCCTCGCGGCGCTCATGCTCGAAATCCACGTCGATGTCTGGCGGTTCGTCGCGCTCTTCGGACACGAAACGGGAAAAGAGCAGGTCGTGCTTGCACGGATCGACCGAGGTCACGCCCAGCAGGAAACAGATCATGCTGTTGGCCGCCGAACCGCGTCCCTGGCACAATATGCCCTTCGTCCGGGCAAAGGCGACGATGTCGTGCACGGTCAGGAAATAATAGGCATAGTTGCGTTTGCCGACCAGTTGGAATTCCTGGTCCAGCATTTCCCGCACGCGCCGGGGTATGCGCGGGCCATGACGGGCATGGGCGGCGGACCAGGTCAGTTCCTCCAGCCATTGCTGGGCGGTCCAGCCCTCCGGCACCGGCTCATGCGGATATTCATAGGCCAGTTGGTCCAGCGTGAAATGCACCCGGCGGAGGAAATGCAGGCTTTCCGCCACTGCCTGCGGACAGTCGCGGAACAGCCGGGCCATCTCGGCGGCTCCATGAACATGCCGCTCCGCATTGGCTTCCAGCGCCCGGCCCGCCCGGGCGATGGTCGTGCCTTCCCGGATGCAGCCCAGCACATCCTGCAAGGGCCGCTGATCCGGCGTCGCATAAAGCGAATCCATGGTCGCGAGCATGGGAACACCCGTCCTTGCGGAAAGCGCCTGGAACGCCGCCAGCCGCCGCGCATCCCGCCCATCCCGGTTCAAGGCGGCGCCCAGCCAGATCCGCCCCAGCGCAAGGCGTGACAGACGAAGCAGCACCCCTTCCAGATCGCCCGGAGGCGGCGCAGGAACGAGACTGAGATGCCCCTGCCGGATCGCCTCCTGCGATGGCCGGTCGTCATAGTCATAATCCACCGGCTTGCGATGCGCGGTCTGCTCGGTCGCGGTGGAACAAGGCATCACGATCAGCAGCAAATCGTCCAGATAGGCGGTCAGATCCTCATAATGCAGGATACAGTCGCCCTTCACCGACCGGAGATTGCCGAGGGTCAGCAATTTGGTCAGCTCCCCCCATCCCCGCCGCGTCGCCGGATAGGCCACGATGTCCGGCGTGCCGTCGGCGAAGACCAGACGCGCCCCCACGATCAGGCGCAGGTCGGTGCGGCAGGCGCGTTCCTCCTCCTCGCTGAGTTCCAGCGGCTGGCCCGCTTCCTTGCGCGCTTCCAGCAGGGCGGCGCGCATCTTCTCTGGCCAGCGCTTGCACGCCACATGGGCGCGGACCACCCCGGCGACCGTGTTGCGGTCCGCAATGCCCAGCCCCTCCAGACCCAGCATGATGGCCCGCGCCACCATGTCCTGCGCATGGGATGCGCCGCGCAGGAAGGAGAAATTGGTCGCCGCCACCAGTTCGGCGAAGGGGGGCGCATCGGGCCGTTTCATGCGAACAGGCCGTGGATATACCAGCCCGGATGCACCGCCTCGGTCCCGTACAGGCCGTGACGGAAAATCCAGTAGCGCCGTCCCCGCGCATCCTCGACCCGGTAATAGTCCCGCGTCAGGCCCACGCTTTCGCCCGCCAGCGCGCCGTCCCTGGCCGTCCACCATTCGGGCGCGATGCGTTCGGGGCCTTCATAGCGCGTCACCTCATGCAAGGCGCGCCGCCAGCGGAAGCGGTGCGGCGGGCCGTCGGGCACCTGCGCCACCACATCGATCGGCTGGGGCGGGTCGAACAGGTGGAGCGGACGCAGGGGCGGATCGCCCGCCTCCTGCCGTTGCGGCCAGCTTGCCGGAACGCGGCTTTCCACGGCGGGCAGGGCAAGCTGGGCCTGTTCGGGAATATGGCTGTCGCGCGGTTCCAGCCGCTGGATGCGCGCCCGCCCCGCCCGGACTGACAGCCGGTCGACCAGCGCGGCGACGCTTTCCCGGCTGCGCGCCTCGCCCCCCTCCAGCGCCAATTGAGTGGGGGCCATCGGTTCGGTCTGCGGCACGGCGAGGCGCAGCATGTCGAAGCCGAAACCGGGGTCGAGCGGGTCGGACAGCGCATCGATCCGTTCCCGCACCAGCCGCATGATGGCGGGCGCATCCCGCACCGGCAGGCTGGTTTCGACGCGCAGCGGAAAGGCGAGGCCGTCGCTGCGGAAGAACAGCGCCTCGAACCGGCGTCCGCCCTGGCCCCGTTCGCTCAGCCGCTCGCCCGCTTCGGCCGCCATCTCCTCCAGCACCTTCAGGGCAAAGGCGGTGCTGCCCATCGGTTCGGCGAAACGCCGCTCGATCCGGATGGCCGGGCGCGGCCGTCGCGGCGCGAGCGGCCGCCGCCCCAGCCCCAGCAGGCCGTGCAGCGCATCCACCGCATCCTCGCCGAAGCGCGCCGCCAGCGCCGACGCGGGCCGCGCCGCCAGATCGCCCACCGTGCGCAGGCCCGCCCGGCGCAGCGCCACCGCGCTTTCCTCCTCCAGCCGCAGCGCCTCGACCGGCAGGCGGCGCAGCGCCGCATCCTCGTCCGCCGCCGCGCCCACGGGAAAGCGGCAAAGCGCATGCGCGCCCTCCGCCGTCCCGGCCAGGGCATGGCGCACCCGCATGCCATGCCGCTCCAGCCGGTCCGTCGCCTCCCGCGCCAGCATCTCCTCCCCATTCCAGAGATGCGCGCAGCCGCTGATGTCGAGCATCAGGCCGAAGGGCGGGTCGAGCGCGGCGATCGGCGTATAGCGCGCGCAGCCGTCGCACAGCCGCTCCAGCCAGTCCTGGTCGCCATGGGGGTCGGCATCGAACAGCCGCAGGTCCGGTTCCCGCGCGCGGGCGTCGGCCAGCGTCATGCCGGGCGTCAGGCCCAGCGCCAGCGCGTCGGCATCCAGCGTCGCCAGCCGCATCGCCCCGCGCACCTGTTCCACGACGACCGCCGGTCCTTCGCCCCGCGCCGCCCAGAGGTCAGGCCGCGCGATCCGCAGCCGGTCGATCGGCAGAAAGGGAAACCACAGCGCCAGATAACGGCGATTGGCGATCCCTTCCTCCGCCGCCCCTCCTGTCCCTTTGCCCAAGGTCATGGCGTTCATCCCGACCATCTCCACTTTCTTCAAACATGCCCCGGCCATTGTCCCACACCAGCCGCCAGTTCAGCCCGTCCCGTCCCGCCCGCCGCCGCAGCAAATGGAGGTCGAAGGCGCTCATGCCCGGTCCATTGCCCGGCAAGGGCGGGGAGGGCGCCGCCGCCACCCGCCAGCGCGTGTCCGCCGCGCTGGGCGCAGGGTCGCCGCCCACCCGCAGCATGAAAGCCGTCACCCCCGACGCTTCGGCCGCCAGCGCCAGACGCCGGCTGGCCGTCAGGTCCAGCAAGGGCGCCCGGCCCCGCAACTCCACCGCCAGCGCACCCAGGGCTGGACAGCGCAACGCATCCACCGCCGCGCGCAGCAGCATGGCGTCATCCGCCATGACGCCGACCACCAGCCGTTCGGGATCGACGCCCAGGGCCGCAAGGCCGGGACCATAGGGCAGGCCGCCCGCCCGTCCCGCCGCCGCCGTCCGCAGCCAGAGCAGGGGCGCTTCCCCCGCCGCCAGCCGCGCAAGGATCAGCCCCAGGCCCACGCCCGCTCCTTCCTCCTCCGCCGCGGCGAAAAATTCATGGACCCGGCCCCGCCCCAGGCCGCCGTCCAGGGCCGTATCCAGGGCGGCATGACCCGTCCTCACCCGCGCATGGGGTTGGGGGGCTGGAGCGCCCTCCAGCGATGCGATATGCCTTTTCAGGGCAACGAGGGTCCCTACCGACTCAGTCATGATATTTGTTCCTGATTTGTTCTTTTCCTTCTTTCAAGAGTGGCTGTCAATCAGGCACTGGTCAGGCGTATGATCCGAATGGATTGCGCCTTCACCGCCGTAATCGCCGAAAGGAAAAGGAAATAACGGATCGTCAGGCTGCTGATGGTTGTCCATCGCCGACTGACGCAGCGCTTGCCGGACAGGATGGGGGAGGGGCCTTTTCTTCCCGCGCCTTCCTATATCCAAAGATATGGTCACGCAGTTACCCTGCCATTCAGGCGATCCTGTATGTACAAGCCGGCCTCGATTCTTTCAAATCGCTGACAGACAAGTTCAGCATCATGACATCGCCCGAGTCTTAGAAGGGAAATATGAGGGGCTACCGGTCCCGTGAAAATGAAGGCGAACGTCATGTTGAGGAAAATGATGCTGGCGGGGTTGATGACCGCGACGGTTCTGGGCGGGATCGCCCCGGCCTATGCCCAGCGGGGCGACGACAATGGCTGGCGCGGTCGCGGCGGCGAACGGTCGGGGCGGCCCGATGGCGGTCGCGGCGGCCAGGCGCAACCACCCGCGCCCATTGCCCAACCCACCCAGCCCCAGCCCCAGAACCAACCAGGATGGCGCGGCAACGATGCACGCCCCGCACAGCGCGGCCCGGCGACGGTGACTCGCTGGAACCGGGAAGAACAGCGTTTCCAGACCACCCAGCGCGGCGATGACCGGAACGACCGGCGTGGCGACAATCGTCCGGGATGGCAGGGCGACCGGCGCGACAATGACCGGCAGGATCGGGACAGGCGCGACAATGACAGGCGCGACAATGACCGGCGTTGGGACAATGATAACCGGCGCGGCGGCTGGAGCGGCAACAATTGGAACAACGGACGGCGCTTCGACGATCGAACCCGTTGGGAAGCACAGCGGCGGTGGGACAATAGCTGGCGCAACGACCGGCGCTATGACTGGCGAAGCTATCGTTCGCGCTATGGCGACCGCTACCGGATGGGGCGCTATTATGCGCCGCGGGGATGGAGCTACGGCTATTCGCGGTTCAGCATCGGGATATTCCTGAACAGCCTGCTCTATTCGAACAGCTACTGGATCGCCGATCCCTATTCCTACCGCCTGCCGCCCGCTTACGGCACGCTGCGCTGGGTCCGCTATTATGACGACGCGCTGCTGGTCGACATCCGCGACGGCTATGTGGTCGACGTGATCCACAATTTCTTCTGGTAATGCCGGAAGGCAGATCTCCTGAATGGCCTTCAGGAACCGGAAGCATCGTTCGCGATGCGGCCGCCAAAGACTGGACCCGGAGCGTCACGCTCCGGGCCCTTTTCATTTGCGTCAAAAGCCCGCGCGGTGGCATTGGGGCGGCATGAACGAGTTTGTTGACGATGGCGGCGTCGCCTCGGTTGCCAGGGCGCGGATCGGCGATGCGGTGCGGGCGCGGCTGGACCGCAATCCGATGGTCAGCCGGATCGATACGCCGCAACTGGAAATCTATGGGCGGCAGGAGTTTCTGAGCGCGGAGGAATGCGCGGGGCTGCGCGACCTGATCGACGCGGGGGCGAAGCCATCCACCTTGTTCTCCGGCAGCGCCAATGCCGATTACCGCACCAGCGCAAGCTGCAACCTCAGCCCCTGGGATCCGCTGGTGAGCGCGATCAGCGACCGGATCTGCGCGCTGACGGGCATCGCCGCCGAACAGGGCGAAACCCTGCAGGGGCAGCGCTACCAACCGGGACAGGAATATAAGCCGCATTGGGATTTTTTCCCGGTGACGGCCAATTACTGGCCGGCGATGCTGAAGACAGGGGGCCAGCGAAGCTGGACGGCGATGATCTATCTCTCGCCGGTCGAGGCGGGCGGGGAAACGCATTTTCCGCATTGCGAATTCATGGTGCCCCCGGTCGAGGGCATGCTGCTGATGTGGAATAATATGGAGCGGGACGGATCGCCCAATCGCTCCAGCCTGCACGCCGCGCGCCCCGTCGAGCAGGGCGTCAAATATGTCGTCACCAAATGGTTTCGTGAACGGCCCTGGCAGCCCTGAATGACAGCCCTCGTGCCGTCGACATCGGTTTCCGCCAATTCCCGATTGCCGCCTGAAACGAAAAAGCCGCCGTCTGACCGGTGAACCGGCAAGACGGCGGCGCTTTTCCTGATCCTGGCCTTGTTACTGACCGAAGGTGCGCTGCCACCAGCCACGGCGCGGGGAGCCGTCTTCACCTTCATCGGCCGCTTCGGCGCCATCATCCAGCGTGACCGCTTCGACGCTTTCGGACGCGGACGCTTCGACAGCCGGAACGGCCTCGACGGCGACGGCTTCCTCGACCACCACCGCATCGGCCTTTTTGCGGCGGGTCCGCTTGGGCTTGGCGGGAGCCTCCTCAGCGGCAGGCGCGGCTTCCTCAGCGACCGGCTCCACCGCTTCGACTTCGCTCGTAACGGCCTTCTTGCGGCGGGTCCGCTTGGGCTTGGCAGGGGCTTCTTCCGCCGACGGCGCTTCCGGCGCGGCTTCGGCCACCACTTCCGTCACAGCCTCCACCGCTTCGACGGCGGGAGCGGCGGCTTCCTTGGCCTTGCGCGCTCGCGGGCGGCGGCGGGTCTTGGGCGCTTCCTCCTCGGCGGGCGCTTCGGGGGCCGCTTCCACCACCGGCTCAGGCGCACCCGCCTCGGCTTCGATCGCTTCCTCGTTCGCGGCGGAGCCTTCGCTCACGGCCTCTTCACCAGCCTCGCGGCGGCGGCGGCCACCCCGGCGGCCGCGACGGCCCCGGCGACGGCCTTCGCCTTCACCCTCGTCGGCGGCCTCGACCGGCGCAGCCTCGGCTTCACCTTCGGCCTCCTCTCCGGAAGCATCCGGATCTTCGACGGCTTCGCCCTCGGCCGCAGCCTGATGCTCGTCGCGCTGGCCGCCCCGACGGCGACGGCGACGGCGGCGACGGCGGCCGCCTTCACGGTCCTCGCCACGCTCGCCACGCTCTTCATGCGCGGTTTCGACCTCTTCGACTTCTTCCTCGTCCAGTTCCTCGACGATATCGAGATCGTCTTCTTCCTCGACGATCGGCGTATAGTCGACCACACGCTCCGGACGCGGCCCGCTGGCCTCGACCGACATGCGCGCACCCTCTATCTCGCCGTCGGGCAGGATCGCGATCCGCACGCCATAGCGCTGCTCGATCTCGTCCAGTTCGTGGCGCTTGTTGTTGAGCACGTAGAAGGCCGCTTCCTGGCTCGCCCGCAGCGTGATCAGGCTGCCGCGCCCACGCGCCGCTTCCTCTTCCAGCATGCGCAGCGCGCCCAGGCCCGCCGACGAAGCGGTACGCACCAACCCGGTGCCCTCGCAATGCGGGCACTGGCGGGTCGACGCTTCCAGAACGCCGGTACGCAGCCGCTGACGGCTCATCTCCATCAGGCCGAAGCCCGAAATCCGGCCGACCTGGATGCGGGCGCGATCGTCCTTCAACGCCTCCTTCATCGCCTTCTCGACCTTGCGGATGTTGGAGTTCATCTCCATGTCGATGAAGTCTATGACGACCAGGCCCGCCATGTCGCGCAGGCGCAACTGGCGCGCAATCTCCCGCGCCGCTTCCAGATTGGTGGCCACGGCGGTCTGCTCGATGCCATGTTCACGGGTCGAGCGGCCGGAGTTGATGTCGATCGACACCAAGGCTTCGGTCGGGTTGATCACCAGATAGCCGCCGGACTTCAACTGCACGACGGGATTGTACATCGCCGCGAGCTGATCCTCCACGCTGGCGCGCTGGAACAGCGACACCGCGTCGGCATATTGCTTCACCCGGCGCGCATGGCTGGGCATCAGCAGCTTCATGAAGTCCTTGGCCGCCTTATAGCCATATTCGCCCTCGACGATGACTTCCTCGATATCCTTGTTGTAGATATCGCGGATCGCCCGCTTGATGAGGTCGCTGTCGTTGTGGATCAGCGCGGGGGCGTCCGATTTCAGCGTCTTTTCGCGAATTTCGTCCCACAGGCGCGCCAGATAGTCGAAGTCGCGCTTGATCTCCGGCTTGGTGCGCTGCAGCCCGGCGGTGCGGACGATGCAGCCCATGGTGGAGGGCAGCGCCATTTCCGCGATGATCGACTTCAACCGCTTGCGGTCGGCGGCGTTGCTGATCTTGCGCGAAATCCCGCCGCCATGCGACGTGTTCGGCATCAGCACGCAGTAACGGCCCGCCAGCGACAGATAGGTGGTCAGCGCCGCGCCCTTGTTGCCGCGCTCTTCCTTGACGACCTGCACCAGCAGCACCTGGCGGCGCTTGATGACGTCCTGGATCTTGTAGCGGCGGCGCAGTGCCATGCGCTTGCGGCGCAACTCGTCGGCGGCCTCGTCGCCCTTGCCGCGACGGCCACGGCCCCTGCCGTTATCGCCGCCATTGCCGTTTTCGGCAGCCTCTTCGCCATGCTCCTCATCGTCATGATGATGGGTGGCCTCGACGACTTCCAGGCCGCCATCGCCCGCATCGGCATGATCGTCATCGTCATAATCGGCGCGCAGCGCGGCCTCTTCCTCGGCATGCTCGCGTTCTTCGCGCAGCAGTGCCTCGCGGTCCTCGCGGGGAATCTGATAATAGTCCGGGTGGATTTCGCTGAAAGCGAGGAAGCCGTGGCGGTTGCCGCCATAATCGACGAAGGCCGCCTGGAGCGAAGGCTCTACGCGCGTGACCTTGGCGAGATAGATATTGCCCTTGAGCTGCTTGTGCTCGGCCGATTCGAAGTCGAATTCCTCGATCCGGTTACCTTTGACGACCGCGACCCGGGTCTCTTCCCGGTGGCGCGCATCGATCAGCATACGCATTGTCATTTATTGTTCTCCGGCGGTGGCGGCCAGCGGCGCTGGGCCGGGCTGCCACGCGATAGTAAAGGGACGGCGCGAGTTGCTGCATCGTCCGGTTTTGAAGGAAAAATTGCGTGTCTGCTGCCGGGGCAGGGCCGGACCATGTGCCGGACACCACCAACCACGCCGCTTCGCCCGGAACCGGGGTCAGCGTGGATTGGAAATCATGCCTCATGCAGCGTCAACCTGTTCGTACATCCGTGCCGGGCGTTGCCGCCCGCCGATGCCATCGTGATTATCCCCGAAAGGACTGCCGCCCAATATGGCGCGCCTTTCAGGAATGTGAATGGTTAGCAGTCAAAATGCCAGGGAGCAACGGCCCCTCGAAATATTGTTTCGCGGCCTATGCTTCCGGCGGAACTTCACTCGGCGGTCTACCGCAATCATGGTGAAGATAAGGTTAACCTTGCCGTTTCGACCGACGAAGGGCCGCTATGCTTTCATGCCGTGGGCAGGGGCGGCGGCAGGCGGCATGAAATTGGGCTGGACGGCCATGGGCGGCGCGTTGCACAAGCGGCGCATGTTCCACGGCCTTGCGCTCGCAAGCATGCTCTTTTCCGGCGCGCCGCCTTCCGCCGCCATGCTGGACGGCGACCGGTCCGGCATGCGTTTCGACGCGCCCGCGCATATGGCGCCGCGCCCCGCCAAACGCCTCCACAGCATCACCGTGCCGATCCCGCCGGTGGCGCGCGGCCTGTCGCTGCCGCTGGTGGAAGGGCCGCGCGACGCCTCCCGCCCGCTGGTGGTGATCGACGCCGGTCATGGCGGCCACGATCCGGGGGCGGTCAACCGTGAAAATGGAGAGCGGGAGAAGGACGTGACGCTCGCCATAGCGCGGGCGGTCCGCGACCGGCTGGTGAAGTCGGGCCGCGTCCGGGTCGCGCTGACCCGCGATGCCGACCGCTTCCTGGTGCTCCAGGAACGCTATAGCGTCGCCCGCAAGCTGAACGCGGACCTGTTCATTTCCATCCACGCCGATTCGGCGGACAATGACATGGCGCGGGGCGCGACCGTCTATACCCTGTCCGAAACCGCCTCCGACCGCGAAGCCGCCCGCCTCGCCGCCCGCGAGAACAAGGCCGACGTGCTGAACGGCGTCAATCTCGGCGGGCAATCGAGCGACGTCTCCTCGATCCTGATCGACCTGACGCAGCGGGAATCGATGAATATTTCGGTCGGTTTCGCCCGGCTGCTCCAGCGTGAGGCCGCGCCCTATGTCCCGTTCCGCGGCGCGGCGCACCGCTTCGCCTCGTTGATGGTGCTGAAGGCGCCGGACACGCCGTCCGTGCTGTTCGAAACCGGCTATATCTCCAACAGCGCCGACGCGGCGTTCCTGGCGTCGAAGGAGGGGCAGGCGAACATCGCCAGGGGCGTCGCCCGCGCCATCGAAGTGCATTTCGCCCGCAAACGGGCGTTGGATGATGGCGGGACGGGCGGCTAGCCCTATTCCCCACCGGGCCGCCCCGGCGCCGAACGGACCATGGGGATTCCACTCTGGCGCTTCCCGCATTTTGACCGTACAGCCTCGACCATCATGGAAGAGGCTCGCCCCAAAAACGCCGCATCGTCCTTCGTTCAGCGCCTGCGCCAGGGCGCGAGCGGCTTTCGGGAACGTCTCCACCCCCATTGGGACAAGCGCTGGTTCCGCTGGATCGCGACGGGCCTTGGCGGCCTCATCCTCGCTTACGCGCTCTTCTGGCTGATCTTCGCGCGCGGCCTGCCCGACGCCGCCACGCTGCTGGAATATGAGCCGCCGCTGCCGACCATCGTGCGCGACACCAATGGCCAGCCGGTCCACAGCTATGCCCGCGAACGCCGCGTGCAGCTCCAGTACAGCGATTATCCGCCGCTGCTGATCCGCGCCTATCTGGCGGCGGAGGACAAGACTTTCTTCGAACATCATGGCGTCGACATTCCCGGCTTCTTCGGCGCGGTGTTCGATTATGCGACCAAGATCGGATCGGGCCAGCGCGCCCGCGGCGGTTCCACCATCACGCAGCAGGTGGCGAAGAACCTGCTGATCGGCGACGAATATTCCCCGACCCGCAAGGTGAAGGAAATGATCCTCGCCTACCGCATGGAAGGGGTGCTGACCAAGCAGCAGATACTGGAACTCTACCTCAACCAGATATTCCTCGGCCGCAACGCCTATGGCGTGCAGGCGGCGTCCCGCGCCTATTTCGACAAGGATGTGGGCGACCTCACGCTGCACGAAATGGCCTATCTGGCGATCCTGCCCAAGGGTCCGGCCAATTACCGCCCGGAAAGCCCCACCGGCCATGAACGCGCGCTGGAACGCCGCAACTGGGCGCTGGGCGAGATGTACAAGAATGGCTGGATCACCCGGGCCCAGCGCGACGAGGCGCAGGCCCAGCCGCTCGGCACCGTGGCGGCCCATGGCTCCAGCTTCGACGCCCGCGCGGGCGGCTATTATATGGAGGAGGTGCGCCGCCGCCTGATCCAGCAATTCGGGGAAAAGGCGTCGGACGGCCCCAACAGCGTCTATGCCGGCGGCCTCTGGGTGCGCAGCCCCTATGACCCGAAGATTCAGGATCTGACGACCACCGCGCTGCGCAACGGCCTGCTGCGCTTCGACGCGGGCAAGGGCTGGTCCGGGCCGCTCGGCAAGATCGACATGGATCGCGGCTGGCATCGCGAACTGGCGGCCAGCTATATCGACGTCGACTATGCCGGATGGCGCGTCGCCGTGATCGTCAGCCGCGATTCCTCCGCGGCGCAGATCGGCTTTTCCGACGGATCGACCGGCACGCTGCCCGCCGAAGCGGCGCAACTGCCCTATCGCAAGAGCGGCGGCCCGGCCTTCGCCGCGATGAAGCCCGGCGACCTGATCGTGGTCGCCCGCAACGGCTCCACATGGGCATTGCGCAACGTCCCCGAAGTCTCCGGCGGCATGGTGGTGGAGGAAACCCATTCGGGCCGCGTCCTGGCCATGCAGGGCGGCTTCGACAACCGGCTGTCCTCCTACAACCGCGCCACCCAGGCGATGCGCCAGCCGGGATCGACCATCAAGCCCTTCGTCTATGCCGCCGCGCTGGACAATGGCATGACCCCGGCCTCGATCATCGTCGACGGCCCCTTATGCGTCTATCAGGGCGCGGGCCTGGGGCAGAAATGCTTCCGCAACTTCACCGGCGGCAGCGCCGGGCCGCAGACCATGCGCTGGGGCGTCGAGCAGTCGCGCAACCTGATGACCGTGCGCGCCGCCAGCCAGACCGGCATGGACCGTGTCGTGCGCACCATCAAGGCGATGGGGATCGGCGATTACCAGCCCTATCTCTCCTTTGCCCTGGGTGCCGGCGAAACCACGGTCGAGCGGATGGTGAACGCCTATGCCATGCTCGCCAATCAGGGGCGGCAGTTGACGCCCAAGCTGATGGATTATGTGCAGGACCGGCGCGGCAAGGTGATCTGGCCGCTGCGCTGGCGCGCCTGCGACGGCTGCAACATGGCGAACTGGGACGGAAAGCCCATGCCCCGCTTCGGCTTCGAGGGGCGGCAGGTGATGAACCCGATGACGGCCTATCAGGTGGTGCACATCGCCGAAGGCGTGATCCAGCGCGGCACGGCGACGGTGCTGGCGGACCTGAAACGTCCCCTGTTCGGCAAGACCGGCACGACCAACGGTCCGACCAATGTCTGGTTCGTCGGCGGATCGCCGGACATCGTGGCGGGCGTCTATATCGGCTATGACCAGCCGCGCAGCCTGGGCGGCTGGGCGCAGGGCGGCCGCATCGCCGCGCCGATCTGGAAGGCGGCGATGACACCGGTGCTGGAGGCGATGCCCAAGACGCCCTTCATCGCCCCCGCAGGCATCCGCATGGTCACCATCGACCGCCGGTCGGGCAAGCGCGTCTACGGCGTCTGGCCGACCGACGATCCGAAGCCCGCCGTGATCTGGGAAGCGTTCAAGCCCGAATCCGAACCCCGCCGCTCGATCCGCAAGGAAGAGGTGGCCGCGCAAGACAAGGCTGCCGCCAACATCGAAGCGACGGTCCAACGCCGCCAGCGCACCGACAGCGATTTCCTGCAAGACCAGGGCGGCATTTACTAACCAGCGGTTGAGGGGAAACCCGACCTCTCCTATTCCTCCCCATCGATAGATGGGGAGGATTTAATGGCAGCCACCGACCCCTTCGGATAGGTAACCCAACGGCAACAGCTTCCCACCAAAACCATCCTCTTCCTCCAACAGCCTCCATTTCAGCCTGTCCTATTCCTGCCCGCCGCTCTAGCCCGCGTCCCTCTTCGAAACGTCCGATCAAAGCCCGCTTCGCACACGCGCGCGCGGGCACGCGCGCGCATACACTGTGAACTTCGACGCAAAACCGCCCTTTCCCGCCAATCCTTCCGCGCACGCCGACAAGGATTGAATCTTCCCAAAACCCCCGCCCTCGGATAGGGGCAGGCACTTGATGCGTTTGCCTGTCCTGAGGGCCAAGCGCCCCGACATTCTGGAGACCTCCCATGCGCGCCGAAGCGCAGCAATATATCGACCGCATCGACGCCGCGCTGGACCTGCTGCGCCGCTTCCTCGACTGGGACCGCGCCCTGCGCCGCCTGGACGAGCTGAACGCCCGCGTCGAGGATCCGACGCTGTGGGACAATCAACGCCAAGCGCAGGAGGTGATGCGGGAGCGCACCCGGCTTGAGTCCGCGATCGGCGCGACCCGCGCCATCGACAGCGAGAAGACCGACACCGCCGAACTCATCGAAATGGCCGATGCGGAGGGTGACGAGGATATGGTCACCGAAGCCATCGCCTCGCTGAAGGCGCTGGCCGACCGCGCCGATGAGGACAAGATCAAGGCGCTGCTGGCGGGCGAGGCCGACGCCAGCGACACCTATCTGGAAATCCATGCGGGCGCGGGCGGCACCGAAAGCCAGGACTGGGCGGAGATGCTCAGCCGCATGTACCGCCGCTGGGCGGAACGGCGCGGCTACAAGGTGGAACTGGTCGACTATCAGGCGGGCGACCAGGCGGGCATCAAGTCCGCCACCTTCCTGTTCAAGGGCGAGAACGCCTATGGCTATGCCAAGACCGAAAGCGGCGTGCATCGCCTGGTGCGCATCAGCCCCTATGACAGTTCGGCGCGGCGGCACACCAGCTTCTCTTCGGTCTGGGTCTATCCGGTGATCGACGACGACATCGATATCGAGGTGAAGGAAAGCGACCTCAAGATCGACACCTACCGCGCTTCCGGCGCGGGCGGCCAGCACGTCAACACCACCGACTCCGCCGTCCGCATCACCCACGTTCCGTCGGGCATCATCGTCGCGTCGCAGAACGACCGGTCACAGCACAAGAACCGCGCCACCGCGATGAACATGCTGAAGGCGCGCCTCTACGAAGCGGAACTGCGCCGCCGGGAGGAAGCCGCGTCGGGCGAATATCAGGCGAAGACCGAAATCGGCTGGGGCCACCAGATCCGCTCCTATGTGCTCCAGCCCTATCAGTTGGTGAAGGATCTGCGCACCGGCGTCACCTCCACCTCGCCCGACGACGTGCTGGACGGCGCGCTGGATCCCTTCATGGCCGCCGCGCTCAGCCAGAAGGTGACGGGCGAGAAGGTCGATGTGGAGGATGTCGACTGATGAAGCCCTGGCCGGCGGCGTGGGCGGGCTGCCTGGCTTTGCTGGCGGGCTGCGGCCCATTCGCGTCGGACAAGAATAGCGACCGCCCGGCCGCCGCCCGCGCCTTTCCGCGTGCCGACCGGCCGGTGGCGCCGATCATCTCCACCCGCTGGTCCAGCGAGGAAGCCCGCGACCGGGTGAACGAGGCGGAAGACATCATGGACCGCGCCGGCATCCGGGCCGGCATGACGGTGGCGGACATCGGCGCGGGCGAGGGCTATTACACCGTGCGCCTCGCCAAACGGGTGGGGGCCGGGGGCCGCGTCCTGGCCGAAGACATCATGCCGGAGGTGATCGAGGCGCTTTCCCGCCGCATCACGCGCGAGGATTGGCGCAATGTCAGCGTCCGCCTCGGCAAGCCGGAGGATCCGAAGCTGCCCGCAAACAGCTTCGACCGCATCCTGATGGTCCATATGTATCATGAGATTGCGGAACCCTATGCCTTCCTCTGGAACCTCAGCCCCGCGCTCAAGCCCGATGGCGAACTGATCGTGGTCGACGCCGCCCGGCCTACCGACCAGCATGGCACGCCGCCCCGCCTGCTCGCCTGCGAATTGTCGGCCATGGGATTCCGGCTTGAGGAACTGGTCCCGAAAGCGACGGCGGGCGGCTATTTCGCCCGATTCAAGCGCATCGCGGCGCGGCCCAGGCCATCCTCCATCGTCCCCTGCGCCTTGCGGTCCTGATCCATCGGCTTCCGGTAAGGCTTCCCTTTGTCCATAATATGGTTAATGGGCGGCCCATCATGATTCTCATGCCTTGGGGGAAGGGCAGGAATGACTGACCTGACGGGCGCCGCCGGGGAAAGGCGGCACGATCCGCGCCGCAAGATGTTCGGGCCGGTCGCGTTGCGCTTCGGCGGCATGGTGGCCAGGGCCCATTTTCTGGACCTGTCCTGCCTGGGCGCGCTGGCCCATTGCGAAACGCCGCCGGGAGCGGGCGCCTATCTCATCATAGAGGCGGAAGGCATGCAGGCCAGCGGGCGCGTCATCTGGGTCAATGGCAAGCGTTTCGGCATCCAGTTCAACCAGCCCCTGACCCGCCATGCCATGGACGTCTGGATCGAAGGCGGCTGAA
This sequence comes from Sphingobium sp. JS3065, assembly GCF_026427355.1. Lineage (NCBI taxonomy): Bacteria > Pseudomonadati > Pseudomonadota > Alphaproteobacteria > Sphingomonadales > Sphingobiaceae > Sphingobium > Sphingobium sp. JS3065. The sequence continues at coordinate 38,077 of NZ_CP102664.1, forward strand.
CGTCCGTTCCTTCAGCCCTTCCGCCGCCATCTCCGGAAGAAGGACGCGCCCAGCAATCCGCCGCCGACACACGCCGCGATGGCCCCGCCGGCGCTTGCCAGCGCCCAGGCGCCGGCCGCCAGCAGGCCGGTCAGGAAATCGACGATGATCAGCGTCAGATGGATCATGACGTAGGAAGGCGCTATTCCTGCCCAAGTTCCTTCGCTTCCTGATATTTCAGTTCCAGGAAGCGGTTCTGCACGGCCAGCTTGTCGAGATCGCCGCTGGCCAGATTTTCGCTCATCCGCGCGATTTCCGCGTCGATGACGCCAAGCCCCTCGATCAACTGCTTTTCCGGCACGCGGCCATTGCGCTCTTCCCGCCGCAGCGGTTCGGGGATGGATCGATAGCCGGTGACGAGTTCGGGCAGATGATCGGCCAGCAATTTGCGGATTTCCTGCGCCGCGGGTTCCTGATCGCCCAGCCGTTCCAGTTGCGGCGACAGCGTCTCCAGCTTGACGCCGATGCTGTCGACCAAGGTGACGGCGGGGGCGGGCAGGGCCTTGCGCTGGTTTTCCAGCCAGATTTCGGTCTGGATCGGCAGGGCGGTCAGCGGGGTTTCCGCCAGCGCTTCCGTCCGCACGCGCCGCTCGCCGGGCAGCGCCGCGATCAGCAGCACCGCCGCCAGCATGACGCCCAGCGCGATCATCACTCCGGTCGTCCCGATCGGCGCGACGAAACCCGCCACGGCGCTGCCGACCAGCACCGCGATCACCGCCCAGAAGGCATATTTCACCTTCCGCATCAGCGCGGCGTTGCGCCGCTGCCGGGCGCGGGCCGACAGGCTCCGCCCGCGCTCGCTATGGCGGCGCAGCACGGCCTCCGCATCGGCCAGCACGCGGTCGGACCGGCTCATCGCATCACGCCTCGATCGAACTCAGCAGCGGATTGTCGATACGGGCCTGGCTGGCGGCCTGCGCCTGACCTTCGGCGCGTGCGATATAGCCCTTGGACTTCTCGACCTCGTTCGTCAGCGTGTTCACCGTCGTCTTCATATTCTCCAGCGCCTTCAGCTTGAAGCTGTCGATACTGTCCATCGTGTCGTAGATATTCTGGAAGGCGCGTTGCAGCGTCTCGATGGGAATGGTGCTGGACGCGGCCTGCTCGTGAATCTGCGCGGTCTGGCTCTTCAGCATCTCGCCGGTCGAATCGATCATGTTCGCGGTCGTCGTGTTGAGCGCGGTGATCTGCTCCAGCACCAGTTTCTGCCCGACCAGCGCCTGCGCCACGGTGACGGCGGTGCGCAGGGCGGCGACGGTGGTGGTGCTGGCGCGGTCCACGCCCTTCACCAGTTCGACATTGTTCTTCTTGACCAGGTCCAGCGCCAGATAGCCCTGCACCGTCACCGCCATCTGCGTCAGCAAATCCTGCGTGCGCTGGCGGATGTAGAAAAGGGCGCTTTCGCGGATCGCCTTGGCCTTGGCCGGGTCCGCCGAATCCAGCTCCAGCGCCTTCGCCTCCAGCCGGGCGTCCAGCGTTTTGGAAATGTGGATCATCTGTTCCAGACGGCCCATCGTCTGCCACATATTCTGCCGCTCGACGTCGACGGCGGCATTGTCCTTGATCAGCACGTCCTTGCCGCTGGCCAGGGAACCCAGGATCGAATTGATATGGCTCTGCGCGCTTTTATAGCTGTCGAAATAATCGCGCATCTTGTTGCCGAAGGGGATCAGCCCGAACAGCTTCTTGGGCGCGGTCAGGCTGCCGCGCTTGCCCGGATCGAGATCCTCGATGGTCCGGCGCAGTTCGGCCAGGTCGACACCGACCTTGTTGTCGCTGTCCATGGCGCGCACCGGCCGGTCGAGGAAGCGGTTGCTGTGCCCTGCCGCCTCCGCGATTTCCTTCCGCCCCATATTGGTGAGCTGGTCTACCCGCTGGCCGAATTCGGGCGAATTGGGATCCTGCGCGACCAGGTCGTCGACGAAGGCATCGACCTTCTCGTCGAGTTTCGACTTTTTCTCGTCATCCAGCGGCACCAGCCCCGCCGCCTTTTCGGGGGCGACCGGCGGCACCGGATCGGGCGGGGTCAGGTTCAGCGTGTCGGCGGTGGCGGTCGGCGCGGTCGAAGCCATGTCATCTCCCAGGGGCCATCAGGGGTTCGCACTGTTATATGTATATAGAACAGTCCGGCTGCAAGCCTGTGCCGCAAGCTAGAGGCCTGTCCCCGCCATTGCAATCGCGCCGCCCGCCCGCAAAGCTTGCCGCAGCGCGTCATTTCCTGTAGGGGCGCGCGCAAACATCCTGGACAGGCGCGGTGCCCGCCGGGAAACCCGTCAATCCCAAAGGCTATTCATGTCCCTGCGTAATATCGCGATCATCGCGCACGTCGACCATGGCAAGACCACCCTTGTCGACCAGCTTTTCCGCCAGTCCGGCACCTTCCGCGACAATCAGCGGGTCGAGGAACGGGCGATGGACTCGAACGACCTGGAAAAGGAACGGGGCATCACCATCCTGGCGAAGCCGACGTCGGTGGAATGGAACGGCACCCGCATCAACATCGTCGACACGCCCGGCCACGCCGACTTCGGCGGAGAGGTGGAGCGCATCCTCTCCATGGTCGACGGCGTGATCCTGCTGGTCGATTCGTCGGAAGGCGCGATGCCGCAGACCAAGTTCGTGACCGGCAAGGCGCTGGCGCTGGGCCTGCGCCCCATCGTCGTCGTCAACAAGGTCGACCGTCCCGACGAACGCATCCAGGAAGTGCTGGACGAGGTGTTCGACCTGTTCGTGACGCTGGACGCCACGGACGAGCAGCTCGATTTTCCGGTCCTCTATGCCTCGGGCCGCAACGGCTATGCCAGCGACAACCCCAGCCGGCGTGAGGGCACGCTGGAGCCGATGTTCCAGAAGATCGTCGATCATGTGCCGCCGCCGTCGCTGGATCAGGACGCGCCGTTCAGCTTCCTTGTGACGCTGCTCGACCGCGACAATTTCCTCGGTCGCATCCTGACCGGCCGGGTCCAGTCGGGCACGGTCAAGGTCAACCAGCCGATCCATGCGCTCGACATGGACGGCAATGTGATCGAAACCGGCCGCGCGTCGAAGATCATGTCCTTCCGCGGCCTGGATCGCGTTCCGGTGGATGAGGCGAAGGCGGGCGACATCATCTCGCTCGCCGGTCTGACCGTCGCGACCGTCGCCAACACCATCTGCGATACATCGGTCAGCGTGCCGATCAAGGCGCAGCCGATCGATCCGCCGACCCTGTCGATGCGCTTCGCCGTCAACGATTCGCCCATGGCGGGCCGCGAAGGCAGCAAGGTGACGAGCCGCATGATCCGCGACCGTCTGGCGCGCGAAGCCGAATCGAACGTCGCCATCAAGGTGACGGAGAGCGACGACAAGGACAGTTTCGAAGTCGCCGGTCGCGGCGAACTCCAACTTGGCGTCCTGATCGAGACGATGCGCCGCGAAGGTTTCGAACTGGGCATCTCGCGCCCCCGCGTGCTGTTCGGCGAGGATGAGGCGGGCAACAAGACCGAGCCTTATGAAACCGTCGTCATCGACGTGGACGATGAATTTTCCGGCACGGTCGTCGACAAGATGAACATCCGCAAGGCCGAGATGACGGACATGCGCCCTTCCGGCGGCGGCAAGACCCGCATCACCTTCTCGGCGCCGTCGCGTGGCCTGATCGGCTATCATGGCGAATTCCTGTCCGACACGCGCGGCACCGGCATCATGAACCGCCTGTTCGAGAAATATGGTCCCCACAAGGGCAAGATCGAAGGCCGCAAGAACGGCGTGCTGATCTCCAACGGCGCGGGTGAGGCGAACGCCTACGCCCTCGGCCCGCTCGAAGAACGGGGCATCCTGTTCGTGGGCGTGGGCGAGGCGCTCTACGAAGGCATGGTCATCGGCGAGAATGCGAAGCCGGAGGATCTGGAAGTCAACCCGATGAAGTCGAAGGCGCTGACCAACTTCCGCGCCAGCGGCAAGGATGACAGCATCCGCCTGACCCCGCCCAAGAAGATGACGCTGGAACAGGCCATCGCCTATATCGACGACGATGAAATGGTGGAGGTGACGCCCAAGAACATCCGCCTGCGCAAGCGCTATCTCGACCCGAATGAGCGCAAGCGCATGTCGCGGGCCAAGGCTGCCGCCTGATTGGATTTTGAGTGATGAACAAGGGGCCGGTGTCGCGAGACGCCGGCCCCTCTTCTTTGGAAAGGTCCGGAAAAGCCATTTTCACCACTGTAAAGCTGCTGGCCTCCCCGCTGCGCCCTCTTTATGGTCTCGCCATTTGCTGCTCCGCCCTGAAAGCTTTTCATGCATCTTCTCATTGGCCTAGCCGGCATCGCGCTGATCCTTGCCATTGCCTTCGCCCTGTCCTCCAACCGCCGCGCCATCAGGCCGCGCGTGGTGGGCGCGGCTTTCCTGTTGCAGGCGGGAATCGCGCTTCTGGTGCTCTACGTCCCCGCCGGGCGTTCCGTGATCGCGGGCATGTCGCGGGGCGTGTCGAACCTGCTCGGCTATGCGCAGGCGGGGACGGACTTCATCTTCGGCCCGCTCGCCAGGCCGGACATTGGCGGGGCCAGCTTCGCCATCGCCGCGCTGCCGGTGATCATCTTCTTCGCCAGCCTGGTGTCGATCCTCTATTATCTGGGCATCATGCAGCAGATCGTCCGATGGGTCGGCGGCGCGATCGAGAAGGTGACCGGTGTATCCAAGGTCGAAAGCCTGTGCGCCGCCGCCAATATCTTCGTCGGCCAGAGCGAAAGCCCGCTCGTCATCCGCCCCTATCTGGCGGGCCTCACCCCGCCGCAACTCTTCGCCGTGATGACCAGCGGCATGGCGGGGGTGGCGGGCACGATCCTGGCCGCCTACGCCTCCATGGGCATCAAGATCGACTATCTGCTTGCCGCCAGCTTCATGTCCGCGCCCGGCGGCCTGCTGATGGCGAAGATCATGATGCCCGACGATCCGGAACGCGAACCCGAACTCCCCCTGGGCGATCATCCCGACATCGCCCTGCCCGAAAGCCGGATCAGCGGCGCAGGCCCCGCCGCGCTGCTGCCTGAGTCCACGCCCGGCGAACCGATGCCCCCCGCCACCCATGACGAGGAAAAGCCCGCCAACCTCATCATGGCCGCCGCCCAGGGCGCGCAGACAGGCGTGAAGCTGGCCGTCGCGGTCGGCGCCATGGTGCTGGCCTTCGTCGCGCTGGTGGCGCTGGCCAACGGCATATTGGGAGGGATCGGCGGCTGGTTCGGCTATCCGGACCTCAGCTTCCAGCAATTGTTCGGCACGCTCTTCTCGCCGGTCATGGTTCTGCTCAACATCCCCTGGACGGAGGCGCAGATCGCGGGCGGCCTGTTCGGCACCAAGGTCGTGCTGAACGAATTCGTCGCCTATATCAATCTGGGCCAGGTGCAGGGCGCGCTGTCGCCCGCGACCGTCGCCATCGTCACCTTCGCGCTGTGCGGCTTCGCCAATTTCAGCTCGATCGCGATCCAGATGGCCGTCACCGGCAATCTGGCGCCCAACCAGCGGCCCGTCATCGCGCGGCTGGGCCTGAAGGCGCTGGTGGCAGGCAGCCTCGCCAATCTCATGAGCGCGGCGCTGGCCGGACTGATGCTCAGCCTGCACTGATCGTTCCGACCCTATAACGAAACTTCTACCCGTGGCTGACAAGATCGGCTATGGTTAACGCATGGAAGTCAAACGCTTATCCGGGCTGACGGCTGTGCTGTGGGCGGTCATGACAATGGCCCCGGCCATCGCGCAGGCCCCGAAACCCGGCTCGCTGGAAAGCTATAAGGACTGGACCATCGGCTGCGACAACCGCAACCGGTGTGAGGCCGTGTCCTTGCTGCCGGATGGCGGCGACTGGCCCGACCAGCCTGTCATGCTGGGCATCCGCCGGGATGCGGGCGCGACCGCCGATCCCGAAATCTGGGTCAGCCGCGACGCCAAGGGGCAGGAGACGCTGGATTTCCTGATCGACGGGCGCAAGGTCGCCAGCGCGGCAAGCGTGGATGGCGAAGCCAGCGTCCGGGGGCCGCAGGCGTCCGCGCTGGCCATCGCCATGGCGAAGGGCGGTGGCATGGAAATACGCGCCGGCGGCAAGCGCATCGACCGGCCGTCGCTGGCGGGATCCGCCGCCGCGCTGCGCTATATGGACGCGAAGCAGGGGCGTGCAGGCACGATGGCGGCGCTGGTCGCGACCGGCCCGCTCGCCCGCAGCGCGGTGCGCCCGGCGCCCGCCGTGCCCGTGATCAAGCGGGCGACCATTCCCGGCGGCGCGCAGCCGCCCGCGCTCTGGCGCGAGGAACTGACGGCGCTCGGCACGTTGACCGGCTGCGCCGACGAGATGAAGGACGCTTCCTCGCCCCCCGACCTGCACCGCCTGACGAAGACCGAGACGCTCGTGCTGGTCCCCTGCGGCGCGGGCGCCTATAATTTCACCTCCGTCCCGCTGATCGCCACCGGCATAGCGGGACGCCGCACCTTCCGCTTCGCCAGCTTCGACTATCAGCCGGGCTGGAGCGAGGACGCCACCCATCCCATGCTGGTCAATGCAGGCTGGGCGGCGGAGACGTCCACCCTGCAAAGCTATGCCAAGGGCCGGGGTCTGGGCGATTGCGGGGGCAGCGAATCCTATGTCTGGGACGGCACGCGCTTCCGCCTTGTCGAGGCCAGCGCCATGGGAGAATGCCGGGGCGCCTGGCATTGGATCACCACCTGGTCCGCGAAGGTCACCGAATAGACCGCTTCACGTTTCTGCCAATATCAGCGAAAACAGCCCATCCTCGTCGCTCCATTCGCGCAGCGGCTCCCACCCCCCGGCGCGCAGCAGCAGCCTTTCGTCCCGCGCGCCATATTTGTGGCTGCTCTCGGTATGGATCGTCTCGCCCGGCTCCATGCGGAAACATTGCCCGGCGACGTGGAAGTGGAGAGGCCGCACCGCCTCCAGATGCATTTCGATCCGCGCCTTGTCATCGTTCCAGATGGCGCGGTGAACGAAGCCGTCCAGCGGCAAATCGCCCTCCAGTTCGCGATTGATGCGGCTGATGAGGTTCAGGTTGAACGCCGCCGTCACCCCCGCCGCATCGTCATAGGCGGCGATCAGCCGGTCGCGGTCCTTGATCCGGTCCATGCCGATCAGCAGCATGGCGCCTTCCCCCAACAGCCGATGCATCGCCCGCAGCAGGTCGACCGCCGCATCCGGCTCCATATTGCCGATGGTCGATCCGGGGAAAAAGCCCAGACGCGGCAGGCCGTCAATGCCGACGGGCAAGTCCAGTTCGCCATTGAAATCGCCCACCACCGGCAGGACGGGCAGGCCGGGAAAGGCCGAAGCCAATTCGACGCTCGCAGCCCGAAGAAAATCGCCGCTGATGTCGATAGGCACATAGGCGGCGGGATCGACGGCGCGCAGCAGATGCGGCGTCTTGCGCGAACTGCCCGCGCCGAATTCCACCACCGCCCGGCCAGCGCCGACGGCTGCGGCGAAATCCGGGCCATGACGTTCCAGCAGCGCGGTTTCGGTGCGCGTCGGATAATATTCCGGCAGGCCGGTGATCGCCTCGAAAAGTTCCGATCCCCGCCGGTCGTAGAACCAGATGGGCGGCGTCGCCTTGGGCATGCGCGACAGCCCCTCCATGATATCCCTGCGAAAAGCCGGATCCGGCGCGCGCAGCGGCAGCGTAGCGTCCTCCGTCAGCAGCATCGCGTCACAAATCCTTCGCCAGCCGCAGCCCGGTGAACTGCCAGCGTTGATGGGGGTAGAAGAAATTGCGGTAACTCGCCCGCATATGGCCCCGCGGCGTGGCGCAACTGCCGCCCTTCAGCACGAACTGGCCCGCCATGAACTTGCCATTATATTCGCCCACCGCGCCTTCCGCCGCCCGAAAGCCGGGATGCGGGCGATAGGCGCTGCCGGTCCATTCCCACACATCGCCATACATCTGGGTCAGCGCGGAGCCGCCCTCCGGCGGGCGGGGCCGGGGGCAGGCGGCGCCGTCCAACTGGTTGCCGCTGGTCGGCGCGATATTCAGCGCCCCGCTTTCCCATTCGGCTTCGGTCGGCAGCCGGGCGCCTGCCCATCTGGCATAGGCGTCCGCCTCATACAGGCTGATATGGCTGACCGGAGCGGCGGGATTGACCGGCTTGCGGCCATCCAGGCCGAAGCGGGTCCAGCCCTGCTCTGCGCGCTTCCAATATAGCGGCGCCTCTATCCCCTCCGCCTGCACCCAGGCCCAGCCGTCCGACAGCCAGTGCGCGGCGTCGCCATAGCCGCCATCCTCGATGAAGCCGATCCATTCGCCATTGGTTATCGGCCGGTGTGCCAGCGCATGGGGATGCAGCACCGTCTTGTGGCGCGGCGTCTCGCAGTCGAAGGCGAATTCGCTCTTGCCGTCCTCGCCGATCTCGACCAGCCCCTGCCGCCCCTCTATCCAGTGAATCGGGCCGGGAACGGGCGCGGGCAGCGCGTTGGGCGCGTCGAACATCGCCGGTTCCAGCGGATTGAGCGACAGCAGATGCTGCATGTCGGCCAGCAGCAGTTCCTGATGCTGCTGCTCATGGTTCAGGCCCAGCAGCACCAGCGCCTGCGCATCGGGCATCATCATCGGCAGGGCGGTGGTCAGCGCCTTGTCGACATGGGCGCGATAGGCGCGGATTTCCTTGAGCGAAGGCCGCGTCAGCATGCCCCGCATGGGCCGGGCATGGCGCGCCCCCTCTGCCTCATAATAGCTGTTGAACAGATAGGCGTAATGCGGATCGAACATCCTGTATCCCGCCACATGATCGCGCAGGACGAAGGTTTCGAAGAACCAGCTTGCATGCGCCAGATGCCATTTGGCGGGCGATGCGTCGGGCATGGACTGGACGGTCGCATCGGCGTCGGACAGCGGCGCGGCCAGCGCTTCGCTCAAGGCGCGCACTTCGCGATAGCGGGTAATCAGGTCGATCTGGCTTGGTGCGGTTCGGCTTTTGGCCATGCATGCCCCTCCGATACGGTTGCGCCGCTCTCGCGGGACAATCGCATGAAGGCGCGGTTAGGTTCCCAATGGGTTGTAACCCCAATCCCTAACCATAAACGGAAGCACAGGGGCGTTCGGCCCGCTGTATCTGGCCCCGCCCGGATCGCTTGGCGCGGTGGAGCGCCTCTTCGGCCATGTCGATCGCCGCCGTCACCGGGCCGCCGCGCCAGGCGCAAAGCCCGGCGGAAAAGGTGACCGGCTGACCATTCACCGCGCCGACCGGCTCCCGCCGCATCCGATCCGCAATGCGCGCCAGCGACCAGCTCGCCTCATCCTCTATCGCGTCCTGATAGAAGATGGCGAATTCCTCGCCGCCCCAGCGGGCGACGATGTCGACGCGGCGGGTCTGCGAAGAAAGCCGCGCTGCGAAGTCCGCCAACAGCCGGTCGCCCCCATCATGGCCCAGTTGGTCGTTGACCTGCTGGAAATAGTCCAGGTCGATGATCGCGACGCACCCCCGCCGCCGGGCGACAGGCAGCACATCGAGTTGCGCCAGGAAACCGCGCCGATTGGCGATGCCGGTCAGCGCATCCTCATGCGCGGCCACGTTCCGTTCGTCGATCTGTTCCTGCGTCGCCGCAGCCCGGCGCGCCCCGGAAAGGAGCCTGGCGATGATGCCGCCGATTTCGGACAGGATCGGCACGCCCGCCTTCCGTTCCGCCTCCTCCACCGGACGCAGCGCATCCACCGGTCTGTGGATCGGGTCCAGCAAGGCGCCGATGCCCAGCAGCGCTCCGGCGGCGCCCGCCATGCTGGCCAGCGTCAGGACGATGAATTCCGCCCATGCGAACCGCCCCGTCGCCGCGCCCCAGCCGATATAGCCCAGCAGCGGCAAATGGGTGGTGACCAAGCAGAGCGCGAAGAGCCGGAACCGCAGGGAGCGGGGAAAAATGAAGGAGGTTGCGAGGTAGAACTGCATCCCTGGCCCCTGACGATTGAAATCGGGCCTCAAAATTGGCGCGGCATGTGAAGTTAAGGTGAAGGAGCAGGGTTAACGCCCGCTTCGAGGACGAGCCGTGCTTCCTATGAGTCGAACGGTTGGCGGGACGCCCCCGGAACCCACTTCACATCGCCCGCGCCATTGCCGTTGAGCCGCCGGGCCATCACGAACAGCAGGTCGGACAACCGGTTGAGATAAGCCAGCGCCTGCGGATTGATCGCCACCTCGGCCGCGGCGGCGGTCGCGCTGCGTTCGGCGCGGCGGGTGACGGCGCGGGCCAGATGCACGGCGGCGGCTGCGGGCGATCCGCCCGGCAGGATGAAGCTGTCCAGCGCCGAAAGTTCGGCGTTCATCGCATCGATCTGCCCTTCCAGCCGCGCGACTTGGGAAGCGACGATGCGCAGCGCCCAGGGTTCATCCTCCCCCTCCGGAACCGGCGTGGCCAGGTCGGCGCCCAGGTCGAACAGGTCGTTCTGGATGGTGGTCAGCCATTCCGCTTCCGGCGCGTCGCCGATCGCCACGATGGCAAGGCCGATGGCGCTGTTCGCCTCATCGACATCGCCCACGGCCTGCATGCGCGGCGCGTGCTTGGGCAGGCGCGATCCGTCGACAAGGCCGGTGGTGCCCGCGTCCCCGGTGCGGGTGTAAATCTTGTTGAGCTTCACCATGACGGGCCGGACGCCTTCAACCGCTGCCCTTCATCAACAGCAATATGGCGACGATGATGACCGCCACCGCCTGGAACAGGATGCGGTTCATCATCATCTTGTTCTGCTTCAGGCTGGACTGGCTCGGCCCGCCTTCGGGCGAGTTCAACTGTTCCTTGCTTGCCTGCAGAAAGGCGACGATCCCCCGAATCAGTGCGAACAGGGTGGCGCCCATGGCCAGGATCAGGGCGATGACGAGAAGCATGTTCATGCCGTGAATTTAGGCCCTGCCCAGGGAAATGCCAATCGGAAAGCGCGCCTGCCGCAGATCGTCGGCCAATTGCCGCGGGTCGACGCCCTGCGCCCGCAGATCGGCCAGCGCGATCGACCCGTCGCGCTTCGCCAGCCGCCTGCCGTCCGCCCCCACCAGCAAAGGATGGTGGATATAGGCGGGGGAGGGCAGGTCGAGCAGCGCCTGGATCAGCCGGTGGATATCCGTCGCGCTCCGCAGATCGTCGCCGCGCAGCACATGGGTCACGCCCATCGCCGCATCGTCCAGCGTGCAGGACAGGTGATAGCTGGTGGGGGCATCCTTGCGCGCCAGCACGACATCGCCCGCCGCAACAGGCCTCGCCTCCACCGCCTGCGCCCGCGCCCCATCCGCGACCGGAAAGGGCAGGGCGTCCCAGGTCAGCGGCCCCGCGCGCTCCGCCGCCCGCGCCATGTCGATCCGCCATGCATGGGCCTCTCCCGCCGCGATCCGCCGCGTCCGTTCCTCCCCGGCCAATCCCCGGCATGTTCCGGGATAGACCGGCCCTTCCGCCCCATGCGGCGCGGTGGCGCTCGCCATGATGTCGGCGCGGGTGCAGAAACAGGGATAGAGCAGCCCCATCCCCTCCAGCCGCCTCAGCGCCGCTTCATAACGGTCCAGCCGCGCCGACTGGAAGACGATGTCGCCATCCCATCCGACGCCCAGCCAGCGCAGATCCTCCACGATTCCCGCGACATGTTCCGCCCGGCTGCGCGTGCCGTCTATATCCTCGATCCGCAGGCGAAACGCGCCGCCCCGCGCGCGGGCCATGTCCATGGCCAGCAATGCCGACCATGCGTGTCCGACATGCAACCTACCTGTGGGGCTTGGCGCGAAGCGCGTCACCATATGCAGTGGTCCGGTCGATTGAATCATACTGGCCCTTGACGGGATGGGGTCGTTAATGCTGTCATGCCGGCGTCACGTTCCTGGTGGATCAGGGCGGCGGCGAAAGGGGGTTGAAGGGTAATATATGTACCATCCCGACCTGATACGACATCCGGAAAACTGTCCGGCACTGGTTCTGAATGCAGACTATACGCCGTTAAGCTATTATCCGCTCAGCCTTTGGCCCTGGCAAACCGCCATAAAGGCGGTTTTTTTGGAACGGGTGGACATCGTCGCCAGCTATGAGCGGCAGGTGCACAGCCCCAGCATCCAGATGCAGATTCCATCGGTGATCGCGCTGAAGCAATATGTGAAGCCGTCCGAACATCCCGCCTTCACCCGGTTCAACCTGTTCCTGCGCGACAAGTTCGCCTGCCAATATTGCGGTTCGCAGAGCGACCTGACCTTCGATCATGTCGTTCCGCGCCGCGCCGGCGGCCGCACCACCTGGGAAAATGTCGCCACCGCCTGCTCGCCCTGCAACCTCAAGAAAGGCGGCCGCACGCCCAAGGAAGCGCATATGCAGCTTCACCTGACGCCGATCCGCCCGACAAGCTGGCAGTTGCAGGAACATGGCCGCGCCTTCCCGCCCAACTATCTGCACGAAAGCTGGCACGACTGGCTCTATTGGGATGTGGAGCTGCTGGCCTGACAGGGGCGCGGCATCGCCTGGAAAACGACATGCCCCCACCCTTTGCAGGCGCATGTCGTTCAGGATGGGTCACGCCATCCCCGGTAGCCATTCCAGATCCAGATCCTTGTGCCGGTTGGTATAATGGCCGATTTCCTCCAGCCGCGCCATGTCCAGCAGCGTGATCCGCCCGTTGGTCCGGCTGATCAGCCCTTCCTGCTCCATCTGCCGGATCATGCGGTTCACATGGACGGATGTCAGGCCCAGCGCGTCGCCAATCTCCTCCTGCGTCAGCTTCAGGTCGAAACTGTCGGTGATCCTGTCGTCCGTCACCCGCAGCCGATCGAAAATATCCAGCAGGAAGGACGCGACCCGCGCCCTGGCCGACGTCCGCCCCAAAGAGGCGAGCCGGTCGGTCAGCGCGACCCGCTCCTCATTGGACAGCAGGAACAGCAGCGCCGCGACCCGCGGATATTCCTCCAGCAGCCGCCGCAAAGCATGCTTGTCGAACGGACAGACGACCGCGTCCGACAGCGCCACCAGCGATTCCGGCGCCCGGTTGTAGATCGTGCTGGCCGATCCGATGAAGTCACCGGGGAAATAGACGCGCAATATCTGCCGGCTGCCGTCGGGCAGGATGACGAAACTCATCACCCGTCCTTCGCGCAGCACGAACAGTTCGGTCACCAGGTCGTTGACCCGCTGGATCGTCGCGCCGCGCCTGACCTTGCGGGGATTTTCCTCCAGCCTTGCAAGCGCCATCTTCTCCGTATCGGACAGGGGAATATGCTTCGCCAGCCTGTCCGCGAAACAACTTGTCGCCACTAAACACACCTTTTCGCTTCTCTTGTCGTTACGGTGGTAGAACGCCTGATGCGTCGTTTGGCTGCATTGCGGGTTCCGCTGCGCGCAGGCGCGGCTTTTTCGTCTCCCAGGCGGCGGAAAGTTGACGCCGCCGCCGCCTTGCGTAAAGGCCAGCCTATGACCGAATTGCCCAAGACCTTCGACCCCGCCGAAATCGAGTCCCGCTGGTACGCCCATTGGGAGCGGAATGGCCTGTTCCGCCCGGAACGCCCCGACGCGGTACCCTTCACCATCGTCAACCCGCCGCCGAACGTCACGGGCAGCCTGCATATCGGCCATGCTCTGGACAATACGTTGCAGGACATCGTGATCCGGTACGAACGGCTGCGCGGCAAGGATGCGCTATGGGTGGTGGGCACCGACCATGCGGGCATCGCGACCCAGATGGTGGTGGAGCGGCAGATGGAGGCGCGGCAGGACAAGCGCACCAACTACACCCGCGACCAGTTCATCGAAAAGGTCTGGGAATGGAAGGCGGAAAGCGGCGGCGCGATCACGCGCCAGCTTCGCCGCCTGGGCTGCTCCATGGACTGGGCCAATGAACGCTTCACCATGGACGAGGGTTTTTCGAAGGCCGTCGTCAAGACGTTCGTGGAACTGCACAAGCGCGGCCTGCTCTATCGCGACAAGCGCCTGGTGAACTGGGATCCGCATTTCCGCTCGGCCATCTCCGACCTGGAGGTGGAGACGCAGGAAGTGAAGGGCGGTTTCTGGCACTTCCGCTATCCGCTGGCGGACGGGGTGAAGCTGGCCAATGGCGCGGACCATATCGTCGTCGCCACCACCCGGCCCGAAACCATGCTTGCGGACATGGCGGTCGCCGTGCACCCGGAAGACCCGCGCTACAAGGACGTGATCGGCAAGGATATCCTCCAGCCGATCACCGGCCGCCGGTTCAAGGTGGTGGGCGACGACCATGCCGATCCGGAACTGGGGTCCGGCGCGGTGAAGATCACGCCGGGCCATGATTTCAACGATTTCGAGGTCGGCAAGCGGGCGGGTTTCAAGGCCGCCGACATGCTCAACATGTTCGACGCCGACGCCAATGTGGTCCAGACCGCCGACGGCCTGATCCCCGAACGCTTCCTGGGCCTGCACCGCTTCCGCCGCGACGGCGTGGACGGCGCGCGCGAGTTGGTCGTGGCGGAGATGAAGGCGCTGGGCCTGCTGGTCCCGCACGTGACCAAGACCAAGGAAGGCGAGGAAGTCGAAGCCGACGCCGAACCGCGCACCATCCAGACGCCCTTTGGCGACCGGTCGGGCGTGGTGATCGAACCCTGGCTGACCGACCAATGGTATGTCGACGCCGAAAAGCTGGCCGTCGCCCCGATGCAGGCGGTGCGCGACGGGCGGATCGAAATCGTCCCCAAGACGTGGGAAAAGACCTTCTTCAACTGGATGGAAAATATCCAGCCCTGGTGCGTCTCCCGCCAGCTTTGGTGGGGGCATCAAATCCCCGCCTGGTATGACGAGGATGGCAATCCCTATGTCGCGGAGAGCGAAGAGGAAGCGCAGGCTCTTGCGGGCAACAAGCGGCTGGCCCGCGATCCCGACGTGCTCGACACCTGGTTCTCCTCCGCCCTCTGGCCCTTCGGCACGCTGGGCTGGCCGGAGCAGACCGAGACGCTCAGCCGCCATTATCCCAATGACCTGCTGATCTCCGGCTTCGACATCCTGTTCTTCTGGGATGCGCGCATGGCGATGCAGGGCATGGAGTTCATGGGCGACGTTCCCTGGCGCAAGCTCTACCTGCACGGCCTGGTGCGCGCCGCCGACGGGCAGAAAATGTCCAAGTCCAAGGGCAATGTCGTCGACCCGCTGGGCCTGATCGACCGGTTCGGCGCGGACGCGCTGCGTTTCTTCATGGCCGCCATGGAAAGCCAGGGCCGCGACGTGAAGATGGACGAAAAGCGCGTCGAGGGCTATCGCAACTTCGCGACCAAGCTGTGGAACGCGGCGCGTTTCCTGCAATCCAACGGCGTCACCGCTTCGACCGGTCATGAAGCCCCCCATGCGGAGGCTCCCGTCAACCGCTGGATCATCGCGGAGACGGTCGCGACCGTGCAGGCGATCGACACGGCCATGACCGAACTGCGCTTCGACGCGGCGGCCAACGCCATCTACCATTTCGTCTGGGACCAGTTTTGCGACTGGTATATCGAACTCACCAAGGGGGCGATGGACGAAGAGACGAAGGCGGTCGCGGGCTGGGCGTTCGACCAGATATTGGTGATGCTCCACCCCTTCATGCCCTTCATCACCGAAGAATTGTGGAACCTGACCGGCACACGCGCGAATGAACTGATCGTCGCCCGCTGGCCGCAGGCGCTCTACGCCGTCGACAGCGACGCGCAGGCGGAAATCGACTGGCTTATCCGCCTGATCGGCGCGATGCGCACGGCACGCACCGAACTCAACGTGCCGCCGGGCGCGAAGCTCAAGCTGGTCGTCCGCGACGAGGTGGAGGAAACCCGCCGTCGCCTGGACCGTCAGGGCGCCGCGCTGGCACGGCTGGGCCGGGTGGAGAGCCTGTCCTTCGGCGACGATGTAGAGGGCGGCGCGGCGCAGATCGTCGTGGACGAGGCGACCTTCATCCTGCCGCTGGAAGGCGTGATCGACATCGAAGCGGAAAAGGCGCGCCTCGCCAAGGCTCTGGCGGCGGCGGAGAAGGAACGGGATTCCCTGTCCGGCCGCCTTTCCAATCCCAGCTTCGTGGAGAAGGCCAAGCCCGAAGCCGTCGCCAAGGCGCGGGAGGATCATGCCGAAAAGGCAGCCGAAGCGGAACGGTTGAAAGCGGCGCTGGAACGGCTGGCCTGAACCGCCTCGGTTCGTCGGCATCACGAAAAGAAGAGGGACGATGAACAGAGGGGCGCAAGGAAAGGATCGGGCGCGAAGGGATTTGACCCAGGGACCGATCGGCCCGGCGTTGCTGCTGTTCGCGCTGCCGACGCTGGGTTCCAACATACTTCAGTCGCTCAACGGATCGATCAACGCGATCTGGGTCGGACGCTTCCTGGGGGAGCGGGCGCTGGCGGCCACGGCCAACGCCAACATCATCATGTTCCTGATGTTCTCCATCGTCTTCGGCTTCGGCATGGCGGCGACGGTGGTGATCGCGCAATCCTACGGCGCGCGCGACATGGTTTCGGCGCGGCGGGCCTTCGGGTCGGCGGTCGGCTTCTGCACCATGCTGGCGCTGGCCGTCGCGCTGGCCGGATGGCTGGGCGCGCCCGCCCTGCTGCGATTGCTGGCGACGCCCGCCGAAGCCTTCGATCCGGCGCTCGTCTATCTGCGCGTGATCTTCGTCGCCATGCCCGCGACCCTGCTGGGCGTCATGATCATGATGGGGCTGCGCGGCACGGGGGATGCGCGCACGCCGCTGATCTTCATGTTCGTCAGCGTGGGCGTCGACATGGTGCTGAACCCCGTGCTGATCCGCGGCATCGGCCCCTTCCCGGAAATGGGCATAGCGGGATCGGCCACCGCGACCGCCGTGGCGGGCTTCGTCAGCCTGATCGGCGTCATCGCCTATATCTACCGCAAAGACCTGCCGCTGCGCCTGCGGGGGGAGGAACTGGCCTATCTGCGCCCCACCGCCGCGCAGGTCCGGCTGCTGCTGGGCAAGGGGCTGCCCATGGGATTGCAGATGATCGTCATGTCGGCATCCGGCCTGGTGATGATCGGCCTCGTCAACCGGGAAGGACTGGTGGTGACGGCAGCGTACGGCGCGGCGCAGCAGCTCTGGACCTATCTCCAGATGCCCGCCATGGCGCTGGGCGGGGCGGTCAGCGCCATGGCGGCGCAGAATATCGGCGCGGGCCAATGGGACCGGGTGGGGCGGATAACCTCCTATGGCCTTGCCTACCTGCTGCTCGTCACCGGGGCGATGATCGCGGTGATGCTGCTGTTCCATGAAGCCTTGCTGGCGTTGTTCCTGGGTTCCGGCAGTCCCGCCGTCCCGGTTGCCTGGCACATGCAATTGCTGGCGAGCTGGAGCTTCGTCCTGTTCGGCTGCGCGATGATCTTCTTCGGCGTCATGCGGGCGAACGGCGTGGTGGTGGGGCCGCTTCTCATCCTGATCTTCGCCTTGTTCGTGGTGCGGCTGGGCTTCTACAAGATCGGCTATGGGCCGCTGGGGGCGGACGCGCTGTGGCTGAGTTTCCCGGTCGGTTCAGGCGCGACGCTGCTGCTGGCCGTCGCTTATTATATGCAGGGCGGCTGGAAGAAGGCGAAGCTTCTGGCGCAGCCCAATGAGGAGGAATGCCGCGAAGCCATCAATGCGGAGGGGGAGCCTGCCGGGCGCATCGCGCCGACGGGATGAACCTCAACGCCCCTGGCTGCGCCAGCGGGTGATGGTCCGGTCGAGGATTTCGGCCTCTCCCCCCGATTGGCGCCACAGGTCGGTGAAGCTCGGATCGCTGGAAGCGGGCCGCCGTTCCTCCTCCAGATTGTCGAGCGCCACGCGGATCGGCACGGCGACGCCTTCGCCGCAGATGATCGCCTCCCGGTTGCGCAGCGCGGGAATGGAATCCAGGAAGCCGCGCGCCCCTTCCGGCATGGCGGCTTTGACAAAGGCCTGGTCGCGATCGTTGTTGAGGCGCATCGATATGATGGTGCCGCACTGCGACAGCACGCCTTCCGCCAGATCCGACGGACGCTGGGTGATCAGGCCCAGCGACACGCCATATTTACGCCCTTCCTTGGCGATGCGCTCCAGGATGCGGCGCACCGCCTGGCCCGATCCCGTGGTGGTGGACGGGATGTAGCGATGCGCCTCCTCGCAGACGAGCAGGATCGGCCGTTGCGGCTCGTCCCGTGCCCACAGCGCATAGTCGAACACCAGCCGCGACAGCACTGAAACCACGACGGACGTGATGTCGGACGGCATGGAAGACACGTCGATGATGGAGATCGGCTTGCCGCCCGAAGGCAGGCGAAAGATTTTCGCGATGAATTCCTGCATCGAATCCGCGACCAGCATGCCGGAAAACATGAAGCTGTAGCGCGGATCGCTCTTGATCTCGTCGATCTTGGTCTTCAGCCGCATATAGGGCAGCGATCCGGTGCCCTTGTCCAGCTTGCCCATCTCATTCTGGAGGATGTTGGTCAGGTCCGACAGCAGATAGGGAACCGGCGAATCCACCGTCAGCCGCCCGATGCTCTCCGCCAGCCGGTTCTTCGACCGCGCGGCGAGCAGGCATTTGGCCAGGATGTCGCAATCGACCGTCCGCTCGGAACCTTCGGAGGTGACGAACACCTCGCAATGCTCCTCGAAATTCATCAGCCAATAGGGCAGGGCGAGGTTGTTGATGTCATAGACCGCGCCATTGGTCTGGAAGGCGGCGCCATATTCGCCATGGGGGTCGATCATCACGATATGCCCCTGCGGCGACAGGTCGCAGATGCGGTGCAGGATCAGCGCGGCGCTGGTCGACTTGCCGGTGCCGGTCGAACCCAGCAGGGCGAAATGCTTGCCCAACATCGAATCGACATAGAGCGCGGCGCGGGTGTCGGCGGTGGGATAGACGGTGCCGATCTGCACATGCGGGCGGTCTTCGGCGGAATAAATCTGCTGCATGTCCTGGCTGGACACGGGATAAACCTCCGTCCCCGGCGTCGGATAGCGGGTGACGCCCCGGCGGAAGCGATGGATGCGCCCGGTCAGCTTTTCCTCATCGCCTTCGCCCAGAAAGTCGATATCGGCGACGATGATGTTGCTGTCGCCCCGGTCCATGGCCATGGCGCGGACGCTGGCGATCAGCCAGACCTGGCCGACCCGCATCTTCACCTGCGCGCCGACCTGCCCCGCCATGGCGATGCAGGGGTCGGGATGATGGGCCAGCGCGGCGATCCGCGTGGCGTCGATGATCAATTGCGAACTGGACCCGGCAATCTGGAAAACCATGCCCATGGCGTCGGCGGGCGCCGGGAAGACATGCGCCTGCGCGCCCTCGAAATGGTCTGCGCCGTGCATCTGGTTCATGAACCTCTTCCCCCTCGACCGGACGGGATTCCGGCACGTCGGATCGATTTAACGCGCCACTGGTAAAGAATCTGCTTATCGCCTCACCCATCTCAACGGCGCGGCCATGGCTGCGCCGCGATCGTCAGAGGAAATGCGTGTCGGGCCGGACAGTTGAAACATTTGCCGGAAATGGGGAAAATCCTGTGGCGCGAACGTTGACGACCAACGCGGCGCGCCGTTCCGACGCGATCTCCATCGCCCGCGTCATCTGCATCTTGGGGGTGGTCTATGTCCACGCCTGGACGGGCCTGAGCGGCCATGATCTGGAAAGCCTGCGGGGCACGCCGCAGGACAGCCTGCGCTGGGGATTGATGGAGATTTTCGGGCGCAGCGCCGTGCCGCTGCTGGGCCTGATTTCCGGCTGGCTGGTGGAGGGGTCTTCGCGGACGCACCACTGGCTGCGCCATGTCGGGCGGAAGGTGCGGACGATCCTGCTGCCGATGATCCTGTGGAACGCGCTGGCGATCCTGTTCGTGTCGGGCGCCGCCTGGGCGCTGGGCCTGTCCGCGCCGGTGCCCTCGTCCACCGACTGGATGTTCCAGGAACTGTTCATCGTCAGCCGCAATCCCGACATCAACGTGCAGATGCCGTTCCTGCGCGACCTGTTCCTGTGCATGATCGCCGCGCCGCTGTTCGTCCGCCTGCCCGGATGGGCGCTGGCGGGGGTCGCGGCGCTGGCTGCGCTTTGCCAGATCATGGGCTGGGGTCCGCCCATATTGATGCGGGCGTCGATCCTGTTCTTTTTCATCATGGGCATCATCGCGCGGCGCGAAGGGCTGGCCGACAGGGTGGCCGTGCTGCCCTGGACGGTCGCCGCGCCGCCCTTCGCGCTGCTGATGACCGTTCAACTCTATGCTTCGCTGCATCCCGGGTTCGTCCAGCCGGGCGGCGGGATCGCGGTGCTGGACATGGCGGTGCGGGTCGCGGCGGCGGTCTTCTTCTGGCGGCTGGCCTGGACCCTGGCGGGCGGCGCGGCGCGGGGGATGCTGCTGCGGATCGAACCCTTCGCCTTCTTCCTCTTCTGCTCTCACCTCATCCTGATCTGGCTGGGCGGCCCCGCGCTGGGCATATTGTTCGGAAAGCTCGGCTCGCCTTTCTACCCCGCCTATCTGCTGGTGCAGCCCTTGCTGGTGCTGCTCACGGTCCTGCTGCTCGGATCGCTGCTCAGCCGCGCCGCGCCCGGACTGGCGAAGCTATTGAGCGGCGGCCGCCTCATGGCCGGCTGACACGGCCCGCCCCGCCGCCATGGCGATTTCCAGGCTGCGCTTGCGCGCCTCGAAATCGTGGATCTGGCCGACCAGGATGATCTCATCGACCTGGGTGCGGCGAATGAAGGCCGCCAGGTCGCGCTCGACATCGGCCTGGGTGCCGATGCTCGACACGCTCAGCACATCGGCCAGCATGGCCTGCGCCTGGGGCGGCAGGTCTTCATAATAGCCGGGGACAGGGGGTTGCAGCTTGCCCGGCTGGCCGGTGCGCAGCCGGACGAAGGCCTGCTGCATGGAAGTGGCGACCAGCCGCGCTTCCTCCATCGTGTCGGCGGCGAAGACATTGAAGCCCGCCATTACATAGGGATATTTGAGTTGCGCCGATGGCCGGAAATCGCGGCGGTAGATGGCGATCGCCTCGTCCAGCGCCCCCGGCGCGAAATGGGACGCGAAGGCATAGGGCAGGCCAAGCGCGGCGGCCAGTTGCGCGCCATAGAGGCTGGAGCCGAGGATCCACAGCGGCACATCCTCTCCCGCGCCGGGCGTCGCCTGGAAACCGAGCCGCATATCGCCCGCGAAATAGGCCTGCAACTCCATCACGTCGCGGGGGAATTCATCCGGCCCGCCGGTCAGGGTGCGGCGCATCGCCTGCGCCACGCGCTGGTCCGAACCGGGCGCGCGGCCCAGCCCCAGGTCGACACGGCCGGGAAACAGCGCCGCCAGCGTGCCGAACTGCTCCGCGATCAGCAGCGGCGCATGATTGGGCAGCATGATGCCGCCCGCGCCGATGCGGATGCGGCTGGTCGCCTGTCCGATATGGGCCAGCACCACGGCGGTCGCGGCGGACGCGATCCCCGGCATGCCATGATGTTCCGCCACCCAATAGCGGTGGAAGCCAAGGCTTTCGGCATGCGCGGCAAAGGCGGCGGCGCGGCGGAGCGCTTCACCGGGGGTGATGCCTTCGTTGACGGGGACAAGGTCCAGGACGGAAAAACGGGTCATGCTCTGCATATGGGGGGATGGCCCGTTTTATTTCAATACGGGATTTCGAAGCCATGCTTTGCCCGGCGCCTGGGTGGCCGGAAGGGGTGGAGGGCGGACGTTCTTTTTACCCCTCTCCCTTGAGGGTCGGCCAGAGGCACGTGACTCTGGCCGAGGCTGCGCAGACTTGGCAGCTTGCTGCCTAGTCGTAGCTGGGTGAGGGGAGCGAACAGGTCGATCATGCCCCCGGCATGATCTAAGGGCTGCGGGGCAGCCCTTACCTGTTCGCTCGATCCAACGGATCGCGCGGGCCGCAGGCCCGCCCCCTCATCCAACTGCGCCTAGCCTCGCTTCGCTCAGCAAGGCTCCGTATGGGTTGGCCAAAAACCGCCAAATCAACCGGCGGCGCGGCCGAATCCCTGCACGGGGCCGTCGACGCGGCGGCCGAAACCCTGGGGCCGGCGGGCGACCAGCGGATTGGCGTCGCGATCCAGCAGGGCCATCGTCTCGGTGAAGCACGGCCTCAGCGCGACCACATCCTCGATCAGCTCGTCCGGGCCTTCGCGGCTTTCGACGCAGCGGCGCGCGACCATCTCGATCTTTTCGGCCATGGCGCTCAGGCGATAGGCGCCGAACTGCACGGACTCCCCCTTCAGCTTATGGGCCGGGGCGACGAGCGCGGCGGCGTTGCGGGCGCGAAAGGCCTCCTCGATGGCGCCGATCGCCTTTTCGCCATCCTCGCGGAAATAGCCCAATATGCGCAGGAAGGCGGTGCCAAGCTCCGAACGGGACTTGGCGAAATCGGTCCGGTTGACCAGTTCGGCCTCTTGATATGGCACCTGTCGACACTCCCTGTTCTGCCGTGGGAGTATAGAAGAGGGGCGTAAACATGGGGTTAAGCGGCTCAGACGTCCTCAGGCGCCCGGAAAATGGCGAAGAGATGCGCGCCCTTCGCCACGAAGGTCCAGCTTTGCTGCCGCGCCAGCGCTTCCAGTTCCGTAGGCGCGACAGGATCGTCCGCCTCGATCGTCACCGCATCGGCGGATCGCATCGCGCGCGCCACGCGCAGCGCGGGCCAAGGGCATTTCAGGCCCCTGGCGTCGATATGCGCCCCGTCACTTGTTGGCATAGGGGTTTTTGGCGCTGCGCAGCGTCAGCCGCACCGGCACCGCGCCAAAACCCAGTTCCTTGCGGATGCCGTTCACCAGATAGCGGCGATAGCTTTCCGGCAACTCGTCCAGCCGCGTGCCGAACAGCACGAAGGTCGGCGGGCGGGTCTTGTTCTGGGTGATGTAGCGCAGCTTGATCCGCTTGCCGCCGGGCGCGGGCGGCGGATTGGCCTCCAGCGCGCGTTCGAACCAGCGGTTGAGGATGCCGGTCGACACGCGCTGAGACCAGGCGGTGCGGGTTTCGAAGGCGACGCGGATCAGGTCGTCCAGCCCTTTGCCCGTCGCGCCGGAAACGGTCATGATCGGCACGCCGCGTATCTGCGCAAGGCCGTCGGACAGCGCCTGCTTGATGCCCTGATACAGCGCCGATCCGTGCTCCACCGTGTCCCATTTGTTGAGCGCGACGACTAGGGCGCGGCCTTCCTCCAGCACCTTGTCCGCGATGCGCAGGTCCTGCGCCTCCAGCCCGCGGGTGGAATCGAGCAGCAGCACCACGACCTCCGCGAAATTGACCGCGTTCAGGCCGTCGGACACCGCCAGCTTTTCCAGCTTGTCCTGCACCTTGGCCCGCTTGCGCATGCCCGCCGTGTCGATCAGGCGGACGGGGCGCTCTTCCCCATCCGGGCTGGTCCATTGCCAATCCACCGCGATGCTGTCGCGGGTGATGCCCGCTTCCGGCCCGGTCAGCAGCCGGTTTTCGCCCAGCAGGCGGTTGATGAGCGTCGACTTGCCCGCATTGGGACGGCCCACGATGGCCAGCTTCAGCGGCGCGGATTCGAAATCGGCCTCGTCCGGCTCGCCTTCCTCCTCTTCCTCCTCCTCACGGTCGATATAGGGGAGCAGCGCCTGGAACAGATCGGCCATCCCCTGGCCATGTTCGGCGGAAAAGGGGACGGGTTCGCCCAGGCCCAGGCTGAACGCCTCCATCACGCCGTCGTCGCCCGCCCTGCCCTCGGCCTTGTTGGCCATCAGCACGACCGGCGCGTCGCCCTCCCGCAGCCAGCGGGCGATTTCCTCGTCCAGCGGGGTGATCCCGGCGCGCGCATCGACGACGAACAGCGCGACGTCGGCATTCTCCACCGCCGCCTGCGTCTGCATGCGCATGCGACCGGGCAGGGTCTGCGGGTCTTCATCCTCGTAACCGGCGGTGTCGATGATGGTGAATTCGACGCCGAGCAGATTGGCCTGCCCCTCCCGCCGGTCGCGGGTCACGCCGGGCTGGTCGTCGACCAGCGCCAGCTTCTTGCCGACCAGCCGGTTGAAAAGGGTGGACTTGCCCACGTTGGGCCGCCCGACAATGGCAACGGTGGGCAGCATAAGAGGCCCGTATCCTTTCTTGCGTCGCCTGTTAGCACATCAGGCGTAAAAACATGAGTGCTCCTGCGAAGGCAGGAGCCCAGTTCCAACGCTTGGACTGGACTCCCGCCTTCGCAGGAGCACGCTTATCTTGTCTCGTCCCTGGCGTCAGCGAAACGCCGTCAGCTTGCCGTCGTCCGCCAGGATATAGAGCGTATTGTTCGCCACGATCGGCGACAGCGACATCGACCGGTCCAGATCGATTTGCGCCTGTATCTTGCCGGTCGTCGGATCGACATAATTAAGGTCGCCATGGGTCGACACCAGGACCAGCCGTCCGCCCGCCAGAACCGGTCCGGTCCAGCGGATCGCCTTGTCCTTCTTCTTTTCCTTCTCCCAACGACGCAACTGGCTGATCCAGCGTATCTTGCCGGTGGCGCGGGCAACGCAGAGCAGCTTCGCGTCGCTGGTCACCGCGAACACCCATTCGCCCACCACCGAGGGGGTGGAGATGCCCGCAATGTTGATTTCCCACAGCCGCTGGCCGCTCACCAGTTCATAGCTCGCCATGCGACCGCCCTGTCCGATAGCGAAGACGCGCCCGCGATCGATCACCGGATCGGCGTCGATATCGGTTAGCGATGCCACGGCGGTCGAGATGCTGGTCCGCGACAGCGCGTCGCCCCACAATGTCCGGCCATTCTCATAACGATAGGCGGTCAGTTCGCCCGAACTATAGCCCGCGATCACCGTGCCCTGCGCGGCGGCGGGAGCGGCCACGCCGAAAATGCCGGTGACCTGCAACGTGCCGCTGTCGGTCCATTGCACTTCGCCGTCGCTCTGGTTCAGGGCGAAGATCTGATTGTCCTGCCCCATCACATAGACATGGCCGTTGGCCAGCGTCGGCGCGCCGCGCAGCGGGCCGCCGGGGCGCTTCTTCCACAGGATCGCGCCCGTATTCGCGTCCATCGCCGCGACGTCGCCGACGCCGGTGCTGGCATAGAGCTTGCCGTCGATCACGCTGACGCCGCCGCCGAACAGGGCGCGGCCGCTGCCCTGGGCGGGCAGGGGGGTCTGCCATAGCTTCGCGCCGCTCGTCGCGTCGAACGCGATCACCCGCGCATCGGCGTCGATGACATAGAGCTTGCCGCCCACGACGACCGGAGCGGAGCCAAGCCGCGCCTGCGGCGTGCTGCCCGCGATGGATACGGTCCACGCCCGCGATGGCGAAGCGCCCAGCGCCAGATTGCCCATCGTCTTGGCGGGGCTGCCGCCCGGCTGCGACCATTGGTCGTTGGCATAGGGTTCGGGCAGCGCCACCGGCACGTCGGCCAGCGTCGGATCGACCTCCACGCCCTGCTCGTTGCTCAGGATAGAGGTGCGCTTGCCGACCACCGGGGTCTTGGGGCCGCCCTTCTTGCCGCCCACGATGCCGCAGCCCGCCAGCATCGCGATCATCACGGCAACGGTCACGGCGCGGCCGGCGCCCGAAAATTTCGTCATGCTGTGCATTCCCATGCGCCCAATCATTCCTGTCCCGCCCCTGTCGGCGTTTCGACTGCATCCACACCCAATAAGCCCGCCATCTGTCGCGCGCGTGAACGGATCGACTGGGGCACGCCCTTGTCCTTCGCCATGGCGGCGAACAGCGGCCCGGCCAGGTCGGGCTTGCGCATCTTCATATAGGCGATGGCGACCAGTTCCCCGGCGCTGCCGAACCAGGGCGCACCCTCGACGGCGAGCGGCTTCAACCGGTCGACCACCTGCTGCGGGGCCAGGCTCTCATATTCCAGCGTGGTCTGGCGGATCAGCGCCAGGTCGCGATAGGGCTGGTCGAGCGAGCTGTCGCCCGCCATCGCCCGATAGGCGGCGATCGCGGCCTTGCTGTCGCCCTTGCGCGCCGCCGCGCCGGCCTTCACCAGCAGGGCGGATGCGCGGAAGCCCGGCTGGCTCGCCTGGGTCAGCTTGTCCAGTTCCTTCGCATCGGGCGCGCCGCCGCCGACCGCCGTGGCGATCACCTTGTCCATTTCCTCCGACACGGCCTGCGACTGGGTTTTCGTATGATGCTGCCAGTAGAGCCAGCCGCCGAAGACCGCGAGGCCGACGACCACCAGCGCGACGATCCATCGGCCGAAGCGCTGCCAGAAGGTCAGCAACTGGTCCTGCCGTACGGCCTCGTCCACCTCGCGCATGAAGGCTTCGCTGTTTTGCGGCGTCAGGGCCACTTGGGTCTCCAGAAATTCGTCAGAAAAGGCATGCGGAAGGCGCGATCATTAGCGGCGCACCGCGCTCGCGCAAATCACTTTTTGGGCCGATAGACCTGATCTTCGGTCGGAAAGTGCCGGTTTCGGACATCCGCCGCATATTGGGCGGCGGCATGGCCGATCGTTTCCGCGATATTTTCATAGCGTTTCACGAAGCGGGGCACGCGCTCGAACATGCCCAGCATATCTTCCGCCACCAAAACCTGCCCGTCGCAATGGGCCGACGCGCCGATGCCGATCACCGGCACGTCCACGCTGTCGGTGACGGTGACGGCGATCTCCTCCATCACCCCTTCCAGCACCATGGCGAAGGCGCCCGCCTGCGCCACGGCGCGGGCGTCGGAGACGATCTTCTCATGCTCCTCCCGGCTCTTGCCCCGCGCGCCATAGCCGCCCAGCGCGTTCACCGCCTGCGGCGTCAGCCCGATATGCGCCATCACCGGAATGCCCCGTTGGCTGAGGAAGGCGATGGTCTCGGCCATGGCGGCCCCGCCCTCCAGCTTCACGCCCGCGCAGCCGGTCTCCGCCATGACCCGGCTGGCGCTGGCGAAGGCCTGTTGTGGCGATGCTTCGTAACTGCCGAAGGGCATGTCGACCAGCACGACGCTGTGATAGCTGCCCCGCACCACGGCGGCGCCATGGGCGATCATCATGTCCAGCGTGACGGCCAGGGTGGAGGGCAGGCCGTAGATCACCTGCCCCAGCGAATCGCCCACCAGCAGCATGTCGCAATGCGGGTCGAGCAACTGCGCCTGCCGCGCCGTATAGGCGGTCAGCATCACCAGCGGCTGTTCCGTCCTGCCCCCGGCCTTGCGGCTCTGGATGGCGGGCACGGTCAGGCGCTTAATCGGCGCGGGCGTGGGATTGGCGCGGCTGGTCGACGTATCGAGCGTGAAGGTCGTGGACATGGGATGCGCTCTACCCCAGCGCGGCGCAGGGCGCAAATCGGGGTTAAGTTCGTCATCCTGGCGGAGGCAGGGATTCCGCGCGATAGGGCACGGAGTAGGCTCACGAGATCCCAGCCTTCGCTGGGATGAAAAAATACGGGGAGCGGCAGGGCTGTGCCGCTCCCCGCGGGGGATGAACCTTGTTAAAGGGTCAGAAGGAGAATTTGATCGTCCCGCCCCAGGTCCGCGGATCGCCCGGCTGACCGGCGATCAGGCCGGTATTGCCCGGCGCGACCTGGAGATTTTCGATATAGTTCACGTCGAAGGCGTTGCGGACCCAACCGAAGATGTCGAACCCATCGCCGCGGAAACCGGCGCGGAAGTTGGTCAGCGCATAGCCCTTCACCTCCGTATAGATTGACGGCGAGGCGTTGGAATTCCAGTGCGACCGGTAATTGCCGTCGACGCCCAGATAGACCTGGCCTTCCTTCGCCAGCAGCGTGACCGGAATGTTATATTCCGCGCCGTAGGAGAAGGCCCATTTCGACACGCCCGGCAGATCGAAGCCGGAAATGTCGCATGCCCGCGGGCTGAGGGTGTTGGGAACGCCTGCATTCGAATAGTCTGCGGGCTGATTGGCGGGCTGCGACGTGCCGCCGGACAGTTCGGGCGGGCAGGGCGCGTTGGTGAACTTCTTGTACTTGGCGTCGGTAAAGGCGCCGTTCGCATAGGCGGTGAAGCGATCGCTGGCGACGACCTTGAAATCCGCCTCTATGCCCTGCGACCGGACCTTGTCTGCATTGGCCAGATAGCCGCGCACGGTGCCGAACTGGCCGCCGTTCACGGTCGCCTGGAAATTCTTGATCTCCGTGCGGAAGGCGGTGATGTTGAAGGTCGCCCGGCGATCCCAGAACTGGGTCTTCAGGCCGATTTCATAATGATTGACCCGTTCCGGCTTCACCGTGCCCGCGTCGTAGTTCACCGTATTGTCGGAATTGAGCGGCAAGCCGTTCTGGTTGATGCCCAGCGTCTTGAAGCTCTTGGCATAGGTCACATAGGCCAGAACGTCCTGCGCGATCCTGTAATTGACGTTGAAGTCGTAGGTGAAGTTCCAGGCGCTGTCCGAAGGGGCGCTGACCTGCGGCTGATACACGCCGCACTGGGCCGCCAGGTCCGTGGGAAGCGGATTGCCCGGCGTCGTCAGGCACGAAATAACCTGGCCCTGGCCGTTGGTTACGACCCTCTGGTAAAAGCCCGACTTCCTGTCGTAGTTCAGGCGCGCGCCAGGCTGGATGGTCAGGGCGTCGGTCACCTTCCAGCTCAACTGGCCGAACAGCGCCGCGCTGGTGGACTTGAGCCATTGCGTATTGCTGGCGGTCAACCCGGCCAGAACTTCAGGCCTGTTATAGGGGTTGGTCAAGCTGGCTGAGGGCGCCAGGCTCCATTTTACGGCATCGACCCCCTGCTGCTCGGTGCCCTGGGTATCGATCCGCTGCTTGAAGCCGAACAGGCCGACCACGAAGTCGATCTTCTGGCTTTCGTAATTATAGCGGAATTCCTGGCTATACTGGTCCTGCTGCGAGGGGTTTTGCGATTTCGACACGACCGACAGGCCGGTGAAGTCGCGGTCATTCTCCGGCTTCCAGTCCCAGAAGCGCCAGGCGGTGACGGATGTCAGCGTGCCCGGGCCGACATCCCACTTTATCTTGGCCGACACGCCGCCGATCTTGTTGCCTGCGTTGAGGCTGGAGTCGAGATCGGTCAGCCGGTCATAGGGATTGCGGCTGGGGACAACATAATTGCGGCCGGGATTGGCGGTGTTGATCGCGGCGACCAGGGCATCATACTGGCGGGTGAGCGGCCTTTGGGTGCGGCCGACGCGCACGAACACGGTGCCGCAGCATTCCGGATCCTGCTTGCTGTAATCGCCTGACAGGGTGATGCTGAAATCATCTTTGGGCTTGAACAGCAACTGGCCGCGAAGGCCCAGATTGTCCTGCTCGTTGATCCAGCGGTCGGTGGCCGTGTTGTAGAGCGTGCCCCGGCGGCTGGTCGCGGCCACGGCGATGCGGGCGGCGATCGTGTCCGACAACGGGCCGGAAATGGCCGCCTTGGCCTGCTTGTAATTGAGGTTGCCGACGGTCAGTTCGGCGCGGCCCTCGAAATCGAAGGTCGGCTGGTTGGTCGTGATGTTGATCGCGCCCGCCGTGGTGTTCTTGCCATAGAGGGTGCCCTGCGGCCCGCGCAGCACCTCGACCTGGGCGACGTCCAGGAAGTCGAAGGTCGCGGCGGCGACGCGGCTGTTGTACACATCGTCGACATAGATGCCGACGCCCTGCTCGAAGCCGTCGCTGGTCAGGCCGAACGGCACGCCCAGGCCACGGATGTTGACCGACGTGTTGCGCGGATTGGTGGTGTAGACCTGTAGCGTCGGCGCAAGCTGTTGCAGCTTCACGACGTTGAAATTGCCGGTCGCTTCTATGCTGTCGCCCCGGATGACGGAAATTGCCAGCGGCACTTCCTGCGCGGTTTCGGCGCGGCGGCGGGCGGTGACGATGATCACCTCGCCGCGGGCGCTGGATGCCTGTTCGCTATGGTCCGCCGCGGATTGCGGAGCGGTTTGAGATGCATCCTGCGCTTGTGCGCTGGACGCGATGATGGATGCGCCCGCCACGCCGGCGAGCAACAGAAAACGCGCAATCATGATGATTCCCCTTCCGGATGTCCGGTGAATATTGATCGCGGCCTCTGCGGTGATCCGCTCAAAGCCGAAGATATGGGAATGGAAAATGTGGCCCACCCCTTGCCACCTGTTATTCGGCCCTTTTTCCGGGCCTTTTTCAGCAACCCTGCATCTTGCGCCCCCGCGATTGTCTCAGGCGGTCAGGCGCGTCTTTTCCGTCACGTCGATCTGCACCACCCGCGCATCGTGAACGGTCAGCGTGACCGACCCGAAACGGAGCGATTCGAGCACGCTGCGTATCTTTTCGATGCTGACGGCGATGTCGTGGCGCTGCCCGTCGCCGCGGCCGTTGCGGGCAAATTCAATCGATCGGTTTTCACTCATAAACACCTCTTGAACACTCTTTATCTCAACTATTTTGATAGACAAAAAAGCAAATATAAAGGGCGCTCAAGTTTCTCTTGTCGCGCCCCGTTATGATTTAACCGTTCACCCGCAGCGCGGCCAATCGCCGCTCCTGATGCGCCAGCGGGATGGCGGGCCGTAATTGGCGCATCGCAGAGGCCTGCTCATGCGCATTGTCGATCAGCCTTTCGAGCAGCGCCTGACCGAACCGCCATTCGCCCAGGCCCGATTCCGCGTTGATATGGCCGCAAAAACCCGCATCGACGAAGCTGCTGCCCCAATTCTTGCCGATGCTGTGGGCGCGTTCGAAGAAGATATAGGGATCGTTGCGGCTCGCCACGACGATCGACGGGAAGGGCAGTTGCGCGCGGGGCGTGGGGCCGAAGCCGCCGATCGTCTCCGGCGTTTCCATCCGGTCGCAATCGGGCGGCGCCACCAGCAGCGCGCCCGTCACCGGCCAGCCATAGGCCTGGCTCTGCAACGCGCCCCACCAGGCGACCGCCAGACAGCCCAGGCTGTGCGCGGCCAGGATGATCGGCCCGTCCGCCGCCCGGATCGCCGCGTCCAGCCGCGTGACCCAGCTATTGCGGCTGGGGCTGGCCCAGCTACCCAGGTCGACCCGTTCGCAATCCCCGCGGGTTTTTTCCCACAGCGTCTGCCAATGGCCGGGTCCGCTATTGTTGAGACCCGGTATGGTCAGCACGACCGGTTGGCGGGCGTCACCCGAATGTCCGAATCGCTCCATGGTCAGATCCTCGTCCTATTGTCGAGGGAGAGATAATTCTATTTTTCTGGTAGACAATGGTCAAGCGACAAAATGTGTCGAAAAATGGGCAGCCCGATTCATCTGGCGTTCATGTTGAAACCGCGCTCCGATTTTCCCGTCTCCTGGGAAATAATCGGGTCATGGGGATGAAACCAAGGGGGGCCGAAGGGGTTTTCCATGGGCGTACAGGGAGGATCGCCATGAAGATCAATCGCAGCGGATCGGCGGTATGGAGCGGCGGCCTGAAGGACGGCAAGGGTGCGATTTCGACCCAGAGCGGCGCGCTCGACGCGCATCCCTATGGTTTTGCGATGCGTTTCGAAGGGGTGCCGGGTACCAATCCCGAAGAATTGATCGCCGCTGCCCACGCCTCCTGCTTCACCATGGCGCTGTCGCTGATATTGGGCGAAGCGGGGCTGACGGCGGAGAAGATGGAGACGAACGCCGTCGTCACGCTGGAGCAGCAGGAGGGCGGCTTCGTCATCACCGCCAGCAAGCTCAGTCTGAAGGCGGCCATCCCCGGCGCGGACGATGCCCGGTTCCAGGAACTGGCGGCCAAGGCGAAGGCCAATTGCCCGGTTTCGAAGCTGCTGAATGCGGAGATCAGCCTGGACGCCGAACTGCTAGGCTGACCGGAATCGCCTGGCGCGGATATGCTCCCGCCAGGCGATGTACAGGCCGCTCGCGATGATCAGCGCGGCGCCGATCCAGGTCGTCGCCATCGGCCAATTGCCCCAGATCGCCCAGCCGAGCAGCGTCGTCCAGATGATCGAACTATAGTCCATGGGCAGCACCACCGACACGGGCGCCCAGCGCAGGGCGGCGGTCATGCAGATTTGCGCGATGCCGCCCGTCACGCCGATCAGCAGCAGCAGCGCCCATGTCGCGGCGTCATGGGTCTGCCCATAGAAGACCATGGCCGCGCCCAGCGGCGGCAGGGACAGCATGGTGAACCAGAAGACGATGACCCCGGCATTTTCCGTCCGCCCCAGTTCACGCAGGATCAGGCTGACGCTGGCGGTGACGAACGCGGCGGACAGGGCGACCGCCACGCCGACCGCGGGGAAATGCCCCGCATCGGGCCGGACCATCACGATCACGCCCAGAAAACCGACCAGCACCGCGCTCCACCGGTGGATGCCGGTCGCCTCGCGCAGGATCAGCGCGGACAATATGGTGCCGAAGATCGGCATGGTGAAACCGATGGTCACCGCCTCCGCCGGGAGCAGCAGGATATAGGACAGGAAATTGAGCACCATGCCGGTCATGCCGATGACCATGCGCGTGGCGTGGACGCCGATGCGCCGGGTCCGGACTGATGCGATGCCGGTGGTGGAGGCGATCCAGGCGATGACCACCGGCAGGGCTAGCGCCTGCCGGTAGAACAAGGATTCGACCACATGCACGCCGCGCGCGTCGGCCAGCCTGACCGTCACGAACATGATCGACAGACAGATCACCGCAACCAGCCGCAGGCCGATGGCGGTGAGCGGACGATGCGGACGGCTGGAGGAAACAGACGGCACGCGACCGCCTTAGCCCCGCCGTCGGAGGACGCAACAGCTTAAGCGCGGTTTCGCCTGGCCCCTTAGGCCGAACGGCAGGGAAGGGTGGATTTCCGTCGCCCCCCTCCCGCCTGCGGGAGGGGAATGTCCCGGAGTGCCCAATCCCCGCTATTTCACCGGCTTGCGAAAGCGCAGCGTCATCCGGTCGCTTTCCCCGACGGCCAGATATTTCGCCTTGTCGACCTCTCCATTGCGCAGCGTGGGGGGAAGCGTCCACACGCCCTTTTCCCAATCGGCGGTGTCCCTGGGATTGGCGTTGATCTCCGACGACCCCGCATATTCGAAGCCTGCTGCCTCCGCGATCCGGCGGATGGTCGAAACCTTCAAATAACCGCTGCTCTTTTCCAGCGCCGCGTCGCGCCCTTCGGGCAGGCGATGATCGACGATGCCCAATGTCCCGCCCGGCTTCAGCAGATCGTAAAAGCTCTTGAAGGTCGCAGCTTCGGTGCCGCCCATCACCATATTGTGGACATTGCGAAAGGTAAGCAGCGTGTCGACGCTGCCTGCCGGGATCAGGCCGCTCTGGTCGGGAAAGGCAACCAGCTTCACCTTGCCGTAAACCTCCGGCTTCGCGGCCAGGAACGCCTTGTAACCGTCCAGACCGCGCCCGGTCGGCTGGAGCGCGTAGAAGCTGCCCTTATGATGCAGCAGGGGCGCCAGGATTTCCGTGTACCAACCGCCGCTGGGCGCATATTCAACCACGGTCTGGTCCGGCTTCACCCCGAAAAAGGCAAGCGTTTCAGCCGGGTGGCGATATGTGTCGCGGGCGATGTTGGCGGGCGTGCGGCTGGGCGCGGCGACCGCGGCGGCGATCGGATCGGCCGCCTGATGATGCCCCGCATGCTGGGCGGCGAGCGGAAGCAGTGGCAGGGAGAGGCCAGCCAGCAGCAGGGCGGCGCGGGCGAGACGGGTCATCGGCAATCCTCTCTTCATGGGGAAGCCGATGATGTGCCGGTGATGCAAGGCCAGCGCAAGCGGATCGTCGGGAAATTTCCTGCCCGCAACAGATCGTTACGATGCAGCCTACAGGCAGGCTTCCAGAAAGGGCTGGTCGAACCCGAACTGCCGCGCCTTGTCCAGCGTATAGGGACGCAGGCCCATGGAGCGATATTCGCCGATGATCTTCCCGCTGTCATCCTCGTCATGATATTCGAACTTGAACAGTTCCTGGGTGACGATGACGTCGCCTTCCATGCCGATCACCTCGGTCACGTTGGTCACGCGGCGCGACCCGTCGCGCAGGCGCTTCACCTGCACGATCAGATCGACCGAGTCGGCGATCTGCTTGGAAATGGCTTCCTTGGGGATCTTGATGTCGCCCATCAGGATCATATTCTCCATACGGCCCAGGCATTCGCGTGGGGAGTTGGAGTGGAGCGTACACATGGAGCCGTCATGGCCCGTGTTCATCGCGGCCAGCAGGTCGAAACATTCCGCGCCACGAATTTCGCCCAGGATGATGCGGTCGGGACGCATACGCAGGGCGTTCTTCACAAGGTCGCCGATGCTGATCGCGCCCTGGCCCTCCAGGTTCGGCGGACGGGTTTCCAGCGGCAGCCAATGCGGCTGCTGCAACCGCAGTTCCGCCGCGTCCTCGATGGTCAGCACGCGCTCGCCCGGATCGATCATCTTCGACAGGGCGTTCAGCATGGTGGTCTTGCCCGACCCCGTGCCGCCCGAAATCACGATGTTGAAACGGCACGCGCCCGCGATCTTCAGCGCGGTGCACATTTTCTGGCTCATCGCGCCCCATTGGGCCAGCATGTCCAGCGTGATCGGCTTGGCGGAAAATTTACGGATGGAGATGGCCGTGCCGCGCAGGCTGAGCGGCGGCACGATCACGTTGACGCGGCTGCCGTCGGGCAGGCGGGCGTCGGCCAGGGGCGTGGTTTGGTCCACGCGGCGGCCGACCTTGTTGACGATGCGCTGAGCGATCTGGAACAGATGCTCCTCGTCGCGGAACTTGATCGGCGCGATCTGCAGCTTGCCCTTTTTTTCGATATAGGTCTGGTCCGGGCCGTTGACCATGATGTCGGTGACGTCCGGGTCGGACAGCAATTCCTCCAACGGGCCCAGGCCCAGCAACTCGTCGACCAGCACCTTTTCCAGCGCGAACTGCTCGCGCCGGTTGAGGTTGAGCTTGAGTTCGGCCAGCACCTCCATGATGATCGGCCGGAATTCCTCGGCCAGTTCATCCTTGGTCAGCGTGGCGGCGGCTTCGGGATCGACGCGCTCCAGCAGGCGGGGGAGAACCTGCTCCTTGATCGTGTGGACCGACGCTTCAAAACCCTGCGGCCCGGTATCGGCTGAATGTTCGGCATTGGCGCGGTCCGACAGGCGCTGCATCGCGTCGGCGTTGCGCAGCATCTGGCCGGTCGGTGCGGAAAGCGGATCGAGCGGCGCTTCCGGGGAGATCGCCGTCATGTCCAGCGGGGGGAATTGCTCGCCGCCCTTGATCTCTTCCCTGGGCGCGCCGCCCTGCATGGGGCGGGCCAGGCCGAAGCCGGGCTTGATGCCGGCAGGTCCATTTTTCCGTCCAAACGCGCTCATGATTCTCCGCCGAAATGCTCTGGGTCTGATCTGATCGTTAAAGGTGAATAGAATGGAAACTTTGATAAATGGCTAATGCGCCGGGAACGGCGGCCACGCCCGGCCATGTCTTTGATGCCAGGCGTAATCTTGTGTCAGAGCGTTGGCCCAGACTGGCCGACAACAAAAAAGGCCGCGCTCCTCATCGGAGCGCGGCCTTTTTGGTTATTGGACGGTCAGGCCGTGCGGCCTATCAGCCAGCATGCTCCGCAAGGACGGTCAGGCCCTTTTCATTGACCTCGGCAAAGCCGCCGCGGACCGGGATGACTTCCGGCGCCGCGCCCGCGCTGGCGAAGATCTGCAACGCGCCGTCGCGGACGGTGGACATGAAGGGCGCGTGGCCCTCCAGCACGCCGAAGTCGCCATCGGTGCCGGGGACGACCACCTGATAGACCTCTTCCGAGCGGACGAGCTTTTCCGGGGTCACGAGTTCGAAATGCAGTGCCATTCTATTCTTCTCCCCCCTCCCTTCCAGGGAGGGGCCGGGGGTGGGTGCCATCGCAGAGCGATGGCCTGCGCCCTAGCCGAAAGGCAGGAAGCTCGCTTCCGCTCGCTACCCACCCCTTGATCCCCTCCCTGGAAGAGAGGGGAGACTTTGGTTGCTTACGCCGCTTCCGCAGCCAGCTTCTTCGCCTTTTCGATGGCTTCGTCGATGCCGCCGACCATGTAGAAGGCGTTTTCGGGCAGATGGTCATATTCGCCTTCGACCACGGCCTTGAACGACTTCACCGTGTCCTCGATCTGGACGAACTTGCCCGAAATGCCGGTGAAGACCTCCGCGACGTGGAACGGCTGCGACAGGAACTTCTGGATCTTGCGCGCGCGGGCAACGGTCACCTTGTCCTCTTCGGACAGCTCGTCCATGCCCAGGATCGCGATGATGTCCTGCAGCGACTTGTACTTCTGCAGGATCGCCTGGACAGCGCGGGCGGTTTCATAATGTTCCTGACCCACGACGCGGGGTTCCAGAACGCGGCTGGTCGAATCCAGCGGGTCGACCGCCGGATAGATGCCCAGTTCCGAAATGGCGCGGTTGAGAACAGTGGTGGCGTCCAAGTGCGCGAAGCTGGTCGCGGGCGCCGGGTCGGTCAAGTCGTCCGCGGGGACGTAGACGGCCTGCACCGAGGTGATCGAACCCTTGTTGGTCGATGTGATGCGCTCCTGAAGGGCGCCCATGTCGGTGGCCAGCGTCGGCTGATAGCCCACCGCCGAAGGAATACGGCCCAGCAGAGCCGACACTTCCGCGCCCGCCTGGGTGAAGCGGAAGATGTTGTCGACGAAGAACAGCACGTCCTGGCCTTCCTGGTCGCGGAAATATTCCGCGATGGTCAGGCCCGACAGGGCGACGCGCGCGCGGGCGCCCG
Organism: Sphingobium sp. JS3065; assembly: GCF_026427355.1. Taxonomy (NCBI): domain Bacteria; kingdom Pseudomonadati; phylum Pseudomonadota; class Alphaproteobacteria; order Sphingomonadales; family Sphingobiaceae; genus Sphingobium; species Sphingobium sp. JS3065. The sequence continues at coordinate 74,591 of NZ_CP102664.1, forward strand.
GCGGCTCGTTCATCTGGCCGTAGACCAGCGCCACCTTGGAGCCTTCGGAAATCGCGTTGCCGTCGGCGTCCTTGGCGATGACGCCGGCGTCGAGGAATTCGTGATAAAGGTCGTTGCCCTCGCGGGTGCGTTCACCGACGCCCGCGAAGACGGAGGTGCCGCCATGGCCCTTGGCGATGTTGTTGATCAGTTCCTGGATCAGCACGGTCTTGCCCACGCCCGCGCCGCCGAACAGGCCGATCTTGCCGCCCTTCGCATAGGGGGCGAGAAGGTCGATGACCTTGATGCCGGTGACCAGGACGCTGGCGTCGGTCGACTGGTCGACGAACTCCGGCGCCTTGGCGTGGATCGGGGCGGAGAGGGTGGTTTCCACCGGACCGCGCTCGTCGATCGGCTCACCGACGACGTTCAGGATGCGGCCAAGCGTGGCCGGGCCGACGGGCACGCGGATCTGCGCGCCGGTGTCGGTCACTTCCTGACCGCGGGTCAGACCGTCGGTCGAGTCCATCGCGATGGTGCGGACGGTGTTCTCGCCCAGATGCTGGGCGACTTCCAGCACCAGGCGCTGGCCGTTGTTGCTGGTTTCCAGCGCCGAGAGAATGAACGGCACAGCATCGGGGAAGGTCACGTCGACGACAGCGCCGATGACCTGCGAAATGCGGCCTACGTTGTTGGTGCCAGCACCTGAAATTGTTGCCATGACTGCTTCCTTGCGTGCGTGATCTTAGAGGGCTTCGGCGCCCGAGATGATTTCGACCAGTTCGGTGGTGATCGCGGCCTGGCGGCTGCGGTTATACTGAATGGTCAGCTTGTTGATGAGGTCGCCGGCATTGCGGGTCGCATTGTCCATGGCGGTCATCGACGCGCCCTGTTCGGATGCGTTGTTTTCCAGCAGCGCCTTGAAAATCTGCACCGTGATGTTGCGCGGCAGCAGGTCGTCCAGGATCGCTTCCTCGCTCGGCTCATATTCCACCGTCGCGCCGATGGCGTTGCTGTCGGCGTCCTCCGGAATCTTGACCGGGATGATCTGCTGTTCGGTCGGAATCTGGGCGAGCGCCGACTTGAAGCGCGAGAAGAAGAGGTGTGCGACGTCGAACTTGCCGTTCAGATACATGTCCGTCAGTTCATGCGCGACCCGCTCGGCCTGATCGTAACCCGGTTCCTTGACGCCGGTAGTGTCGAACTGGGCGACGATCATGCCGGGAAAGGTGCGGTTGATGACCGGACGGCCCTTGCGGCCGATGAGGTAGAAGCGGACGGTCTTGCCCTGCTGGATCAGCTCGTCGGCCTTGGCGCGGGCGGCCTTGACGATGTTGGCGTTGAACGCGCCTGCCAGGCCACGGTCGGAATTGGCGACGACCAGCAGATGGACGTCGTCCTTGCCGGTGCCGGCCAGCAGCGGGGAAGCGCCTTCGCCCGAACCGCCCGCGATCTTCGAAGCGAGGCTGGCGACGACCGCTTCCAGACGGCTGCTATAGGGGCGGGCGGCTTCGGCGGCGGCCTGCGCCTTGCGCAGCTTCGCGGCGGCCACCATCTGCTTGGCCTTGGTGATCTTCTGGGTCGACTTCACCGACCCGATGCGCAGCTTCAGTTCCTTGAGGCTAGCCATAGTTCAAACATTCCGAGCAAGGGCCAGACGGCCCGCGAGACCAAAGAAACCGACGCCCATGGCGCCTTCGAACCAGCGCATCGCGCTGCTCTGCCCGACCCTGCGCCCCGCCCTGGTGGCGAGGGCCGCCAGAAGGGCGCACCAGAGGAAGCCCAGCACATAGACGATCGCGATCAGCAGCATGCCCTGCCACGGCGCGTCTGGGCCGGTGCCGACGAACTGCGGCAGCGCGGCGAGGAAGAAGATCGCGACCTTCGGGTTCAGCACGGTGCTGATGAACCCCTGGGCGAAGGGCGATCCGCCGATCCGCATCCTGGGCGCTTCCGAAGCGGGCGACGGCCTGATCGCGCCGCGCAGCATCGAAAGACCCAGCCATGCAAGGTAGATCGCGCCCGCGATCTTCACCGTCATGAACAGCCCCGGCACCGCGTTCAGCACGCTCAGGAAACCGAAGCCGCACAGCGCCATGTAGAACAGCCCGCCAAGCTGGATGCCGCCGATCGCCGCCATCCCCGCCTTCAGCCCACGGCGCGCCGCGTGCCCGGCCACCAGCATGGTGTCCGGTCCCGGCAGCAGCACCAGACCGATCGACATCACGGTCCAGGCAAGAAGGGAATGGGCGGTCAGCATCTAAATCAAACGACTCTCTACTTCCTCATTCGTCATCCCGGCGAAAGCTGGGATCTCGTGCGGCCAGGCCATGCCTTATCGCCTGAGACCCCAGCTTGCGCCGGGGTGACGGGCCAGATCAGGCGAAGGTCTTGCCGAACGAGTCCAGCGCGGCCTTCAGCTTCGCCTTGGCGTCATCGCCCAGATCCTTGCTGTCGCGGATCGCGGTCAGCACGTCGGCATGGTCGTGACGCAGATAGGCGAGCATCAGCTCCTCATAGCGGGTCACGTCCTTGACCGGGATCGAGTCGAGATAGCCGTTGGTGCCCGCGAAGATCGATGCCGTCTGCTCCTCGAAGGGCAGGGGCGAGAACTGGGCCTGCTTCAGCAGTTCCGTCAGGCGCGCACCGCGGTTCAGCAGCTTCTGGGTCGACGCGTCCAGGTCCGAACCGAACTGGGCGAAGGCCGCCATTTCGCGATACTGGGCCAGCTCCAGCTTGATCGAGCCGGACACCTTCTTCATCGCCTTGGTCTGAGCGGCGGAACCGACGCGCGACACCGACAGGCCGACGTTGATGGCCGGACGGATGCCCTGGTAGAAGAGGTTGGTTTCCAGGAAGATCTGGCCGTCGGTGATCGAGATCACGTTGGTCGGGATATAGGCCGACACGTCGCCCGCCTGCGTTTCGATGATCGGCAGCGCGGTCAGCGAACCGGCGCCATTGGCGTCGTTCATCTTGGCGGCGCGCTCCAGCAGACGGCTGTGCAGGTAGAAAACGTCGCCCGGATAGGCTTCGCGGCCCGGAGGACGGCGCAGCAGCAGCGACATCTGGCGATAGGCGACGGCCTGCTTGGAAAGGTCGTCATAAACGATCACGGCATGCATGCCGTTGTCGCGGAAGAATTCGCCCATGGTGACGCCGGTATAGGGCGCCAGATACTGGAGCGGAGCGGGCTCCGAAGCGGTCGCGGCGACGACGATGGAATATTCCATCGCGCCATTTTCCTCGAGCTGCTTGACGATCTGCGCGACGGTCGAGCGCTTCTGGCCGACGGCGACGTAGATGCAGTAGAGCTTCTTGCTCTCGTCATCGCCCGCGTTGATGCCCTTCTGGTTAATGAAGGTGTCGATGGCGACGGCGGTCTTGCCGGTCTGGCGGTCGCCGATGATCAGCTCGCGCTGGCCGCGGCCGACGGGAACCAGGGCGTCGATGGCCTTCAGGCCGGTCTGCACGGGCTCGTGCACCGACTTGCGGGGGATGATGCCCGGCGCCTTCACTTCGACGCGCTTGCGCTCCGCATATTGGATCGGACCCTTGCCGTCGATGGGGTTGCCCAGACCGTCGACCACGCGGCCCAGCAGGCCCTTGCCGACCGGAACGTCGACGATGGTGCCGGTGCGCTTGACGGTGTCGCCTTCCTTGATCTCGGCGTCGGAACCGAAGATCACGACGCCGACATTGTCGGCTTCCAGGTTCAGAGCCATGCCCTGCACGCCATTGGCGAACTCGACCATTTCGCCCGCCTGGACGTTGTCGAGGCCATGGACGCGGGCGATGCCGTCACCCACGGTCAGCACGGAACCGACTTCGCTCACCTGCGCTTCGGTGCCGAAATTGGCGATCTGGTCCTTGATGACCTTCGAAATTTCTGCGGCGTTGATATCCATGTTCAGCCTTTCATCGCCAAAGCGAGACTATTCAAACGGGTGCGGATGGAGGAATCGATCATCTGGCTGCCGATCTTGACGACCAGCCCGCCCAGGATCGCGGGATCGACCTTGGCATTGACCGCGACATCGCGGCCGACACGGGCCTTCAGGCTCTTTTGCAGAGCGGTGATCTGGGTTTTGCTGAGCGGATGCGCGCTCGTCACTTCGGCGCGGGCCTCGCCCTTGTGATTCGACAGCAGCGTCTCATAAGCGCGGATGACCGCGGGAAGCTGCGGCAGGCGACGGTTCTGGGCGAGCACGCCCAGGAAATTCGTCGTCAGCGCGTCGATCCCCATGGCGGATGCGACCGCCGCGATCGTCTTGCCCGCTGCGTCCCGGCTGAGCACGGGGCTGTTGATCAGCCCCTTGAAATCAGCCGATTCGGCAATAGCCGCCTTCAGCGCCGCAAGGCTCGCCGCGACGGTGTCGAGCGTCTTGCCGTCACGGGCCAGATCGAACAGCGCCACCGCATAGCGGCCGCTGAGGCTGGCCTGAATACCGCCGGTCGTCTCCACGCGCTTACCGTCCTCCACTCGATTCCCGGCACTTGATTTGCCGGTCATGCAAAAAAGGGGGCGCGGTCTGTCCGTCCCGGTCCCCTGTTGGGGGGCCGGTTAGCAGTGGGATTGTGACTATGCAAGCCATGGAACGCGATTCCATCGTCAGGATGAAATCATCGCGATTTGCCTGAGTTTTTATGACGCCGAAATCGGATATGCCAACGGTTATTTTCCGGCGTCCGGCGGGGCCAGCCGACCCTTCTGGCAATGATAGACGATCCGCTCATTGGGCTGGGCGGGCAACATGGCGGCCAGATCGTTGTGCAGGGCCGCGATTTTCCCCCGCAGCGCGGAATCGCCGCTGCACCCCTTGATCGGCCCGTTTCCAAGGGCGCGGGCCTTGGCCATGGTGTCGATATCGGGCAGCCAGCGCTGGACCCGCAGCGTGCCCGTCGCGGGGTCGAAGCGGCTGACGGTCACGAAATTATGGTCGCCCGGCACGCTGGCGCGCTGCCATCCGGTGCCGGATGAGACATATTGGACATTGCCGTTGACACAGCCCCCCTCGGCCCAATGGAACCCGATGTCATTGGGTTCCGACACGGTGAGCCGGCTGCGATTCACGTCGACCCGACAGATATTGTCGCCCGCCCAGGCATAGGCGCCGTTGCCGGTGACGCTCTGGTCATCGGGCAGGGCGATGCGCTCATCGATGCTGGAAAAGCTGGGTTTCAGGAAGAACAGCCCGATGGCCCCGAACAGCAACAGCCCGCCGCCCGCCAGCCACCAGGTCGCGCGCCTTTCCCGCCCCTGGCTGTAGAACATCCCGCCCGCGCCCAGCCCCAGCACCGCCAGCGCCAGCAGCACGGCGGCGCCCGCCATGGCATTTTCGCGGGCGGAGATGACGTCGCGCTCCGCCGTGTCGCGGGCCTTGTCCATCGCGGCTTCGCGGGCGTCGGCGCGGGCGCGCTCGGACTGTTCGCTCCGCGCTTCCTCCCGCTGGGTCAGCGCGGCCTCGGCGGCGTCGGCTTCGGCCATGGACCGGCAGGGGACGACGGTATGCAGCGACGAAACCCCCGCCTGCCGCAGGAAAGAGGCGACCTCGCGCCAGGAAACGGCGAATCCGAACTCCGCGTCATTGCCGTCAGACACCGACCCGAAACTGTTGACCCCCAGCACCCGGCCGCAATCGTCCACCAGCGGCCCGCCGCTGTTTCCCGCCGCCAGCGGCGCGGTGTGCAGCACCGTGTCGAAGCTCTGGCTGGACCGTCCGGACGACACGTTGCCGCTGGTCTTCACCGTGCCCAGCGGCTCGACCAGTTGCTTCAGGCCCAGCCCCTGCGCACGGTCGACCGTGCCGGGATAGCCGATGGCGGTGACATGCTGACCGTCGCTCACCGCCCCGGCGTAAAAGGTGCTGACCGGCAGAAGGCCTTCCTCCAACTGGATCAGCGCCAGGTCGTTGCCGGGCGAAAAGGCGATGATCCTGCCGCCATAGGTCTTCGTCCCCTCCGAAGGGATGACGCCGATGACGAGATTCTTCTCCTCCCGCGCCAGTTCGACCACATGGGCGTTGGTGACGATCTTGTCCGGCGCGACGGCGAAGCCGCTGCCATGCCCCACGAAATAGGCGTCGGAACCGTTGGTCGCGACCAGCACGACGCGCACCACGCCGCGGGCGGCGGCGGCGATGTCCTGCTGCTCCCCATGCGCGCTCATCGGCACGGCGAGGGTAAGGAGCGCGGCCAGAACGCGGGCGAGGCGAAGGAGGTGAACGACCATGGTTGGCGGCATTCATATGCGATGGCGGGACAGAGGCAATGCGCAAAAAGCGCGACGCCGCTTTTTGACCGCAAGCGGCGGGAAGTCTGCTGCCTTCCACGCGGCTATCCCCTATGCATGAACGAGATGACGCGAACCCAAGCCCCCCCACATCCCATGCCGGACGCCGATGCCTGCTGGGACGCCTTTCTGCGCCGGGACCGCAGCTTCGACGGGCGGTTCGTGGGCGCGGTGCTGACCACCGGCATCTATTGCAAGCCAAGCTGCGCGGCGCGCCACCCCCGGCGGGAGAATATGATCTTCCTGCCCGATCCGGATGCGGCGCGGGCGGCGGGTTTCCGCGCCTGCCTGCGCTGCCGCCCCGATGAGGTGGGGCGGGACCGGCTGGCGGTGGAGGCGGCCATCGCCTTCATCGCCGCCGCCGAGACGCCGCCTTCGCTGGAACAGGTCGCCGGTCATGCGGGCTATGCGCCGCATCATTTCCACCGGCTGTTCAAGCGGGAAACGGGCATGACGCCCGCCGCCTATGCCCGGTCGCTGCGCACGGAGCGGCTGAAAAACGCGCTGGAGGAAGGGGGCAGCGTCACCGGCGCCATCTATGAAGCGGGCTATAATGCGCCCAGCCGCGCCTATGCCGATGCGGAACGGCATCTGGGCATGACGCCCAGCGCCTGGAAGGATGGCGGGCGGGGCGTGGCGATTCGCCATGCGGTGGTGCCGACCGGCCTGGGTCCGGTGCTGGTCGCGGGCACGGAGCGGGGCCTGTGCCGGATCAGCTTCGACGAGGATGAAGCGGAACTGCGCCGGCGCTTCCCCAAGGCGGAAATCCTGCCCGCCGACACGGCGCTCGCGGCCCTGGCGGCGCAGGTTGCCCGGTTGATCGACGATCCGGCCAAACCGCTGGACTTGCCGATGGATGTGCGCGGAACGGCCTTCCAGCAGGCGGTCTGGGCCGCGCTGCGGGCCATACCGCCGGGGGAGACGCGGACCTATGGCGAAATCGCGGCGGCGATCGGCAGGCCGGGGGCGGTGCGGGCGGCGGGGACGGCGTGCGGCGGCAACAATCTGGCCGTGCTGATTCCCTGCCACCGGGTCTTGCGCAGCGACGGGAGCCTGGGCGGCTATGCCTATGGCGCAGAGCGCAAACAGGCCCTGCTGGAGCGGGAAAGACGGGGCTGAACCCACGCTTTTCGCTTTTCTTACAGCAGGCTATCCGCCATGAATGCGCCCTGGTTCGGGGGCGTTGCAGGGACCGTTGCAGGGGGTTAGCGTGAAGATTTGGGGGTATGGCGGGCTGCTGATGCTGGCGGGCGCGCTGGCGCTGCTTCCGGAGACGGCGCAGGCGGCATGGTTGCAGGCGAAGACCCGGCATTTCACCATCATGAGCGACGGCAGCGAAGCCAGGCTGCGCGAATTTGCCGAGAAGCTGGAAAAATTCGACGGCCTGCTCCGCCACGTGACCGGCATCACCGATCCGGAGGCGGGCAGTCCTGTCCATGTCTATCTGCTGTCCAACGACGCCAAGGTGAAGGCGCTGACGCGCAATTCCAATATCGGCGGCTTCTACACGACGTCGGATCGCTTCGCCTACGCCGTGCTGGCGCGGGGCATGAAGACCAGCGAATATGACATAGGCGCGCAGGACATATTGTTCCACGAATATACCCATCATTTCATGCTGCATCATTTCCCGGCGGCCTATCCGTCCTGGTATGTCGAGGGTTTCGCCGAATTCTTCTCCGTCGTGAAATTCCCCAGGGACGGATCGGTCCAGTTCGGCCTGATACCGATGGCGCGGGCGCCCACGCTGGTTCTGGATTCGCCCTATCCGTTGAAGGATCTGTTCGCCCGCGACACGGACGGGCTGGGGCTGCGGGATGGGGACCGCTATTATGGCACGGCCTGGCTGCTCACCCATTATTACCAGTATAAGGCCGACCGCCGGGCCGAAATCAGCCATTATCTGAAGGATTTGACGGACGGCGTGCCGGACATGAAGCTGGACGGCTATTTCGCCGGCGGCATCGACGGGCTGGAAAAGGATCTGAAGGCCTATATGCGCCGTCCGCTGGCGGCATCGAAACTCATCCCCCAGGCGGTGACGGTCGGCGAGATCGCGATCGGCCCGGTCGATGCGGCGCGCGGCGCGCTGGTCGAGGATGAATTGCGGCTGATGCACCATCCCCGCACGGAGGATTTGCCTCGGATCGTCAGCGATATCCGCGCTACCGCCGCCAAATTCCCGTCCAGCGCCTATGCGGCGACGCTGCTGGCGGAGGCGGAATGGGAGGCGGAGGAAAAACCCGCGGCGCTGGCCGACGCCGACCGGGCCATCGCGCTCGATCCCGGATTGTCGCGCGCCCATAGCGTGCGGGCGCGCGTGCTGCTGGAACGGGCGCATGACGATGACCGGGAGGAGGATTGGAAGGCGGCGCGGACCGCCATCGTCAAGGCGAATCGGGCCGATACCGAAGACCCGGTGCCGCTGGCGCTTTTCTACCGCTATCATGCGATGAAGGGCGGGCCGGTGCCGGAGATCGGCTATGACGGCCTGGCCAAGGCCTATATGCTGCTGCCGCAGCGTCCGGAATATCGCATGGCCTATGTGCAGGCCCTTGCATTCCGGGGCGAATATGCCGCCGCCTCCCGCCTGCTCGATCCGCTGGCCTATTCGCCGCACCCGTCCGAAATGCGCGACGCCGCGCTGGACATGAAGAGGCGTTTCGATGCGGAGGCGGCTAGAGCGATTTCCAGTCAGATGGGATCATCTGGCATTTAAGAAATCGCGTTAAAACAAAGTAATAGAGCGGTCGATCTGATTCAATCAGATCGAAAACCGCTCTAGAAAGAAAAGCCCTTCAACCGCTCCATGACCGCCCGCCGCTGGGCCTTGCTCATGCCGGTCCAGCGCCTGATTTCATCGGTCGTCCGCCCGCAGCCGGTGCAGATGCGCCCGGCCTTGTCCAGCCTGCAGATGTTGACGCACGGGCTTTCCATCACATGAAGCTGTAGGGGTCGACATCCACCGCGACCCGCGTGCCCGATTTCCAGGTGAGATTGCCCAGCCACTCGCGGATCGCGCCCTGCACGTCGACCTGCCGCGTGGCGTGGATCAGCAGGCGGTGGCGATGCCGCCCGCGCAGCACCGAAAGCGGGGCCGGGGCCGGGCCATAGACGCGCATCCCATCGATCTGCGGGGCGGATTTGCCGATCAGCCGGGCGACCCCGGCGGCTTCGTCGGCATCCTCGCTGGACACGATGATCGCGGCGAAGCGGCCGAAGGGCGGGGCGTTGGCGTGGCGGCGATTGGCCGTCTCCACCGCGTAGAAACGCTCCGAATCGCCCGCGATCAGCGCCTTGATCACCTCCGCTTCCGGCATGCGGGTCTGGACGAAGACCCGGCCCGGCTTCTGCCCCCGTCCGGCGCGGCCCGCGACCTGCACGATCTGCTGGAATGTGCGTTCGGAGGCGCGCAGGTCGCCGCCCTCCAGCCCCAGATCGGCGTCGATCACCCCCACCAGCGTCAGATTGGGGAAATGATAGCCCTTGGTGACGAGCTGCGTGCCGACGATGATGTCGACCGCGCCCGCCTCCACCGATTTCACGAACTCCGCGACCTTGGCGGGCGACCAGAGCGTGTCCGACGTGACGATGGCGGTCCGCGCCTGCGGCCACAATGCCTTCACCTCATCCGCGATCCGCTCCACGCCGGGGCCGCAGGCGACCAGCGAATCCTCCTCCTTGCACTCCGGGCAGAAACGCGGCGCGGGAATGACATGGCCGCAATGATGGCAGGCGAGCCGATGGGTCAGCCGATGCTCGACCATCCAGGCGGTGCAATTGGGGCACTGGAAACGATATCCGCAATGACGGCAAAGCGTCAGCGGCGCATAGCCCCGGCGATTGAGGAACAGCAGGCTCTGCTCCCCCTTCGCCATGGTCTCGTCCATGGCCGCGACCAGCGGCGGCGCGATCCAGCGCCCCCGCTCCGGCGGATCGGTCAGCAGATTGACCTGCTCGACGGCAGGCATCGCCGCCCCGCCGAAACGGGAAGGCAGCTTGATCTCCCGATAACGCCCCAGTTCCACCTGATGCCGCGTCTCGATGGCGGGCGTGGCGGAGGCGAGGATGACCGGAAATTTCTCGATCAACCCGCGCATCACCGCCACGTCGCGGGCATGATAATGAACCCCGTCCTCCTGCTTGAAACTGGCCTCATGCGCTTCATCGACGACGATCAGCCCCAGATTGGGATAGGGCAGGAACAGCGCGGACCGCGCCCCGACCACCACCGCCGCCTCGCCCGCCGCAATCGCCCGCCATGCCCGCCGCCGCTCGCTCTGGCGCAGGCCGCTATGCCAGTTGACCGGCGCCGTGCCGAAGCGCTTCTCGAACCGCTCCAGAAACGGCTCGGTCAGCGCGATTTCGGGCAGCAGCACCAGCACCTGCCGCCCCTCCCTGATGGCGGCGGCGATGGCCTCGAAATAGACCTCCGTCTTGCCGGACCCTGTCACCCCGTCGAGCAGGAAGGGCGCGAAGGCCCGCTCCCTGACCGCTTCGATGAACTGGTCGGCCGCCGCGCCCTGCTTGTCCGACAGCAGGGGCGGCGCATGATCGGCATCGGGCATGGGGAAGGGCGTGTCGACGCTCACCTCCACCGCTTCGAACGCGCCCGCCTTCACCAGCCCGCGGATCACCGCGTCGCTGACCCCGCCGATCAGCGCCAGCTCGCGGATCAGCCCCTGCCGCTCGCCGATGCGCTCCATCGCCTGCGCCCGCTGCTCCGTCATCCGCTCCGGCAGGTCGCCGGTCGCCCGATATTCGATGACCGTCCGCGCCCCTTCCAGCGCGGCCATCGACGCCAGCGTCATGCGCAGCACGGCGGCGATGGGCGCCAGATAATAGTCCGCCGTCCATTCGATCAGCCGCCGCAGCGTTTCGGGCACCGGCGGCGCGTCGACCGGCCCCACGATATTGCGCAGCCGATTGTCGCCCACCGTCTCGACATCGGGGAAGCTGTCCTCCTCCCACACCACGCCCACGATCTGGCGCGGTCCCAGCGGCGCGACAACGATGCTGCCGGGCCGGGCGCTCATCCCGTGCGGCACGCGATAGTCCAGCGGCCCCAGGGCGGCGTTCAGCAGGATGACACGGGCGCGCGAACTCATGGTCTTCCTCCCTAATGGCAGGGGCGGGGGAGGCAAGGCCAAGAAGCGTCAGATTTCCCAGCTCAATGTCAGCCAGGGGATATGCGCCACCGCATCGGGGCGGCCATCGCGGAAGCTCTGTTGCCGCATATAGAGAATTTGCACATTCAGCGCCTTGCCGACCGGGCGGCGCAGGCCGATCTGGTTGCGCATGACGGCCAGGCCCAGCTTGTCGCCGGGCCGCGCCCGGTTCAGGTGGAACATCAGTTCGGTCGCGGCGACCAGGGTCCATTGCGTGGCCGCGCCCAGCGGCAGCGATCCCTGCACCCGCTGCCGCAGCCGCCAGCTTGCCTTGTCCGCCGTATCGAAGAAACGCTGTTCGATCCGGCTGCGGGCCGCCCAGGCTCCGCTGGACAAGGTCACCTGCTGGAACAGCCGCATTTCCTGTTCCGGGCTGGAACGGAAATAGCCAATGCCGCCGCCGATCTGCACGCCCCTGGCCACGCGATGGTCGATCAGGATGCGCAACGTCTGCTGCCCGCCGCCGGACGAATCGCGGCGGAAGCGCTGGCTGGTGTCAAGGTGGATCGTATCGGCGTCGCTCGCCCGGACGATCAGCGATTCGGTGGTCCATGCCTGGCTTTCGCCGGTCGCGGCTGCCGCGGGAGCAGCGGCGCTCATTGCGATGAGGAGGGGCGCGTCCCATATATGGCGCGGACGCTGAAGGCGGGGCATGATCGGTCCTTTGGAAAAGTGCCGCCGTCATAATATCAGCCGGACGCCGCGGTAAAGCTTTGGCCGTTGGCAATAATGGCTAATTCCGCCATCAGCCGCTAAAGCAAGCGCGATTCGCTCACCCGCCTTCGGAGCAGACCCATGAAATTCTTCGTCGACACCGCCGACACCCATGAAATCCGCGAACTTGCCGCCACCGGCCTGCTGGACGGCGTCACCACCAATCCTTCGCTGATCCACAAGTCGGGCCGCAAATTCCTGGAAGTGGTCGAGGAAATCTGCGGCATCGTGGAAGGCCCCGTCTCGGCGGAGGTCGTCGCCCTCGACCATGAGACGATGATGAAGGAAGCCGCCGTCCTGCGGAAGATCGCCGACAATGTCTGCATCAAGGTGCCGCTGACCATCGACGGCCTGAAAACCTGCAAGGCGCTGACCGGCGATGGCGTGATGGTGAACGTCACCCTCTGCTTCTCGGCCAACCAGGCGCTGCTGGCGGCCAAGGCGGGCGCGAGCTTCATCTCGCCCTTCGTCGGGCGGCATGACGACAATGGCTTCGACGGCATGAAGCTGATCGAGGATATCCGCCTGATCTACGATAATTATGCCTTCGCCACCGAAATCCTGGTCGCCAGCGTGCGCCACCCGATCCATGTGCTGGAAGCTGCGAAGATCGGCGCGGACGTGATGACCGCGCCGCCCTCGGTCATCAAGGCGCTGTTCAACCATGTGCTGACCGAAAAGGGCATTGCCGGTTTCCTGGCCGATTGGGAAAAGACCGGCCAGTCGGTTCTCTGATCGACTGACCTATCCCCTGCAAGGGCAGGGGATAGGGCGATTGCAACCTCTCGCCCGGCGCATCATTCTCTCCTGAAAAGGAGAGAGATGATGTTCGTCGCGGTCTATTGGTGGCGCGTCCACCCCGGCAAGGAAGAACAGTTTCGCAAGGCCTGGCGCCGGGGCACCGACCTCATCCGCGAGAGATATGGCAGCTACGGCTCCCGCCTGCACCGGGACGCGGACGGGCGTTTCGTCGGCTATGCCGAATGGCCGGACGAGGCGACCTGGCGCGCGGCCTTCGACCGCAAGATGGTCTATGACGATCCGGAAACCCGCGCCGCCTTCGTCGACGCCATAGCGGAGGTTCCGCCCGACGCCGATCCCATCTTCACCATGACCGTGACCGACGACCTGCTCCTGCGGTCGGCGGGAGGGCGGACCTAGCTAAACCCTCTCCCTGGAGGGTCGGCCAGAGGCACGTGACTCTGGCCGAGGTTGCGCAGACTTGGCAGCTTGCTGCCTTAGTCGTAGCTGGGTGAGGGAGCGAACAGGTAAGGGCTGCGGGGCAGCCCTTACCTGTTCGCTCGATCCACAGGATCGCGCGGGCCGCAGGCCCGCTCCCCCTCATCCAACTCCGCCTGGTTTCACCTCCCACCTCCCAAATGCCCACATGGCCTAAGCCCGCCTTCCTTCCCTCCCTTGCGCCTTCCGGCCATCCCCTAACACCTTTGACCCTCGCACCTGTCCCGATGCGCCGATGCGCCCGGCGCCACAGGCTCTATCACCATGTAAAGCTCACCCAAGTCTCTGGAAAAAAGGAGGGAAAGAGCATCGCCGCCAGCGCATCCTGTGCCGCCTTGCCCGCTCCGCCGGTCGTCGAAGCCCGCCCGTCCGCCGCCTATCGGCGCGACATTGACGGCCTGCGCGCATTGGCGGTCCTGCCGGTGCTCTTCTATCATGTCCATCTCTGGCCCTTTTCCGGGGGTTTCGTCGGCGTCGACATCTTCTTCGTCATCTCCGGCTATCTGATCGCCTCCATCGTCGCCCGCGAACTGGCGGAGGGCCGGTTCAGCCTGACCGCCTTCTATGCGCGGCGCATCCGCCGGATATTCCCGGCCCTGTTCGCGACCATCGCCGTCACCATCGCGGTGGGCAGCCAGATCCTCCTGCCGCTCGACTATCGCGCCCTGGGCCTCAGCGCCGCCGCGACGGTCCTGTTCGCCAGCAACCTCTATTTTGCGGGGCAGAGCGGCTATTTCGGCGGCGCGGCGGAGGAAGCGCCGCTGCTCCATACATGGTCGCTGGCGGTGGAGGAGCAATTCTACATCCTCTTCCCCATCCTGATGCTCTGCGCGTTCCGGCTGGGCGGACGGACCCGCCTCCTGCTGGGGGCGATGGCGCTCCTGTCCTTCTGCGCCGCGTTGCTGCTGGCCGGCCGCGCCCCGGTCCTGGCCTTCTACATGCCCTTCCCCCGCGCCTGGGAGTTCCTGGCCGGGGCGTTGCTGGCGACCGGTCGGCTGCCCCCGTTGCGGAGCGGATGGGCGACGCAGCTTTGCGCGCTGGGCGGCATCGCCTCGATCGGCTGGGCGGTGTTCGGCTTTTCCAGCGCGACCGTCTTTCCCGGCCTGAACGCGCTCTTCCCCGTGCTGGGCGCGCTGCTGATCCTGCATGCGGGGCAGGGCGGTTCGGCGGTCGGCCGGATGCTGGGCGGCGCGGTTCCGGTGGCCATCGGCCGCATCTCCTATTCGCTTTATCTCTGGCATTGGCCCATCGTCGTTTTCTGGGCCTATCGCACCGACGGCCAATGGCGCTTGCGGGAACAATTGCTGGTCATATTCCTCTCGCTCCTCGCAGCCGCCTTCTCCTGGCGCTTCATCGAAGAACCGTTTCGCAGGGCGCGCCACTTCACGACCACCCGCGCCTTCGCCTTCGCCGGGGCGATGGCAGTCGCCGGATGCGGGGCAGGGGCCTTGCTCTATTTCTCCGGCGGCCTGCCGATGCGCGTGACGCCCGCGGTCGCCGCGCTCGACGCGGCCAGCCGCAGCATGGCCTATCTGCCGGAGCGTTGTTCGGGCATGGCGGCGGTACGGCATCGGGCGCTGTGCGCGGTCGGCGCGCATAACGGCACGGCGCCCAGCTTCCTGCTATGGGGCGATTCCCATGCCCATGCGCTGAAACCCGCCTTCGACCAGGCGGGCGATGCGCTGGGGCTTTCGGGCCGGATCGCTTCCTACCCCGCCTGCCCGACGCTGCTCGGCCTCGACCGGCTGGACCAGCCGCCCAGCCATGATTGCAGCGCCTTCAACGCCCAGGTGCTGGCGATGCTGCGCGACAGCCCGACCATCCACACCGTCTTCCTCGTGTCCCGATGGGGCCTGTGCGCGAATGGCCGCCGTCCCGAAGGGGGGATGCCCTGCTATCTCGGCCGGGACGAGAATGACGACAGGAGCATCCGCCGGGACGCCTGGCTGTTCCGTCTGGGCCTCAAGGAAACGGTGGGCACGCTGACCGGCATGGGCAAGCGGGTCATATTGGTCGCGCCCGTTCCGGAATTCCGCCGCAACGTGCCCGAAAGCCTGGCGCGGGCGGAACTGTACAGCGAACCGGCGGGGCTGGCGCTGTCGCGGGCGGACTATCTGCGCAGGCAGCGGGACGTGCTGACCGCTTTCGACGAGATGCGGCGGCGTTTCGCGGCCGACATCCTCTATCCCGATCATTTTCTCTGCCGTACCGGCCAGTGCGCGACGATAGCGCATGGCGTGCCGCTTTATTCCGACGACGACCATCTGTCCCGCCAGGGCAGCCTGTTGCTGAGCGGCATGGTCTATCGGGCGATGCGGCCCGTCGGCGCTTCGCCCGGCTGAAGTCCCTTTCCGGCGCGAAGGGCCGTCGTCAGTTCCTGCACGGTTCCGGCGGGGCGATGTCCATGTCGGCCATGGCCAGCCGCAGCAATTCCATCATGCCGTTGCGCGCGGCGGCGGTGTCGCGGCTGGCGATGGCCTGATGCACCGCCTTGTGATCGGGCAGGGGGTCACGCGGGCACAGATTCTGGCGGTGCTTGAAGGTCGTGGTCCAACCCACCGCCGCCCCGACCGAACTGGCCAGCGCGACCAATGCGTCATTATGGGTCGCGACGAGGATCGCGTGGTGGAAACGCTGGTCCGCCGCCCGGCCTTCGGGGGTGGACAGGCCCTTTTCCTCCATCTCCTCCAGCGCCTGCGTCATGACGGCCAATTGTTCGTCGGTCCGCCGCCGCGCCGCGAATTCCGCCGCCGCCGGCTCGATCACGCCGCGCAGTTCGAACAGGTCGCGGATGAAATCCCGCTCAGGTTCCCCCGCGAACATCCAGGCCAGCATCTCCGGGTCCAGCACGTTCCACCGGGCGCGCGGCAGTACGCGGGTTCCGGCCTTGGGCCGGCTTTCCAGCATCCCCTTGGCGACCAGGATGCGCACCGCCTCGCGATAGGCGGTGCGTGATACGCGCAGCCGTTCCGACGCCTCTATCTCCCCCTCGAACAGGTCGCCGGGCTTGTGGACGCCGGTCAGGATCGCCGTGCCCAACCGCCGGGCGATGGCCTGGTGAATACGCAGCGCGCCGTCTTCCGCCGCAAATCTGCACCCCGTCACCTCCTTGCGCTCCCTCCCCAACGTTCCGGCTCCCCCTCTATCGTTCCCCGAACACCGCCGTAGGGCAATGCCGTCCACAAGAAAAGGCGTCCGCCACGCACCCGGATCCTCCCCTTGCGCCCAACCCGTATGACCTTTTGTCCCACAGGGTTATTCTTGCAACCGGCCCGACAAGCGCGCATGAACCGGCCCCATGACCGCGCTGACCCTTAGCCGCCCCGCCAACGCCGTCCCCCGCCCGGCGCCGATTGCGCGCTGGCTTCTGACGGTCGCCGTCCTCGTCTTCTGCATGGTGGTCGTCGGCGGCATCACCCGCCTGACCGAATCCGGCCTGTCCATCACCCAATGGAAACCGATCGCCGGCGCCATCCCGCCGCTGACCCACGGCCAGTGGATGGAGGCGTTTCGCGACTATCAGCGGATACCCGAATATCAGCAGTTGCGGCAGGGCATGACGCTGGGCGATTTCCAGTTCATCTTCTTCTGGGAATGGGTGCACCGGCTGCTGGGGCGGCTGATCGGCCTGGCCTTCGCGCTGCCGCTGCTCTGGTTCGCGTGGAAACGGGCGATCCCGCGGGGCTATGGTTTCCGCCTCGTCGCGCTGCTGGCGCTCGGCGGATTGCAGGGCGCCATCGGCTGGTGGATGGTGGAATCGGGCCTGTCGGTGCGCACCGACGTCAGCCATTACCGGCTGGCGGTGCACCTGCTGACGGCGCTGTTCATCATGGGCGGGCTGATCTGGACCGCGCTGGACCTGCTGACCCGGTCCAGGACGCCCTTCGCCAAACCGGCCATGCTGCACCCCTTCGCCGTGGTCGCGCTGCTGGCGCTGCTGGTGCAGTTGATGTTCGGCGCCTTCACCGCCGGGCTGGACGCGGGCTATGTCTCCAGCACATGGCCGCTGATGAACGACCATCTGGTGCCGCAGGGGATAGAGTGGCTCGGCTCGCTCTGGGCGACCCTCTCCAGCGATCCCTATCTGGTCCATTTCATCCATCGCTGGTGGGCCTGGGTCGCCGCGATCCTGCTCATCATGCTCGCGCGCATGGCGAAACAGGCGGGGCAGCGCGGCCCCTCCATCGCGCTCAACGCGGCGGTCGGCGCGCAGATCGCGCTCGGCATCGCCACCGTCGTCAGCGGCATCGCGCTGTGGCTGGCCGTGCTGCACCAGGCGGTCGGCGCGCTGGTGGTCGCATCGGCGGCCTGGGCGGCGCACAGCCTGGGCGAACGGCGGGGGTAAAAGAGACGGGTATTATTTTACCCGTCAGCAAAGCCGCCGAATCTCTTGACTTCGCGCTCCCCACCCGTCATTAGCGCGCATCCTCTGAATGCCAGAACGGCTTTCAGTTCACTGTTTCATTCTTGGAGTATTGGCACCATGAAGGCGCTGATGAAGACCACCAAGCCGGCAACCCCGGCCACGGTCGAAAAGAAGTGGATTCTGATCGACGCGGAAGGCCTCGTCGTCGGCCGCCTCGCCTCGACCGTCGCGAACATCCTTCGCGGCAAGCACAAGACCAGCTTCACCCCCCACGTCGATTGCGGTGACAATGTCATCATCATCAACGCCGGCAAGGTGAAGTTCACTGGCCGCAAGCTGACCGACAAGGTCTACTACAAGCACACCGGCTATGCCGGCGGCATCAAGGAAACCACGCCCGCCAAGATACTGGAAGGCCGTTTCCCCGAGCGCGTCCTGGAAAAGGCCGTCGAACGCATGATTCCCCGTGGCCCGCTGGGCCGCCAGCAGATGCGCAACCTGCGCATCTTCGGTGGCGCCGAGCATCCCCACGAAGCGCAGAACCCCGAAGTGCTCGACTTCGCGTCGCGCAACCGCAAGAACAAGGTGGGTGCATAATGACCGATAACCGCCAGTCTCTGTCCGACCTCGCCTCGCTGACCTCCAACGCTCCGGCTCCGGTCGTCGCTGCCGCTGAAACCGTCGCCGCCGACGCGCCGATCGTTCCGGTCCAGCCTTCGACTCCGCTGCGCGCCCAGGAAATCGACAGCCTCGGCCGCGCCTATGCGACCGGCCGCCGCAAGGACGCCGTCGCCCGCGTCTGGGTGAAGCCCGGCACCGGCAAGATCACGGTCAACGGCCGCGATCAGGAAATCTACTTCGCTCGCCCGACCCTGCGTCTGGTGATCAACCAGCCCTTCGGCGTCACTGACCGCGAAGGCCAGTATGACGTGATCGCCACCGTCAAGGGCGGCGGCCTGTCGGGCCAGGCCGGCGCGGTCAAGCACGGCATCGCCCAGGCCCTGTCGAAGTACGAACCCGCGCTGCGCGGCGCGGTCAAGGCCGAAGGCTTCCTGACCCGCGACAGCCGTACGGTCGAGCGTAAGAAGTACGGCAAGGCCAAGGCCCGCCGCAGCTTCCAGTTCTCGAAGCGCTGATCGGTTCGACCGATACGAAATGGGGAAAAGGGCCGGATTTTCCGGCCCTTTTTTGTGCAAGCGGTTCAGTATCGGCCCGAAGCGGACCTGCCAGATTCGTCGCCCTACGCCACTCCGTCCGTATCCAGCGCATAGCCCGCCGAACGCACGGTACGGATGATGTCGTGATAGCGGCCATCCCCGTTGATCGCCTTGCGCAGGCGGCGGATATGCACGTCCACCGTGCGCAGTTCGATATCGCTGTCCTGCCCCCACACGCTGTCGAGCAGCCGCTCGCGGGAGAAGACCCAGCCGGGATGCTCCAGGAAATGCTTGAGCAGGCGGAATTCGGTCGGCCCCAGCGGGATCACCTGTCCGCCGCGGCGGACCTTGTGCCCCACCGTGTCCATCTCCACGTCGGAGAAGGTCAGCGTTTCCCCGGCCAGCGCCGGACGCACCCGCCGCAGCACCGCCCCGACCCGCGCCACCAGTTCGCGGGGCGAGAAGGGCTTGGTCACATAATCGTCCGCGCCCGTCTCCAGCCCGCGCACCCGGTCTTCTTCCTCGCCCCGCGCCGTCAGCATGATGATCGGCACGTTCGCCGTGCCGTTCATGCGCCGCAGGCGGCGGCACACCTCTATCCCCGACAGGCTTTCGACCATCCAGTCGAGCAGCACGATATCGGGCACATTCTCCTGCGCCAGCAACAGCGCTTCCTCGCCGTCGACGGTGTGCGCGACCTCGAAATCCTCGCGCTTGAAGTGCCAGATGAGCAATTCGGCCAGCGCCGCGTCATCCTCCACCAGCAGCATCTTGGCCCGTGCCATGCTCAGTCCTCCTGGCTTTGCGCGCCGCCGCGTTCGCGGTCGGGCAGGGTCTGGCCGGTCGCGGCGTAATAGACCATCTCCGCGACATTGGTGGCATGGTCGCCGATCCGCTCGATATTCTTGGCGATGAACAGCAGATGCGCGCATTCGCTGATCGTCTTGGGATTTTCGACCATGAAGGTGACGAGCGTGCGGAACACGCTGTTGTAGAAATCGTCCACCACCGTATCGCGCTCGACCACCGCCACGGCCAGGTCCGCGTCACGCGCGGCAAAGGCGTTGAGGGCGTCCTGCACCATCTCGGCGGCGACCTGGCCCATGGAAGGAAGAAGCGCGATGGGTTCCTGCGTGCGCTGGTTGGCGGCGATCAGGGGAACGCGCTTGGCGATATTCTTCGCATAATCCCCGATGCGCTCGACCACGCCGACGATCTTGAGCGCGGCGATCACGTCGCGCAGGTCGTTCGCCATGGGCGCGCGGAGGGCGATGATCTCGATCGCCAGCTTTTCGACTTCCGCCTCGATCGCGTCGATGCGCTTGTCCTCGGCCACGACATCGGCTGCCATCACCTCGTCATGGCGTTGCAGCGCCAGCATCGCCTTCTCGATGGCCGATTCCGCGCGACCGCCCATTTCCGCGATCAGGCCGCGCAGCTTGTCCATTTCCTGATCGAAGGCCTTGATCGTATGTTCTGCCATATGCTCTCTCCTCCCGATCAGCCGTAGCGCCCGGTGATGTAATCCTTGGTCCGTTCCTGCTTCGGATTGGTGAAGATGTCCGACGTCACGCCATATTCGACCAGCTCGCCCAGATGGAAAAAGGCGGTCCGCTGCGACACGCGGGCTGCCTGCTGCATGTTGTGCGTCACGATCACGATGGCGTAGCGGCCGCGCAGTTCGTGGATCAGTTCCTCGATCTTGGCGGTGGCGATGGGGTCCAGCGCGGAGCACGGCTCGTCCATCAGGATCACTTCCGGTTCCACCGCTATGGCGCGGCCGATGCAGAGGCGCTGCTGCTGACCGCCCGACAATGCGGTGCCGCTGTCGTGCAGCCTGTCCTTCACCTCGTCCCACAGCCCCGCCCGGCGCAGCGATTTTTCGACGATCACGTCCAGGTCCGCCTTCGCATGGGCCAGGCCATGGATGCGTGGGCCATAGGCGATATTCTCGTAGATCGACTTGGGGAAGGGATTGGGCTTCTGGAACACCATGCCGACACGGGCGCGCAGTTGCACCACGTCCATGCTGGCGGCGTAGATATCCTCGCCGTCCAGCGTGATCGTGCCTTCGACGCGGGCGCTGGCGACAGTGTCGTTCATGCGGTTCAGCGTCCGCAGGAAGGTCGACTTGCCGCAGCCCGACGGGCCGATGAAGGCGGTGACATTGTCCATGTCGACATCGATCGACACGCCCTTGATCGCCTGTTTCTCGCCGTAGAAGACCTTGACGTCACGCGCCGTCATCTTGGTTTCGACGGCGGGCGTCATGCTTTGCTGTTCATGGATCATGGCTGTCATCGCGGTCACCACCGCCTTTCGAACTTGTTGCGCAGGTAGATGGCGAGGCCGTTCATCGCGAGCAGGAACACCAGCAGCACGATGATGGCGGCGGAGGTCTTTTCGACGAAGCCCTTGGAGACTTCGTCGGACCAGAGGAAGATCTGCACCGGCAGCACGGTCGCCGGATCGGTGACCCCGCCCGGCGGCGTGGCGATGAAGGCGCGCATGCCGATCATCAGCAGCGGCGCGGTCTCGCCCAGGGCGCGGGCCATGCCGATGATGGTGCCGGTCAATATGCCGGGCAGGGCGAGCGGCAGCACATGGTGGAACACCACCTGCACAGGGCTTGCCCCGATGCCCAGCGCGGCGTCGCGGATGCTGGGCGGCACCGACTTGATGGCGTTGCGCCCCGCGATGACGATGACCGGCATGGTCATCAGCGCCAGCGTCATGCCGCCGACCAGAGCGGCCGAGCGCGGCAGCGCCAGGAAATTGAGGAAGATCGACAGCCCCAGCAGGCCGAAGATGATGGAGGGAACGGCGGCCAGATTGTTGATCGACACTTCGATGATGTCGGTCATCCAGTTCTTGCGCGCATATTCCTCCAGGTAAACCGCCGTCGCCACGCCCACCGGAAAGCTCAGCGCCAGAGTCACCAGCATGGTCAGCAGCGATCCCTTGAACGCGCCCCAGATGCCGACCTGCGTCGGATCGGTGCCGTCGCTGGCGCTCAGAAAGGCCCAATTGATGCCGGTCGTCAGCAGCTTCGCCTTGTTGAGCCGATCCACCGCCGCTTCGGCTTCCGGCGACCCCTCGCTCTTGGCGGCGAGGTCGACGGCGGTCGCGGCCGGTAGCTGGATCGTCACCGTCTGCGAGAGGATCCTGGGGTCGGCCTTGATCGCATCGCGCAGCGCGGCCCAGGCGGTGGGCGACACCCATTCCTCCGCATCCGCGCCCAGCGCCTTCTTCACGACCTCGCCCGTCACCATCGGCAGGTTGGCGTTGGCGAGCGCCTGATCGGTGATCGCATTGGGGTCCAGCAGCAGCGGGGAGGCGGGAAAATCCACCGTCACCGCGATTTCGGTCCGGGTGAAGCCGCGCAGGCCGTTGCCCATCATGGTGAACAGCAGGAAGGCGAGGAAAGCGGCGGACAGCAGCACGGCGAACAGCCCTGCGGCCTTGAAGCGGCGCTCGGCGGCATAGCGCCGGGCGATCCGCTTGCGCATCGCGTCCGACTTCCAGTCGGTGGGGTTGCGAGTGGCACTCATTCGTAAGCCTCGCGATATTTCTTCACGACCCGCAGGGCCACGATGTTGAGCAACAGCGTCACGATGAACAGCACCAGGCCCAAAGCGAAGGCCGCCAGCGTCTTGGCGCTGTCGAATTCCTGGTCGCCGGTCAGCAACTGGACGATCTGCGTCGTCACCGTCGTCACGCTGGCAAAGGGGTTCAGGGTGAGGTTGGCGGCCAGACCCGCCGCCATCACCACGATCATCGTCTCGCCGATGGCGCGGCTGACGGCCAGCAGCACGCCGCCGACCACGCCGGGCAGCGCGGCGGGGATCAGCACGCGGCGGATCGTCTCGCTGGTGGTGGCGCCCATGGCCAGGCTGCCGTCGCGCATCGACTGCGGTACGGCGGCGATGCTGTCGTCGGCCATGGAGGAGACGAAGGGAATGATCATCACGCCCATCACCAGCCCTGCGGCCAGCGCGCTTTCCGAAGAGGCGCCGTGAATGCCGATCATCACCGCGAAATCGCGGAGCGCCGGGGCGATGGTGAGTGCCGCGAAATAGCCATAGACCACCGTCGGAACGCCCGCGAGCATCTCCAGCGTCGGCTTCATCCATTTGCGGACGGTCAGGCTGGCATATTGGGTGAGGTAGATGGCGCTCATCAGGCCGAGCGGGATCGCCACCGCCATGGCGATGATCGCGCCGATGAAGATCGTGCCCCAGAACAGCGGCACGGCTCCAAAGGCATCGTCATTGCCGTAGCCCAGCGCCGCCGATTGCGGGCTCCACTTGGCGCCGAACAGGAAATCGACGGGGTTGACCATGGAGAAGAAACGGAAGCTTTCCCACAGCAGCGATGCGACGATGCCCAGCGTCGTGACGATCGCCAGCAGCGATGCGATCAGCAAGCTCGCCATGACAAGCCGCTCGACCCGCGTGCGCGCCCGGAAATCGGGGCGTACGCGGGTGAAGGCGTATGCCCCCCCGGCAAAGGCCAACACGATCGCGAGCGCCGCCCCAGCCATGCCATATTTGCCGATGGCGTCCTTATAGGGTTCGACCAGGCTCTGCGAGAGCGGGTTGAACGCCCCTGCCTGCGCGCCCGTGGCAATCGCCCGCGCCTCGCCCAGAATGGAGGAGCGGGAGAAATCGTCGGCGGGCAGGCTTTGCGCCGCCGGGCTGCTCAGCACCGATTCCGTGATCAGGCCGGGCGCGACATTCGCCCAGACCGCCAGGAAGATGCCTGCGGGCACCAGCGTCCAGAGCGCGACATACCAGCCATGATAGCCCGGCAGGCTGTGCACGGCATCGCGGCGGCCCGACGCCCGGGCCACGCTTTGCAGGCGCAGCGCGCGGGCGCGGGCGCTGACCCAGGCGATAGCGCCCAGGCCGGCCAGCAGCAGGAGGATTGCAAAACCTGTCATATGCCCCGTCTTATTGCAGCTTGGAGCCGTCGAGGACCGCCAGCGATTTCACCGTTTCGGCATTCGCCTTGCGGACATCTTCCGGCGCCGCGACCATGCCCCGCTTGGTCAGCGCGCCGTTGGGATCCCAATTGGCGGCGAAGCTGTTGAGATAGGCCTGAAGACCGGGGATGGCGGTCATATGCGCCTTCTTGACGTAGATATAGAGGGGGCGGGCGCCCGGATAGGTGCCGGTCGACACGGTTTCATAGGTCGCCTCGACGCCGTTGATCGTGACATCCTTCAGACTATCCTTGTTTTCCTCCAGGAAGCTGTAGCCGAACACGCCGAGCGCATTGGGGTTGGCGCCCAGCTTCTGGACGATCAGATTGTCGTTTTCGCCGGAGTCCACATATTTGCCGTCCTCGCGGATGCGGGTGCAGGTGGTCTTGAATTCCTTTTCGTCCTTTTCCTTCAGCGCCTTCATCGCCGGATCGGTTTCGCAACCCTTGGTCAGGATCAGTTCGGCCAGCGAATCGCGGGTGCCGCTGGTCGACGGCGGGCCAAAGACCGAGATGGCGGTGGCGGGCAGGCTGGGGTCGACATCCTTCCACGTCTGCGCCTTGTTCGGACCCTTGCCATAGGGGTTGGCGGCCAGCGCCTCATAGACGATCTTCGGCGTCAGCTTCAGGCCGGGGCCGTTCTTCGCCTCGGCAAAGGCCAGGCCGTCGACGCCGATCTGGATTTCGATGATGTCCTTGACGCCATTCTTCTGGCAATCCTCAAATTCCGACTTCTTCATCCGGCGGGAGGCGTTTTCGATGTCCGGATGCTGGGCGCCGACGCCCGCGCAGAACAATTTCATGCCGCCGCCGGTGCCGGTCGATTCGACGATCGGGGACTTCATGCCGGGATTGCCCTGAATGAACATCTCGGCAATCGCCGTGGCGAAGGGATAGACGGTCGAGGAGCCGACCGCGCGTATCTGATCGCGGGTGCCGCCGGCCGCGCCGCCGGACTGCTGGCCGCAGCCAGCGAGAGAAAGTGCGGCCGCGGCGGTCGCGGCAAACAGGGCGATATGCTTCACGGGAAATCTCCTTGGACAAAGGGCCGCGATTCGCCGTCGCTGTCCCCCTCTGGGTCTGCGCCGTAACCTCGCTACATCGCGCCTTTGTGACAGTCTGATTGCACTTTTATGACAGTGCCGCCGGAACCCCGGCCTGTCGCCGTCTTTTTTTGTTCAAGCGCTTGTCATCGCCGCTTTTTCCTCGCCGGCGACGCGGGGCAGCAGGATGGAGATTGTGGTGCCCTTGCCCGGCACGCTGGCGATGTCCAGCCGGCCGCGATGCCGTTCGACGATATGCTTGACGATGGCCAGGCCCAGTCCCGTGCCGCCCACGGCGCGGCTGCGCCCCGAATCGACGCGGTAGAAGCGCTCCGTCAGGCGCGGCAGATGGTCGGGGCCGATGCCTTCCCCTTCATCCGCGACGCTGAGCCGCGTCATGCCGCTCGGCCCCTCGTTCAAGATCACGCGGATCGGCGTGCCCGCCCGGCCATATTTGATCGAATTGCCGATCAGATTGTGCAGCAACTGCGACAATTGCGCCCGGTCGCCCTGCACATCGGGCAGGTCCGGCGCGATGTCCATCTCCACATCCCGGCCCCGCTCGCCATGGCTGGTACGGAACACGCCGACCACCTCGGCCACCAGCCCCGACAGGTCGACCGCGCTGTCGGGCGCGCGATATTTCTCCGCCTCTATGCGGGAAAGGGAGATGAGATCGTCGATCAGCCGCTGCATCCGCCGCGCCTCGCCATCCATGATCTTCAGGAAGCGCTGCCGCGTTTCGTCGTCCTTGCCCAGATCGGGATCGGCCAACGTCTCGATGAAGCCCAATATCCCGGCCAGCGGCGTGCGCAGCTCATGGCTGGCGTTGGCGACGAAATCGACCCGCATCTTTTCCGCCGCATGGGCGCCGCTATGGTCGGCCAGATGGACCAGCCGCCGCACCTGGCCATCCTCACCCACCGGCGCGATCCGCATCTGCCAGCGCTGGTCGCGGGTGCCCAGGCCCACCAGTTCGATCATCATCGGTTCGGCCATCGGCGCCAGGCTGGCGAGCCGCTCGGCCGCGGCGGGATGGCGGATGGCGATGCGGGCGTCCTCCCCCTCTATATGCGCGCCCAGCAGGCGCTGCGCGGCCCGGTTGGCGGAGATGATCCGGCCCCGCTCGATCAGCATCAGCGGATCGGAAATGCCCTCCAGCAGGTTGCGGGCGCCGGGATGGGCCATGATGTCGGCGATTTCCGTGGGCGCCGCGGGCGATTCGTCCGCCCGTTCCTGGCCGCCTCCCGCCGCGATCACCAGCACCGCCAGACCCGCCAGTACCGGCAGGATGATGGCGATCGGCTCCGCACCGATCATCAGCGCACCCCCGGCGGCCAGCAGCAGGACGGCGAGGGAGGCGGTGATCTGGGAAGCGGTCAGGCGATTCATGGTTACCATGCTGGAAATTTGATGCATTTTGCGGCAAGGACCGTCGCAATAGCCTGCAATTTTTACAATTTGGCAAGCGCGATAGCGGATCAGGATGACATGAGCGAGCCACTGCCCCCTGGGAACAGCGCCGAGTCGCGGGACGATGGCCCGGACCTTGCCGTGCCCTCGCGCCGTCAGTTGCTGATGGGCGGGGCGATGGCGGCATCGGCCATCGTTTCGATTCGCCCGGCGCTGGCGAACACGGCGGCTTCGGTCCTCAACTGCACGATCCCGGTTCCCGATCAGGGCCGTTCGGGCAATTATATCGCCGCGAACGGCCAGGTGGTGCAGGCGGGCACGAAGGGCGCCTTTCCCGGCGCGGGTCAAGGCTTTACCGGCGATCAGGTGCGCCAGGCCATGCGCGGCGGCCGGTTGCCGGGCACCGGTTATGAACAGAATCAGGCCTATCTGAACTATATCCGCCGCCTCCAGTCGGGCACCAGCGGCTTCACCTGCTACGCATCGCTGCAAATGCCGCGTTAGGCACTTGGCTACTCCTTGGCCCTAAGGATGGTGCGACATTCCCATCCGAAGGCCCGTTTCGCGATCATGCCACGCCGCTATTGCCAGGACAGCCCGGACGCCGTCGCATCCTGCGAGTTGGACGATATGGTGCTGCTCTATCACCGTCCTTCGGGGCAGACCCATATGGTGATCAGCCCGGTGCCGGAGATATTGGCGGCGCTGGACGACGGCGCGGCGCTGACGGCGGAGGAGGTTCATGGCGAACTGGCCCGGCTCTACGATCTGGGCGCGGCAGAGGATGCGGTGCCGCTGGTCGAGGCGCATCTTGCCGAGTTGACGGCTTTGGGACTGGTCCGCCTGACGTGAACCATGTCCTGTCCTTGAAGATCGGTCCGGCGACCTTCCGCATCGGATCGGCCTGGCGCCGGCCGGTCGAGGCGCTGAACGTGCTTTATGCCGATTATCCCAGGCCTTCGGGCGAGGTTGCGGATTTCACCGTGCGGCTGGAGCCGGCGGGGCTTTTGCGGCGCTGGCTGCGCCCCTCCATCTTCATCACAGGCGACCATGGGCTGGCCGACGCCGCGCCGATGAGCCTCTCCCACGGCCTGCTGGCGGCGGAAATGGGCATGAACCTGCAAATGGCGCTCGGCTGGCGTCGGCATCTGCTGCTGCATGCCTCCAGCGTGGAGAAGGACGGGCGGGCGCTGGTGATGACGGGCGAGTCCGGTTCCGGCAAGTCGACCCTGGCCGCGCAACTGGGTGAGCGGGGATGGCGGCTGATGGGCGACGAATTCGCGCTGCTGGACCTGGAGACGGGTGCGGTCTTCCCCTTTCCGCGCCTGGTTTCGCTGAAGAATGGCGCCATCGACGTGCTGGCGGCGGAGGCGCCGCCGTCGCGCATGGGACCGCTGCTCGCCGGGACGGCCAAGGGGGACATCCGCCACCTCGTTCCGAACGGCGACGCGATCGGGCGCATGGGGGAGGGGGCCATGCCCGCGCTGCTGCTATTCCCGCGTTTTGGCCATGAGGCGGATGTCCGGCCCGTGGGGCAGGGAGAGGTCTTCATGCGGCTGACCCAGGCGTCGACCAACTATGTCGCCCTGGGGGAACCGGGCTTTGCCGCCCTGACCCGCTTCGTCCGGAATATACCGGCGCGGGCCATCGATTTCCCATCGGGGGACGCAGCCATCGCCCTGGTCGAGCGGTTATGGAAGGAACTGGCATGAACGCCCGGCTGCTCGTGCAGGCCCTTCGCGATCCTTATAGCGTGGCGGCGCTGGACAAGCGCGGCTGGAACAGCCTGATCGCCATGGCGCGGGCGGAGCGGTTGATCGGCACGCTCGCCCTGCGGATCAGGGAAAGGCCAATGCCCCGCGCGGTGCGCCCGATCCTGAACGATGCGCGGCTGGACGCGGAACGGGAAGCGCGGCAGGCGCTGTGGGAAGCGGATCGCGCCGCCGAAGCGCTGGCGGGCCTGGCTGTGCCGGTCATATTGCTCAAGGGCACGGCCTATGCGGCGGCGGGATTGCGGGCCGGGCAGGGGCGCTTCATCGGGGATCTCGACATATTGGTGCCCCGCGAGGCGATGGAGCAGGTCGAACATGCCCTGCTTCGCGCAGGTTGGGAGTGGGTGAAGGAAGACCCCTATGACGATGCCTATTACCGGCAATGGATGCATGAACTGCCGCCGATGATCCATGCCGGGCGGGACCGGATGATCGACGTGCATCATACCGTCCTGCCCCTGACGGCGCGGCAGAGGCCCGACGCGGCGGCGATGATCGCGGACGCGGTTCCCATCACCAATGAGTTATATATGCTCTCCCCGGAGGACAGAATTTGTCATGCGGCGGCGCATTTGCTGGCGGACGGCGACCTGGCGGGCGGGCTGCGCAATCTGTGGGACATATATTGCCTGCTCGACGGGGTGGATGCCGCCGCGCTGGATGATCGGGCTGCGCGGCATGGCCTTGGTCCCCATGTGCGGCAGGCAAGGCGGCTGGCGGCGGCGCTTTACGGCGCGGGTGCGCGCTTGACGGCATGGGACCGGGTCGTCGCCGCCCGGCTGCTGGCGCGGGACGGATGGGGCAGGGAACGGCGCAAGCTGCTCCGCTTCGCCTTTTACCTACGCTCGCACTGGCTGCGAATGCCGCCCGCCATGCTGGCGCGGCATTTGTTCGCCAAATGGCGCAAGGGGCACCGGCCCGCTTGATCGGTTCGGATCGCCGTGTCGGTTATTGGCCAGTTGCTGACGTTAGATTTCCGTTCGCCCTGAGCGAAGTCGAAGGGCGAACGGAAATTGAACGTCCGCCTTCCACCCCTTTCCCCCGTTCCGAATCCCTGCCTCCCCTCAATCCCGCTTCAATATGTTCATCGCCAGCACCGTCATGGCTTCGCTCGCCGTGGCGATGACCTTGTCGGCCTCAGGCGCCCAAAAGGGACTATGCAGCGACGGCAGGCTGATCTCGCCCTTCGCCGCCTTCGCCATCTGCTCCGCAGGCACGCCGCCCACCCAGAAGATGAAGCTCTCGATATTCTTGTCCGCCCGATAATAGCGGCCAAAATCCTCGCCCGCCATGGATGGCTTGGTTTCGCCGACCGTGCCGACGGGGAAATGCGCCTTCAGCACATCCGCCATCCGGTTGGCGAAGGCGGGCGGATTGTAGGTGGAGGGCGTGAATTCGTCCTTCACCGAAACCACCGGCATTCTGTCTTCGGCAATCCCGGCGGCCATGGCTTCGCCCCTGGCGATGCGCTCTATGCCCCGGATCAGCCTTTCCCGCGTTTCGTCCGAATAGCTGCGCACGGTCAGCAGCAGCTTCGCATCGTCGGGGATCACATTATGCTTGGTCCCGCCCATGAAGCTGCCCACCGTCACCACGGCGGGATCGAACGGATCCTGTTCCCGGCTGACCAGCGTCTGCAGCGCCGTCACGATCCGCGCCCCCAGCACGATCGGGTCGCGGGTCGTCTGCGGATAGGCGCCATGGCCGCCCGTGCCCCGCACCAGCAGGTCGACGCTGTCCACATTGGCGAGCGCGAAGCCGGGCGTATAGCCGATCTTCCCCGCCTCCAGATTGGCCGCGTCGTGGAAAGCGATGGCGTGGGTCGGGCGCGGGAAGCGGGTATAAAGCCCGTCCTCCAGCATCAGCCGCGCGCCGCGCCCCACTTCCTCGGCGGGCTGCAGGATCATGACCAGCGTGCCCTTCCATCTGTCCTTCATCGACGAAAGCAGCCGCGCCGTTTCGATGAAGGCGGTCATATGGGTGTCATGGCCGCAGGCGTGCATGACGCCGGTCTCGGCGCCGTCGGGGGTCTTCGCCCTGACCCTGGAGGCGAATTCCAGTCCGGTCTGTTCTGTGACGGGCAGGCCGTCCATGTCGGCGCGGATCAGCAGCACCGGGCCGGACCCGTTCTTCAACACCGCGACGACCCCTGTGCCGCCGACCTTCTCAGTGACGTCGAACTTCATGGCTTTCAGGCGGCGGGCGAGTTTCGCGGCGGTGGAGCTTTCCTGCTCCGACAGTTCGGGATTGGCATGCAGGTCGCGGTAGAGCGCCATCAACCCCTCCATGTCATTGGCGATGGTCGTCGCGATGACGTTGGCCGGCGGGGCGGCGGCGACGGGCGTTGCCGCATCGGTCTGCGCATGATTGGTCTGCGCATCGGCGATGGACGTAAGGCTGGCGGCAGCCATGATGGCCGTCAACGCATGACGCATTCGATGGATCTCCCTGATGGAAGCAGGGATCATAGGCGGATTTCTCCCCACTTTTAAGAGGCTTTGGGGAAAAGCAAAGCGCCCGCCATCGCTGACGGGCGCCCTGCCGATGCCATGGGTGGGGATCAGAAGTGGAAGATCACGCCAGCCGTCGGCCGGAAGCTGTCGAAATCATAGGTTTCGGTCTGGAAGCGCAGGCGGATGCCGCTATTGCCGGTGATGCCGCCCAGGCCGATGTCCTTCGGGCCTACCTCGACGCCCAGGCCGTACATCCAGTCCTTGCGGTCGGGCCAGGCGCCCTTGCCGTTGACCCACTGATAACCGGCGGAGGCGAAGAGCATGCCGCTTTCCCCGGCACGCGCGCCGAAGCGGCCCTTGACGCCATATTCCCAGTCGATGTCGCTAAAGCCCTTGGTCGCGTTGCCCTCGACACCGACGAAGACAGGGCCGAGCGGCACGTTGACACCCGCGACGCCGCTGATGATGGCGCCGTTCATGATGGTTTCGCCGGGCACGCTGCCGAATTCGGTGCCGCGGTCGAACGTATGATAGCCGCCCAGAATGCCGACATAAGGTTCGACCCCGAACGCTTTGGTGCCGTCAGGCGCCGTATCGTCCTGCGCCGATGCGACGGAAGGCAGGGCCGCAACAAGTGCGGCCGCGAAAAGATATTTCTTCATGAGGGAGTCCCTTTCCAGTTTTGCCTATTGGCTTGTCGAAGGGCATAACCTGCGCGGCTTGCGTCAGGTTTCCTCAATAAAAACAAATCCTTCTACTGTTCCTTATATGCCACAACCCATGTTAAGGACCGGCCCGGTCGCGAAGCGGCTATTGCGCCGTCCAGCCCCCGTCGATGCTCATGTTCGCGCCAGTGATGTTGGCGGCGGCATCGCTGCATAGATAAAGCGCCATCGACGCTACCTGCTCCACCGTCACGAACTGCTTGGTCGGCTGCCCCGCGAGCAGCACGTCGTTCATCACCTGCTCCCGCGTCATGCCGCGCGCCTTCATCGTGTCGGGAATCTGGTTCTCCACCAGCGGCGTCCAGACATAGCCCGGCGAAATGCAGTTCGCCGTCACACCGAAGGTCGCCAGCTCCAGCGCCAGCGTCTTGGTAAGGCCCGCCAGCCCGTGCTTCGCCGTCACATAGGCGCTCTTGAACGGGGAGGCGGTCAGCGAATGCGCCGAAGCCGTCTGGATGATCCGCCCCCACTTCTTCTCCTTCATATAAGGAATGGCGAGGCGGGATGTGTGGAAGGCGCTATTGAGGTTCAGCGCGATGATGAGGTTCCATTTGTCGACCGGAAATTCCTCGACCGGGGCGACATGCTGCATCCCGGCATTGTTGATGAGGATGTCGACGCCGGCGAACGCATCGGCGGCTTCCCGCATCATCGCCTCGATCTGGTCGGTCTTGGTCAGGTCATGCCCGCTATAAAGCGCCTTCGCCCCGCTCAGCGCCTCCAGCCCGGCCCGCTCCTTCTCGATCGCGTCCGCGTCGCCAAAGCCGTTGATCACGACATTCGCGCCTTCCCCGGCCAGCGCCTTGGCATAGGCAAGGCCGATGCCGGAGGTCGACCCGGTGATGAGCGCGGTCTTGCCAGAGAGGGTCTTGCTCATGCCTGCTTCTCCTTGAGATGGTCGGGTGCGTCGAGGTCGAAGGTGGAGCTTTTGCCGTTGACGATGTTGCGGGCGATCAGGTCGCCCTTGTGCATCACTTCCTCCACCGCATCGCGGCCCTGCGACCAATGGTCCAGCATGGTGGAGCGGGAAAATTCGAAGTCGCGCGCCCCGCTTTCCCAGGCGCGGCTGCGGTAGATCAGGTGAACGATATTGACAGACCCCATGTCCAGAAACTGGCGCAGCCTTTGCGCATCGGCATCGTCCTGCAATTCGGGGGGCAGCTTGTCCAACAGGGCGCGGATCGCCTTATGCTCCTTGCGCAGCCGCAGATACTGGTCCGTCACCTGGCGGGTGCGGCTGGAATATTGAATGTCCTTGGTGCGGGAATAGACGTCGGTCATCTGCCGGGGCATCGGCCCTTCGGCGGGGAAGAGGTCGACCTGGAACACCAGCATATCCTCGCTTTGATGGTCCAGCACATGGGCGAGCGGGGTGTTGGACACGATGCCCCCGTCCCAATACCAGCGCCCGTCAATCTCCACAGGCGGCAGGCCGGGGGGCAGGGCGCCCGACGCCATGATATGCCGCGCGTCGATCCGGGTGTTGCCGCCGGGGCCGCGCGTGTCCCAATAGGCGAAATTGCCGCTTTCCACGTCCACCGCGCCCACCGACAGCCGCACCGGCCCGTCGTTCAGCAGATTCCAGTCGATGCAGGCGTCCAGCGTCTCCTTCAACGGTGCGCTGTCGTAGAAGCTGATCGCGCCCGGCGTCCCTTCGGGCATCAGCGGCGCGGGCCACAAGCGCGGGCGGAACATGCCCGGCACGCCGAAGGTCGCGACCGTGCCCGCCGCCATCAGATGGGCGGCTTCGCGGATATGGTCGATTTCGGGCAGCACGACATTGGGCATGCCGCCCGACACGGTCAGCCAGAATTTCTTCAGCCGGGCAAGGCGCTTGTGCGGGGGATTGCCCGCGATGATGGCGGCATTGACCGCACCGATCGAAATCCCCGCGACCCAGCTTATGTCGACCCCCAACTCATCGAGTCGCTGATAGACCCCCGCCTGGAAGGAACCCAGCGCGCCGCCGCCCTGCAGCAACAGCGCGACTTCGCGGGGGAGGGGCAGCGGCATGTTGGCGCGGTGGCGCGGCTGGGGTTCGGTATCGGCCATGTCGCAGTGCAATATAGAGTTCTCCCGCGGCATTCCAACTGAATGTGGCGTTACAATCTGTTCATCGGGAACCGTTCCCACAGGCAGCCGAATGGATTAGGCAAGGCAGGGAAAGAGAGGAACGAAATGCGGCTCGACGACGAACGGGAAAGCACGAATTTCGAGGTTCAGGACGGCCGGGGCGGTGGCCTGGGCGGCGGACTCGGCGGTGGTCTGGGCCTGTTGCTGCCGCTGATCGGCAGTCGTTTCGGTTGCGGCGGGATCGTCGTGGTGCTGATCGTCCTGGCGGTGATGGGCGTCAATCCCCTGAGCCTGATGAGCGGCGGCGGCGGCCAGATGCCCCAGGGCGGGGAGGTGAGTCGCGACGCGGCGAAGCTGACCGACATCCAGCACTGGTCGCTGAAGGTGCTGGGGTCGACCGAGCGCGTCTGGGGGCAGGCCTTTCAGGAGGCGGGCCGGCAATATCAGCCGACGGTCCTGTCCTTCTATTCGCAGAGCGGCTCGTCGGGCTGCGGCGCGGCGCAGAGCGCGATGGGGCCGTTCTACTGCCCCAATGACCGGAAGGTCTATCTCGACACGGATTTCTTCACCGAACTGCAGCAGCGCTTCGGCGCGCCGGGCGACTTTGCCAATGCCTATGTGATCGCGCATGAGGTGGGCCATCATGTGCAGGATCTGGAAGGCACTTTGGGTCAGGTGAACCAGCGCCAGCGCACCGTCAGCGAGGAACAGGGCAATGCCCTGCAAGTCCGCGTCGAATTGCAGGCGGATTGCTATGCGGGCGTGTGGGCCAAGCGCACGGGCCTGATGGAGCCGGGCGATCTGGAAGAAGGAATGAAGGCCGCGCAGGCGATCGGCGACGACACGCTGCAAAAGGCGGCCGGGCGGCGGCCCGTGCCGGAAAGCTTCACCCACGGCTCCAGCGAACAGCGGATGATCTGGCTGCGCAAGGGGCTGGACAGCGGCGATCCCGCCCAATGCGACACGTTCAAGGGGGCGTGAATTAATCCGCTGTGAAGCGCAATTCTACCTCCCTAAAAATCCTCCCCATCAAAGATGGGGAGGGGGACCGCCGCTGAAAGCGGTGGTGGACGGGAAAATACGCAGGTCGTGCCCCTTCCCCTCAACCAGCCTTCGCATGGTTCCCCTCCCCACGCCTCGCGCAAGGAGGATCAAATTACCTCAAAAACCTAATGCCGATCCAGCTTCGCCAGCAAATCCAGCATATCCTCCGGCACCGAATCCCGTCCGGCGCGGAAGGTGGAACGCAGCGCATTGCCGATGCCCTCATGGGGCTGCGGCACGCCGATATCCAGGACGCGGCGGATCGCGCCATCCTGGATCCGGGCCGATCGGCCAAAGGGTTTGCGTTGCATTTCCATGTCCAATTAACTGTCGGGACGCGGAAAAGTTTCTGGCATTCATCGCAAACCCGCACGATATCGGCTCCATTATGGGAGAATTGAGGTGACGGACGGTTCTGCGGCTGCGGCAAGGATGCGGGCGCATTCGCCATTTCTGGCACGGCAGATGGATCGTTTCCCCGATGTCGCCGCCCTGCTGGAAAAGGGGGATTTCGAAGCCGCCTGGGTCGCCGCGCAGCAAGTCGCCGGGCCTGACGACGGCATCGCCCGCTCCTTGAGGCGCAGGCGCGGCGCGGTCGCGCTGGTGACGGCGGCGGCGGACCTGGCGGGCGCATGGGGATTGGACCGGGTGACGCGCACCCTGTCGGACTTTGCCGACCAGGCGCTGGAGGAGGCGTTGGCCGCCGCCATGGCGGAGCGCTATCCCGACGCGGAAAACCGGGGTTTCGTCGTCCTCGCGCTTGGCAAGCATGGCAGCCGGGAACTGAATTATTCCTCCGATATCGACCCGATCCTGCTCTACGATCCCAAAACGCTGCCCCATGGCGAACGGGAAGATCCGGCCGACGCGGCGGTCAGGATCGGGCGGCGGGTCAGCGAATTGCTGAATGCGCGGGACGGCGACGGCTATGTGTTCCGCGTGGACCTGCGCCTGCGGCCTTCCCCGGAGGCGACCCCCATCGCCCTGCCGGTGGAAGCGGCGATCGGCTATTATGAATCGATGGCCCTCGGCTGGGAGCAGGCAGCGTTCATCCGGGCGCGTCCGGCGGCGGGCGACATCGCGCTGGGCGATTATTTCATGCACGCGATCCGGCCGTTCGTCTGGCGGCGGAGCCTGGATTTCGGCGCGATCGACGCGATCACCGACATTTCGCGCCGCATCCGCGATCATTATTCGCAGGGACAGGCCTTCGGGCCGGGCTATGACCTGAAGCGCGGGCGCGGCGGCATAAGAGAGGTCGAATTTTTCGCGCAGGTGCATCAGCTCATCCATGGCGGGCGCGATCCTTCGCTGCGATCCGGCAATACGCGGGAGGCGCTGCAAGCGCTCGCGGCGGCGGGGGTGTTCGAACCGGACGTCGCGGCGAAGCTGGACGAGGCCTATGTCCTGTTCCGCACGGTCGAACATCGCCTGCAGATGGTCGAGGACCGCCAGACCCATGAATTGCCAAAGACGGCGGAGGCGATGGACAATGTCGCCCGGCTGCACGGGTTGGCGGACGGCGAAGCGCTGCTGGACCTGCTGCGCCCGCAGGTGCAGTGGGTCGGCGGCAATTATGACCGGCTGACCCCGGCGAGGGCCGATGAATCGCTGGCGCATGATGAGGACCGGTTGAAGGCGCAGCTTTCCGGCCTGGGCTTTGCCGATCCGGAAACGCCGCTGGCGCGCATCGCCCGCTGGCGTTCCGGCACGATCCGGGCGCTGCGCAGCGGCCCTTCGCGGGAGGCGCTGGAGCAATTGCTGCCGGGCCTGATGCGCACGCTGGCCGCCGCGCCCGATCCGGCTCGGGCGCTCAACCGGCTGGACGACCTGATCGGGCGGTTGCCCAGCGCGATCAACTTTTTCAAGCTGCTTACCGCCCGTCCCGGCCTTGTGGAAATGCTGTCGGAATTCCTGAGCCATGCGCCGACACTGGCCGATGCGCTGGGACGGCGGGCGGAACTGCTGGACGGCCTGATCGACACCTCCGCCTTCGATCCGCCGCCCCCTGTCGCGCTATTGGCGGAACAATTCGCCCGGCTGGAGGAGGGTGAGGATTATCAGGCCCTGCTCGACCGGGTGCGCCAGCGGGTGAACGACCGCCGCTTCGCGCTGGGCGCGCAGATCATCCGGGGCGGCGATCCGCTGGAGGCGGGCCGGGGCTATTCCCGCGTGGCCGAAGCCGCCATAGAGGCGCTGGGCGCCGCCACCGTCGCGGAGTTCGAGCGCGCCCACGGGAAAGTGCCCGGCGGGGAAATGGTGATCCTGGCGCTGGGCAGGCTGGGCGGCGGGGTGCTGACCCATGCGTCCGACCTCGATCTGGTCTATCTTTTCACCGGCAGTTTCGAAACCGAGTCCGACGGCGCCAGGCCGCTGGGTGCGACGCAATATTTCAACCGGCTGGGCCAGCGCATCACCAACGCCCTGTCGGTGCACACGGCGGCGGGGCCGCTCTATGAAGTCGACACGCGCCTTCGCCCATCGGGCGCGCAGGGCCTGCTGGCCGTCAGCCTGGACAGCTTCGCCCGCTATCAGCGGGAGGAGGCCTGGACCTGGGAGCATCTGGCGCTGACCCGCGCCCGCCCGGTCTTCGGCTCCGACGCGGCACGCGCCGCCCTCAACGCGATCCTGACCGAAACGCTGGAGCGTCCCCGCGATTTCGACGATCTGGCGCGCCATGCGGTGAAGATGCGCGGCGACATCGCCAAACATAAGCCGCCTGCGAGCGATCTCGACGTGAAGCTGGTGCCCGGCGGTCTGGTCGACCTGGAGTTTCTGATCCACATCACCCAGTTCCGCCACAATATGGCCTTCGACCCGGACCTGCGCGCCGCGCTGGAACAATTGGTCGCGGCGGGCCATCTGCCGGGCGAACTGATCGCCGCGCACGACCTCATCACCCGCTTTCTCGTCGTTTCCCGCCTGGTTTCGCCCAAATCGACCGAGCCGCCCGAAGCCACCCGGCCTCTGGTCGCGCGCGCCTGCGGCGTCGAAAGCTGGGACGCCCTGCTTGAAAGCTACGCGCAGGCCCGGCAAAGCGTCGGTGACGCATGGGCGGCGCTGGCCGCGCCCTTCAAGGAGGAATGACGATGCTGGACGTGGGCGATGCCGTGCCGGATGTGGGCCTGAAGGATGCGGACGGGGCCGATTTCACCCTGGCGCGCTACCGGGGCAAGCCGCTGGCCGTCTATTTCTATCCCAAGGCGGACACGCCCGGCTGCACCAACGAAGCCAGGGATTTCACCGCGCTCGCCGCCGATTTCGCGGCATTGGGCGTACCGGTGGTCGGCATATCGAAGGACAAGCCCGCCAAGCTCAAAAAATTCGCCGACAAATATGGCCTGACCGTCACGCTCGCCTCCGACGAACCGGGCGCCATGTGCGAAGCTTTCGGCACATGGGTCGAAAAATCGCTCTACGGCCGCAAATATATGGGCATAGAGCGGGCGACCTTCCTGGTCGGCGCCGACGGCAAAATCCTGCGCGTCTGGCCCAAGGTGAAGGTCAAGGGCCACGCCGCCGAGGTGCTGGAGGCCGCGAAGGCGCTTTGACCCTGCCCGATTCCCTGGAAGGCGTGGGCGCGGCCTGCGCCCATGTGTTGCTGACGCCCGATCCCGTGCCCAAGCTGATGGCGGCGCGGGCGGTGGCGCGGAACTGGCGGTTGGGGCGGCTGGCGCATCGGTTCGACGCCGCCATGCCGGATCGCCCGGCCCGCCCAGAAAAGCCCGAACTCCTGCCGCCCAACCAGATGCCGAAACGGGGTAAGATCGGCTCCGACCGGGCGCGGATCGCGATGCTGCACGCGCTTGCCCATATCGAATTCGTCGCGATCGACCTTGCCTTCGACCTGATCGGCCGTTTCGGCGCGGAATTTCCGCCGGCATTCACCGACGAATGGATGCGCGTCGGCGCCGACGAAGCCATGCATTTCGCGCTGCTCGACCGCAGGCTGCGCCAACTCGGCAGCTTCTACGGCGCGCTGCCCGCCCATGACGGCCTGTGGCAGGCGGCGGGCGAGACGGCGCATGACGCGCTCGCCCGCCTCGCCATCGTGCCGATGGTGCTGGAGGCGCGGGCGCTGGATATCACGCCCGCCACCATAAAGCGGTTCGAATGGGCAGGGGACGAAGCGTCGGCCCGTATGTTGCGCCGCATCATGACGGATGAGATTCGGCATGTCGCGGCCGGGACGACATGGTTCGGCCACGCGACGAAGCGATTGGGCCTGGACCCGGCCAATCATTACCAAATCCTTGTGAAACGGCACTTTCGAGGGGCGTTGAAGCCTCCATTCAACGACTCGGCGCGCCGACAAGCCGGTTTAACGCGGGAATTTTACACTTCGCTTGCACAATAGGACGGGACATGTCCTCTTGCCGACAGCGGGTGGCGGCATGAGCCGCATTTTGGTTAACGTGGGGATGGCCGAGGGGCGCAAAGCCTCCGGTCAATAGTCGGGGTCGGCATGTTGGTTTTTCATTTTGAGAATGCGCGCGCTGCGCGATGGTTCCGTTCCGCGCTTAAAATTGCTGGAGCGATGGGCATGGCAGGAGCGCTCTGCGCCGCCGTACCGGCCCAGGCCAGGAGCGACGATGACGATCCCTATGGCGATGCGTCGGAAATCAACACCAGCGCGCTCGGCCCGGCCGATGTCGGTTTCTCCAACCTCTTTTCCAGCCTGCAGCGGCTGGACGGTCAGGCCAAGTCGGCCAACTACATCCCCTCCGGCCGTCCGGTCGAAAAACTCTCCCTGACCTCCAATTTCGGCGTCCGCTCCGCCCCCTTCAACGGCGGCGCCCGGATGCACAAGGGCATCGACATTCCCGGCCCGATGGGCACCAAAATCTACGCCACCGCCGATGGCATCGTCAATCGCGCGGGCTGGGCCAACGGCTATGGCAATCTGGTCCAGATTTCGCATGGCGGCGGCATGGAAACGCGCTACGGCCATATGTCGAAGCTGCTGGTCGCCTCCAACAGCTATGTGCGCCGCGGGCAGTTGATCGGCCTGATGGGCTCGACCGGCCGCTCGACCGGCAGCCACCTTCATTATGAAGTGCGTCTTGACGGACAGGCGATCAACCCCGTCCCCTTCGTCGCTGGACCGGATTATCTGGTGGCGATGAACACCAGGCCGCCGATCGCCATGGGCGGCCCGACCAAGGCCCAGGAAAAGGCGGCCGAATAAGCCCGCCTTTCACACCCCTTTTCAAAGGCCCGGCGCGCGAAAGCTTGCCGGGCCTTTTGCTCGACCCTATTTAAGCATCATGACCGATATCGATCTGACCTCTTCTGCCGCCGCCCGCGTCGCGGCCATCGCCGCCAAGCAGGGCAAGCCCGCCATCCTGCGCCTCGCGGTGGAGGGGGGAGGCTGTTCGGGCTTCCAATATCGCTTTGGCCTGGCCGACGCGGTGGAGACGGACGATATCGCGGTGGAGCGCGACGGCGTGACGCTGGTGGTCGATGACGTCAGCATCGACCTGGTGCGCGGCTCCGCGGTCGATTTCGTCTCCGATCTTGGGGGCAAGGCGTTCAAGGTGACGAACCCCAATGCCACCGCCGGCTGCGGTTGCGGCACCAGCTTTTCGGTTTAAAATCGGTCCCGCCCTTGTCGGCGGGGGCTTTTTCTCTTTAGGGATGCGCGCAAGGAGATTTCGTCCATGCGCATCGCCACCTTCAACATCAACGGGATCAAGGCGCGCCTGCCGCGCCTGCTGGAGTGGCTGGACGAAACGCGCCCCGACATCGCCTGTCTTCAGGAAATAAAGACATCCGACGATACCTTCCCGGTCAAGGATATAGAGGATGTCGGCTATGGCGCCATCTGGCACGGGCAGAAGGGGTTCAACGGCGTCGCCATCCTCGCGCGCGGCGAAACCCCGGTGGAGGTCCAGCGCGGCCTGGCAGGCGAGCCGGAGGACGAACATAGCCGCTATCTCGAAGCCGATGTGAAGGCGCTGCGCGTCGCCAGCATCTACCTGCCCAACGGCAATCCTCAGCCGGGGCCGAAATTCGATTACAAGCTGCGCTGGATGAAACGCCTGCGCGATCGCGCCACGGAAATCTGGGCGGAGGAAGTCCCCGCCATCCTCGCGGGCGATTATAATGTCATCCCCCGCGACAAGGATGTCTATTCGGTCAAGGCCATGGCCGACGACGCGCTGATGCAGCCGGAAAGCCGCGCCGCCTATCGCCGCCTGCTGGGCGACGGCTGGACCGACGCCATCGCCTCCCGCCATCCGGCCGGTGGGGT
Source organism: Sphingobium sp. JS3065 (assembly GCF_026427355.1). Lineage (NCBI taxonomy): Bacteria > Pseudomonadati > Pseudomonadota > Alphaproteobacteria > Sphingomonadales > Sphingobiaceae > Sphingobium > Sphingobium sp. JS3065. The sequence continues at coordinate 115,265 of NZ_CP102664.1, forward strand.
GTGGACCTATTGGGACTATCAGATGAACGCCTGGCCACGCGACGCGGGGTTCCGGATCGATCATCTGCTGCTCAGCCCGGCCGCCGCCGACCGCCTGATCGACGCGCAGGTGGACAAGGATTTCCGCGGGCGCGAAAAGGCGAGCGATCATGCCCCGACCTGGGTGGAACTGACGGAATGAAGTTCGGGTGGCGGGCGCTGACCGCCAGTCCGCCTCATTCCCGCGCGCTTTCAGCCACCCGAATCCCCGGCAGGGCATCCGGATCGACCATATCCTGCCCGATCCACGCCCCGTCCTGCCGAAAATAAGCGACATGGTGCCCCCGCTGGAAGCTGGCACCGTCCCACACCACCACCTGCAATTCGATCTCGTCATGGCGGTGGACATGCAGCCAGTTGAAACTTTGCGGCTCTGCATTGCGCAGCCGGGTGGAGGTGGCCGTTCCCGCCTGGATCACCAGCGCGCCGCCGGCATGGGCCACCATCCTTTCCGCCGCCTCCGCATAGGTGCGGTGGAAATGGCCTGCCAGCGCGATATGGATTCCTGCCGATGCCGCCGCCCGCACCGCGTCCTCATGCCGCCCGACGGCTTCGCTCAGTTCGCCGCCCTTGCCGATCGGCATGGCGAACAGCGGATGATGGGTGACCAGGATGCGGGTCTTCCCCTCCGCCACCCGCGCAAACCGGTCCCGCAGCAGGCGCATCTGGTCATGATTGATCCGCCCGCCCTTGATCGTCAGCGACCGCGCCGTGTTGAGGCCCAATATCGCCACCTCCTCATCCTCGTAAAAGGGGCAGAGATCGTTGCTGATCGTGCGTTTGTAGCGGCGCAGCGGCGCCCCAAACCGTTGGGCGAGATTATGGAGCGGCACGTCATGATTGCCCGGAACGACCAGCAATTGCAGGCCTGCCGCGCGCAGCCGGTTGATCCAGGCGCTGGCCTGCCGGAACTGGTCGCGCCGGGCGCGCTGGGTGAAATCGCCGCTGACGACCACCAGGTCGGGCTGGTTCTGTTGCATCCAGGCTTCGGCGGCGGCGACGATCCTGGGATCATGCGCGCCGAAGTGCATGTCGGACAGATGGGCGATACGGGCCATGCCCCATGAACGAGCGAAGGCCGCCGATGGTTTCGGACCTTGGCGCGCAGTTGCGTGTTGTTAAGGCATGGAAATGAAGTCCCTGCCGCGAGAAGCGGTGCTGATCGTCAATGTCCACTCCCGCCGGGGGGAGGCCTTGTTCGAGGAAGCCAAGGCCTTGCTGGAACAGGCGGGCCTGCGCCTGATCGCCGCCCATGCGGTGAAGGATCCGGGCCGCTTGCAGGCGATGGTCAGGCAGGCAGTCGCGCAGGGCGCGCCGATGGTGATCGTCGGCGGCGGCGATGGATCGCTGTCCGGAACGGTGGATGAACTGGTGGGCAAGGACTGCGTGTTCGGCCTGTTGCCGCTCGGCACCGCGAACAGCTTTGCGCGGACGCTGGGCACTCCCCTCGATCTGCCGGGCGCGGTTGCCGCCATTGCCGGCGGCCGGCGGCGGCGGATCGACCTGGGCATGATCGATCGGGATTATTTCGTGAACGCGGCGTCGCTGGGCCTGTCCCCGATGATCGGCGAGACGGTCCCCCACCAGTTGAAGCGCTATCTTGGGCGGCTCGGCTATCTGCTCTGGGCGGTCAAATGTTCCATCGGGTTCCGCGCTTTTCGGCTGATGCTGGACGACGGCGTGCGGGAACGGCGCATGTGGGCGACGGAGGTGCGCATTCTGAACGGCCCCTATCATGGCGGGGTCGAACTGTCCGATCAGGCCGATGTGGACACGGGGGAGATCGTGATTCAGGCCGTGGTCGGGCGCAGCCATGCGCGGCTCGCATGGGACTGGTACGCCAAATTCTTCAGGCTGCGCGATCGCCATGCGCATACGCAGGAATTTCGCGGCAAATCCTTCCGTGTGGAAACGGTGCCGCGGCAACGCATCTCCATCGACGGGGAAGTGCTGGCGAAAACCCCCGCAACGGTGAAAATCGCGGCAGGGGCAGTGGAAGTCGCGGTGCCGTAGTCATTCCGCGCCCGCAGCCGGGAGTTCAGAGAGGCTTCTCATATAGCTGATAGACCTTGTTCACCCGGCTCTCTATGGCGTCGGCGATGGCGTTCATGCCCTGATTGTCTTCCAGCACCCAGCCGATCTCCCCCCGCGTCGCGCCATAGTTCGCGATGGCGGCGCGGCGGATATATTCGATCATCATGAAGGCCAACTGGCTTGCCAGGCGCGACGATTGCAACCGCTGCACCACGCCCATCAGCGGCACCCGCATGGTCCGCACCTGGGGCTTGCGCAGCCACCACAGCAGCTTCGCCCAGCCAAGGGGAAAGAGCGAACCGTTCAGGGGTGCGATCGCCTCATTCAGATCGGGCAGCGTCATCATGAAGGCGACGGGCTCGCCCTCCAGCTCCGCGATCATGATCAGGTCGTCGAACACGATCGGCTTCAACTGCTTGCCGAAATGCGCGACCTCTGCGTCGGTGATCGGCACGAAGCCCCAATTATTGCCCCAGGCGTCGTTCAATATGCGCAGGATGATCGCCGCCTCGCTATCGAATTTCGCCTTGTCGACCTTGCGGATGCGGATGCGCGCATTCTTCTCTCCCGACTGGATGACGCGCTGGATCAGCGGCGGGAACGGATGGGTGATGTCCAGTTCATAGGTTTTGAGCTGCTTGACCGGCCGATAGCCCGCGCCTTCGACCATGGCCCGATATTCCGGCCTGGCATGGCCCATCATCACCGTGGGCTTATGGTCGAAGCCCTCGATCAGCAGTCCCGGCTCTTCCCAGATCGACAGCGAAATCGGACCCAGGGACCGCGTCATCCCCTTGGCCCGCAGCCAGCCCTCCGCCGCCGCGATCAGCGCCGCGCCGACCTCCGCGTCTTCCGCCTCGAACAGCCCGAAATTGCCCGTGCCCGGACCCATGCCCTGTTCGGCGGGTTGGGCCAGCGCCAGATGATCCAGATGCGCCGACACGCGCCCGACCACCGTGCCGCCCCGGCGCGCCAGGAAATATTGCGCCTCGGCATGGCCGAAAAAGGGGTTCTTGCTGGGCGTGATCAGGCTGTAGACTTCATCCTTCAGCGGCGGCACCCAGTTGGGATCGTTGGCATAAAGCCGCCAGGGCAGGTCCACGAAAGCCTTCCGGTCGGCCTTGGACATGACGGGAGTGATCACCAGTTCGGTATTGGCCACGGCGGTGGGGGCTTTCGCAAGAGCAGGAGTGTTTGACAGGACGGATCGTCGCTTGTTTCGGGAATGTCAATCGGGACATGAGCGGATGGGATCATGGTGGCCAAATCGTCATGTTGCTGCCCCAATTGCAGCGCATTTACCCTTTAGGAACCACGGCATGACTGTGCACGACCCCCTTATCGCAGCCGCGTCGCGGACGAAAAGCGCGATCCCCGACGATGCGGCGATGCTGCGCGCGGCGGCGGACCTGACCCGCGAACTGTCGACGGCCCGGCCTTCCATCTATTGGCCCGACATGCTGGCGTCGGCCTTCATCGGCTATGCGGCGCTGGCCGGGGCGATCCTGACCGGCAACGGCATGCTCATGCCGGCATTGGGCCTGGTGGCCATGCTCGCCTTCTATCGCGCGTCGAGCTTCATCCATGAACTGACCCATATCCGTAAGGACGCCCTGCCCGGCTTCCGCGTCGGCTGGAACCTGCTCGTCGGCATCCCGCTGCTGATCCCCAGCTTCCTGTATGAGGAAGTGCATACCCAGCACCACGCCCGCACCCGCTACGGCACGGCGAACGACCCGGAATATCTGCCGCTCGCGCTGATGAAGCCCTGGTCGCTGCCCTTGTTCATCCTGGTGGCGTCGCTGGCGCCCGTCGGCCTCATCCTGCGCTTCGGCCTGCTGACGCCGCTCAGCCTGATCGTCCCGCCGCTGCGCCGGAAAGTGGTGGCGGAATTTTCCGCGCTTTCCATCAACCCCGCCTATCGCCGCCGCGCACCGGAGGGGGCGTTCGCCCGGCAATGGGCCTGGCAGGAAGCGGGTGCGAGCCTCTTTGCGCTGGCGCTGGTCGGCAGCGTCCTGGCCTTCGGCTGGAAGCCGCTGCTCACCTATATGGCCGTGCATTCGGGCATGACCGTCATCAACCAGTTGCGCACGCTGGTCGCGCATCTCTGGGAAAATGAGGGCGACGCGATGACCGTCACCGCGCAATATCTGGATTCTGTGAATGTCCCGCCGCCGTCGCCCTTCGCCGCGATCTGGGCGCCGGTGGGGCTGCGCTATCACGCGCTGCATCACCTGTTGCCCAGCGTGCCCTATCATGCGCTGGGTGAGGCGCACCGTCGTCTGGTGGCTACGCTGACCAGCGATTCACCCTATCATCGGGGCAATTATCCCGGCATGTGGCCGCTGGTCGGCAAGATCGCCCGTTCGACCATGGTGAAGCGCTAGGGTTTATTCCTCCGTCCGGAACAACACCGTCTCGCCCACCAGCAGGAACAGCAGAAACGGCGCCCATGCCGCCAGAAACGGCGGATAAGCCCCCAGATTCCCCATGGCGAGCGAGAAATTGTCCGCCACGAAATAGGCGAAGCCCAGCGCCATCCCCAACACGGCGCGCACGAACAACTGCCCGGACCGCGCCAGCCCGAACGCCGCCACCGAACCCAGGATCGGCATCAGCAGCGCCGACAATGGCCCGGACAGCTTGTGCCACAGGCTTCCCTCCAACTCGGCCGTAGGCCGCCCCGCATCGTGCAGGTCGCCAATCGCCGCCTGCAACTGGCTGAAGGTCAGCGCATCGGGATCGACCCTTGCCAGGGTGAACTGATCGGGCCGGATGTCACGCCCGAAGCGCACGGTGCCGATCCGCCGCTCCGTGCCCCGCGCCACGTCGAACTGCCGTGCGTCCTCCAGCACCCAGCTTCTGGCGGCGGGGTCATAATGCCCCCTGGGCGCCTGGACGATGGTGGTCAGCATATTGTTGACGCGGTTGAATATCTCCACCTTGCGCAGTTGCACCGCCGTGCCCCGCCCGGCGACGATGGCCGCCGTCACCAGATTATTGCCGTCGCGCACCCAGGGGCTGGCCTTGATGCCGGTTTCCGGGGGCAGGGGGCCATAATCCACCGCCTGCCAGGCGGAAAGCCGCGCCGTAGACCGCGCCACGATCCGCTCGTTGAAGGCATAGCTGATCAGCGCGACGCCCAGCGCCGCCGCCAGCAGCGGCGCCAATATCTGGTGCGCCGACAGCCCCGCCGCCTTCATCGAGATGATCTCGCTGTTCTGGTTCAGGCTGGCGAGCATGATCAGCGTGCCGAGCAGCACTGAAAAGGGCAGGAACCGCGCCACGATCTGCGGCGCGCGCAAAGCCACATAATGCCATAATTGGGCGTCACCATTGCCCGCATAGGCAAGGATATCGCCGGATTCGCCCAGCAGGTCCAACGTCTGGAGCACAGCGACCAGCATCGCCAGCACCGCGAAGGTCCGGGTCAGGAACAGCCGCGCCATATACCAACTGATCTGGCGCGACGGGAAGAAATTGAACTGATGCATGGGTCAGGCGGCTCCTTCCGCCATGGTTTTCGCCTTTGGTCGCCGCCGGACCAGGCCCAGCAGGCGGAAAACCTGCTTGATGATCTTGGCGAAGGCATATTCCAGCGCGGCGATCGGCTGGCCGCCGGGCCGGCGCGCGATCACATGGTACATCCACAGGATCAGCCCCGCGAACAGCAGGAACGGCCCCCACAAAGCGATGATCGGGTCGATCTTGCCCAATGATCCCACGCCCTGCCCATATTCGTTGACCTTGTGATAGGTCACGATGAATATGATGGAGAGGAACACGCCGAGCGCCGACGTCGACCGCTTGGGCGGAATGGCGAAGGCCAGCGCCGCCAGCGGCAACAGCAGCATCATCGCCACCTCCACCATGCGGAAATGGAAATTGGCGCGAATCTCGTTGCGCAGCTTGTCGGGCGTGCCCGGATCATGGCCGATCACGACCAGTTCGGGGATGGTTTTTTCCCGGTCGACGTCGCGGCCGCGGAATTTCTCGATCTGCGGCAGGTCGATCGGCAGGTCGTGGCTGGAAAAGGACAGGATTCGCGGCGACTGGTATTTGGGCGCGTCGTTCACCAGCACGCCGTCGCGCAGGCGGAAGATGATGGTGTCGGGGTCGTCGGTCGCCAGGAATTCGCCCTGTGCCGCCGTCACCGCCACGGTCTGGCCGTCCTTGCCCATGGCGCGGACGAAAATCCCTTGCAGATTGCGGCCCTCGTCCAGGCTGCGTTCGATCCGCAGGGTCATGCGCTTGCCCAGATTGGTGAACTCGCCCACCTTGATCGATGCGCCCAGTGCCCCGGAGCGCAGTTCGAAGCGCAGCGCCTCATAGGCATGGCGGGACAAGGGCTGGACGAAGCCGACAATGCCGAAATTCAGCAGCGCCAGCGCGATGGCAAACATATAGGGCACACGCAGCAACCGGCCATAGGAAAGCCCCACCGCGCGCATCACGTCCAGTTCGGACGACAGGGCAAGCTTTCGAAAAGCCAGCAAAATTCCCAGCATCAGGCCGATGGGAATGCCCAGCGACAGATATTCGGGCATCATGTTCGCCAGCATCCGCCACACGACGCTGACCGGCCCGCCCTCCGCCGCGACGAAGTCGAACAGGCTCAGCATCTTGTCGAGCACCAGCAGCATGGCAGAGATCACCAGCGTACCCAACATGGGCAGGGCGATCAGCCGGGCGAGATATCTGTCGGTGGCTGTCAGCATTTCTCTAAGTGGTCGTCCCATCACCATGATTTGGCCGCAAACCCCCCCCATATGCGAGTCAGGTCAATTTGCGGGGCGAACAGGGGCTCGCCGTCCTTTTCAACGGGCGGCTATAGCTTCACGGAGTTGGATGGTCATGTTCAAAGTTGCAATGGGTCTGATGTCGGTGGGGGCCTTGTTCGCCGCTACCCCGGCAATCGCCCATGGAATGGAGATCGGCAACGATCTGGAACGTTGTTCCGCCACGGCCAGGGGGCCGGCGGTTCTGGTCGACGTGCGTGGTTTTTCCGCGGCGACCGGCACGGTGCGCGTGCAATCCTATCCCGCGACCAAGGCCGCCTGGCTCAACAAGGGCGAATGGCTGAACCGCATCGACGTGCCGGTGAAGGCCGCGGGCGGCGAAATGCGCTTCTGCGTGCCGGTGCCGCAGCCGGGCAAATATGGCATCGCCGTGCGCCACGACCGCGACGGCAACGGCAAGACCGACATTTCCCGCGACGGCGGCGGCTTTTCCAACAATCCGTCGATCAGCATCTTCAACCTGGGCAAGCCGGGGGTCGAAAAGGCGGCCTTCTATGCGGGTCCGGGCGTGACGAAAATCACCATCAACCTCAGATATATGTGATCCCCGATCATGGTTCGCGTCGCCCTTTTGTCCAATCCCAAATCCACGGGCAACCGGCAGACGCTTCCGCGCGTGCGCAGCTATTGCGCCAGCAATCCCGACATCTTCCATTATGAGGTGGAACATGTCGACCAGATCGGCCGTGCGCTCCAGACCATCGCCCATGTCGATCCCGTCGTCATCGTCATCAACGGCGGCGACGGCACGGTGCAGGCGGCGCTGACGGAACTCTACCAGGGCGAACATTTCAAGGGCCGGGTGCCGCCGATCGCGGTGCTGCCCAATGGCAAGACCAACCTGATCGCGCTGGACCTGGGCATCCACGGCGATCCGATCAAGGCGCTGGAACGGATCGTCCAGATCGCCAAGGCGGGCGTCGACGATCATGTCGTCGCGCGCGAACTGATCGCGCTGTCGGACGGGCGGGCGGAAAGCCGGCCGGTGCTGGGCATGTTCTTAGGCGGAGCAGGGCTGGCCGATTACATGCTCTATTGCCGCAACCAGATCTATCCGCTGGGCCTGTCCAACGGCCTCAGCCATTTCCTGACGGCGCTGGCGGTGGTCGTGTCGCTGCTATTTGGCATCCGCGCCCGATTCCTGCCGCAATCGAGCCATCCGGTGCGCATCTCGCTGATCCGCGACGGGCAATTGGCGGGGCGCTTCGCGGTGCTGATCGTGACGACGCTGGAAAAGCTGTTGCTGGGCGTGCAGCCGGGCGACAGCAGGCGCGGCAATATGAAGCTGATGGCCGTCGACCAGAATCTGCCCGCGCTGCTGCGCCTCGTCTGGGCGAGCGTCACCAATCGCGTGGGCAAGGCGCAGATGCAGGGCATCCATCTGGAACAGGGCGACGTGATCCGCATAGAGGGCGACCGCAGCAGCGTCATCCTGGACGGCGAACTGTTCGAAGCGTCGGAAGGCAAGCCCATAGTCCTGCGCTCGACCGAACCGGTACCGTTCCTGCGCCTGGCGGCGTAGCTTTTGGCGGTTTGGGGTGGGAAGCGGACGTTCAGTTTTCCGTTCGCCCTGAGCGAAGTCGAAGGGTCCTGTTGAGCGGAGGCGAAGCATGGAAGCCTCGCTCCGCTCGGCTGAAGGCTTCGACTTGCGGAAGGCAAGTTTATCCTGAGCGCCTGCCCTGGCAGGCAGTCGAAGGGCTCAGCCCGAACGGATATCTAATGTCCGCTCTTGTCTATCCTCCAACCAAATAGGCAGCCCAACGGCAACAGCCTCCCCAAAAACCATCCTATTTCTCGCCAGCCGCGCATTTCAGCCTGTCCTATTTCGCGTCCGCCCTTCTATCCCCCATCCCTCTTTGAAACGTCCGATCAAAAACCCGCTTCGCATACGCGCGCCCAGGCACGCGCGCGCATATGGTGTGAACTTCGACGCAAAACTGCCATTTTCCGGCCCTTGCCGCGCATGGCCTCAATGCTTCGGCTTGAGCGCCTCGGCCAGCGACACGGTCGCACTCCCTCGCCGGGCAGGCCCAGCCTGACTGGGATCGGCCTTCCACCCGCTCAGATACAGGATCGCCATCTGCTCGGCGGTCTTGCCATCGGGATCGGCGGCGGCGGCGAAGTGCCCGGCCGCTCCGGCCAGCGCCTCCCGCCGCAGCGCAGGCGCCCGCGAAACCAGCACATTGCCCGCCCCCATCCCCCGCAAGTCGTGCATCAGCCGCAGCATATCGCCATAGCGCACCGTCAGCACATCCCCATCCGCGACCGGCATGGTGAAGCCCGCCCGCGCCAGCAGGTCGCCCGCAGACCGCACATCGACCTGCGGATGGATATGCTGTCCCGCCCGGTCGCCTTCGCCCGCCATCAACGCCGCCCGCAGCCGGGGCAGCGAACCCGCTCCGGTGAAGGCCGCCAGCATCAGCCCATCGGGCCGCAACACCCGCCGCATCAGGATCAGCGCGCCCGGCAAGTCGTTGACGCTGTCCAGCGTTCCGCACGCGATCACCAGGTCGAAACTCTCATCGGCAAAGGGCAGGGCGTCCTCATCCGCCTGCACCCCGCCTTGCGCCTTCGCCGCCGCGAAGCCGGGATCGGCGCAGACCACGCGCTTGCCCATCGCCTCCAGCGCTGCCCTGGCGCTGCCGTCAGGGCAGCCGATGACCAGCACGTCCGCAAAATCCCGCTGCACGTCGCCCAGCCGGTCGAGCAACTCATCCAGCATCGCCCGATACAGAAAATCATGCCCGGCAAAGCGCGCCATCATCCGGTCGCGTCTTTTGGCGCGCAGGGCGCGGTCGAAGATGTCGGCGTGGGTCATGGCGGGCCTTGTGCAACGGCGAAGGAGCGGGAACAAGGGAGATGATGTCCCTTTCCCCGCTTCTCAAGACAGCGCTGCGCCCCCTGGTCGACTATGCCCTGCCGCCGCGCTGCCCCGGCTGCGGCGCGATCGTGGATGCCGACGACGCCTTTTGCCTGAGCTGCTGGGGCGGAATGCGGTTCCTCGGCGCGCCCTGCTGCGCCCGCTGCGGCGCACCGTTCGACTATGATCGCGGCGCCGGGGCGGAATGCGGCGCCTGCCTGGCCGATCCACCCCCCTTCGACAGCGCGCAGGCGGTGCTGGCCTATGGCGATGTCGCCCGCGCCGTGGCGCTGCGCCTCAAATATGGCCGCCGCATCGGCCTTGCCCGGCTGATCGCGAAGCAGATGGCGCGGCAGGTTCCGGCGGTGGATGATGCCGTCATCGTGCCGGTGCCGCTGCATCGCTGGCGGCTCTGGTGGCGCGGCTTCAACCAGTCGGCCCTGATCGCCCGCCATCTGGCGCGGCTGACGGGCTTGCCGGTCGACAATCACGCCCTGCTGCGCACTCGCCGGACCCAGCCCTTGCGCGGCATGACCCCGAAATTGCGGGCCAGGGCGGTGCGCGGCGCCTTTGCCCTGACGCCGGATCATGGGCTGAAGGGGCGCGCCGTGCTGCTGATAGACGATGTGCACACCAGCGGCGCGACGGCGGCGGCCTGCGCCCGGACGCTGAAACGCGGCGGCGCGGCAAGCGTTCATCTGCTGTGCTGGGCGCGGGTTCTGCCGGACGGGATCGATTGACAAATAGCCGCCGAACCACAATTTCGACGATCGAGGAGTAAAATATGGCGAAGGTCGAAATCTATACCAAGGCCTGGTGCGGCTATTGCGCCCGGGCGAAGGCGCTGCTGAACGACAAGGGCGTGGCGTTCGAGGAATATGACATCACCATGGGCGGGCCGAAGCGTCAGGAAATGCTGGACCGTGCCCATGGCGGGACGACGGTGCCGCAAATCTTCATCGACGGCCAGCATGTCGGCGGCAGCGACGACCTGGCGGCGCTCGACCGTCAGGGCAAGCTCGACACGTTGCTGGAGGCATAGGCAGGATGCGCGCCGCCATCTTCCAGATGACGAGCGGGATCGACCCCGCCGCCAATGCCGCTGCCATCGCGGATATGGCCGCGCGCGCCAGGGGGGAGGGGGCGGACATGCTCTTCACCCCGGAAATGGCGGGCTATCTGGATCGCGACCGGCAGCGGGCGGCGGCGACGTTGCGGTCGGAGGCGGACGATCCCGTGCTGGCCGCCGTGCGCGAGGCGGCGGCGAAACAGGGCCTGTGGGTGCATCTCGGTTCCCTGCCGCTGAAGGATGAGCGAACCGATGGGCGCTGGGCCAATCGCAGCTTCATGATCGACGACAGCGGCGAAATCCGCGCCCGCTATGACAAGATCCACCTGTTCGACGTCGATCTGGCGACGGGCGAAAGCTGGCGCGAATCGTCGGTCTACGGGCCGGGCGAACGGGTCGTCGCGGTCGATACGCCATGGGCGCGCATGGGGATGTCGGTCTGCTACGACATGCGCTTTCCCGATCTTTACCGGGCGCTCACCAATGCGGGCGCGACGGTGCTGCTGACGCCCGCCGCCTTCACCGTGCCGACCGGCAAGGCGCACTGGCATATATTGCTGCGGGCGCGGGCGATAGAGGCGGGCTGCTTCGTGATCGCCGCCGCGCAGACCGGCCATCATGCCGATGGCCGCGACACCTATGGGCACAGCCTGATCGCTGACCCATGGGGGGACATAGTGCTGGAGATGGGCGAACAGCCGGGTCTTGCTCTTGCGGAGATCGACCTGTCGCGCATAGGGGAAGTGCGCGGTCGGGTGCCCGCGCTCGCCAACCGGCGATCATTGCCCATGGATGTGACAGTGTCGTGATCGTTTTCGACCTCAAATGCGAATCCCAAGGCCATGTGTTCGAGGCGTGGTTCGGTTCCAGCGCCGATTATGAGGATCAGAAGGCGCGCGGCCTGCTGGCCTGCCCTCTCTGCGGCGACGAACATGTGGGCAAGGCGGTGATGGCCCCCGCCGTCGCGCCCAAGGGCAACAGCCGCCCGGAAACGATGCCCCAAGTCGCATCTTCGGGCGATGCGTCCATCGTCATGGGCGCGGGCGAGGAAGCGAAGATGCGCGAACTGGTGCTTGCGCTGGCGAAGGCGCAGCAGAAGGCGCTGGAGGATTCGACCTGGGTCGGGCGCGATTTTGCCGAACAGGCCCGCGCCATGCACTATGGCGAGCAGGATCGCGCCAGCATCCACGGCGAGGTCGCGCTGAGCGAGGCGCGGGCGCTGATCGCCGAGGGCGTGGAGGTCGCGCCTTTGCCTTTTCCGGTGGTTCCCCCCGAAGCGAAGAATTGACCGCGCCCCTTTCGCGCAATAGAGCCGTCACCGGGCACCCGTAGCTCAGCAGGATAGAGCATCAGATTCCTAATCTGATAGCGCGATCCCGAAAAACGGCGGAAAAGCTAGGGTTTATGCCTTTTTCTTCCGCGATTGTGACGAAAGCAGCGCGGCAACGCGGTCGAAGGCCGTTGTGGTGTCCGTTGGCTTCACATGGGCATACCGCTGGGTGACCGATACATTGTGGTGGCGGAGCGCCTCGCAGATGTCGATCAGGTCCGCGCCGTTCTGCCGCGCCCAGCTCGCGAAGGTGTGGCGGAGATCATGAAATTTGAAGTCGACCAGCCCGGCCGCTTTGACGGCTGCGCTCCATCGGCGCTTATGGTTGGTCGTATTGAATACCGGCCCCTTCCGATCCTTCGGCTTCGTCCGCGCCATTTCCGCACGTAAGGCGGGCGCGATCTGCACCATGTGCGGCTTTCCGCCCTTTACTTCGGCCAGGGTGATGGTGGAGCCGCGCAGGTCGACCTGATGCCAATCCATGGCGAGGATGTTACCCATCAAGCGCGTCCGTGCGATGCCGGACGGCTCCTACAAGCTGATGGCCGACAATCCGCAGGTCCGCGAGGAAACGGCGGTGGATGGCGAAATGTTCGTGATCGGTCGCGTCGTCGGGGTCATCCGGCGCACTTGATGCGCCGAACAAAAGCGAAAAATCGCCCTTGAGCTATCCCCGAACGAGAAGCGGCAGGGCATCGCGAAACCAACCGTAACTGGTGGAATTGAAAAGGCTACGAGGGCGTCTTCCGACGAACGCACCCGTCGCAGCAGGAACGCCTATTGACGACGCTGAACCACGGCAAGCGAGCGTCCAAAAGAAGTCACAGGCCAATGCCAGTGCGCTTTGGTCATATATACGAGCTGACTTATTGGCGTCCTGTAATTCATGCAGCCAAGACTTCGTCCAGTTCAGGAAATCATCGGGAAGCTGCTCGCCCCTTAAATTAACCTTGCCAAGCAGGCCGTGGCGTTCAAGATTTTGCTTGGTAACCGATACGCCAAGCCGTTCCAGCATCGGCCTCGCCAGCATCATCTTGCGGTCCGCGATTTCTGCGCCGCGTTCACGCACACTCTGCTCTGGATGAATCCTGCGATCGATCAGAACGCGGGGAAGGTTTGCAAGGCGATGATTTTCCTGAAGGCGCAGGAACATGTCCACGTCCTCGCAAACAGGAAAATCCAAATCGTATTGATAGTTCTTAAGGATCGCCGCGCGACCCAATATCGAAGATTGCTGAAACGCGGATCTGAACAACAACCATGAAGAAATGAGGTCTGGCGTAAAAGGCGGTATCCTAACGCCCTTCTTCCGACTTCCATCGGGGCGGAGTTTCCCCGCACATGACCCGACCATTGCAATGTCGGGATAGAGTTCGAGAAAATCGACTTGTTCCGCTAGCCGCGTCGGTCGAGCGATGTCATCGCTATCCAGCCATGCGATATACACTCCTTCGGCGGCTGCCAGGGCGGTATTTCGTGTCGCCGGGATTCCCATATTCCGTTCGTGCCGGATCACGCGCATTCTTGGATCGCTGATGGAATCGAGCAAGGATGTCGTCGTGTCGGTGGAACCATCATCGACGACAATTACCTCGATGTCTGTGACGGTCTGTCCTAGCGCGCTGGCTATGGCATCGCCAACATAATGGGCACGATTGAAAGTCGGTATGAGGACCGAAACGAGAGGAGCTGTCATAACCGCCCGTTAATTCGTGTGACGAACGGAGGCAAGCGAGAGTTTAATTGCAACGATGCGATCGTTATCGCCGCATGCCGCCGTCCATAACAATGCAGCCCGACAGCGCGGCCGCCGCGAAAAGTGCGATCAATGCCGCCCCTCGATCTCGTTCCGCGCCGCTTCGATCATGAAGGCGCTGCGGGTGAGCTTCCGCAGGGCGGCGGCGTCATCGATCGCGTCCAGCATGCCGCGATCCATCGAGAGGTTGACGCGGGTTATCTTCCCGGCTGCGCTGATCCGGGGGACCGCCAACAGATAAGCGCCCTGCGCCAGCTCGTCCGCGACTGCCGCGCGGATCTGATCGATGGGCCGGGGCTGCACATCGTCGGCATCCTCAAACCACAGGTCGAGCGCCTCGACGGCGTTGGGCAGCACTTCCTCCTCCCGGTCGGCCGCAGAAAAGCAGCCCGGAAGATCGGGGAAGGTGACGCCATAGGCGCTGTCAGGATCCTTGTGCACGATGGCGTAGAAATATTTCATCATTTTGCCTTTCCGGGGGGCCTTACAGCCACCCCGCCATTTTCGCTATGCTCCGCGCCGTTCCCAACGGCAGGTCTTTCTTCGGGTGGGGGACGATGATCATGCGGCCGCCCTTGCGGAACTTGTGGTGAGAGCCTTTCACCGAAACCAGTTCAAAGCCTTCATCCGCGAGGCGTTTCACGATCTTTTTGCTATCCCGCTCCATGCACAAATATATACACACGAAGGGACAGCGATGCAAGCAAAATGCACAAATATTTGTGCTAAATAGCTTCCAGATTGAGCGTGGTCTTGAGCGCGCCCTGACCGTCCATATTATGGGTGCAGTCCGCGACGATCCAGCTATGCCCCGCGATCTCCGCCTTGACGCCTTCCAGCTCTATCGGCCGTTCGGGAAAGATGTCGGGCCGCCCATAGGCCAAGGTGAAGGTGCATTTCGCCTTGGCGCGGGTGATACGTCCGTTCTCCGCATCCGCCGCATGGCGCGCGTCGGTTTCGCTGGCATAGGTCTTGCGCAGGCGCTTGGCCTTCCCCTTGCCCTTGTGGCCGGATTTCACGGCCTTGCGCTCGCCGGTCGCCTTGTCGTGCCATGACGCCTCCACGCCGTCATGCTGGTCGCGTTCGACGCGGCTATATTCCAGCCTTTCGCTGGCGCTGCGATTGAGGGTTTCGACGGGCAGGGCGGTGCCCTTGGTGGTCATGCCCTTGCCGATCGGCGCGAAGATCAGCGCCCCGGCCTTGACGGTGGCCACCGCGTCGAACCGCTTGCCCAGCAGGCGGAGCAAGGCGGCATCGCTTTTCGCGCCCGTGCCCAGCGCAGGAATGACCTTCGCCCCCAGCCCGGCGTCGATCTGGGGTTTCAGGCCATTGTCCCCCGCGATGGCGGTGACGATGTCCTTCACCGTCTTGCCCACGAAGCTGCGTTCCTTGCGGACCCGGAAGCTATCGGTCAGGTCGGCGGAGCGGGCGCGCACCGTCACCAGATCGGGCGGGCCGGAAAAGCTGGCTTCGTCCACCTTGAAGCTGCCCTTGTCGACCAAGCCGACCGGAAGGCCGCTCCCCTGTTTCCAGCCCAGCGCCACGCGCAGGACCGCGCCGGATTTTGGGATTTCCAGCAGGCCGTCCGCATCGTGTATGACGATGTCGAGCAGATCGGCCTCATCGCCCCGCTTTTCGCTGAGGCTGAGCGAAATCAGGCGCGGGGCCATGGCCTCGGTCAAATCCTTGCCGTCGAGCGTCACGCGCCACGCGGCGAAGGGCATTTTCCTGGCGGCTGCGGGTTCGCTCATTCCGCGCGCTCCAGATCAAGGGTGAAGTCCGCCTTGCGCGCCACGCCGTCCTTGAAGAAATAGCCGCGATCGAGCGAGAGGCGGCGGATGAAGAAATCGCCCAGCACTTCGCCCATGGGACCAATTTTCGCTGCGATCCGGGGAGACGCGCGTTGATGCAGCGTCTTCGGTTTTCCGCGTGAAATTATTTTGGTCGAAGCCACGCCCGTTGCGGGATGGGGTATTCGGGAAAAATCTTACCTCCCTTACCAGCTCCAAAAATTGCACATAACATTATGAAATATATGTATTTTATTGGTCAGGTTATTCGCCTTACCTCGTCTTACATTTGTAATGGTGTGTCGATAAAACATTGAAAACAAACGATTATCGAAATCGAAAATGTGAGGTTGAGAGCGCCTTACATGGTAAGGAAAAGGTAAGGTGAAAGGTAAGGTAAAAAATGGCTGTTTTCCGCCATTGTAAGAGAGGTAAGATTTTTCCCGCGCTCCCCCTGACTACTAAACCTGTTTCAAGGCGTTTTTGTAATAGGCGGTGATGACAGCGTTTTACCGCTGCATGTGACGATGGAGTGTGACGCGGAATGTGACAGGATTGTGCCGCGATGTGCCGCAGGTTTCCGCTTCGTTCCGATCTTATTGACGAACGGGGGAAGGGCGGTTAACGGAAAAGCGCGGAAACCCAAGGCTTTCGCTCAGTGCACCCGTAGCTCAGCAGGATAGAGCATCAGATTCCTAATCTGAGGGCCGTGGGTTCGAATCCCGCCGGGTGCACCATTTTCTCTTTTACTTACAGTCACTTGCGAGCTCAGCCGTCGACTTGGGCGCAAATCTCATGCGCCAATCCTGTGACGCCGTTTTCCCCGGTTTTCCGCCGTTTTCTCTTGGCTTGCGGCGGCTCCATGGCACATGAAGATGCGTTTAATTGCCGGCGGCTAGCCCATATCGCACGCGTACGGGCCGCAGCTTGAGAGTATAACATACATCGGAACAGGTCCCTTGCTCGGCCCCACCTCACACAGGCGCGGGGCTTTGATCCAACGGAGACCGGGGAACTGCCCAACGCTGCTAAAATACCGACCTCGGAGGAGACGGGCGGGAGTCTGTCAGGCCCCTAAAAGCAGGCCCCGCCTTTTTGGGCCTACTCTTTTGCGCCAGCAGTAACTCTAATAGGTAGCCGGGTTGCCATCTCTCCGGATAAGGCGCTTCACTTCTTGGCAGGTTCGCCTGCAGTGCGACCCAAACTTGCCCTGCCTTCCTTTGAGTGAGGCGGGGCTTTTTGCATCAGGCGGTTGCTACCGTGTGCAGTTCCAAGCCATCGCGCCGCCCGATCTCGCGCACTTCCTCGATATTGTGGATCACGCCGTCATGCTCCACGTGATCGGTTACAGTAAGGCCGGGTGTCCAGCGCAGATAGAAAACCACGCGCTTGCTCGCCATCATCTGTTGAGCCGGCAGGAACTCACGCCCGCCTTGCTGCCGCACCTCGGCATAGACGGTCGCCAGAGCGCCCCATGTGACGATCTCGCCGCCATAGGGGGCCGCTACCCGGTCTTCTATGAGCGCATCAGACGGCTTCTGGAAAAAAGGCTTTGCCGTTCGTCGGCGACCATTTCTCGGAGATGTTCAGCATAGCCGCGACCAACGCAGTAAATTTACCTGACCAGAAAACGTTTGTCCTCGCCCTTCACCGGGACTCTGTTTACCCGTGGAGTATCGGATATTAAGCATGTCACGCATTGCCGCGCATCTCCTGAAAGAGATCAAGTTTTTCCTGAATACTTCTATCGGAGTAGCTGAAAAGTACCGAATCTTCGCTAGCTGTAAGGGTGAAAGGTACCCAGCTTGGAACGACGAAGTGATCCTTGGGACCGAATTCGAACCTGAGGTCGCCAATTACCGCGCTTCCCGCTCCTTCGATGACGGAGAAAACCGTGCCGGCCGTGGACTTGTAGACTTCTGTGCTGAAGCTGCGGGGAAGGAGCTGGGTGGCGGTGGTCATCGTCGGCATCGCCGCACCACCGGTCACCGGGTTGATATAGACCATCTTGAATCCATGATGGGGATCAGGATCGCGCGAGAGGCTGAGACGATAGAGCGCCTCGCGGCTGACGCGATAGGGATAGTTGAACAGGGGAGAAGTCTGCGACTTCGGCTTATAGTCTAGAGGCAGAAGATTGCAGCCTGCTTCGGTGAATGACGTACCCTCGGCTCGCGTAACCGGTTGCTCTGCGTCATCATGGTTTTCTCGGAAGCTGGCGCTCAAGATATTGACCACGTGCATGTCCAGGCCATCGAGCCATACCATTGGATTGTCCGATGGATTGCCATGATCATGCCAGGTCTATGAAGGCGTGATGACGAAATCGCCTGGCTCCATCATGGTTTTTTCGCCTGCTACCGCCGTGTAGGCCCCGCTTCCTTCCACGATGAAGCGAAGCGCCGACGCGATGTGACGGTGAGCGGGCGCAATCTCGCCCGGCAGGATGATCTGCAAGCCGGCAAACAAGCTGGGCGTGATACGCGACTGGCCGCGCAAGCCCGGATTTTCGAGCACCAAGACGCGGCGTTCGGCTTCGCTCGTGGAGATGATATCGCACGCCTCCATCAGATAAGGCCGCACCGAGCGATAGCTCCAATGCGCTGGAATGGCAGTCGGCCTTGGTGTTTCGGTGACCAAGCCGTGAAGAACCCGCCAAAGTGGCGCAAGGTTTTCCGATCCGGCTTTCTCATAGAACGACATGCGTCCCAGCTCAGCCTGCCGATCGACTGTCGCAACGATGCCATCGTCTTCAACAGACATAACGATATTCCTCCATATGGAACACGTTCTGCTATGCGCATTAAATCGGCGCGAGGGTCAAATATTTTAACCGCGATCATGCCCTTGATGGACGGCTAGCCGCTCTTGATGAGCGCTGCCGCTAAGATCGTTCGTTGTTGCCAGTGCATCGACTTGTGCAGCTTCCAATGGCAATGTACGCCTGGACTGAGAAATTTTTCTCCATCGGGCCATGATGAGCCCATGCGGCGATTGAGGATTACATGGCAGCAAAGTCCAGTTCTACGAAGCGGTCACGTGTTGAGGCTGTGCTTGCCCAGCAGGAGCTCAGTGCCAAGCCTCTCGTACTTGGTGAGCGGGAGGTGTCGGACGCAGATGCCGAGATTGCAGCGCGTAGAGGCATTCAGTCGCTGGACGCCGCGCTTGGCCTGCTCAAAACCTTAGCGAAATTTCCAACAGCCGTCGGGCTGGCTGATTTGGCTCGAGCCGCAGATCTACCGACTAGCAAGGCGCATCGTTACCTCGCCAGTTTCATGAAGGCCGGCCTGGTTGTTCAACAAGGCAGACTTGGTCGTTACGACCTTGGGCCGAGGGCGGTCGAGATTGGCCTGGCTTCGCTGGGGCGCAATGATTTCGTCAACCGCGCGGCTGACGCCCTTGAGGAACTTAGTACGGCGACTGGTCTTACAGCGCTGCTGTCGGTTTGGGGTGGGCAGGGCGCAACGATCGTACGCTGGGAGCGGAGCAGCAGCACGACCGTGACCTCTTTTGGTCTCGGAAGTACGTTGCCCCTTCTTTCGTCCTCGAGTGGGCGCGTATTTCTCGCCTTTCTGCCGCGACGTATCACAGCCGCGCGGATGCGCATCGAAATGGAGCGCTGGCTCGACGCGGGGCAATGGTTGCCGGATATCGATCCGAATCCCGAGAGTATCGATCGAATGGTCGAGAAGGTTCGGGCCGATCGTCTGGCGGCCCTTGATGAGCGCAGTATCCCCGGGCTCTTTTCCCTCTCCGCGCCGATAACAAATTGGCAGGGAGAGATTGAAGTGGCCGTAACCCTTGTCGGCACGTTGTACGATCACAAGGGCCGCCGACCTGATTGGCAACAGGAAATTCGCGAGTTCGCGCAGCGCTTGTCGATCGGTCCGCCAGGCGATGCCGTCGCAAGTTCGTGATCACGCAAGCGGCATTTCCGGCGCTTTCAGGGGGCGCTGTCGGTATCGGTCATCCGCCTCTCTGTGACCGTCCGGGCGTCTGTGACCACAGACGCGCCAAAAAGCATCCGTCTGCGCGCCGCCTGCTTGCACACAACGACTGACAACCGTGTGCTGACTCCCAGCCTACGCTCCAACAAATCAGTTGTCGCGCAATCAGCTTCAGATGCGTAATTCAGGCCATCTCCATATTCGGACACTCCTCCATACTGATGTGCGGAGCAGGCTGGTTTTCGGCAGAACCGACAAGCTCCTGTGCGCATTGTCTCCAATGCAGCCCATCCCGCAAAATGTCTTATTGCATAATATGTAATTAGTGTGCCATTAGGCTATGGGCGACGATCTCAGGTGCTGATGGCGCTTTCCTCGAGCTCGGAGAAACGCGCTATGAATCCGACGATACCTATCGCGTCAAACCCCACTCATTTGCGCCCCTGGCGGTGCGGCGAGGTACTATGTTCTACGAACCAAAGGCGCGCGACCGCACCTTGCTTCCTCATGATCCATTCAAGGCGCTGGTCGTACCGCGCCCGATAGGATGGGTTTCCACGATGAATCGGGATGGCGCGGTGAATCTCGCCCCCTACAGCTATTTCAACGCGTTCGCCGGACGTCCGCCAATTGTTGGCTTTTCAAGCGATGGGTTGCGGGACTCCGCAACATTCGCAATCGAGACCCGCGAATTCGTCTGGAACATGGCGACCTACGATCTACGCTTTGAAATGAACGCGACGTCCACGCCGCTGCCGCGCGGCGAGAGCGAGTTCAGCTTTGCGTGCCTGGAAACTGCCAAATCCCGTCTTGTCCGTCCGCCCCGGGTTGCCGCTTCGCCGGTTTCACTCGAGTGCAAGGTTTGCGACGTCATAACGTTAAAGAATCACCTTGGTGAATCGGTCGAAAACGTCCTCATCCTGGGGGAGGTCGTCGGCTTCCACATCAACGATGAGTTCATCAAGGACGGCATCGTCGATGTCGCCGCCATGCGTCCGATCGCGCGCTGCGGCTATCAGGACTATGTCGTGGCCGACAGCATGTTCCAGATCGTTCGGCCCGAAGGCGCCGAAGACCCAACGGACTCCGCGGTGGAGAAAAGCGCGGCTTAATACGATATGAACCTTGCGAGAGACGGCGCTGTGCTTGCCCGTCGGGACGAGCATGCGCGACGGAGCGTGTGGCACGCCGGACTGAGGCCGCGTAGAGCTTTCAGCCTGACACGCTTAAAAATTTCAGTCACCGGATCATGCAGCCATTCGCAACAGAATGTGCATTTCGTGCTCAGCCAGCGATGTGCGCCACGAGACGGGTCGCCCAGCCACCCGCGCCCTTCCACGTCGTGCCCCGGGGATGGGCCGGCCCGAAGCGGATGAACTCCTGATGCCGGTGCCGCTGCATGTAGCGGCCGATCACGGAGCCAACCACACGTCCGGCGGCGCGCGACGACATGCCTTCATCAAGATAACGGCAGAACAATGCCCGCAAATCCGCTGAATATGCCCTCATCCAGGCTGGCCTCTTCACCAGTAGCCAGCTTGAAGCACAAAATCAGACGAAAGAGAATCCCTTCGATTCAATCACAAGCGGAAAAACTCTAGTCTTCGCAACGTTGCTATCCCCGGGTGGATCGCGAACCTCGATCGCGATCCACCTGCGCTTCCACGTTTATTTGAACGCCGGCATCACCTTTTCCGATATCGTTCGCATCACGCGCGAGATCAACTCAGGCGACATGCCGGCCATGCCCACGTTGAAGGAAACCTCCGTGGCGCCCACGACGTCGCGCAAGTAAGTGATCCGCTCGATCGCGCCCTCGGGATCGGTAAACATTTGCTCGGCGTCGATCCGCTCGAAATCATAGCCGCCTTCGAGACCGCGGTCCTCACGATACTGCTTGGACTGATAGTGTTCGTAAGATTTGCCGGGCGGCGGCTTGATCGTCGCACCTGCGAACAGGCGAGTGAAGCGCCGCATGACATCATCGGCATGCGCCTTGGCTTCCTTGCGATCTTCCAGCACGACGGTCATCCGATCCAGACGAATGCGATCACCGGATTCAGGTAGGCCAGCAGCGCGACGCGCGGCCTTGTAGGTGTCGATTTGGAGCTTGCTCGTCTCGAGATTGTCCGACGGATTCTTGAGGAAGCCATAGTCGCTCTTCCCGATCTTCTCGAGCGAATGTGGACTGACGCCTGCGACCCAGATAGGTGGATAGGGTTGCTGGACAGGCTTGGGATAGACCGAGATCGGATCCTTTACGGAATGATATTTGCCTTCGTATGTGAAATTCTCGCTCGTCCAGGCCAGTTTGGCGATCTCGAGCGTTTCGTCGAACCGTTCTGACGAATCCTCCATGTTGATGCCAAGCCCGTCGTAGGCGCGGCGCTGATAGCCGCGGCCAATGCCGATATCCAGGCGCCCGTCACTCAGGATATCGAGCAGCGCGACGCGCTCCGCGAACTGGATCGGATGATGGTGCGGCAGCACGATGACGCCGGAGCAGAAGCGGATGCGCTTTGTCCTGGCCGCCAGGTAGGTGAAATATTGCAGACTGTCCGGATTGACCAGATAGGGCGTGAAATGCTGCTCGCCGATCATGAATGTGTCGAAGCCGAAATCCTCTGCTTCGATACATGCGTCGGCCACACGCGACAGCGCGGTGGCAATAGGTTCTTCGGTCCCTGCCTGCGCAATATAGGAGATGGAGAACTTCATCCTGTAATCCTTGCACTTGAAGTTGATTTGCGGACGGCGTCGGCGTCACCGATCGCCGTTACCGGCCTCGAAAAAGTCGATGACACGCTTAAAGAACTGAGAGCGGCCGCGATGAAGATGCGCAGCGTGCCCTCCATCAGGCAGCAGGCTCAGATGCTTCTCCGTCGCCGCGATCTCGACGAAATATTTGACGATATGATCCTTATCGAACCACATGAAGTCGCCGCCTGCGAGGATGATCAGCGTCGGCACAGTCAGGCGTTCGGGCCTGGATAGCGGAAAGCGACGAATGAAGTCGGCAGCACAGCCATTGGGTCCGAACCGGTCCCATTTTCGACCCTCATTCCACCACGCCTCAACGACTTTCCGCTCACCATATTCGGCCTGGAAGGATTGTTCTGACGTGGTTGCAGTTGTTTCGAAGAAGTCTTGGTCGAGCGGAACATCGACCGGGCCGCCCGAGCCCGCTGGAAGCGCGACGACCTTCGGGCCGAACTGGACCAGCCGACGTACGCGGTTTCCGGCGGACTCGGCATAAAGCGAGACGACTGTGCTTCCCCATGACCATCCCAGCAGCAGGACATCCTTCGCGCCGCGCAAATCGCAGATATACTCTACTGCATTGCGCACATCATTTGCCGCGACTTCAGTCGTCACCTTCAGGCCTGAGGGATGGTGGTCCGAACGGCCATAATTCTGCACATCGACGGAAAAGACGTCGAAGCCTGCGTTCGCCAGCACGTCCATCAGGGAATAGGATGGCTCATCCGGCTCCAACGGCACCTGCAGATCGAATGCGACACGGGCCGAGCGCCGGGAGCCATGCATCAGAACGACGGCGCGTCCCGACGCGGCAAGCTCCCTAGGGTCCAGATCGGCGCGGTGCTTTTCCCAGACATGGATTCGCAGTTGCGATCCGTCATGTGCGGATTTGCTTTCGACCGAATGTTCGATCCCAATGATCTCCGTGATTGCCGGATCGGCCGCGCCTTGCGCGGCATCGCGCGAGTATTGCGTAGCTGTGTCCATCGCATTCCACTCCGTTTTTCACGCACGCGCGCGTCGCTGAAAATGGTTGGGAACGACTTTCAGACGCGGCATCGCTCGCCCCAGTCGATCCGCCGCATCGCCTTGTCGGCGCGATAGGCGAATCGCTGGCCCCTCTCCGATAATTGCACCATAGATCTTATATTATACAATGGGCAATATATTTGTGATGAGCATCGCGAGTATGGGAGGAGGAGATGCCTCTCTGCCCCTGTTTTATGCCATAAATGCTCGATAGCACAATGTTTTGCTCACCTTGCACCGTCTATGGTTGACGTCTCCTGCGTAGCAGATTACATAATATGCAATAACAGTCTCGATTACTGAGACGTTGTGGAGGGGAAAGCCATGCGAGCAGTTCTGTCACTCACACTTGGTTTGCTGTCGGTTTCTACGTCGTCGATCGCCATGGCGGCGCAGGAACAAGAAGCGCCGCCGGGGGAAAAAGAGGGAAGCAGCGGTCTTGAGGAAATTGTCGTCACGGCGACCCGGCGAGAAGCAAAGCTCCAGGACGTGCCGGTTTCGGTCACTGCGGTCACGGCAGAGACGCTTGGCGGTGCTGGCGTGAGCCAAGTGCGTGATCTCGGGCAGGTTGCGCCCGGTTTCATTTCGGGCCGCAACGTGGGCGCCAATCAGCCCACTATCCGCGGCGTTGGCTCCAGCGGTGTCTCTCCCGGCGACGAATCGAACGTCGCGACCTATGTCGACGGCGTCTATCAGGCGGACCCATTCTCGACATTCATCGAACTCGTCGAGATCGATCGTGTGGAAGTGCTGCGCGGCCCGCAGGGTACAACCTTCGGTCGCAACGCGACGGGCGGGCTTGTCAACGTCATCACGCCCGATCCAAGCTTTGAAATGCGTGGGCGCATCGCCGGCGAATATGGCCGCAGTCGCCTTAAGTCGAATTTGTTCGACGTCCGCGGTTATATCACCGGCGGTCTGACCGACGCGGTGGCTGCGGATCTTGCGGTGCTCTACCGTTCGAACGACGGCTATATCAAGGATCTCGTTCGTGGCGGCACGCTGGGCGACCAGAAAGTTTTCGATGTCCGCAGCAAACTGCTTTGGCAGCCCAGCGATAGCGCAAAACTGGTTCTGACCGGCGAATATGTCGAACAGAAGTCAACGTCCAACGCACTGCAGCCCTATAACAACACCAACACAAGGGGGCTGAGTTATCCAGGAGTCATCCTCCCTACAGGGCCTTGGCAGGCGTCAACAAATATTCCACCGCGCCTGGACTTCCATAGCCTGAAGTTCGCGCTGAAGACTGAGCTGAACTTTGATGGGTTCAATGTCGAAACCACCGGTGCATATCAAGACAGCGTGACGGATTACACGACTGATTCGGACTCTTCGAACATCTTCCTTGGCCAGATCCCGATCTACGGTACGGCCAAAAACTTCAGCCAGGAAGTCCGCGCGCTATCGACGTCTTCCGGGCGGTTCCAA
This sequence comes from Sphingobium sp. JS3065, assembly GCF_026427355.1. Classification (NCBI taxonomy): domain Bacteria; kingdom Pseudomonadati; phylum Pseudomonadota; class Alphaproteobacteria; order Sphingomonadales; family Sphingobiaceae; genus Sphingobium; species Sphingobium sp. JS3065. Next base: position 140,109 of record NZ_CP102664.1, read on the forward strand.
TGGACGGCCGGCGTGTATGCCTTTTATCTGAAGGCGGGCACCTCTGCCCAGATCATCACCTCCAACGGCCTGCCGGGCGGACCTGTGTCGACCCTTGACCTGCAGCCGCGCATAACATCGCGATCCTTCGCCGGTTTTGCCGAAGGAACCTATGAGATCGTGCCCTCGCTGTTCGTAACCGTTGGGGCCCGCTACACGACGGAAAAGAAAACGTTCAAGCAGACGGTCAACGGTACGACGCTCGCTTTCGGCAAAACCAGCCGGACATTCGACAAGCCGACCTATCGCGGCATCGTGCGCTATCAGTTTGCAGAAAACGCCAATATCTATGCGAGCTACAGCACGGGGTTCAAGAGCGGCGTCTACAACGGTTCATCGACCTCGCCAGATCCGGTTAATCCCGAAGAGATCAGATCCTGGGAAGCCGGGTTGAAAGTCGAACCACTGGATTGGCTGCGGACCAACCTGTCAGTCTTCCGGTACGACTATACCGACCTTCAGGTTCAGTCACGAAGCCCGCTGGCAAACGGAAACTATATTCTCCAGAATGCGGGTGAAGCGAGGATTTCGGGTGGCGAGTTCGAATTGACGGCGTCGCCGCTCAGGGGCCTGCAGCTCAACGCGGCTGTGTCCTATAATGATGGCAAGTACAAAAACTTTCCGTTGGCCCAGACATTCGTGCCGCTGGCGACGGGGGGCAATGCTGCCGTCACGGCGGATGTCGCCGGCAAGCGGCTCATTCGCAGTCCCGAATACACCTTCTCGGTCGGCGGAGCCTGGAAGCATGAATATAGTGCCGGGACCGCACGCGTGAACGCTAATCTATTCCACAGCGCGCGCGTCTATTACGATTTTGCCAATCGCTTCTCTCAGCAACCCTTCACTCGGGTCAACGGTCGAGATGGGGTGGTTGCCGCCCTCCCCAGACGGCACTGAGATGTGCCAGGATAGTGGAATTAGGACCACTGAGCGGAAAGGACGGCAATCGTGTCAAAAGATACAATGATCGGCGTGGACTTGGCAAAGTCCGTGTTTCAGCTTCATGCAGCGTCAATGACAGGCGAACCCAAGTTTCGGAAAAAGCTTCCGCGTTCAGCCTTCGCCGCATTTATGGCAGCGCAACCGTCGGCGGTGATCGTGATGGAAGCATGTGGCAGTGCGCATTATTGGGCCCGGGAAATGATCCGGCTTGGCCACGAGGTCAAACTTATCGCACCACACTATGTTAAGCCGTTCGTGAAGCGACAGAAAAATGATGCCGCTGACGCTGAAGCGATCGTAATTGCGGCTCAACGACCAGAGATGCGGTTTGTTGATCCAAAGTCGGAAGAGCAGCAAAGCAGGGCGATTCTATTTCGCGGAAGAGAACGGCTGGTTCATCAACGCACGGAACTGGTCAATGCCGTAAGGGCGGCGCTCTATGAATATGGTCATGTTGTCCCCCAAGGCATAAATCAGCTCTGCAGGATTGCGGACATTCTTGATGAGCTTAACAGCGATTTGCCCGTTTTGATGCGGGAGGAATGCCGAGATCTATTGGCACAGATCGCTGAGAAAACTGAGCGTATCAATATACGGACAAAGAAGATCAAAGCGCTGGCGGCTGAAACTGACGCGGCCAAGCGGCTACAGACGATTCCGGGAGTTGGCCCTTTAACAGCCTTAGCGGTCGAGGCCTTCGCCCCATCAATGGAGAGCTTCCGATGCGGGCGGGACTTCGCGGCCTGGCTCGGTCTTGTCCCGCGACAATTCTCCTCGGGCGGAAAGGAGCGCCTTGGACGTATTTCGAAAGCGGGTCAGGCCGATATCCGCAGACTGCTTATCATAGGTGCAATGTCCCGTCTGAATTGGATGGGTCGAAGATCGATTCCAGAAAATTCCTGGCTCGCAGATATGCTTGCCAGGAAACCGAGAATGCTTGTGGCAATTGCCCTCGCCAACAAGATGGCCAGAACGATTTGGGCCCTGATAAAAAATGGTAATGAATACAGAATTCCGGCGCAGGCAGCAGTTGCATGATCGGCATGCCAACAAGCTTACCTAACGTCGGATGATGGGGGTGTGAGAAGGCGACGACCCGAATGGGCGAAATGAGCGAACAGATCTGGTTCGGGAAAACCAGTTACGAGGCGTGAGCATCCCAGCTCGAAAACGAGATTTGGACTCGAACCGCAGATCACCATACCGGCCAGCGGCTTCTGAAACGCCGCAACCAAAGGCCTGACAGAAGACCGCACTCGATCACTCGCTCTTCGGATCAGAAACTTCTTGCATCACGGGCGGCAACCACAGAGGACCACTGAGCGGAAAGGACGGCAATCGTGTCAAAAGATACAATGATCGGCGTGGACTTGGCAAAGTCCGTGTTTCAGCTTCATGCAGCGTCAATGACAGGCGAACCCAAGTTTCGGAAAAAGCTTCCGCGTTCAGCCTTCGCCGCATTTATGGCAGCGCAACCGTCGGCGGTGATCGTGATGGAAGCATGTGGCAGTGCGCATTATTGGGCCCGGGAAATGATCCGGCTTGGCCACGAGGTCAAACTTATCGCACCACACTATGTTAAGCCGTTCGTGAAGCGACAGAAAAATGATGCCGCTGACGCTGAAGCGATCGTAATTGCGGCTCAACGACCAGAGATGCGGTTTGTTGATCCAAAGTCGGAAGAGCAGCAAAGCAGGGCGATTCTATTTCGCGGAAGAGAACGGCTGGTTCATCAACGCACGGAACTGGTCAATGCCGTAAGGGCGGCGCTCTATGAATATGGTCATGTTGTCCCCCAAGGCATAAATCAGCTCTGCAGGATTGCGGACATTCTTGATGAGCTTAACAGCGATTTGCCCGTTTTGATGCGGGAGGAATGCCGAGATCTATTGGCACAGATCGCTGAGAAAACTGAGCGTATCAATATACGGACAAAGAAGATCAAAGCGCTGGCGGCTGAAACTGACGCGGCCAAGCGGCTACAGACGATTCCGGGAGTTGGCCCTTTAACAGCCTTAGCGGTCGAGGCCTTCGCCCCATCAATGGAGAGCTTCCGATGCGGGCGGGACTTCGCGGCCTGGCTCGGTCTTGTCCCGCGACAATTCTCCTCGGGCGGAAAGGAGCGCCTTGGACGTATTTCGAAAGCGGGTCAGGCCGATATCCGCAGACTGCTTATCATAGGTGCAATGTCCCGTCTGAATTGGATGGGTCGAAGATCGATTCCAGAAAATTCCTGGCTCGCAGATATGCTTGCCAGGAAACCGAGAATGCTTGTGGCAATTGCCCTCGCCAACAAGATGGCCAGAACGATTTGGGCCCTGATAAAAAATGGTAATGAATACAGAATTCCGGCGCAGGCAGCAGTTGCATGATCGGCATGCCAACAAGCTTACCTAACGTCGGATGATGGGGGTGTGAGAAGGCGACGACCCGAATGGGCGAAATGAGCGAACAGATCTGGTTCGGGAAAACCAGTTACGAGGCGTGAGCATCCCAGCTCGAAAACGAGATTTGGACTCGAACCGCAGATCACCATACCGGCCAGCGGCTTCTGAAACGCCGCAACCAAAGGCCTGACAGAAGACCGCACTCGATCACTCGCTCTTCGGATCAGAAACTTCTTGCATCACGGGCGGCAACCACAGAAGCCTCGTTCTCGCCCAGCGGGAGCAACTGGACTTTCAGTGTATGGGCCAACAACCTGACAAATGCCAAGATCGTCCAGCAAATTCGGATCGGTCTCCAATCAGCGGATCAGGTCTACGAACCTCCGCGTCAGGTCGGCCTTGGAGCCGAGCTGCGGTTCTAAGTTGAACAACGGGTGGGAAGGAAACGACAAGTTCCTTCCCACGGGATGCGCCAGGCCTAGCCAGACAACAGCTGCAACAAGCTATGCGAGGCTGCACGCCTCTCCGCTTGAACAGACACCCGAGAAAGAACGATATGTCGGACCTAGATATGGTTGAAGTGGTGCGTGATCTTGAGGCGCGCCGGCAAATTCAGGATGTGCTGACGCGGTTGTCGCGGGGCATTGATCGCCTTGATCGCGAGTTGATGATTTCTTGTTATCACCCGGACGCGATCGACCATCACGGCTCCTATGAAGGATCGGCGGTCGGCTTTGCCGATTGGGTTCTTGAGCGACATGCAGGCAAGATCGAACAGTGCATGCATTTTCTAGGTCAGATCAATCTGGATATTGATGGTGACACCGCAGTCAGCGAATTGCACGTTATCGTCTTCTACCGCTTGAACAAGGATGGCGTGGATCACGACATGATGGCGCCTGGCCGGTATCTCGACCGGTTCGAACGGCGGGAGGGCGAGTGGAAGATCGTCGAGCGCGTGACGCTGCATGAAAAGGACCGCATCGACCCCGTCGTGTTCAAGATGCAGGGTCCCTTCGTCGACCTGCTGCCTAAGGGGCGCCGGGATAAGGAAGATCCATCTTACGCGTTTTTCAACGGCAATTGAAGAATTGCACGACGAGTGGGGCCGTGGGACCCGTCGCAGGAGAGCTTATGCGCACGATCGACCATCTCATCGCGGGCCATGCCAGCGGCGGCGCAGGCCGCACCTCGGACGTTTTCGATCCCAATATAGGGGGTGTCCAGGCCCGTGTTTCGCTGGGCACGCAGGCCGATCTCGATCGTGCCGTCGCCGCCGCACAGGCCGCCCAACCGGGCTGGGCCGCGACCAATCCGCAGCGCCGCGCCCGCGTGAAGTTCAAGTTCAAGGAACTGGTCGAGGCGAATATGGACGCCCTCGCCCACCTCATCTCCTCAGAGCACGGCAAGGTCATCGCCGACGCCAAGGGCGACATCCAGCGCGGGCTCGAAGTGATCGAGTTCGCCTGCGGCATCCCGCATGCGCTCAAGGGCGAATATACCCAAGGCGCTGGCCCCGGCATCGACGTCTACAGCATGCGTCAGCCGCTCGGTATCGGCGCCGGCATCACCCTGTTCAACTTCCCGCGATGATCCCCTTGTGGATGTCGGGCGTGGCGATCGCCTGCGGCAACGCCTTTCTGCTCAAGCCCAGTGAACGCGATCCTTCCGTCCCCGTCCTTTCGGCGACGTCAACCAGCACGGCATGGAAGGCGTCCGCTTCTGGACCAAGGTCAAGACCATCACTCAGCGCTGGCCCGACGGTTCGCCCGACGGGGGCAATGCCTTCGTCATCCCGACGATGGGATAACCGGATCGATGTTGCGCCGAGCTGGTTGCGCGGATCGTGCAGCGGCACGTACAACGCAGCGGTTGGCCCCGGGCGCAAGCCAAGTGAGTACGAACCGCTCTTGTTCAGCGCGCGCAACCATTTCCGGGATCGCATCGGGAATTGCAGCGCTTACGGCCCCGCTTGAAGGTCTGTCAGCATACCCGGCGGGTAGCATCCAGCGCTGCGTCTGATTGTTGGGGGGTGTTATCCCCGCGCCCGGTCTCCGAGCTTGTGAGTTCGACCAAGATCCCATTTTAAGGAGTGAATTGATGCGTGTCCACCTGGCTGATCGCATAGTGCTGGTCGTTGGCGGCGGCAGCGGCATTGGCGAGGGCATCGCGCGGAGTTTCGGCAGTGTGGGCGCCAAGGTCGTCGTTGCGGACCTGAATGCCGCGGCGGCCGAGCAAGTTGCGCGCGACATCGCTGCAAACGTTGGAACGGCCATCTCAGTTAGCTTGGACATCACCCAAGCTGCCCAGGCGCAGGCCGGCGTGTCCGCAGCTCTTGACGCATTTCACCAGTTGGACATCGTCGTCAACGTCGCCGGCGTCCTCACGCCTTCTCCGATCGAGGAAATGTCGGCTGAAACGTGGCGCCAAACTTTCGCCGTAAATGTCGACGGCGCCTTCCATCTGGCACGCGCGGCCTTGCCCGCCTTGCGGAGCAGTTCTAGCGCAGCCTTCATCAACATCTCCTCGCTCGCTGGTGGGACTGCATATCCCAATGGCGGGGCCTACGGTCCTAGCAAAGCTGCGTTGAACTCGTTGATGCAACAACTCGCAGTCGAGTGGGCGCCATCCGGGGTTCGTGTGAACGTCGTCAGTCCTGGTACCATCGATACCTTGGCGGTCCGCCAGAAGATGCCCACCGCGGTGATATCCAGTCGAGTTTCAAGCATTCCCCTGGGCCGGTTGGGAACGGTTCAGGAAATTGCTGAGCTAGTTCTTTTTCTCGCTTCGCCGGCAGCTTCGTACATCACGGGCGAGGTCATCAATTGCGACGGCGGCCTGTCCCAGACCCTTTTTACGCAGAAATCACTCGGGAGCCGGTGAAGCAGGGGAACACCTTGATGCCAAAGGGATATTGGATCGCACATATCACGGTCGAGAACCCCGAGGCATATCAATTGTACACCGTGGGAGCGACCGACGCCTTCAGGTTATTTGGTGGCCGGCCGCTCGCACGGGGCGGCCGAATGGTCTCGCTCGAAGGAACCACGCGGCCGCGCAATGTCGTCATCGAATTTGACAGCCTGGATGCCGCGTTACGCTGTTATAATTCTCCCGAATACCAGGCTGCGAGGGCACATCGCATCGGTAACGCGACGGGTGACATCATGATTATCGAAGGCGTAGCCTGAGTATATTGACTCCCGCCGTGAATTGCTCGTCGACGAGCACGACAGTCGCACCATTCGCGGCAAGCTTGACCGCAATCGCTTGTCCGATTCCGCGTGCCGCCCCGGTGACCACCGCCACTTTACCAGACAGGCTCTGTTGCATGAAGAAGCTCCTCAGAATGTTGGTCTACGCGAAAATCAACCGTAGAAGATCAACGGCGTCACCGCGCCAGATAGCCGCCATCGACCGGAATGATTGCGCCACACATAAAATCGGACGCTGACGAGGCGAGAAAGACAACCGTGCCTTGCAACTCTTCAGCGTCCGCGATGCGTCCAGCCGGAGTGTGGCCAGTCATCAACCCGTGAAACTGGTGTCGCTGAAATTAGCGAGCGGCGTGCGATGAAATCCGGGGCAGACCGCGTTGATCTGTATATTATATGGCGCATATTGCACCGCCATCTCGCGCGTCAGGTTGACAATCGCGCCCTTCGAAGCGGCATAGCCTGTGATGTTGATGATGCCGCCGGCGGTCAAACCCCATATCGACGCGATATTGATGATCCTGCCTCGCTTTTGCGCATGCATGAGCTTCAGCGCTTCGCGCGAACACATGAACACGCCATCGACATTGATCCGCAGGAGGCGTTGCCAGTCGCTGCTGGTATATTCGTGTAGCAACGCGCGGCATGATTCGCCGACGCCGGCATTGTTAACCAGAATGTCGATACGGCCGGTGAGCCGGGCGGCATCCGCAAAGGCTGCGCCGATCGAGCCTTCATCGGTGATGTCCGCGACATAGCAGGCGACCGTGCGTCAGATCCGGCGGATCTGTTCCGCGGTCTCTTGCAAACCATCTGCGTTCATATCGATCAATGCGAGGTCGGCCCCGGCTTCTGCCAGCGCGAGCGCGAATGTTCTGCCTAGCCCGCTGGCGCCGCCGGTCACCACTGACAGCTGACCGTGAAGGGCGAAAACCCGTTGAAAAAAGTCCAATGGCGGTCCCCCTCAAAGCAACCGAAATGCCGGCGCGCATGGTTTGGTATTATGCAGAATGCGTTTTACAATATGATAACTGCGTGCAGCGGCGGCCGTCAATGGCAAGCTACTAAATGCAAAGGATGATCCGAATGTTCATTATATGTGTTGCACAGTGTGATATATGATTGACATAGTGCACAACATGGGCTGATAGGAATACGATAGATTGGGCGTGCCAGACGCTCAGCACACTACAGTCGATCGACTTATAGAGGTGTAGGAGCGGGTGATGGTAGAGATCGTGTCCGATGTCGCGCTGGCTAAAGTGCCCGCGTTGGAAAAGCCATTTTCCACCTTTCTCGGCAACCAACAGGCCAAGCGGTCGATCATTGGCAGCTTCCTCGGCATGACGCTAGAATCGTATGATTTCCTTCTCTACGGCGCCGCCACCGCGACTGTGTTCGCGCCGCTTTTCTTTTCATCGCTGGATTCGGGACTCGCATCGCTCCTAGCACTTTTGACGTTCGCGGCCGGTTTCCTGACACGACCGCTCGGCGGCCTGTTCTTTGGGCATTTCGGCGACAAGATCGGGCGGAAGCCGATGATGATAATCAGCCTGGCGCTGATCGGCTCCGCAACGACCATTATCGGACTCCTTCCAACCTACGACCAGATCGGGGCCGCTGCGCCGATTGCGCTCGTGGCCATGCGGTTGATCCAAGGGTTCGCACTGGGAGGCGAATATGGCGGCGCAATTCTGATGTCGGTGGAGCATGCGCCGGCCAGGAAAAAGGGGTTTGTCGGAGCATTGACGCAAGCCGGAACCGGGCTCGGCCTCATCCTCGCGACGGTCATCATGCTACTGTCAGCTCATTTCACCGGCGACAAATATATGGTCTGGGGTTGGCGCATTCCATTCCTGCTGGCCTCTGTGATGTTCTTGATCGGCATCTATATCCGCAGGTTCTCGACTGAAACGCCGGGGTTTCTGGCAATTCAGGCGCAGCACAAATTGAGCAAAGCACCGCTGGTCAAGGTAGTAAAGAGATACCCCAAGGAAATTCTGCTCATTTCTATTATATTCATGACCGCCCAGGGCAACTTCTACGTCGCGACTGTATTTATGGCCAGCTATGCTGCAACCTTTGGCGTGCCGGCAAGCACGATGCTGCTAGCTTCGGCGGTATCTTCTGTTTTCCAGATTTTCGGTGCGATCTTTGCCGGCATGCTCTCCGACAAGTTTGGTCGTGCACCCGTCATGGTGACGGCGGCCTTTGCAATTGCGGTCATGATCATCCCCCTGTTCTTGGTCATGTCCACGCAAAGCACCCTGCTTATCACGGCGGCCCTGTCGTTGATGGTGCTGGCTCAGTCAGCGTTCTTCGGGCCTTGCGCGGCCTTAATCACCGAATCCTTTTCGCCCGAAGTGCGCTATTCTGGGGTCTCAATTGGTGCGAGCTTGGGCGCTATCCTAGGCGGAGGCGTGACGGTCTCTGTCGTTGCCACGCTAATCCGCGCAAACAGCGGCGCGATCACCTGGGCCGTCGCCTATCTGGTGTGCCTAACCACCGCGGGCGCGATTTGCGTCCTTTTTCTAAAGAACCGACGTTGGGACCCCGGCTTGAGCAGCGCACCGGATGCGACGCTCCGGGGGCGATGATCGGCTGGCTTCAGGCTGTAAGTGCTGACGTTCAGCCCCTGGCATTTGCTAAGTAAAAGCAGGAGATAAGGCGTGAAGCCGATAAGCAAGTTCGTCCAGATCGACGGTATTCGCACCCATTACCTGGAGGCGGGGGAGGGCCGCCCGGTGTTGTTGCTGCACAGCGGCGAATTCAGCGCTTGCGCAGAACTGAGCTGGGAATTCGTCCTGCCCAAACTCGCCCGAGCATTACCGCGTCGTGGCGCCGGATTGGCTGGGCTATGGTCTGACCGACAAGCTTTACGATTTCGGCGGCGGCCAGGCACGCATGGTCGCGCACATGCGCCGTTTCATGCAGGTTATGGAGTTGGAGGACAGTCACGTCGTCGGCAATTCGATGGGCGCGGGCCTGTTCTCAAAATCTATCGCCCCAGTTCCCCAGGATTATCGAATCCGCTCCTTGACCATGATCGCCGGCGGCGGATTCAATCCCGATAACGAGCATCGTCGTGCAATGGTGAACTATGACTGCACGATGGACGGCATGCGCACAATGCTGCGCGCGATGTTCGTCGATCCGAAATGGAGCGAGGACACCGACTATGTCCAGCGCCGCTTCGATTCGAGCATCCGTCACGGGGCATGGGAAAGTATCGCTGCATCGCGTTTCAAGAACCCGCTGGTGCCACCGCGCGAATTCTTCGGCAAGCCTGACGATACGCCGTACCAGAACCTCACCATGCCCGTGCTGATCATCGCTGGCGACGAGGACAAGCTGCGCCTGCCGGGGTGGGAAAGGGAACTGGCCGATCAGATCCCCGGATCGCAGCTGCACGTCGTGGAGGGGACAGGGCACTGCCCCCATATCGAGCGAGCCGACGAAGTGAACGGCGTCATCCGCAAATTCCTGGAGCGGCTCGATGCTTGAGGCACCCCTCGCCGCAGTGCGCGAAGCGATGCGCGCCTGACGGCGCGACGATGGACAAGGAGCGTGAATGGACCAGGTGATTGAACAATACAGGCAGGCCTTGCGGCGCTTGGCAAAGGCGGTGGTCGTCATCACGTCGTTCGACGGGCAATCGCGCTATGCGATGGCGGCCACCGCAGTCAGCGAATTGAGCTTCGAGCCGCCTTCGATGCTGATCTGCGTCAACCGTTCGGCGTCGTTATATCCGGTGCTCGCCGCCAAGGCCCCGTTTGCCGTCAATATCCTGTCGCAGGGCCACGTGGATCTAGCGGCGCTTTGCTCGAGCGCGGTCAAGGGCGAAGCGCGGTTCGAAACGGCGGCTTGGCGGATGTCGAGCGCGAACGTGCCGATCCTTTTGGGCTCTCAGGCAAGCATCTCGTGCAGCAACGTGCACCAGATCGACCATGGATCGCACAGCATCTTCCTCGGCAACGTGGTGGATGTCAGCCTGAGCGATGGCATTGACCCGCTGGTCTATATGAACGGCGCCTATGGGCGCGTCGAGCTGGCGCGGGAAGCCGGGAGCCGGCCGCCTCCGTGACATGACGATGAACGGACCAAGCCCGAGTTCAACCGAGTCCGTCGCCATCAATGGCATGGACGGCCTGCGTATTCGCCTCGCCACGTTGTGCACGGTCGTCGCCATGGTTGACGACTTCGGCACCCAGTCCGAGCGCCGCTTGCGGAGGAGCAAGAACGCCGCGTAGATCAAATGAATTGCCCAATGAACAATTTACTTTTCTATGAGATATTGTTGGAATGATGAAGAGGGGGCGCCACCCAATATGAAGAGCGCTATCGCAGCCGGGTGATCGGCAATCTCCAGCGCCGCGCGAAGGCCTTCGGCTTCTCGCTTCAGGAACTGCCACCGGAGCCAGATATGGCTGTTTCTTAGGAAGGCCACGCAGTTCTTCGCGAGCCAAAGGCCGTGAAGTGTGGATGCGCAATGCCCTCGCGCATGTGTCAACCCAACAGCGGCCTGCGGTCACGGCCATGATCAAGACGATCTTTGCCCAGGAGACCTCTCGGGAGGCCCATAAGCAGTGGCAGACAATCGCCGATGCCCTACGCGACCGCGCTCCCAAGCTCGCCGAAATGATGGACGCCGCACGAGAGGATGTCCTCGCCTATACCGCCTTCCCGAAGGACCATTGGCCGCAGATCTCCAGCACGAATCCTCTCGAGCGGCTCAATGGCGAGATCAAAAGACGGTCTGATGTCGTCGGCATCTTTCCCAATGATGCGGCCGTGATCCGGCTCGTCGGCGCCCTGATGCTCGAACAGCAGGACGAATGGGCCGTATCCCGCCGATACATGAGCCTTGAAAGTCTCGCGCCTGTCAGCGACAATCCTCTCATCAAGCTGCCCGGTGTGGCTGCCTGATCCAGTCCGATCCTCTACCGAGGATCCGCGCTGTTACACCACCCTGCGGGGCACGATCGACTGGGCACGATCACGTCATTGGGCAGACGCATTCCCTGCAGGAGGGCCTTGCGCTGATAATAGCGCCGCTTGAGCGTTGCCTTGTGAAATCGCCGCCCCTGCGAATCCCAGAAAGGAAGCTTTTCAAAGACGCGATTCACGCTCAGGTCCTTAACGACGCGCCCGATCTCCACATGGAGCAGGAGTCTCAAGTCATCTTCATGCTGAAACGGACGTCCGCTGGCCCTTCTGAATTTCGCGGGATCATCACTCATGCGCGCCTCCTGTCATCATACAGATCAGGGCAGTTGCTTCGGCGCGCAAATGCCTCACCACTGATCATGCCGTGCGATGATCAGCGGCACAAGCATCCTTGCCGACAATAGTAGCCATTCCCAGCCGAATTCCCATTTTCTCGAACACGGTCGGCGAAAACATCTGTCGCTCCAGTAGGTTGCGACTGCACTCAGCGCAGATCGCTGCCGCGAAAACACGAATTTCCCTATATTCCCATCCAAATGGGAATTCTCAGACACTGAGAGCGGATCGCTCCGGACTGCGTCGCGCACCATTTTATTTATTGGCCCTCAAGCGCCGGGCGGCCGTTCGGCCTTGCGAACCCGGTCGGGTTCGAGGCTGGACGATGGATTCCCTTATTCCCGCCCGGCGCGAATGGCCGCGCCCCCGGCAAAGGGGGTGATGGCGACCAGCAACAGCGAAGCCGCCCCTAAGAATTTGAGCGCAGCGCCGCTGCCGTCGCCCAGCGTCCCCGCACCGAAGATCAGCAGCGGCACCGCCAGCGGGAGCGCCAGCAGTCCCGCCAGCGCGCCGCTAGACCGCAGTCCCGCCGTCAACGTCGCCACCAGCAGGCCCAGCGCCGCCAGGGCAGGCGTGCCGATCAGCAGTCCCGTTTCCAGCATGCCGATGGTCGTCCCGTCCAGCTTCAACAGGGCGGCGGCGGGCAGGGTGGCGATCATCAGCGCCGGGCCGAAACCCAGCCAGTGCGCAATCAGCCGCGCCAGCACGACCATCTCTTCCCCGATCCCGCGCAGCGCAATCTGGTCGAGCACGCCCGCATCCCGGTCCGGCGCGACCAGCCGGTCCACCGGCAAGAGGCTGGCAAGCAGCGCGGCGATCCACAGCATCCCGCCGCCGCTCCGCCGCAGCAGCGCCGCATCCGGCCCCACGGCAAAGGGGTAGAGGCTGGCGACCAGCAACAGAAAGGCGACGGGCAACCACAGACCGGCGGATTGCCAAGCCTGCCGCAAATCCCGAAGCGCCAAAGTGAGGAGGATATTCACGCCTCCTCCGCCATCGCGACATGATCCTGCATGGCCAATACCACCGGCGTCGCCAGCGGCAGCGGCTGGTGCGACGCAGCAACGACGATGCCGCCCTTCGCCAGATGCCCCGCCACCGCATCGCCCAGCAGTTCCAGCGCCGCATCGTCCAGCCCGTTGCCCGGCTCATCCAGCAGCCAGATCGGTGCGCCGCCCGCGATCACGCGCGCCAGCGCCGCCCGCTTGCGCTGGCCGGTCGACAACATGCGCACCGGCACCTGGCGAAGCGGCTCCAGCGCCATCGCCGCCATCGCCGCGTCCAGAGCATCCGGAGCCGCCGCGTCCAGCCGCGCCCAGAAACCGAGCGCCGCATCCAGCGATTGTTCCATGTCCAGCGCCAGCCGTTCATCGGCCAGCGCGATCCGGCCATGGCGCTCCACCGTCCCCGCGGAGGCCCGCAACAGCCCGGCGCAGATGCGGATCAAGCTGGACTTGCCGATGCCGTTCGGTCCCTTCAGCAGCGCGCTGCCGCCCGGTTCCATCGCCAGATCGACGCCGCGGAACAGCAACCGCCCGCCGCGCACGCAGGCGACGCCCGACAGGTGCAATCCCGTCCGGCTCATAGAGTGACCATGTCCTCCAGGACATGCATGTCGAGGTCGGACAGACCGAAATGATGGCCGATCTCATGCACCACCACATGGGTGATCAGCATGTCGAGCGGCACGCCGGTTTCCACCCATTCGTCCAGCAGTGGACGGCGGAACAGATGCACGGTCGGCGGCAGATCGCCGGTCTGCGCCTCTGCCCCCACCGGACGGCCGGAATATAGGCCGGTGAGGCCGTAGGGATCGTCGATCTCCATTTCCTTGAGGATGTCGGGATCGGCGAATTCCTCCACGAACAGCACGACGTTCGACAGATGCGACCGGAACGGTTCGGGCAGGCGCGACAGGGCCGCCAGCGCCAGCTTTTCGATATCCTCGCGCGTCGGCGCAAATCGGGGTGGTTGACCGGCATCGTGCATAGGGAAGACATAAAGCATGTTCCGAATCGTCTGCAAACTCTCGACGCATCGGAAAATGGGTTAATGGCCGCCGGATAAGGCGAGGAAAGTCAGGAAAAAGAGATGATCGCGAAACTGGATGGGGAGGAACGGGCGCTGGCGCTCAGGGATCTGCCCGAATGGGCGGCCGTTCAGGATCCCGACGGCATCCGCCGCCTTTTCACCTTCAAGGATTTCACCGCCGCCTTCGGTTTCATGACGCAGGTGGCGCTGCTCGCGGAAAAGGCGGACCATCATCCCGAATGGTCGAATGTCTACAACCGCGTCGACATCATATTGACCACCCATGATGCGGGCGGCCTGTCGCGCCGTGACATCGACCTCGCCACGCAGATCGACGCGCTATTGTGAGGCGTTTCCCTCGATCCGGTCGTCATAGCCACTGAGCGCCGCCATGACCGCCGGATCGCGGGCGTAAAGCTGGCGCAGCAGCGCCAGCCGGGCGTCGGTGCCTGTGCAAAGCGCCGCTATATTCTCCTGCAAATAGGCAAGCCGTTCCGCATCATAGGCTTCTTCGCCGCGAAAATGGTCGCAACTGTCGCGGTCCACCATGTAGCGCGTCACCTCATCGGGAAAGGGCTGGGCGTCGGCGGCACCGTCCGAAGGCGGCAGGTCGGGGACATAGGCCGGGGGCGGCATGTCGACGGCAGATGGCTCCATCGGCGGCGTGCTGGCCGGATCGACGGGCGTCCTGCGCACGGCCTTTGGTTCTCCACCCCGCGCCGCCTGCGTGACGGCAAGGGCGGGATCGATATCGGGAAGAATGGCGGGGACCGATGCCGGACCCGCCGCTTCATGGGGCGTCGGTGCATCCTGCGTCGTGGACGAAGCAGGGAGGGCGGCCGGTCGGCCGGTTCCTTCCCTTGCACTCGCCTGTCCGTCGGGGGCTGGGGAACAACCGGCAAGCAGCGCCAGCACCATCATCGGAAACAGCGTCGGCCCTGCGTTCACCCAATCTCCTCTCGCAAGCTGGCGATCAGGTCGGAGACATGCTCCAGCCGCTCTTCCTCTTCATCGAGGATCGCCAGAAAAGCGGTCCGCCTATACTGATGCACCGCCTCCTGCGAAAGACGGCTTGCTGCGGGCAATGCCGAAATCACGATATCCAGCAGCCGCTCCACCCCATGTAGCCGCCCCCAGAGATAATCATTCTCGCGATAGGCGCGGCTGAAGAAGGCGCCGAAATTGTTGAATTCAATGCCTTTCAGCGTCGCTTCCGCCCCGCCGGGCCGGATCGCGCCGCAATCTTCCGGCGAAATCCGGTCGACCTTGACCGGATCATATTCGTCCATCCCATGGCCCTGCAACAGCGGCAGGGTGGCGATGTCGTAAAAGGGAAAGCCGAGATAGGCGAGCAGCATGGTGCGCCGCGCCGCCTTTGGCAGCGCCGCCAGCGCGTCGGCCAGCATCATGTCCGCCGCCTCGTCGCGTTCACGCAGGCCCCGCAGTTGCGCCACCGCCTCCAGCGCGGCGCCCGGATCATTGGGCACCTCCAGTGCCGCCGCCTTGATCTCTCCATTGTAGAAGTCCACGCCTTCGCACTCGGTATAATGCGACAGAGCGGCATAGATGGCGTCATGCATCTTCTGGATGACGGCCTCGTCCGTGGTCGTCTCCATCTCCAGCGTCTCGGCCAGCCGCCGCGCCAGGAAGCGCAGGCGGCGGATGCGGAAGGGCAGGTCATGCTGGCGGAAGAAGCCCACCGGAGCGGAGGCGGGGCCGACATCCTCGGTCAACTGATCCGCGCCGATCGCGCGCACATGGCTCCACAGCGCCTGGCGGTAGCTTTCGCGCATCAGCGGGCTTTCCTCCCCGCTCAGGTTGAACAGCAGGTCGGCCAGATCCTCGACGATGCCCGACAGCTTGAGATGCCCATAGGCGGGAAAGGCGAAACCGGCGGAATGGGCCGCCCGCTGCTGCGCCTTGCCGCGCCAGGCGGAAAGGCGCGCAGGCGTGGGCCGGTCCAGGAACAGCATGCCGCCGATGGCGCTTTCCACCTCCGCCTCTATCCCCGGCCGCAGCGCGTTCAATATGCGCGCCATGCGCCGGATGCGGGCGCTGTGCCGGTCGATCGCCTCCAGATTGTCGCGGATCGGCTGTTCGCGGGGAATGTCGCTCAGCGCGCCGAAGATGGTGCGGAAGAAGCCGGGCAGCGGCGCATCCTCGCCCGATGGCGCTTCTTCCGCATCTCCCTGGCGGTTGAGCTGGATCGAGCGGTGGCCGGGCTTGGGATCGATATAGACGAAGCGCCGGTCCACCTCCCGCCGGGAGGGGCGGTTCTTGAGCGCGCCGATGGCCTGCGCGAAGGGGGCGTTGGCCAGCACGGAGCCGTCGATCAGCACCGCATCCTCGGCGCGGCCCCGCGCGGCATGGCGGGGCAGGGCGCGCGTCAGAAAGGCGTCCCGCGTCGGCCAGGCGCGGTGGCGGCGCTTCAGCACCCGGTCCAGTTCGCGCACGGTGAAGGGCGGGAAGGCGCCGGGAAAACTGGCGGTTGCGCGGGCGGCGAAGACCAGCTCCGCCGTATCGGCAAGGCTGCGACCGCCCTGACCATGGGCGCGAAAGCCGATCGACAGGCGATGCTCCGTCTCCACCACCTGCGGCGGGCTGTTGAGGTTCAGGCTCTGTGGATGCCCCTCGAAATCAGTGACGGTGACGAACAGGTCCAGCGGATGACCGGCGGGCAGCAGCGCGGGTCCGCTCCCCGTCGCCTCCATCGCGTCGAAGGCGTCCAGGATCATGGCGGTGAAGACTTCGCCGCCAAAGGGCGGCTCGAACCAGCGGGATCGGATGAAGTGCGACAGCTTGTGCCGCACCTCCTCCCGCGTGTCGGGGGCGACCGTGCGCTCGACCGTGTCGCCCGGATGCCGCGCCGCCATCCAGACGAGCGGCGTCGCCCAGAATTTGGTGATCCGCCGCGCCGGGCGGGCGTCGGGGTCCAGCAGCTTTTCGACATCGGCATTGTCCAGCCACATCTCTGTCAGCGGGTCCAGCGACTGGCCCGTCTCTATCGCCTGCGCCAGGAAGATGCCGTTGATGCCGCCCGCGCTGGCCCCGGCGATGATGTCCGGCATCACCCGCAATCTGACGCCGCACGCCTTTTCCAGATCCTGCAGCAGCTTGCGATAGACCGCCTCGCTGCTGTTGCCGGATGGGACGCCATCGTGGAAAGCCCGGCTGGCGCGGGCCAGATGCCAGATTTCCTTGGTGATGCCGTGCATGTAGACGGCCAGGCTGATCCCGCCATAGCAGACCAGTGCGAGCCTGAGTTCCCGCTCTTTCATGAGGTTGAGAGTCGCAGAGCGCGAAGGACTTGTCGAGAGAGGGTTGGCGATCCGGCATGCAGGCTCATCTCAACCTGAACTCCGCCCAGATCGGCAGATGGTCCGACGCCTTGCGCGCCGCCGCGCTTTCATGGACGCCGCAATCGGTCAGCTTCAACTGTCCGCAATGCATGATCCGGTCGAGCCGCGCCACCGGCCGCCGCGCATGGAAGGATCGGCCGCACGGCGCGAAGCTGTAATGCCGCGCGAAATCGGCCAGGCACCCCCGTTCCGCGCTCCATTCGTTGAGGTCGCCCATCAGCACCGTGGGCATCGCATCGCGGGAGGAAGCCGCATGGATCACCGCCGCCGCCTGCTTGCGCCGCCACAGCCCCGACAGGTCGAGATGCATGCCGAAGATGCGCAGGCTCGTTTCGCCCATCTTCACCTCCGCCATGGTGGCGCCGCGCGGTTCCAGGCAGGGCAGGTGCAGCACGTCATGCGGGCCGACCTCCACATCCTTGCGCACCAATATGGCGTTGCCGTGCCAGCCCATGGAATCGGCATGCACGTTGAGCGGCACCGGCCTATAGGGGCTGATGCTCTCCAGCAGCCAGGGCGGCAGCGCCGCCGACCGCACGCCGAAGCGCCGGTCCGCCTCCTGCAACGCGATGATGTCGGCGTCGAGTTCATTGAGCACGTCGATCACCCGTTCCGGAACCCGGCGGCGGTCGGTGCCAATGGCCTTGCGGATATTGTAGCTTGCGACACGAACGGTCTTCATGCCGAAACAATGCCCCACTGCGCGCCCGGTTTCCATGGGAAGATGCAAAGAGGATTTGTGTTCCGCATATGTTCTGATATGCGTGCCCCATGGCAAAGGCAAAGCGCAAATTCGTCTGTCAGCAATGCGGCACCGTTTCCAGCCGATGGCAGGGACAATGCGACGATTGCGGCGAATGGAACAGCATCGTCGAGGAAGCGGCGGAGACGGTCTTTTCCGCCCGCCACGACCTGCATAGCGGGGGGCGCGCGCTCAGGCTGGTCGGCCTGGACGACAAGGTCGAACTGCCGCCGCGCACCACCACCGGCATCGCGGAATTCGACCGGGCGCTGGGCGGCGGCATCGTGTCCGGCTCCGCCACGCTGATCGGCGGCGACCCCGGCATCGGCAAATCGACGCTGCTGCTCCAGGCCGCCGCCCGCATCGCCACAGCGGGACACCGCGTCGCATACATCAGCGGCGAGGAAGCGGCCGATCAGGTCCGCCTGCGCGCCCAGCGGCTGGGCCTGGGCAATGCGCCGGTGCAACTCGCCAGTGCCACCTCCGTCCGCGACATATTGACGACGCTGGGGGAGGAGGCGCCGCCCGCCCTGCTCATCATCGATTCGATCCAGACCATGCACAGCGACCTGATCGAGGGCGCGCCCGGCACGGTCAGCCAGGTGCGCGCCTCCAGCCAGGAACTGATCCGCTTCGCCAAGCAGCGCGGCACGGCGCTGATCCTGGTCGGCCATGTGACCAAGGACGGCAGCATCGCCGGCCCCCGCGTGCTGGAACATATGGTCGACACGGTGCTGAGCTTCGAGGGCGAGCGCAGCCATCAATATCGCATCCTGCGCGCCATCAAGAACCGCTTCGGCGGCACGGATGAGATTGGCGTCTTCGCCATGGTCGCGGAGGGGCTGGAGGAAGTCGCCAATCCCTCCGCCCTGTTTCTCACCCATCGCGACGAGAATGTGACCGGCGCGACGGTCTTCCCCGCGCTGGAAGGCACGCGCCCGGTGCTGGTCGAGATCCAGGCGCTGGTCGTCCGCCTTTCCAGCGGCGCCACCCCTCGCCGTGCGGTGGTCGGGTGGGACAGCGGACGGCTTGCCATGGTGCTTGCCGTGCTGGAGGCGCGATGCGGGCTCAGCTTCTCGACCTGCGAAGTCTATCTCAATGTCGCGGGCGGCTATCGCCTGTCGGACCCCGCCGCCGACCTGGCCGTCGCCGCCGCGCTCATGTCCGCCTTGTCGGAACGTCCGGTTCCCGCCGATGTCGTCCTCTTCGGCGAAATCGCGTTGTCCGGCGAAATTCGTCCTGTCGCCCATGCCCCACTCCGGCTGCGCGAATCCGCCAAGCTGGGCTTCAACCGCGCCTTCGTGCCCGCCGCCGTGGCCGATGGGGTGAAGGGCATTTCGGTCAGCGGCTATCGCGCCCTTGCGCAACTTGTTGACCAGATGCTCGGGCGCGGATAGCCAGCGATGCGATGAACGCGATCGATATTCTCGTCCTGCTCCTGATCGGCGGCTGCGCCATTTTCGGCCTGATGCGCGGGTTCGTGCAGGAAACCCTGTCGCTGATCGCCTGGGTGCTGGCGATCTTCGCGATCCGCCTGTTCCATGCTTCGGTGACGGAAATGCTCGATGGCTTCGTCGGCACCACCAGCGGCGCGGCGGTGTTGGCCCTCGTGCTGGTGTTCGGCGTCACCTTCGGCGCGGGAAAGCTGCTCGCCCGCGCCATTGGCCGCCGCACCCGCCAGTCCGTCCTTGGGCCGGTCGACCGGGTGCTGGGCGCGGGCTTCGGCGCGGTGAAGGGCCTGATCGGCGCGACGCTGGTCTTTCTGGCGTTCAGCCTGGTCTACGACACTTTCTACGGCAGCGGAGCGCGGAGGCCGGACTGGCTTTCGGATGCGCGCACCTACCCGCTGCTCAATGCCAGCGGGCAGGCGATCAGCGAATTCGTGGCCGAACGCCGGGCGCGCAAGCCTGCCGAAGCCGAAGAATCCTGACAGACCGCTTCAGCTATCGGAGATCGTCACTACGACCTTTCCGACTGCGTCCCGGCTTCCCAGCCGTCCGATCGCCTTGCCGCCATCGGCCAGGGCGTAGGTGCGATCGATGCGGGGCCTGATCCGCCCCTCGGCCCACCAGCTTAGCAGTTGTTCGATATGCTCCCGGTTCCGCGCGGGGTTACGCTCGGTGCGCGCTCCGCGAAGAAGACGTGGCGCAGCGCCTTGGACTGGTCGCCGTTCATGAGCTGCGTGAACAGGGCGCGTTCCTTGAACTGGCCCTGGTCGAGCGGCAGTTCGGTCGCCGCCTTCACCGCTTCGATGCACGCCTTGGGCGCGTCCAGCGCACCGATCTTGCGCTTGTTATTCTCGGCGAAGCGTTCGAACACGTCGGCCGTCGCTGATGCGGCCAGGTCGCCCGTGCGGCGCGGGCCATCGACGGTGCGGGCGATGGCGATGGCTTCCGCCGCGAGTTAGTCCTGTTCGGCGAGCTTGTCGATCAGGCCCAGTTCCGCGCCCTTGGCTGCCGGGATGGGACTGCCCGACACGATCATCTCCAGCGCCGCCTCTACCCCGATCAGGCGCGGAAGCCGCTGCGTCCCGCCCGCGCCGGGCAGCAGGCCCAGGCTCACCTCCGGCAGGCCCAGCTTCGTTTCCGGCGTCGCGATCCGGTAGTGACAGCCCAGGGCGACCTCCAGCCCGCCGCCCAGCGCCAGCCCATGGATCGCGGCGACGACAGGCTTGGCGCTTGCCTCGATGGCGTCCACGACCTGGGGCAGGCCGGGTTCAGCGAAGGGCTTGCCGAATTCGGTGATGTCCGCGCCGCCCGAAAACAGCTTGCCGTCGCCCCGGATCACGATCGCCCTCACCGCCGGATCGGCCTGCGCATCGGCGATGGCCTGGGCCAACCCCTGACGAACGCCGAAGCCGAGCGCGTTCACCGGGGAGTTGTTCATCACGATTTCGAGGATGTCGCCGTGAAGTTGGGTTTCGATCATGGAAGCCTCTCGTCAGAATATCGTCTTGCCGGGCGCGCAGGGCGTGGCGAAGATGCCGTCCGGCGCATGGCCGGTTTCGCCGGAAAAGCGCATCGTCAAAGGCCGCCCTTGATGGTGAAACCGCCGTCGACCACCAGCCCCTGCCCGGTCATATAGGCCGAGGCTTTGGAGGCGAGGAAAACGGCGGTGCCCGCTATCTCCTCCGGTTCCCCGATCCGACCCAGCGGCGTCGCCCGTTGCAGCGCCGCCTCGGCCTTCGGGTCTTCCCAGAGGGCGCGCGCGAAATCGGTGCGGATGACGCCCGGCGCGATGGCGTTGATGCGGACATTATGGGGACCGAACTCGATTGCCAGGTTGCGCACGAGCTGGAAATCCGCCGCCTTCGAGACATTATAGGCGCCGATCACGTCGGAACCGATCAGCCCCCCGATAGAGGAGATGATGATGATCGATCCGTCGCGGCGCGCCATCATCTCCGGCGCGACCATCGATATCAGCCAATGATTGGCCAGGACATTATTGTCGAAGATCTTGCGGAACTGATCGTCGCTGATCCCCGCCATCGGGCCATAATAGGGATTGGAGGCGGCGTTGCAGACGAGCAGGTCGATACGCCCCAGCCTTTCCCTGGTCTCTGCGACCATCGCCTCCAGGGCGGCCTTGTCCGAAATGCTGGCCGCTATGGCGATTGTCCGTTCCTCCCCATAGGTGGCGTTGATGGCGTCGGCGACCGCCTGGCAGGCCGGTTGCTTGCGGCTGGAGATCACGACGTGCGCCCCGGCCGCCGCATAGGCTTCCGCGATGGCGCGCCCGATGCCGCGTGAAGAGCCGGTGACGATGGCGACCTTACCGGTCAGGTCGAACAGGTTCATGCGAATGTCTTCTCCTGGCAAGGGGGCGCCCGCCTTGCCTGTGCTGGTCCATGCGGCGCGGTCGAAGGCTTCAGCTTCTCGGTCATGGCGCGCCTCCCCCCGTCCGTCCACCTGGGTCTTGAACATACCAATGATTCGAAAACGACGATTTCAATCCCTCATACCGCCGCTCTGGTCTGACAAATAGGGGCCGTCAGCTACGGCCGTGGATCGAGAATTCCGACATCGTCTGGATGAGTGCTTCGATCCCCTCATCCCCATTTTCCAGCGCGTCGCTCAGGGCGCGTTCCACGATATCCGCGACGAAATGGGAGGGGCCGGCATAGGCGAGGGACCAGGTGACGAAGCGGCGGTGGGCATATTCGCCCGACGCGATGGTGCGGACATCCCCATGCCGCGAATCCCGCAGGATAGCTGCCTTGATCTCTTCGATGGCGGGCGGCGCCCCTTCCAGATATTGGGCGAAGCGGCGGCCGGTGAACAGGAGCGAGCCAGTCACCTCCAGCGAACGGTTGCGGGGGATCGAAACGGTGACGATATCCCGGATGCACTCTTCGATATCGATCGCGTCCAACCGGCTCGTGCTGATGTAGGACCATCGGGCGAGCATGGGATGGATGATGCCCTTTGTAGGAGAAAAGTAAAGTTGTTCGGGATTGGTTAAGGTGGATCGCGCGATGGACTGGAAATGCGCCCCGCCCATAAATAAGAACGCCTCGCCCGGGAATAGAAACCGCCGCCGGTAAATTTTAGAGGGGGAGGGTTAACGAATATATTCCGCCGGTTACCGTAAGACTACCCGTCAGGCCCCTAACGTGCGGGTAAGAGGCTGCTTTTATGGATTTTCCCGATTTGCGGGAAAGCTATATGGCCAATCAGATAAGCAAGCTGGCGGATGACGAGAGGGGGATGATGGAAAAGCGCCGTCACCCGCGGCAGACCGTGTTCAAGACAGCGCTGCTCTATCCCATTCTCGAAGAAGCGAACCTCTCCGTCGACAATATATCGCGTGCGGGGCTGAGCGGCCGGTGCGCGGTGTCGCTGTGCCTGCATCAGCAAATTCATGTCAGTTTCGACGAGGCCAGTTTCCGCACGGCCGAGGTCCGCTGGATCAACGGTTCCAGATGCGGCCTTCTGCTGGAGGAGCCGTTGCCCTGGGTTCCCGGCGAGGAACCCGATGCGAACGCCACGCCCGAAAAATTCGAACCGCGCGGTCAGCGCTTGAACGTCAATTTCTTCGCGACCCTGGTGACGTCGGCACCCGTATTGATCGGCACGATCCGCAACATGTCGGTGGAAGGCATGATGATCGAGGTGGGCGCCGGCGTGAGCGAAGGAACGCGGCTGCTTGTGAAGGCCAGGGGCGTGGATGTACGGATGGGACGGGTTCAGTGGTCGAGCGGCGGGATGATCGGGGTCTTCTTCGAACCGCGCCGCATGGCCGCGAATTGAGGTTGGCGAAAAGAAAAGGATCGGTACCGAAACTATTTTACGCCCCGCGCGTTGGGGGAAGGTGATAGTGGCGGCAATTGACTATGAACCCAGCATGCCCAGTCTATATAGTCGATCACGACAGCAAGACGCGCCAATATCTGGTGGGCGTTTTGCGGCGGGAGGGGTTTGAGCCGACCCCCTTTTCCTGCGGCGCGGACTTTGTGGAATCGCTGGATTTCCTGCCCCCCGGCATTGCGCTGTTGGAACTGCGCCTGTCGGATCGGAGCGGCCTGGAAGTGCAGGAGGAGATTTTGTCCCGGCGGCTGGACATTCCCGTGATCATGATGAGCGCGTCGGGCGACATTCCGACGGCGGTGGACGTCATCAAGCGGGGAGCGGTCGATTTTCTGGAAAAGCCCTTCGCGGAAAGTCTGATTTTCAAGATGCTCGCCAATGTCCAGCCCATATTGGAGCGGCGGATCGACATCCAGCGGCGGAGGGAAGTCGCGGCGGCGCATCTGGAAAGCCTGACGAAAAGGGAGCGGGATATCGTACGGGCGCTGGGGTCCAACGGCAGCAACCGGGACGTGGCGAACGCGCTTCAAATCAGCGTCAGAACGGTCGAAATGCATCGCGCCAGCATCATGAAAAAATTCGGCGTGAAGAAATTCTCGGAAATCATCCTTGCGCTTCCGGAATCTGGATTGCCCTGATCGTGAAATGAGTGAAATCCCGCTCTGCCATCATTCAATATAATTGGATTGGTAATGACGAAATTTGATGTTCCCAGCCCGACATTCGGGCACGGGATTGTCAGGAAGAAATGGACCGACCTCAGAGATTCATCTGACAATCAGACATCGCCTATGTTCAGGCCATGGTTAACATCAAAAAAACCAGAAAAAGACCGCGCCTTATATAGCGATGATTATGACGAATATTTCAAATCGAAAGAGGAATGCGAAAAGATAATAGACCGGTACAAGAGAATACAAGAGGCCTTCATGGCTGCCGTAGATGAGGACCAGGTGGACCGCTTG
Source organism: Sphingobium sp. JS3065 (assembly GCF_026427355.1). NCBI lineage: Bacteria > Pseudomonadati > Pseudomonadota > Alphaproteobacteria > Sphingomonadales > Sphingobiaceae > Sphingobium > Sphingobium sp. JS3065. The sequence continues at coordinate 164,381 of NZ_CP102664.1, forward strand.
TGCTGACGCATGCGCCCTTGGCGGGGAAGCGCCAAGCCTCCACCCCACCCGTGGACAGCAGAATGTTCCAATGATCATCCGGCTTCCATGTCACGGGCTTCTCGCCAAGATTGAAGACGCATAGCAGCCGTTCGCCTTCATGCACCCGTTCGAAGGCCAGCAATTCCTCTGGCGTCTCCAGGAAGTCCATGGCGCCAACACGCAGAGCAGGCGATCCATTGCGCAACGCCAGCACCCGCCGCGTCCAATGCAGCAGTGAATCCGGCCGCGCTTCCTGCACATCCACGGCCAGCGCCCGATGCGCTTCCCCGACCGGCAGCCACGGCTTGGCCTCCGAAAAACCCAGATAGGGCGCATCCGACCGCCATGGCATCGGCGTCCGCGCTCCATCGCGGGAAAGGGTCAATGGCCAGTTGGCGATGGCTTCGGGATCCTGCAAATCCTCGAACGCGATATCGACCTGCGGCAGCCCCAGTTCCTCGCCATAATATAGGAAGATATTGCCGCGCAGACAGGCCAGCAGCAGCATCTTCATCCGGCAATAGGCGTCCGCGTCCTTCCCCTTGGCCCAGCGCGACACCGCACGCGGGGCATCGTGATTTTCGAACGCCCAGCTCGGCCAGCCGGCATGGGTTTCGGCAGGCCATTTGACGAGCGCCGCCTTGAGGAACTCCGCCGTCAATTCCGGCGCATAGAGGAAATCGAAGCCATAGGCCGTATTCAGCCTGCTGTCCCCCTGCGTAAAGGATTTCATCTCCCTTTCGCTTTCCGCACCGCCGACTTCGGCCACGGTGAAGCGATCCCGATATTCATCGAACACTTGCCGCACCTTTTCCAGGAACAGCGGAATGTCCGGATGGCTCTGGCTGTATTTCTTGATCTGGAAGTCGAAGGGGCGCGTGCGCGCCTTGCCGTCATCCGGCGCGGGCGGATTGTCCCGCAGCCTGGGGTCGTGCATCGAATGGTTGATCGCGTCGATGCGGAATCCGTCCACGCCCCGGTCCAGCCAGAATCGGATGATGTCGAACACGCTATCCTGCACGTCGGGACGATGCAGATGCAATTGCGGCTGTTGCGCCAGGAACTGGTGCATATAATATTGGCCGCGCCGCGCGTCCCAGGTCCAGGCCGGGCCGCCGAACACCGACTGCCAGTTGTTGGGCGGGGAGCCGTCCGGCTTGGGATCGGCCCAGACATACCAGTCCGCCTTGGGATTGTCGCGGCTGGAGCGGCTTTCGATGAACCAGCGATGTTCGTCGGACGTATGCGCCCACACCTGATCGACGATGATGCGCAGGCCCAGGCCATGCGCCCGCGCCACCAATGCGTCGAAATCCTCCAGCGTGCCGAAGATCGGATCGACGTCGCAATAATCCGATACGTCATAGCCGAAGTCCCGCATCGGACTCTTGAAGAAGGGGGACAGCCAGATCGCGTCCACCCCCAGCGATGCCACATAGGGCAGATGGGCGGTGATGCCCTTCAGGTCGCCGATGCCGTCGCCATTGGAGTCGGCGAAGCTGCGGGGATAAATCTGGTAGATGGCGGCGCCGCGCCACCAGGGCAGGGGGGTGTCGGTCATTCCTGTCTTCTGGCTTGAATGCAGCGGCTTTCATAGGGGTCTCATGCGGCCCGCATCCAGCCGACCGCACTTGTTCCGCACGCCCCTGCGCACCATATCCATGACGCAGCATGTCATGCAGCGAGGCGAGCCATGGAAAAGCGGCTACTCCAGATCGAGAAAGCCTGGGAACAGGCGCTCGGCGATATTTTCCAGCCCTATGTCGACCTGAAACGCGAACCGACGGCAAAGGCCATGGAGGCCTTCCGCGCCGTTCTCGGATCATCCAGCGACAACGATATCCGCCGCCACATCGCCCGGACGGCGGCGCGGCAGGGATCGACTTTCCTCAGCCGCTATCTGGTCGAGGAAGACTGGCGGCGGCCAAGCGCCTAGAGCGATTTCCAGTCAGATGGCATCATCTGACGTTTAAGAAATCGCGGTAAAACAAAGGAATAGAGCGGTCGATCTGATTCAATCAGATCGAAAACCGCTCTAGAGCAGCCATATGAAAGGGTATAGGGCGGGTTAACAGCATTGTCCTTAGGACGGCATGGACAAATTCAGGGCTTCCCTGACCGACCGATTTGGGTGGTTCTAAAACATTCCCCCTCCCGCTTGCGGGAGGGGGCAGGGGAGGGGCGAGCGCAGCGAGCATCGGCCTTGTCCACAAAGAGCGGCGTTGAATGGACAGGCCCTCCCCTAACCCCTCCCGCAAGCGGGAAGGGAACTATGATCGCTCATGTCTTGGATTGGCCATTTCAAACCTCAACGTAGACCAATAGGTAACCCAAAAACAACAGCCTCCCCAAAAAACATCCTATTCCTCGACAACCGCCTCCTTTCGCCCTGTCCTATTCCGCCTCCACCACTTACCCCGCTCACCTCTTTGAAACGTCCGATAAAAACCCGCTTCGCCCACGCGCGCCCAGGCACGCGCGCGCATACACTGTGAACTTCGACGCAAAACCGCCATTTCTTGACGTTCCGGATGCGCCACGCAGCCTATGCCGCTACCGTGCGGCAATCGCCTTGGGCTGCGGCAAAGGCGGCGCTCCCGATCCCAAGGTCGCCAGATATTTGATCACCGCCGCCCGATCCTCCGGCTTGCGCAATCCGGCGAAGCTCATCTTCGTCCCCGGCACCACGCGCCCAGGCGAGCCCAGAAATTCGAATAGCACGCCATAATCCCAACTCCCGCGATGCCCCTTCATGGCGGGCGAATAGGCAAAGCCCGCATGGCTCGCCACGGGCCGTCCCACGATGCCCCATAAATTCGGCCCGATCCGATTGGGTCCGCCCTGGGTGAAGTCATGACAACTTGCGCAAAGCTGCAGTTTCTGCTTCCCCACACCGGCGTCGGCGCTGGCGAGCAAAGTGCCCAGATCGGGTGGCGGGGCCGCCACCACAGCGCCACCAGCCACAGGCAGCGGCGCCCTCCCGCGCATGTCCCGGTGATAGGCGATCACCCGGCTGCCTTCCCCCGGCTCGCTGAAACTGGCGGGCCAGTCGCGCTGGACAGAGGCCATGTCCACGCGCGGCGGCATCTCATCCGTCGGCTTATAGGCCAGTTCCCCCGGCCTCACCCGCGTATAGAGCTTGTCGCTGAACCAGCCGAGGCCCAGCACGGAGACCGCCGCCCCCGCGACGCACAGTCCCACCGCAATCCCGCGCATCCGGCCCATGGCTCAACCCCCTCCGCCCATGAAGATGGCGCGGGTCCAGAAGGCGTAATTCGCCTCTATCGTCATGATCCGCACCAGCACCAGCAGCACCAGCGGCGGCACCAATATCGCATAGATCAGCGACAGCCGCTCCCAGGCCAGATGCATGAAGATCGACAGGATCAGCCCGGCCTTCAGCAGCATGAAGATGATGATCAGCATCCAGCGCACGATCCCCTGCACATGCATGTAATCGACCAGATAAGACATGGCGCTGAGCAGGAACAGCAACCCCCAGACCTTGAGGTAGAGGCTGATCGGATGCTGTTGGCCCTCATGGGCTGCTGCCTTGTCCTGCATGACGGTCCTCACCAGAGATAGAAAAAGGCGAAGATGAACACCCAGACGAGATCGACGAAATGCCAGTAAAGCCCGGTGATCTCGACCGCCGAATAATCGCCCGCCTTGTCATAATGCCCCCGCGCCACTTTCGACGCGATGATCAGCAGCAGGATGACGCCGCAGGTCACATGCAGGCCGTGGAAGCCGGTGATCATGAAGAAACTGGCGCCGAATTGCGGCGCGCCCATCGGATTGCTCCAGGGGCGCACGCCCTCCTCGAAGATCAGCTTGCTCCATTCGAAGGCCTGCATGCCCAGGAAAGTCAGGCCGAACAAAGCCGTCAGCAGCATCAAGGCCGCCGTTTTGCGCCGGTTGCGCTGATATCCGAAATTGACGGCCATCGCCATGGTGCCGCTGGAACTGATCAATACGAAGGTCATGATCGCGATCAGGACGAGCGGAATATCCTGCCCGCCGATATTCAGCGCGAACACTTCCGCCGTATTGGGCCAGGGCAGCACGGCGGAGGACCGAACGGTCATGTAACCGGTCAAAAAGCAGGAGAATATGAAGGTATCGCTCAGCAGGAAGATCCACATCATCGCCTTGCCCCAATGGGTATGGCGGAACACTTCCTGATCGGCGGACCAGTCGGACGCGATCTCCCGCAGGGTCGGGGCGATGACTTCCTTATCAATCATGCCTTGAGCCATGGTGACACATCCTCAAGTCGACAGCAGCAGAACGGCCAGAACCAACCAGATGATCAACAGAAAATGCCAATAAAGGGCGCACAGGGCGACATTGCGCATATTCGCCGCCGCCAATGCCCGCCCGGCGGCGACCAGCCCGCCCATGATGTGCAGCCCATGCAGCGCCGTCAGCAGATAGAAAAAGGCGTTGGCCGGATTGGCCGACAGATAATAGCTCGACGCCTGATAATGTTGCCAAAGCAGCCATTGAAGCCCCAGAAACAGCCCGCCCAGCGCCGCCCCGACGATTGCCCCGCCAGCCATCCGCTTGCGCCGCGCCACTTCCCAGGCGGCGCTGCTCGCCACCAGCACCAGCGTGTTGATCCACAGCAGCGGCGGATCGGGCAGGGGCTTCCAGTCATCCCCATGCCCCATTCCGCTGTGCAGGCCCATGCGCATCAGATAGGCCGCCACCAGCAATGCAAACATGACCAGCGCCACGCCGAAATAGGCCACCGTCCCGACGGCCCCGGCCGAGGGCCGCTCATGCTCCACCGGCTGCGCGCCCGGCTCCCAGCTTTTTTCGGTCAGGCGCGCCAATATGCTCACGTCCTTGGCTCCGTCTGCGGGATGAAGTCCCGCGCCGCCCCCGGCACGCTGTAATCATAGGCCCAGCGATGGACGACCGGCAGATGTGGCCCCCAATTGCCATGGGATGGCGGCGTGTCGGGCGTCAGCCATTCCAGACTGGCCGCTCCCCATGGATTGGGATCGGCCCGCGGCCCCCGAAACAGGCTCCAGATCATGTTGAAGAAGAACAGCCCCTGCGCGAAGAAGACGATCAGCGCCGCGATGCTGATCCATTCATTGGCCAGATGCACCGATGGGGGAATGAAGGCGGTCTCGCCCAGCGCATAATAACGGCGCGGCACCCCCAAAATCCCCAGATAATGCATCGGCAGGAAAATCGCATAGACGCCAAGGAAAGTGATCCAGAAATGGAGTTTCCCTAACGTCTCGTTCCACATCCGGCCGAAAATCTTCGGGTACCAGTGGTAGATGGCGCCGAAGATCACCAGTACCGGAGACACGCCCATCACCATATGGAAATGCGCGACGACGAAGAAAGTGTCGGACAGCGGCACGTCGACACTGACATTGCCCAGGAACAGCCCCGACAATCCGCCATGGATGAAGGTGAAGATGAAGGCGATGGCGAACAGCATCGGCACCCGCAGATGGATGTCCCCGCGCCATAATGTCAGCAGCCAGTTATACACCTTGATCGCGGTCGGAATGGCGATGATCAATGTCGAGGTGGCGAAGAAGAACCCGAAATAAGGGTTCATGCCGCTCACATACATATGATGCGCCCAGACGAGGAAGCTCAAGGCCCCGATGATCACGATCGCCCACACCATCATGCGATAACCGAAGATATTCCGCCGCGCGTGCACGCTGATCAGGTCGGACACGATGCCGAAGGCGGGCAGGGCGACGATATAGACTTCGGGATGGCCGAAGAACCAGAAGAGATGCTGGAACAACAGCGGACTGCCGCCCTGCGTATCGGTGATCGCGCCCATGGATTGCATGGTCGGCATGAAGAAGCTGGTGCCGGCGAAATGATCGAACAGCATCATGATCGCCGCGACGAACAGCGCCGGAAAGGCCAGCAATCCCATCACGGACGCGGTGAAAATCCCCCACACCGACAGCGGCATCCGCATCAGCGTCATGCCCTTGGTCCGCGCCTGCAGCACCGTGGTCACATAATTCAGTCCGCCCATGGTGAAGGCCGCCACGAAGATGGCGAGGCTTACCAGCATGGTCGCGATGCCCCATTGATGCCCCGGCGTCCCTTCGGTGATGGCCTGGGGCGGATAAAGCGTCCAACCCGCCCCGGTCGGCCCCCCCGGCACGAAAAATCCCGCCACGAGCACGATCACCGACAGCAGGTAGAGCCAGTAACTTAGCATATTGACGAAGGGGAACACCATGTCCCGTGCCCCGATCATCAGCGGGATCAGATAATTGCCGAAGCCGCCCAGCAGCAACGCCGTCAGCAGATAGACCACCATGATCATGCCGTGCATCGACACGAATTGCAGGTAATTGTCGGGCTGGATATCCGGAAAAACCCCCGGAAACCCAAGCTGCAACCGCATCAATGCCGACAATATCAGCGCCACCAGCCCGATGCCGATGGCGGTCACGCTATATTGGATGGCGATGACCTTGTGATCCTGGCTCCAGACATATTTGGTGACCCAGCTATGCGGATGATGCAGCGGGCGCAGGTCGTCAGCCAGGGTGGTAGCCATCAGCGAATGCTCCAGGAGGCGGGGACGATACAGGCGTTGGCCTTGATCAGCAGGATCGACATGGCGGCGGGTGGCGCCTCGGCCAATATCTGCCCGAAACTGCTCTGCTGCGCCTGCCATGCGGCGAAGGCCTTGGGCGTTTCCACCACCACCTTGCCGCGCATCTCATGATGGCCGGTCCCGCACAGTTCGGCGCAGAGGATATCGAACGTTCCCGCCCTGGTCGGCGTCATCCAGAAATAGGTGACGATCCCCGGCACCAGGTCCATCTTGGCGCGGAATTCCGGCACATAGAAGTCGTGCAGCACGTCCTTGGACCGCAGCACGATCTTCACCGGCTTGCCGACCGGTAGATGCAGGTCGCCGCTTTCCACCAATATGTCGTCCCGCCCGAACGGATCGAGCGGGTCCAGGCCCAGCCCATTGTCGGGCGTGATATATTTGACCGCCGCCGCGCCCAGCACGCCGTCCGGCCCCGGATAGCGGAAGGACCATTGCCATTGCTGCCCCACCGCCTCGATCACGGTCGCTTCCTTGGGCACGGACACATATTTGCCCCAGGCGGCAAGCCCCGGCGCCAGCATCCCGGCAATGCCGATGGCCGTCCAGACCGTCAGTCGCTTTTCGAGCGAGCTATTCTCCGGCTCATAATGCGCCCGATGACCGGGCCGGTGACGATATTTGACCAGCGCCCAGGCGAGGAATAGGTTCAACCCGACAAAGGCCGCCGCGCAAATCCACAACGTCACGTCGAGAGCGGTATCGATCGATCCCCAGTTGGAAGCGATGGGCGTGCGCCACCATGGACTGAACAGGTGAAAGGCGACCGAGCCGACCACAAGCATGGCGATGGCTACCGCAACCGGCACAAGCCCTCTCCCTATACAGGACGCTCGCCGCCGTTCCGGCATTTCGAGTCGCCTCGGTAATAACCGCCGGGGCAAGGTACAGAAAAAATGCCGCTGGGGGAAGCGGTTGCATCGGGCCGGATTTGGCCGTTTTCCGTCGAAGTTCACACTGTATGCGCGCGCGTGCCTGGGCGCGCGTAGGCGAAGGCAGGTTTCTGTCGGACGTTTCAAAGAAGGCTGCGAGATAGGGTCAGGGATATTGAATAGGACAGGCTGAATAGGCGCCTATCGGAGGAATAGGATGTTTTTTCGGAAGCCTGTTGCTGTTGGGCCACCTATTTCCCAATATAATAAAGTAAAACGCAAGAAATTATAAATAATAAAAATTATTACTGATATATGTGAGTATAAATCTCAAATACTATTATATATCGTAAGATATATGACTTAGATAATATGTAATTATTTGCCGAATAATAACATTTCATTAACCGATAATATTTAAAATATTTCTGTCATCCGGCCTTTGTCCCGGATGTGCAGGAAAGGTTTGTGTGATGTTCGGCGGATCGATGGGGCGATTGCTGCGGGACAGGACGGGCAATGTCCTGATGATGGCGGCTGCCTCCATGCCCATATTGATCGGGGCGGCAGGGCTGGCGACCGACACGGTGCAATGGACCTTGTGGAAACGACAGGTTCAGCGACAGGCGGACAGCGCGGCGCTTGCCGGGGCCTATGCGGTGGCGCAGGGCTTCAGCGCATCGGACAGTGCGACATCCGACATCAACCGCCTGTCGCTGATCACCCTGTCGCAAACGCCGACCATCGAGAATGCGCCCACCGCGGGGGCTTTCGCCGGCAATGCAAATGCGGTGCGGGTGGTGCTGCAAACCACGAGGGAACTGCCTTTCTCGAAGATATTGGGAGTAAAGGCGCCTGTCATCTTCGGTGAAGCGACGGCGGCCGTGCTGGCGGAGGGCGATTATTGCGTCGTCTCGTTGGAAAAGACGAGCGCGGTCGGCATCACGCTCCAGGGCAATGCCACCGTCGATCTGGGTTGCGGCATCGCCACCAATTCCCGGGCATCGAATGCGGTCACGGCAGGCGGCAGCAGCAAGGTGACAGCGACGCCGGTCGCCGCCGTAGGCGGTCTGACGTCCAGTACCAACTATGTCTCGCCAACCACGCTGATGCCGTACAGCCTGCCTTTGTCCGACCCATATGCGGGGTTGCCAGCGCCCACCTCGGCAAATTTCACGGGATGCAATAACAAATATAGCGTCCAGCCCAACCAAGTTGTCGCCCAGCCGCTCCAGCCCGGCTGCTACAAGGGGTTAGATATCAAGGGAACGCTTACCCTGGCGCCCGGCACCTATTTTATCGACGGCGGCAGCTTCAGCGTCGGATCGCAAGCTATCCTTAGCGGCTCCCGCGTCACCATCATCCTGACCAGCCGCAATGCATCCACCAACGCCAGCCAGATCGCGTCGGTGGACATCAACGGCGGTGCGAAGCTCAACCTGTCCGCGCCGGACAGCGGCGCTTATTCCGGTGTCCTCTTCTATCAGGACCGGCTCGCGCTGGATTCCGGAACCAACAAGATCAACGGCAACGCCGATTCCGTCCTGCAAGGCGCTTTCTACTTTCCCAGCCAGGCGATGGAGTTTTCCGGCACGTCGGGAATGCAGACCAAATGCGTGAAGATGGTCAGCAGGCGCGTCACCTTCATCGGCAACAGCCAAATCGTCAATGAATGCGACAATACAGGCGTTAACCCTATTCCCGCGAGCCGCGTAAGGCTGGTGGGCTGATGATGAACCGGCTTGCCCTGGATCGTTCAGGCACCAGCACGGTCGAACTGGCGCTCATCATGCCGGTGCTGGTGCTGCTGACCTGCATGGCGGGCGATGTCGCAATGGCCTTCAAGGCGAAGATCGCGCTCCAGCGCGCGGCTGAACGCGCGGCACAGATGGCGACCGCTGGCGGCCTTACCGGCGCATCCTATGACACCGACAATTTGAAAGCTGACGCTGCCTCCGCGGCGAATGTCGCGACCGGCAACGTTAGCATCACCAAGACCCTGCTCTGCAATGATACGGTGCAGACTGCAACGCCGGAAGTGCCTTGCCCCGACGATCAACAGACGAAGCGCTATGTCGCCATCACCATTTCGGGGAATTATATGCCGATGTTCGCCAAGCTTGCGCCGAACGGCAATTGGTCTGCCCAGGGGATCGCGCTCACCGGTTCCGCATCGGTGCGCCTGCGATGATGCGCCTGATAAGCAACCAGCGTGGGGCGGCGGCGATCGAATTCGTTCTTGCCCTGCCGCCTTTCCTGATCCTGCTGATGGGCGCGATCCAGCTAGGCATCATCGCCTGCGCCCGTACCGGGCTGCAACATGCGGTGGATGAAGGTGCGCGCTTCGCCACCATCTTTCCCACGCCCACCAAGGAGCAGATCATCGCCAGGGTCACTTCACGGGAATTCGGCCTGGACCCGGCCTATACCAACGTTCCGACCGTGGTGACCGGGACGCAATATGGCGTGCCCTATACCGAAATCACCATGACTTATTCGCGACCGTTGAACTTCATCGTCTTCCAGACCCCGGCTCTGTCGATCAGCTATACCCGACGATCCTATTAATGGCCTCAACTGGCCTTGGATACCGGACGGGCTGCCGCAGCGCCCTTCTGTTGGACAAGGCGACTATGCAGGGGGAGCCGTCCCGCTTTCCCGTCATGGATTCCCCGCCAAATCGATGAAACTGCCGCGTCTCTTTTCCTCGCACGCTTGCGACATGGCCATTGACCTTGGAACCGTCAACACGGTCATCCATGTGCGCGATCGCGGCATCGTCCTCAACGAACCCTCCGTCATCGCGATCGAGACGCGGGACGGCGTCCGCAGGGTCAAGGTGGTCGGCAACGAAGCCAAGCTGATGATGGGCAAGACGCCCAACGGCATCCAGGCGATCCGCCCCTTGCGCGACGGCGTGATCGCGGACATCGACGTCGCCGAACAGATGATCAAGCATTTCATGGACAAGGCGTTGGACGGCCACAGCCGCTTCGGCCGCCGCCATGAAGTGGTGATCTGCGTGCCGACCGGCTCCACCATGGTCGAGCGCCGCGCCCTGCGGGACGCTGCCTCCAATGCCGGGGCGTACAAGGTTCAGCTTATCGAGGAACCCATGGCCGCCGCTATCGGCGCCGGCCTGCCCGTTACAGAGCCGCGTGGCGCGATGGTGGTCGATATCGGCGGCGGCACGACGGAGGTGGCGGTCCTGTCGCTGCGCGGCATCGCCTACAGCAGTTCGGCGCGGGTCGGCGGCGACCGGTTGGACGACGCCATCGCATCCCACATCCGCCGCACGCATAATCTCATGATCGGCGAAGCCACGTCGGAGCGGGTGAAATGCGAACTGGGCGCCGCCAACCCGCCCGAAGGCGAAGGCCGCCGCATGATCGTGAAGGGCAGGGATCTGGTCAATGGCCGTCCGTCGGAAATGACGATCGGCGAGGCGGAGATTGCCGACGCCCTGTCGGAGCCGGTCGGCCAGATCAAGATGGCGGTGATGACTGCGCTGGAACAGACCGCGCCGGAACTGTCCGCCGACATCATCGAGGAAGGGATTACCCTGACTGGCGGGGGTGCGCTGCTCCGGCGGCTTGACGAAGCGCTGTCCGACGCGACGGGCCTGCCGGTCAGGGTCGCGGAAAATCCGCTGATCTGCGTGGCGATGGGCGCGGGCCGGGCGCTGGAAGACCGCGCCTATGATGGGGTTTTGACGGTTTCCTGACAACCGCTCGGCAGGGGGCGAACGGCGGCTATGGGTGGAGAGCGGACGTTCCAAATCCCTCTCCCTTGAGGGTCGGCCAGAGGCACGTGACTCTGGCCGAGGTTGCGCAGACTTGGCAGCTTGCTGCCTTAGTCGTAGCTGGGTGAGGGGAGCGAACAGGTCGATCATGCCCCCGGCATGATCTAAGGGCTGCGGGGCAGCCCTTACCTGTTCGCTCGATCCACAGGATCGCGCGGGCCGCAGGCCCGCTCCCCCTCATCCAACTCCGCCTAGGCTCCTTCGTCACCAAGGCTTCGTATCCTTCTCCCTCAAGGGAGAAGGAATGTCTTGGACTGGCCAAAGCGCGACATTGCCCTGGCCCATTCCTTCCGCTCTATCCTTCCTGCCCGTAGGCGACCACAGTCTCCACCTCGGTCTTGTCGCCCAGCACGACGCCGACCCGTTGGTGCAGTCCGGTCGGCTTCACGTCCATGATCCGCGCATAGCCGGTGCTCGCCGCCCCGCCAGCCTGCTCGATCAGGAAGGACATGGGGTTCGCCTCATACATCAGCCGCAGCTTCGCCTTGTCGGCATAGCGATGATCCGTCGGATAGAGGAAAATCCCGCCGCGCTTCAGCACGCGATGCACGTCCGCCACCATCGAAGCGGTCCAGCGCATGTTGTAATCCTTGCCCAGCGGCCCCTCGGTCCCCTGGATTCGCTCTTCGACATAGCGGGCTATGCCCGGCGACCATTGCCGCCGCCGCGCCATGTTGATGGCGAATTCGGCATTGCCCTGCGGCATCTGCATCGGCCCGTCGGTCATCCGCCACGATCCGATTTCCCGGTCCAGCGTGAATTCATAGACGCCCGTGCCGATGGTCAGCACCAGCAGCGTCTGCGGCCCGTAGATCGCATAGCCCGCCGCCACCTGCTGCGTGCCCGGCTGAAGGAAATCCTGCTCCGTCACCTCGCGGCCCGAACATTCCTCCGGCGCCTTCAGCACGGAAAAGATCGTGCCGACGCTCAGGTCCACATCGATATTGCTGGACCCGTCGATCGGATCGAACAGCAGCAGATATTCGCCCCTGGGGTAGCGGTTGGGGATGGGATGGAGCGTCTCCATCTCCTCCGAAGCCATGGCGGCCAGATGCCCGCCCCATTCATTGGCGTCCAGCAGCAGTTCGTTGGCGATCACGTCCAGCTTCTTCTGAACCTCGCCCTGCACATTTTCGCTGTCCAGGCTGCCCAGCACCTCGCCCAGCGCGCCCTTGGACACGCTGTGATTGATCGTCTTGCACGCGCGCGCGACGGTTTCGATCAGCAGGCGCAGTTCGGACGGCAGGGCATTGGCCTGCCGCTGCTGTTCGATCAGGAAGCGGGTGAGGGTGATGGACATAGGCGGTTTTGCTCGCTCAATAAAATATGGCGAGCGGACGCGCGCCATGCATGGAATCGCGTTACGCCGTAGCGGTCGGACGGGCATTGGAAAAGCGCCAATTCATGACGCTGGGGCGATGAAAGGGCCATCCGTTCCCGCATCGGGACTGGCCGCGAAGCGCGGGCAGCCGCCCTGTCCGGTTCGTTTCGATACCGGTTCAAATCCGATTGGCGATCGCGCCTGCCGCCCAGCCCATGCCGACCGCCAGCATCATCGCGACCAGGCCATAGAGGAACGGCCATTGCTCGGCGGCCACCGCCATGAAGCGTTCGAACCCTGACTTGCGGATGGTGATATCGCGCACCGCCGCCGCCACCACGCGGCCATCCTGCACCAGAAAGGTCTCTGCGGTATAATCCCCCACGATCACCCGCGCCGACAGCGGCAGCCGCGCCCGATAAAGCACGCCGTCCGTGATCTCCACCGTGCCGGGCCGCTCGACATAGAGGCCCGCCCGTTGCCGCAGATCGATCAGTCCTTTCTGGAACCGGTCCAGTTCCTCGCTGACGTTGAGGGAGGAGGGGGAAAGCTGAAGCTTGTCCACGCCCATTTCGTAGATCGCCGCCGTCCGCTCATCGACCACCTTGCCGATCGGGCGGGATGAGGCGATGGCATAGAAGCTGGGCGCTGACCGGAAGCGGGCGCTGTCGGCATTGACCCAGATGCCCGCGACCTTCTGTTTCTCGCGCATGGTGATTGACTGGTCCGGGCCTTTCAGCACGACCATGATGTCGGCGGGCTTTTTCGGCCGCCGTCCGTCGGGATAGACGATGGCGCCGAACAGCAGCAGGTCCGCGCCGGTGAAGCTGTACTGGATTTCGACATCGCGCTGTGACACGTCGGGCACCAGCGTCGGTTCATCCGCCGCGCACAGCAGCAGCAGGGCAGGGGACAGGGCCAGGAGCGCGGGCCGTTTCACCGCACTTCGACCGTGTAGATTTCGTCCGGCCGGAATCCCAGCCCCAACGCCATGCGCGCCGCCACCAGCAGCACGATGGCGGCCAGCAATATGCGCAGATATTCGGGCCGGACCGTCATGGAGATGCGCGTCCCCACCTGCGCGCCCGTGACGCTGCCGATCAGCAGCAGCATCGCCAGCACCAGATCGACCGCATGGGTCGTCATGGCGTGCATCATCGTGGTCGCCATGGTCACGAACAATATCTGGAACAGCGACGTGCCGACCACCGACTGAGTCGTCATGCCCAGCAGATAGAGCATCGCCGGAACCAGGATGAAGCCGCCGCCCACGCCCAGCAACATGGTCAGGATACCTGTCGCCAGGCCCAGCAACAGCGGCGCCAGCGGCGAAATATACAGTCCCGACCGGTAGAAGCGCCAGCGCATGGGCAGGGCCGCGACCAGCGGATGGTGCCGCCGCTTGCGCGCCTGTATGCGCTTGCCGGTCTTGAGCGCGATCAGCGCCTGGATGGATTCCTTCGCCATCAGCGATCCGATGCCGCCCAGCATCAGCACGTAGAGAATGCCGATCACGGTGTCGATCTGGCCGATGGCCTGCAGCAGCCGGAAGATCAGCACGCCCAGCCCGGCCCCCACCACGCCGCCTGCGATCAGCACGCCGCCCATGCGGAAATCCACCGTGCCCCGCGACATGTGCGTGACGACGCCCGACACGCTGGCGCCCGTGACCTGGCTGGCGGCGGAGGCGGCGGCGACGGTCGGCGGAATGCCGTAGAAAATCAGCAGCGGGGTCGTCAGGAATCCGCCACCGACCCCGAACATGCCTGACAGCAGGCCCACCACGCCGCCCAGGGCAATGATGACCAGCGCATTCACCGACAGATTGGCGATGGGCAGATAGAGATCCATGGAACTACGGGGTTAAGCCCAATATGCGCAGAGATAAAGGCGCTGCCGCTTAAAAATCCGCTCCCAGCGTAATGGCAAGGCCGGATGCCGGTGCAGCCTGCCCGGCGACCCGCTCCCGCCATTCGACGCCAAGCCTTGCACTGACGGGCTTCAGGGGCAGGCGGACCTGAAGCTCCGGCCCGATATCCAGTCGTTCGACCTGCGGTTGCGCGCCGCCGGAAAGGCTGACGCCGATCCGCAGGGGAGAATGGCTGACCGGCGACAGCAGCGACATCTTGCCGTCGACGAAAAGGTCGCGCGACCGGAAGCCGACCATGCCGCCCTGCGCATAGGCTTCGACCTCCAGCGAAGGCGCGATCTGCGCCGGTCCGAAGCCGCCCACAGCCATCACGGCATTGGCGTTGCGTCCGCCCTTGCCCAGCGCGATCCGCCGTTCGGCGGCGAAGCCGATCGGAACGGTGCGCGTCGGTTGCCAGGCAAGGCCTATCGCGCCTTCGGGCGAAGCCGGACTGTTCAGCGCGGCACTGGTCCTCCCATAAGCGGTTGCCCGGCTGGAGGCGTGGGGCGTCAGATCGAAATCGAGGCGGACACCCGCCTGCGATCCGCCGAGGCGGCCTCCGGTAACGGCATCGGCCCGCGTGGCGCTCCCTTCCCGCCACAACAGCCAGGCGCTGCCGTGCCAACGGTCGATGCTTGCGGAATAAGCCAGGGGCAAAGCGGGAGCGGGATTGATCGCGGGAGCGGCTTCCTCGGTCTTTTCCGCTGTCTGCCCAGAGGGAATGAAGGCCGAACCCGTCGTCAGGCCAGCGGCTGGAGGCGCCGATGAATATGTTCGCGGGGCAATGCGCGAAGGCTCCTGCCTCTGCCTTGGAGCCGCAATGTTCCGCCAAGCCGGCAGGCCGTTCCCTTTGGCCGAAGCTGCCCCCTTCTTCGCATAGGCCGTAGGGTGGAAAACCCCTCCGTCGCTATCCTCCTTGGCTTCCCCGACGAGATCGCCCCACTGGCTGGCAAGGCGGATCGCGACCCAGCCGATCATGAGGAGGCCGAAGAAACGGATCGGCCGCCCGCTGGCCCTTTGGTTCATGCCGGAGATTCCAGGTCGGGAAAGCGGTGCCGGGTCTTGTCCCATGTCAGGGGCCTGCCGATCAGCGACCGGAGATACAAGAACATGGCGCGCCGGGCGGCCGTCATCGCGACGATGTTGGCGATGAACGTGCGCGGGATCGCCCCCAGCCCGAAGACCCAGCCATAGGCCATGCCGGAGAAGATGGCGCGCATCGCCATGCGCCAGATCATGAAGCCGAAATCGATCCAGAGCAGCGCTTCGACCGTCGGCGTGTGCCTGGGAACAGGGAAGGCGCTGAACAGGCTTCCCACCAGCAGCACGCCCCAGAGCAGCAGCGCCAGATAGGCGGTGAACAGGATGAAGGCGGAAAGGGCGGCGGCGCGATCCCGCATGCGCATCCACCATTCGGCGGGACCGCCCTGCCATCCCATGCGGTCCCATCCGGCGAGAGATATGCCGACGATCCAGCGCGCCTTCTGCTTGACGGCATCCTTCAGATTGTCGGGAAAATATTCCCTGGTCGCGACCAACTGTCCGTCGCTGTCGCGCATGCGGACGAACACGCCGCGCCCGCCCAGATTGCCGATGCGCAGGCCGACCTCATAATCCTCGGTCAGCGAGCCAGGATCGAACGGCCCGCCAAAGGCCGGCTTCACCAGCCGTTCCAGCATTCTCCGCTCGAACGCGCAGGCGACCCCGGCCGAGGGCATGGACGCGCCCGTGGCTTCGCGCACCGTCAGGGCTTTGCCGTGGCTCTCCGCGAATTCGTCTCCATAATGGTTGGTGATGGCCCTCGACCACCAGCCGCCATGGCCCGGCAGAGGCAGAACCGGTAGTTGAACCAATTGAAACCGGTCGATTATCACGTCGAACAGGTGGATTTCGTCGCGATGGACCACATCTTCCGCATCGTGCAGGGCGATCGCCTTGAACAGGATGCCGGTGCGTTCTTCCTCCTTCAACATGGCGCGCCAGGCCGCGTTGAGGCAATCGGCCTTGGTGGTCGGCCCTTCCCGCTCGTTGATGCACAGGATCAGCCGTTCTTCCCCGGCCGCCAAAGGCGCCACGGCATCCCGTGTCTCATGATCGTTGGGATAGACGCCGATGAAGATGCGATAGTCGCGATTTCCCCAATGTGCGAGCGCGTTGCGCAGCATCGGCCCGATCACGTTCGCTTCCTGCCAGGCGGGGATGAAAATGGCGATGCGTCCCGGCCGCGGGGAAGCGGGCAGGGTGGCCGTGGTCATGCGCTGATGGCGGGAATAGACAGTCAAATTGCGCCATAGGCGCCGGCACAGGAAGACCATGTCTATGATGAAATCGTCGATGCCGCCAATCGCCAGCCCCACCGCCGCGAAAAGCAAAATCTCATGATGAACCTTCGCCAGAAGGGAGAAGACCATTTCCTCCACGGCTCAAGTCCCCTCTTGCCCTGAGCGGGGGATATGGCAGCAACGAATTGATTTTGAAACAGCTTATTCGTTCCGATATCGGAAATATTTATGAATTTGATCTGTTGGCGTCTTTTCGTAAAGGTTGCCGCTCGGGAGTAAACGGCAATGTTGAAACGTCCGCCATCGGCGCTGCGTGATTTCTTGACCAGTGAAGCCGGCGGCGCCGTTCTGTTGATGGCGGCGGCCGCCATGGCGATGCTCTTTGCCAATCTGCCGGGGACGGTCGGGCACCTCTATCATGCCTTCGTTCATGCCGGGATTGGGCCGGAACTGAAGGCCAGCCTGGGTGGCATGACGGTCCATTTGTGGGTCAATGACGGGTTGATGGCGATCTTCTTTCTGCTGGTCGGACTGGAGATCAAGCGCGAGATGATCGACGGAGGCCTTTCGACCTGGGAACGCAGGCGATTGCCGTTCATCGCGGCGGCGGCGGGGATGGCCGTGCCAGCCTGCCTCTATCTTGTCTTCGTCGCGGGGCAGGCTCGACTGTCAGGCGGCTGGGCCATTCCGGCGGCCACGGACATCGCCTTTGCCATCGGGGTCGTGGCGTTGCTTGGGCGGCGGGTGCCAGCCTCGCTCAAGCTGATGCTGACGGCGATCGCGATCGTCGATGATATGGGCGCGGTCGCAATCATCGCGCTCGCCTATACGCACGGCATCGATCTTCCCGCTCTGGCTGGGGCAGCCGCCGCGCTTCTGCTGATGTGGGGGCTCAATCGTCTCGGCGTGCGGACGCTCGCGCCCTATTTGTTGGCGTTCGCGGCATTATGGTATTTCACCTTGCTTTCGGGCGTCCATGCGACGGTGTCGGGCGTGCTGACGGCGATGTTCATTCCGATCAAGCCCAGCCCCGGCGCGCCCGACGCCGTCGATAGCCCGCTGCATCGCCTGGAACATGCCGTGCATCCGTGGAGCGCCTATCTGATCGTGCCGTTATTCGGCTTCGTGAATGCGGGCGTGCCGCTTGACGGCGCGGCGCTTGGCGCGCTGTTCACGCCGCTGCCGTTGGGGGTGGCTGCAGGTTTGTTCCTGGGGAAGCAGATCGGCATTTTCGGCGGGATTTGGCTGGCGGTCCGCTGGCGGCTTGCGGAGCGGCCCGCCGGCGCGAACTGGGCGCAGATTTACGGCATGGCGCTGCTCTGCGGCATCGGCTTCACCATGAGCCTCTTCATCGGCTCCCTGGCATTTCCCGGTTCGCCCGCGCTCATTGAGCAGGCGAAGATCGGTATTCTTGCCGGTTCGCTGCTTTCCGCCGTTGTGGGCTATCTCGTCCTGCAAAGTGCGAAGCGCTTTTGATAGTCGGCATTATCCGCTAGACTGCTCCGCCCATGCGCCGGATGGAATCGCATGGGCTTTGGCGGGATGCTATCGTGCCCCGGCCATAGAGCGAATCGCATGGAATGCGAACCCCACCAATCTCTTTCAGCGATCAGGTAGGAGGGTGAATATGAATAGGGAGATGGATGTCAACTATCTGCTGCACAGGCAGCAAGTTGCATTGATCCGCGCGCAGATGAGCCAGTCCTCAAAGGGCCGGGAGGCCTATGAGGGCCTTGCCCGCGGTTATTCGGACAAGATCGACGCCTACAGGCGTGAAAATGAACGGCTGGTCGATCTGGCGCATTAGGGCGCATGCATGATTCAGCGCCGCCGGATCAGGTGCTCGATCGACAGGCGATGCGTTTCGGCATCGCCGGATTCTCTCTCCAGGACGGATTTGATCTTCTCCAATTCCGCCTCCGTCAGATGTTCGATGCCGATGAACTCGTTCCGCGCCGTATCGATGGCGCGGATCAGTTCGTCCATCTTCGCCTGGATTGCGGAGCCGTCGCGATTTTGCGCATTCTGGATCAGGAAAACCATCAGAAACGTCACGATCGTCGTGCCGGTGTTGATGATAAGCTGCCACGTGTCGGAATAATGGAAGATCGGTCCGGTCACGATCCAGCCCAGGATGACCAGAACCGCCAGCATGAACGCGGCGGGCTGGCCCGACCAGCTTGCGATTTTATGCGCAAAGGCCGTAAAAATCCTGTCCATCTCCATTTTCTCCCAAGGCGTGTCCGCATTTAGCTTCTGTTCAGCCCATGCTTGCCATGAAGGAGCGATGACAACCATCTCTTTCCGTTCGCTGGCCTGCGGGCTTGGCGCTTCGTTCCTTCTTGCGTCCTGTGCGACGGTATCGCCCGAATCGCGGGTACGCGCCGGGCTGGTCGATGCGGGATTGTCGCCGTTCATGGCGGGCTGCATGGCCGAAAGGATGGTGGATCGGCTGAGCGTGCCCCAACTCCGCAGGCTCCAGTCGCTGGCCTCGCTTCGCAAGTCCCACATGGGCGATATGACGGTCGACCGCTTCCTCTACAAGGTCCGCGCGCTGGAGGAGCCGGAGATCTTTGCCGTGACCAGCAAGGCGGCGATCATCTGCGCCATCGAGCGTTGATTTCGCAATAAAGGGGGCATCGCTTCGCAAATGTTTTGCAATTTTGCAAAGTCGTTTTGCGAAATCTGCTGGCGTTGCCCCTTTGCCTGTGCTTAGCCGCTCGACATCAAGTTTCAGCGGAAAGGACGGGCGAGCCCCATGAACATCCACGAATATCAGGCGAAGGAATTGCTGGCCAAGTATGGCGCGCCGATCGCCGCCGGTTACGCCGCCTTCTCCGTCGAGGAAGCCGTCGAAGCCGCCAAGAAGCTGCCTGGGCCGCTCTATGTCGTGAAGTCGCAGATCCACGCCGGTGGCCGCGGCAAGGGCAAGTTCAAGGAACTCGGCCCCGACGCGAAGGGCGGCGTCCGCCTGGCCTTCAATCTGGATGAGGTGAAGGCCCACGCCACCGACATGCTGGGCAACACGCTGGTCACCATCCAGACCGGCGAAGCGGGCAAGCAGGTCAACCGCCTCTACGTCACCGACGGCGCCGACATCGCCAAGGAATTCTACCTCGCCCTTCTGGTCGACCGCGCCAGCAGCCGGGTCGCCTTCGTCGTGTCGACCGAAGGCGGCATGGACATTGAAGAGGTCGCCCACTCGACCCCGGAAAAGATCCACAGCTTCTCGGTCGATCCCGCCGCTGGCTTCCAGCCGCACCACGGCCGCGCCGTCGCCGCCGCGCTGGGCCTGTCCGGCGATCAGGCGAAGCAGGCCGCCAAGGTCGCCGCTTCGCTCTACGCCGCGTTCCTCGACACCGATGCCGAGCAGATCGAAGTCAATCCGCTGGCGCTGACCGAGCAGGGCAACCTTCTCGTCCTCGACGCCAAGGTCGGTTTCGACGGCAACGCCATGTTCCGTCACAAGGACATCGCCGAACTGCGCGACCTGACCGAGGAAGATCCGGCGGAAGTCGAAGCTTCGGAATATGACCTTGCCTACATCAAGCTGGACGGCAACATCGGTTGCATGGTGAACGGCGCGGGCCTGGCCATGGCGACCATGGACATCATCAAGCTGAACGGCGAATTCCCCGCCAACTTCCTGGACGTCGGCGGCGGCGCCAACAAGGAGAAGGTGACCGCGGCCTTCAAGATCATTCTGAAGGATCCGGCGGTGAAGGGCATTCTCGTCAACATCTTCGGCGGCATCATGAAGTGCGACATCATTGCCGATGGCATCGTCGCCGCCGCCAAGGAAGTGAATCTGTCGGTTCCGCTGGTCGTGCGCCTGGAAGGCACGAACGTCCAGCAGGGCAAGGACATTCTCGCGGCTTCGGGCCTGGCTATCGTCCCGGCGGACGATCTGGGCGACGCGGCCAAGAAGATCGTGGCGGAAGTGAGGAAGGCGGCCTGACGCACTAAGCCACTTATTTGAACACCCTGGGGCGTGGGTGGTCCGGAAACGGGCCGCCCGCGTCCCTGTTGGCGTATTAACGGAGGATGTTGGAGATGAAGATCCTTGTGCCCGTGAAACGGGTGATTGATTATAATGTGAAGCCTCGGGTGAAGGCGGACGGGACGGGCGTCGATCTGGCGAACGTCAAGATGTCGATGAACCCGTTTGACGAGATCGCGGTCGAGGAAGCCATCCGCCTGAAGGAAAAGGGCGTGGCGACCGAGGTGGTCGCGGTGTCGATCGGCGTGGCGAAGGCGCAGGAAACGCTGCGCACGGCGCTGGCCATGGGCGCGGACCGCGCTATCCTGATCCAGACCGATGACGAGGTCGAGCCGCTGGGCGTGGCCAAGCTGCTCGCCAAGGTGCAGGAAGAGGAAGGCGCTGGCCTGATCATCCTGGGCAAGCAGGCGATCGACGACGACAGCAACCAGACCGGCCAGATGCTGGCCGCGCTGCTGAATCTGCCGCAGGGTACTTTCGCTTCGAAGGTCGAGGTCGAAGGCGACAAGGTCAGCGTGACCCGCGAAGTCGACGGCGGCCTGGAGACGGTGAAGCTCAACACCCCGGCGATCATCACCACCGACCTGCGCCTGAACGAACCGCGCTATGCCTCGCTGCCCAACATCATGAAGGCGAAGTCGAAGCCGCTCGCGACCAAGGCGCCCGCCGATTATGGCGTCGACATCTCGCCGCGTCTGGAAACGCTCAAGGTCACGGAGCCTGCCAAGCGTTCTGCCGGCGTGAAGGTTGCCGATGTCGATGAACTGGTCGCGAAGCTGAAAGCGCTGGGAGTTGCAGCATGACGAAGACGCTCGTTTGGGTTGAACATGAGGGCGGCGTCGTCAAGGACGCGACCCTTTCCGCCGTCACCGCCGCTGGCAAGCTGGGTGAAGTGCATCTGCTGGTCGCGGGCCAGGGCGTCGACGGCGTTGCCGCCGAAGCCGCCAGGATCGCTGGCGTGGGCAAGGTCCATGTCGCGGACGACGCGGCCTTCGGCCATGCGCTGCCGGAGAATGTCGCGCCGCTGATCGTCGAGCTGATGGGCAGCCATGACGCTTTCGTCGCGCCTGCCACCAGCAACGGCAAGAATATCGCGCCGCGCGTCGCGGCTCTGCTGGATGTCATGCAGATCAGCGACATTCTCTCGGTCGAGAGCGAGGACAGCTTTACCCGTCCGATCTACGCTGGCAATGCCATCGCGACGGTCAAGTCGAAGGACGCCAAGAAGGTGATCACCGTTCGCGGCACCGCTTTCGAGAAGGCGGCCAGGGAAGGCGGTTCCGGTACGGTCGAGGCGGTGGCTTCGACGGGTGACAAGGGCATATCCTCCTTCGTCGGCGCCGAGATCGCCAAGCTGGAGCGTCCGGAGCTGACCTCTGCCAAGGTGATCGTGTCGGGCGGCCGGGCGCTGAAGGACGGCGAGACGTTCGAGGCGACCATCTTCCCGCTGGCGGACAAGCTGGGCGCGGCGGTCGGCGCTTCGCGTGCCGCTGTCGATGCGGGCTATGTGCCGAACGACTATCAGGTCGGGCAGACCGGCAAGATCGTGGCGCCCGAAGTCTATATCGCGGTCGGCATTTCCGGGGCGATCCAGCATCTGGCGGGGATGAAGGACAGCAAGACCATCATCGCCATCAACAAGGATGAGGACGCGCCGATCTTCCAGGTGGCGGACATCGGCCTGGTCGGCGATCTGTTCAAGATCGTGCCTGAACTGGTTGAAAAGCTCTAAGCCATTGCCCTGATGGGTTTGAAGGAGGGCGCGGGCTTTCAAGTCCGCGCCCTTTTTCGTGTCTTCCCTATTCGCAGCGCACGTCGCTCTTGTCGATGGCGCGGCCAGCCAGCGCGCCGCCCGCGCCGCCCAGGATGGTGCCCAGCGTTTTCGAACCGCCCGGCGCGATGATGTTGCCCAATACGCCGCCCGCTATGGCGCCGACGATGGTGCCGGTGGTGCCGTCGTCGCGCTTGCAATAATAGCGGCCGTCATTGTCGCGGTAGATATAGTCATTCTCGCTGATCGGGCGGCCGCTGGTGCGGTAGCCATGGCTGGGTCGGTCATAGCCGTAGCGGCCTCTGTCGCCGTCGGAGGCGCAGGCCGTCAACGGCAGTGCCAGCAGCGCCGCTGCCAATAGGGGGGTGCGCATTTTCTTCTCTCCTCATTATCGGCCCCTGCATAGAGATAACCCTTTTGACGGAGGGAAGTTGCGCCAAATAGTCTGCCCGCCACGGCGGCCCAAAGGGGGGAAAAGGCAACCGGGCGGGCAGTAATGCCAACGGCGAAAGCATGTTCGCCGCTGGGAAGGGATTCGGGTGGGGTCAGGGCGCCAGCGGCGCGGTGCGAGCGGCGGGCGTCGTCGCGGGGGCGAGGTTCGAGCCGGTGTCCGCGGTTTCGTCGGCGCGGCGCGTGTCAAGGTCGCTCTTGGCCTGGTTGTAGCGGGAGACCAGGTCTTCCTTGAACTCCGTCAGCTTGCCTTCGTCATAGAGTTTCTTGCCGACATAGCCAGCGATCGCGCCGAAAATCAGGGTGCGGATCATGGGATGGGACTCCTTGTCCGGGGGTGGATTTGCATGGATAACATTGGCCGTCGGGATCGGTTCCGGCGTCATGCGACGGAGCGAGCGGGGCGGCCGATGCAAGGAGGGGCTTGGTCATCCCGCTTCCTCCAGTGCAGCCTCCTCCCGTAGAGGCCCTTCCGCTGCAGCCCATTCCAGCGCGGAAAAGCCGAAAAAGGCGTCGCGGGCGAGGATGGCGGCATGTTCATAGGGGCGGCGCGCCTCCTCGTCCCGGATGTTGAGCACTTCCTCCTCCAGCGCCGTCAGGTCGCGCTCATAATAATCGACGTCGTAGGTCAGTTCGCTTTCATCGCCTTCGAAACCGGGCGGGGGAGGATAGTCGGTGCGCCAGCTTTCCCGGTCGAAATCCCACCATATGCCGCGCAGCCGGGCGGCGGCTTCTTCGGGCGGAAGGCTTGCCCGCGGGACCGGGGGCGGGCGAAGTTCACACCGTTCATCAAGGGGGTAAAGCTGGGTCTTTCCGCGCTCGGTCAGCGCCATGCGGGCCGCGACGAAAAGGGCGGCGGAGGCGCCCGGCGACAGGGCGGTGGCGACCTCTTCGACGGCGGGCGGGGTTTCCAGGGCGGCGGGGTCGGACAGGGCGGCGCGGTCTGCTTCCCGGTCGGGCGGGGAGGGGCGATCCGCCTCCGCCGTCGCCTGATCTTCCGGGCAGAGCATGTCCAGATAGGCGGCGAAATCCTGCGCCACGAC
Source organism: Sphingobium sp. JS3065 (assembly GCF_026427355.1). Taxonomy (NCBI): domain Bacteria; kingdom Pseudomonadati; phylum Pseudomonadota; class Alphaproteobacteria; order Sphingomonadales; family Sphingobiaceae; genus Sphingobium; species Sphingobium sp. JS3065. The sequence continues at coordinate 188,474 of NZ_CP102664.1, forward strand.
GCGGGCGAGGGCGGCGTCGCTGCCCTGCGCCGGGCTGTCCGCCATGCGGTCCAGCCGGGAGAGCATCGACATGGCGAGGCGGTTGTCGTGGCGGTGGCGGGTGATTTCGCCTGCGTCGGCATCCTTGCGGATCACTTCCTCATGGCCGGTGAGGGCGCGGGCGAGCAGATCGTCGGCAAGGCGGGCGCGGGCGATGAGGATGGCCGCGTCCCAGCCGAGGCGAAAGGCCGCGCCATCGCGGCGGATGCGCAGGGTGTAGGCCGAGCGGGTGCTGATCTGCGCGGCTTCGCAGGCGGCGCGGATGATGCCGGTGGCGGCGAGGGTTTCGAGGAAGTGCCGCTGGCGTGCTGGGCTCCAGCCGTCGGCTCGGATTTGCTGCGCGGGCGTGGGGAGAGGAGGGAATTGGTAGGACATGGCAAAGCTCCTTTTTATGGGAGGGTTTGCCGGGACGGTATCAGGGGCGAGGGGTTGTAGGACAGAACAAAATGGGTACGTGTGGGGGTGGTGGTTACCAGTTACCGCCTGCGTCTTTTATGGCCCTCAGGAGGGCCTTTTTGGAGGCGGTACGGCGGGTGCCGCTGTTGCGGGGCATGATGGCGGCATCGCCCAGCGCCTCGCGACGGCGCGCAAGGTAGCGCCCAAACTCTTCGAGCGAAATTGCCGGTCGGCTAGATTTGTAGTTACGGAAGGTCACGGTTGCAACCGTATCTTACACGCACGTGTTTAGTTATAAGGCAAGTTGAGCAATCTTGATAGTTATACGTAAGGTTGGCTGGGATGGACCGTCAGAAGCCAATTCTTCGATTCACAAGGTCTTGATATCTCACCTCCTTGTTGTAGAGATACTGAGATGGTTTCGGTCGTGAAATTTTTTGTCCTGTGCATGGTTGCTGCTGCAGCCGGGGTCGCTGCGACTATGTCGCTTCACTTTTTTCACGTGCCCGCAGGTGCGTCGACAGATGTGAGTTATGCGGACTTTTTGTCGATAACGCTCACGGCGCTCAGCCTGATGATTACGGTGCTGGGACTATTTTTGGCTGCGGCGGGCGTGATTGGTTGGACCACATTGGAAAGTAAATTGCGCTCGCATTCGGTTGATTATTTCGCGCAACAGCTTGCGAAGGACGGGCCTCTGCGTAAGGAATTGGAGGAGCTTTTTGCAGACATCGCGTATACGGGCATCGACGGATTGAAGGCCCCGGAACAGCAGGAGGACCCTTACGCTGACTGATTTTAGCTTCAGCTATCGGATCCAACCGGACGAACTGGACACACTCCGCAAATTTTGTGCGAATGTCCCGGTAAAGGTTGGTGCATTGGCCACTGCGTTGGGGCTCAAAGTGGTTTTGGCCACGCTTCCGATGAACATATCGGGTTCTATCCAGCCGGATGGCGATAGCTTCGTGATCAAGGTGAATCGTTTTGAGTCCAAAGAGCGGCAGCGATTCACAATCGCTCATGAGATAGCTCATTACTTGTTGCATCGTGATAAAATAAATAGCGGTATTGTTGATTCTGTGCTCTATCGTTCAAAGTTATCTTCGAGGATGGAAGCAGAGGCCAATCGCCTAGGCGCAGATATTGTGATGCCTGGCGATGCAATTGTTCGTAATATGAAGAGATACCCAAGCGGTATGAATGATGATGCAGTTTCAGATTTGGCAGAGGTGTTCGAGGTTTCCAAGCAGGCGATGGCGATCAGGGTCGGGTGATAGGTGCTACAGCTAAAGCCGTATGTTCCCCTGTTAAGAACAGGTATTGCAGAGGTTGATGCTTACCGGTCTTTATATCCCGATATTAAAGATCGAACTTTCCCAATCTTTCTTGCTAGGCCATGGCCAAACGCAAGTCATTTGCAGTTAACAGTCAAACGCATCAAAGAGGCGGTCGGTGATCAGCCGTTCGGTCTCAGCCTTGATGCTGATAGACACGGCTTTGATAATTCACGTGCAGCACAGAGAGAGTTTGATGCTCTTTTTAATGAAAGTAGAGGGTTTCAGGCTTACTATAACTTTGTTGGGGATATAGGGGGAGCAGTACCTGTTCTGCAATCAACAAGATCCCCTGACATATTGCTTCATCAGTTAGGAAATGCAGAGCGTCTAGATAGGGGTTTAATAGTCCATCAGCGTCGAGGTGCAACTATTCCGCTGTCTGACATTTTAATTGATATGCCTCCTTTGCCCCATGATACACTCTTCGTCGTGGATGCAGGTTGGTCACGCAATTACATTGATCTGGAATCTTGGGCACTTCCTGTGTTGGAAAGAATTGTGAATGCCCTGCCGGAAGCGGAAATCGTCGTTATGTCGAGTTCCTTTCCCGATAGCTTCTCCCATATCATTGGGGATGCCGAAGAGACTGGGTCAGAGAGGCGTTTATATTCTGCGCTAACGCAGAGATTTCAGCAGACTGATCTGACTTATGGGGATTGGGGAAGTACTAGGCCCACCCTAGGCGGCGGCGGTGGGGCAATCCCCTCGCGTATAGACATTCCTTCCACCCACACTTGGCATATTTTTAGGGCCGATCCTGATCTTGATCCGGGCTTCCCGGAAGTCGCATGGATTGCGCACCACCACGAATGCTTTAATTTAGTTCCCGATTGTTGGGGTAAGGAAACTGTCGCGATAACTGACGATCAGGGCGCCGGTGTAACTGGTCGCCAAGTCGCTGCGGCTGCTCGCATCAACATGCATATGACAATCCAGTCAGGCGGATCTAGCATTCTACCAACCGATGAAGTGCCATATCAGGATTGATAATCACTCCGCTGCCACGGCTTCCAACCCCAACAACGGCGCCAAATACCGTCCGGTAAAGCTCCGGGCGTTCTTCGCCACCTTTTCCGGGGTGCCTTCGGCGACCACTTCGCCGCCTTTGACGCCGCCTTCCGGTCCCATGTCGATGATCCAGTCGGCGGTCTTGATGACATCCAGATTATGTTCGATCACGACCACGCTGTTGCCTTGTTCGACCAGGGCGTGGAGGACTTCGAGCAGTTTGCGGACATCCTCGAAATGGAGGCCGGTGGTGGGTTCGTCCAATATGTAGAGGGTCTGGCCGGTGGCGCGGCGCGAGAGTTCCTTGGCGAGTTTGACGCGCTGGGCTTCGCCGCCGGAGAGGGTGGTGGCCTGCTGGCCGACCTTGACATAGCCGAGGCCCACTTCGGCCAGCATCGCCATCTTGTCGCGGATGGGTGGGACGGCCTTGAAGAATTCCACCGCGTCCTCGACCGTCATGTCGAGCACGTCGGCGATGCTGTGGCCCTTGAACTTCACCTCCAGCGTCTCGCGATTGTAGCGGGCGCCGTGGCAGACGTCGCAGGTGACGTAGACGTCGGGGAGGAAGTGCATCTCGATCTTGAGCACGCCGTCGCCCTGGCAGGCTTCGCAGCGGCCGCCCTTCACGTTGAAGCTGAAGCGGCCGGGCTTGTAGCCGCGCGCCTGGGCTTCGGGGAGGCCGGCGAACCAGTCGCGGATGTTGGTGAAGGCGCCTGTGTAGGTCGCCGGGTTGGAGCGGGGGGTGCGGCCGATGGGCGACTGGTCGATGTCGATCACCTTGTCGCAATGTTCGAGGCCCGTGATCCTGTCGTGCGGCCCGGCGACGATGCGGGCGCCGTTGAGGGCGCGGGCTGACGCTGCGTAGAGGGTGTCGATGGTGAAGCTGGACTTGCCTGAGCCGGAGACGCCGGTGATGCAGGTGAAGGTGCCGAGCGGGATCGACGCGGTGACGCCTTGCAGATTGTTGGCGCGGGCGTTGTGGACGGTGAGTTTCTTGCCCGTGCCCTTGCGGCGTCGGGTGGGGACTTCGATGCGGCGGGTGCCGTTCAGATAATCGGCGGTCAGGCTGTCCTTGTGGGCGAGCAGTTCGTTGAGGTTGCCTTGCGCGACGATGGTGCCGCCGTGGACGCCCGCGCCCGGTCCCATGTCGACGATATAGTCGGCGGTGCGGATCGCGTCCTCATCATGTTCCACGACGATGACGGTGTTGCCGAGGTCGCGCAGGCGTTTCAGGGTGATGAGCAGGCGGTCATTGTCGCGCTGGTGCAGGCCGATGGACGGTTCATCGAGGACGTAGAGGACGCCGGAGAGGCCGCTGCCGATCTGGCTGGCGAGGCGGATGCGCTGGGACTCGCCGCCGGACAGCGTGCCGCTGGTGCGGTCCAGGTTCAGATAGTCGAGGCCGACATTGTTGAGGAAGCCGAGGCGCTCCACGATTTCCTTGAGGATGGCCTTGGCGATCTGGTTCTGCTGATCGTTGAGGTGGGTGGGGAGGGTCTGGAAGAAGCGCAGGGCGTCGACCACGGAGCGGCGGGTGGAGAGGGAGATGTCCTCCCCCGCGATCTTGACGGCGCGGGCTTCGGGTTTGAGGCGGGCGCCGTCGCAGGTCTCGCACGGCATGGCGGTTTGATATTTGCCCAGTTCCTCCCGCATCCAGGCGGATTCGGTCTGGAGCAGGCGGCGGTTGAGGTTGCCGATCACGCCTTCGAAGGGTTTCTTTACCTCGTAGCTTTTCTTGCCGTCGACGAAGCGGAGGGTGACGGGTTTGCCCGCGGTGCCGTGGAGGATGATGATCTTCACCTCCGGCGGGAGGTCGGCCCAGGGGGTTTCCAGGGAGAAGCCGAATTCTTTCGCGAGAGACCCAAGGACTTGCATATAATAGGGGCTGGGCGGGTTGGATTTGGCCCAGGGGACGACGGCGCCCTTCTTGAGGCTGAGGGCTTCGTTGGGGACGACCAGTTCGGGGTCGAACAACTGACGTTCGCCCAGCCCGTCGCAGGCGGGGCAGGCGCCCTGCGGGGCGTTGAAGGAGAAGAGGCGGGGTTCGATTTCGGGGATGGTGAAGCCGCTGACAGGGCAGGCGAATTTTTCGGAGAAGACGATGCGGTTTTCGGGGATGCCTGCGCCCTTGAGGGTGGCTTCGCGTTTGGGGCTCCCCCTCTCCCCAGCCCTCCCCCCCTGGGGGGAGGGAGTCAGGGCTGCGACCGTGGTGTCGGCGAGGTCGACATAGGCGAGGCCGTCGGCGAGTTTCAGGGCTTGTTCGAAGCTGTCGGCGAGGCGGGTGGACATGTCTTGGGTGACGGCCAGGCGGTCGACCACGACTTCGATGTCATGCTTGTATTTCTTGTCGAGGGCGGGGGCGTCCTCGATGGCGTAGAGTTCGCCGTCGATGCGGACGCGGGTGAAGCCGGCCTTCTGCCATTCCGCCAGTTCCTTGCGATACTCGCCCTTGCGGCCGCGCACCACGGGGGCGAGGAGGTAGAAGCGGGTGCCTTCGGGGAGCAGCATCACGCGGTCGACCATCTGGCTGACGGTCTGGGCGCTGATGGGGAGGCCGGTGGCCGGGCTGTAGGGAATGCCGACGCGCGCCCAGAGGAGGCGCATATAGTCGTAGATTTCCGTGACCGTGGCGACCGTGGAGCGGGGGTTGCGGCTGGTCGTCTTCTGCTCGATGGAGATGGCGGGGGAGAGGCCCTCTATATGCTCCACGTCGGGCTTCTGCATCATCTCCAGGAACTGGCGGGCGTAGGCGGAGAGGGACTCCACATAGCGGCGCTGACCCTCCGCATAGATGGTGTCGAAGGCGAGGCTGGACTTGCCGGAGCCGGACAGGCCCGTGATCACGATCAGGCTGTCGCGGGGGAGGTCTACGTCGACGCCCTTGAGGTTGTGCTCGCGGGCGCCGCGGACGGAAATTTGCGTGAGACTCATGGGGGCGTGTTGTTCCAGATTTGTTCTTCGGGGGCAAGGCTTCGTGGCGGGGAAGATAGGGTGTGTGCGACGAAAGGAAAAGGCGGCGCTTTTCTCCGCAGGGCCGCTGGGGTAGGGGCTGGGGGATGAGCGGGATTTCGGTTCGGATGCGGTGCGGGGCGCTGGCCGCCGCGGTGGCGCTGGCGGGCTGCGGCGGGGGCGTGAAGTTCCGGCCGGTGAGCGATGTGCCGGTGCGGGTGGGGAAGCCCTATAGCGTGCGGGGGGTGACTTATGTGCCTGCCGCCGATCCGGCTTATGACTATCTGGGCTATGCAAGCTGGTATGGGCATGAGAGCGGGAACCGGACGGCCAATGGGGAGCGGTTCGTCCCCAGGGCGGTGACGGCGGCGCATACGACCCTGCCCTTGCCGAGCTATGTCGAGGTGACGTCGCTGGAGACGGGGCGGACGATATTGGTGCGGGTGAACGATCGCGGGCCTTTTTCCGGGCGGGGGCGGATCATCGACCTGTCGCGGGGGGCGGCGGAGCAATTGGGGATCAGGGCCGCGGGCCATGCGCCGGTCAGGGTGCGGGTGGTGGAGCCGCCGGAGAAGGACCGCAGGAAGCTGCGCGAGGGGAAGGAGGCGCCGGAGCGGCCTGTTGTCGATGCGCGGACGCTGGCCAATTTGCGGGCGCAGCTTGTGGGACAAGGGCGGTGATGTCGTTCGTGGATGAATGGCGTCGGTTCGTCCCTGGCGGATGCTGCCGGGCGCGGCGGGACGGCGGATCATCGAATGGGGAAAACGGCCGTTGGGCGACGGCGCTATGATGCGGGACGTCATGGCGGCGACCTGATAAAATGCGGCCGGTGCGAGGCCCCCTCGCTGACGATATTGGAAAGAGATCCCGGAGAGCCCGACAGCTTCCTGGATGCACCCCCGGCCATTCCCTTGCGCCGGGGGTGCTTTCTTATGGGCCTTTCCGGTGGCTGTTCGTCATTTTCCGTTACGGAATATTTGTTTTCTTGACGTAAAATTGACGTTCGTCCGGGCTGGACTGCATTTGGTCGATAGGGGCGTCGTTGGCCGAGCGGGATGGGCGCCGGTCGAATGCGGGAAGCGATGTTTTTGCGGTGGGCGTAAAGCTCAGGCTGCGAAGACGGAAGCGATGATCTTATTTCTTTAGGCCGCTCTTCTCTTCGCTGGAGGTCCGCTGCGAGCGGACAGAGATGGTTGAGGAGATATTGCCATGATCGCCGCGAAAATGATCGCTGTTGCCGCTTTGCTGGGTGTCGCCGGTACGGCTTCCGCCGAGGAATTCGAATCCAACGGCAAGACTGCCGAGGTCCGTTATCACGACCTGGATCTGTCGAGCGTGAAGGGCCAGAGGGCGTTGAAAGGGCGCATCTGGCGGGCCGCGTGGAAAGTCTGCGAGCATGGCGCGACATCGGCCGAGATCAAGAAGTGCCAGTCGGTTGCCGCTGCCCATGTGCGCGGTTCGGTGGAACTGGCGATCGCCAAGGCGGGCAGTGGCGCGCGTTTTGCCGATAAGGGCAAGGAGAAGCCGGTCGTTGCAGGGAACTGAGGTTCCTTGGCTGATGCTTGAGAAAGGCCCGGTGGATGCCGGGCCTTTTTTGTTGGGCCGGAGTGTTGGGGGCAGGCATTGCGCATTTCCCCTCCACCATGCTTCGCATGGTCCCCCTCCCCATCTTCGATGGGGAGGATTTTGTTAGCGGCCGGTCAGGGCGCGGGCGTTGGCCAGGTAGGTGCGGCCGATGCGGATTTCGGTGCCGTCGGCCAGGCAGGCGGACCAGACGCCGCTGCCGTCGTGGCGCAGGCGGGCGATATGGTCGCGGCGCACGATGTGGGAGCGGTGCAGGCGGACGAATTGCTGCGGGTCCAGCCGGCTTTCCAATGAGCTGATCGTCTGGTGCAGAAGGTAGCTGCCGGCCCCCACATGCAGCCGCATATAGTCGCGTTCCGCCTCGATCCGGTCGATCTGGACGGCGCCGATGCGGATCAGTTCGGAGCGGTGGGGGACCCAGAATTCCTGGGCCCATTCGGGTTCGTCCTCCGCGCTGGTGGCGGGGGAGGGGGCGGCGCGGTTGCCCAGCGCCTGTTCGACCCGGTCGATGGCGCGGGAAAGGCGTTCATGGGCGACCGGTTTCAGCAGATAGTCCACGGCGGCGAGGTCGAAGGCCTCCACCGCGAAACCCTCGAACGCGGTGACGAAGATCACGGCGGGGCGGATGCCCATGCGCGAGGCGGCCCGCGCCACGCCGATGCCGTCGAGCAGGGGCATGGCGATGTCGAGCATCACCAGGTCCGGTTCCAGCCCCTCGATCAGGCGCAGCGCCGCTTCCCCGTCGCTGGCGGTGCCGGCCAGGGCGATGCGCGGTTCGCGGGCGCAGAGCATCTGGAGGCGTTCGACGGCCAAAGGTTCATCGTCGACGATCAGCGTCCGGATGGTCATGCTTCAACCTTTCGCAAACTGTGCCGGGAATATGGGGGATTTCGTTCGGGAAGGCTCCGCACGTCCTAGCTCCGGCGGATGATGGGGAGGGTCAGGTTTACCGCGAAGCCGCCGCCGGGGCGTGGGCCATAGTCGATCCGGCCCTGTTCGCCGAAGCGGGCGATCAGCCGGTCGCGCACATTGGCGAGGCCGATGCCGCTGCCTGCGTCGGCTTCGCCCGGCGGCTGGTCGCCATTGTCGGTGACGCTGATGTGGAGCATGCCCTGCTCTTCGCGCGCGGCGATGGCGATGGTGACGGGGGTGGACGTGCGCGACACGCCATATTTGATCGCGTTTTCGACCAGCGGTTGCAGGATCAGGCCGGGGACGCAGGCGCTCAGCAGCCCGTCCGGAATGTGGATGCTGGTCGAAAGGCGGTCGGGGAAGCGGACCGCCTCAATATCCAGATAGAGTTTCTGGAGATGCACCTCCTCCTCCAGCGAGACATCCTCCAGCGGGTCGCCGGTCAGGCTGGTGCGGTAGAAGTTGGAGAGGGAGAGGATCATCTGTTCCGCCTCGTCCCGCCGGTCCTTCATGACCAGGGAGGAGAGGGAGTTCAGCGTGTTGAACAGGAAATGCGGGTTCACCTGATAGCGCAGGGAGCGCAGTTCGGCCTGTTGGGCGGCGCGTTCCAGCCGGTCGGCGCGGCGTTCGACGCGATGCGCTTCGCTGGCGTAGGAAAGGGCGAGGTACAGCCCGGCCCAGGCGGAAAGGAAGAAATAGCGGCTGATCGCGTCCTCCACGATCTGCATCAGGGCGAAACCCTGTTCGCTGGCATATTTGCGATAATCGGGATCGGGGAAGAGCGATGCCGGGTCGTAGATGTTGAAGACGTAGAAATTGGCGGCCGCCATCGCCAGCGCGAAAGGCGCGGCCAGGGTGAAGGCGGCGACGATGCGCGTGATCAGCGGCTGGCGGTCGAAGCGGCGCAGGCAGAGATAGAGAATCCAGGTGACGACGATGCCGATCACCGACACCACGGCGCGGCGGGCGGCCATGGCCCCCTGCGCCTCGAACCCCATGACGGAGGCGCGCAGCGTCACCAGCACCGCGTAGAAGAACCAGAAACCCAGGATCGAATAAAGTGCGACCGCCGGCGGCACGCCCGGCTCGCCGTCTTCGTTTTTCATGCTCATGGCAAAAGTCTAGGCCAAGGCGGGGGCGCTGTCGCCCCTTGGCGGTGAAGCTGGTCGAAGGGTTCCATGCGTTGGTCGATCAGGGGAACCGGCGTCTGCCGCCATCCGTTGATCGATGAGGCGCCTTTGCGGCGCCGGAGAGGAGCGCATGATGAACGACAAGACGGATATTCGCCCCAACAGCCGCGAGGAGGCGGGGGACAATCGCCCGACCGATGCGCAGGACCATGCCGTGACCCAGGAAGAGAAGCTGGACGAGGGGTTGAAGGACAGCATGGATGCGTCCGATCCGCCCTCCGCGACCGCGCCGGGGGATCATGGCGATCCGGTGCCGTCTTCCGGCTTTCCGGAGGGGGAGCGTAGGAAGGATGAGTGACGGGCGGCTGAAGCGCGCCGCGATCAATGAGACGCGGGACGCGCGCGCCAGTTTTCTGTTTTCGCATCGTTTTGCGCGAAACCGGTTCCCACTTTTGCGCACGATGCTCTAGCGATAGACGGGCTTTGGAATCATGATATGATCGGGTTGGAAGGCGGCGGCGACGCGGCCTTCCGCAGGTGAGAGGAGCCAATTCATATGCCGACTTCCGCCACTTCCGCGGTCGAACGCATCGCCCGCGTGCTGGCCGGTCGTCAGCTCAGCCTGAACGGCGGGGGCGACGATCCGCATGCGGCGAGCGCAGTCGATGCCAGTTGGCAGGACCATGTCGAGGATGCCTATGCGATCCTGCACACGCTGCGCGAACCCGATGCGCAAATGGCGCAGGCGGGCGACGTGGCGGTGTGGCGCAGCATGATCGGCGCGGTGCTGGAGCGCCGGATCGGGTAGCCGCCCGTTCCGAAGGGGCGCACGGACTCGATCCAGGGCGAGGAAGGCGGCACTGTTCCGAACCGTGGATTGGCGTCCTGAACCCCGGCGTGGCATAAGCGGCGGATGAGTGGTCCGGTGCTGAAGATAAAGATACAGATTTATTGCGGCGAGGAGATCGCCATGGGACCGGGCAAGGCCGACCTGCTGGACGCGATTGCCGGCGAGGGGTCGATCTCCGCCGCCGGGCGCAAGTTGCGGATGAGCTATCGGCGGTGCTGGATGCTGGTGGACGTGATGAATCGCTGCTGGGCTGAGCCGCTGGTCGCGACATCGAACGAGGGTGCGCGGCTGACCGACTATGGCGCGGGGATATTGGCGCGCTATCGGGCGATGCAGGCGGCGGTGGCGGGGGTGGCCGACGCCGCCCACTGGCCCGATCTGGCGGCGGAAGTGCGGCTGGGGCCGCTGCCGGTGCGGAGGGATGGCGGTTGATCGCCTGGCCGCTCGATTGGGCGCATTCATAAAAATTACATGTTGCGCCGCACAAAGAAAAATGATTCCCTATGCTTGTCGGCAGAACCGGCGCTTAATCTTGCGGTAACCATAGGGGGCGCATGTTCTGCTTACGACTTGAAGTCGGAGGGCAAGAGCATGGGCACGAGTGCAAGACCAGCGGACGGGGCCATCACCCTGGCGGAATTGCGTGAATTCGCCAGTTTCCCGGCTGCTACGCAGCGTTATATCCGAAGATCGCTGGATATCGGCCTCCACCGGCGCGACGCCATGAAGCTGTGGTCGCGCGACATGGTGGAGGAAGCCAGCATCCGGGCGCAGGCGCGAATCTACGGGCGGCTGGAGGAGATCAAGGCGCGCGTGCCGGATGACAGCGGCCTGGACCAGATGGAGCCGTTCATGGCGCCGCTGGTGACGATTTCGGCCTTCGACCTGGGGCAGGACCGGCTGTGCAGCTTTTCGGCCTATCGCTTCCTGTACGAGCGGTTGCTGGGGGCGGGGGCGCGGCCATGGTTGCCGGGCGCCTTCTGCGCGGCGGCCAGCCTGCCGCATCTGCATCCGGAAAAGCGCCGGGCGCTGCTCCAGTCGATCAGCGAAGCGGCGGCGACGGCTGTGGGCTGGTCGAACCGGGAGCCGACCTTCTATCCCGAATGGGTCGAGAAGGTGGATCTGAGCAAGGCTAACTGAGCCTTTCCGCAGGGCGCCCGTCCGGGGGGAGGGGCGTGACGGAGGCGGGGGCGATGGCGCGCCGCGGTGCAAGCCGCTGCGCCGTGGTCCTTTTTTCCCCTGTTCGCGAACGGCATGTCCTTGGCGGGTGGAATTAATAATAACTGCTTGATCCACATCTATATTATCGCAATCGACTTCCACCGGCTTCTATGACCTATTGCCACGGCAGGCGTCAGCCTGCGTGCGACCCACCTTGAGCCCCGCCCTTCCTTCGTGGGGCGGGGCTGCTTTCTTCCTCCTTTCAACGGGTCAGCGGCGCGCTTCGAAAATGGAGCTGCGGCGCGGTTGACGGGGCGTGACGGGCGATGCCAGTTCCCGTGTCAGCATGGCCAGCATCCAGGCGCGGTGACGGACGAGGAATTCCGCGAATCCGTCCGGCGTGGCGGGGTCGAATGTCGGCACCTGCCAGTCCGAGGCGCTTTCCTGATAGGGGATGACCGACTGGCCGAGTCCATCCTCCGGCAGGTCGACATGGTTGCCGATATAGGCATTGCGCCTGAACCGGATCGCTTCGGCGGGGGAGAAGCCGGCCTTGATCAGATAGTCGGGGCCGTCGCGGCCATTTTCGCTGCCATAGCGGGCCGTGCCCGCCACCTTGAAGATATTATGCTGGAAACGGACGTCGCGGGCCCAGCCCTGCCATTCGGTCGCGACGATCATCTGGACGTCCATCGCCCTGCCCACATGGATGACGTTCCTTTCGATCAGCGCGTCCGACACGTTGCCGGAAAGCTGGAAGATGCGCGTGCCGTCATTGCGGCTGACGTTGAAGCGGGCGACCGTGCCGCGATTGCCCAGATTGTCCTTGTCATTGCGCCGGGGCGAGCAGATCAGCAGGAAGCCGCCCGCATTGTCGTGGCTGTAATTGTAGAGGAAGGTGGTTCGCCGCGAATTATAGTCGGAATCGAAACCCTGGCCGTCATAGCGGGTGCGGGTATAGGCGGCCTCATTGAGCTGGATCAGGCTGTTGTCCGTGCTCCATTGCCAGATGCCCGCATTATAGCCGGGTGCGCGGCTGCCCGCATGGCGGACGATATTATGTTCGATCAGCGCGCCGTCGGTGCCGCGGGGGACGATGCCGTCGCCGCCGATATCCTCCAGATAATTGTCGCGGATGACGACCTTTTCACTGGGGAACCAGTCCAGGAACGACACCCGGTCGCTGATCCCGGCGATGCCCGACCGGTCGACGCGCCAGACGATGTTGCGCTCTATCGCGAGATCGCGGAAGCGGGTGGCGACTTTCCGTCCGGTCGCGCTGAAGACGATGCCGCCATTGTCCTTGCGCTCGTTGGTTCCCCGGACATGGTGGACATAATTGTCGCTGATGCGGATGCCCCGCGTCACGCCCCGGTTTTCGGCCCGCACCAATATGCCGGTGCGCGGCGACGGGGTGGGGGCGTCGTTGGTGACCTCCAGCCCGCCGACCGCGACATATTCCGCATCGATCACGCCCACCGCATATTCGGATACGCCGCCCGCATCGATGCGGGGGCGAGCGCCGGCGCCGGTCGCGGCGATGGTGATGGGCGCGCCGGGCTTGCCCGACCGGGTGATCGTCAGCGGTTCCCTCCACACCGATCCCGCCGCCAGCAGGATCTGGTCGCCGGGCTGAAGCGGCCAGCCGTTGATGCGCGCCAGCGTTCGCCACGGCTGGTCCCGCGCCGTTCCGCTGGCGCTGTCATTGCCGAGGTTGGAATCGACATAATAGGTTTCGGCATGGGCGGCCGCGATCAGGCCTGGCGAAAGAAGGAGGAACGCCCAAAGATACTTGCGCACGTGACGGTCTTTCGCAGCGATAGGGTCTGGACGTCAGCCTGATATGCGACGGCTGAACGGTGCGTTAAGATGGACGTCCGCCGCGCGGTGGAGATTGGGACGGGGCGATGCATCGAAAGGACAAAGGGATGATATGTCCTTGAATTGTCATCTTGCGGCCCTAGATTGGGTTGGTCGCTCTTCCCCCCTTGGAGTGACACTCCCTGAACCTTGGCCCCGTCGTTGAGCTTGCTCCGGCGGGGTTTCTTTTTCAGGCGCGCCGGTAGCGGAAGTACCACACCATAGGCACCAAACTCCTTTAAAATATTGATAAATTAAGACATTTTATTCGACTCCATGAAGGCCCGCGAGCAGAAGTAATCACCGGGTAATCACTGATTTTCTGACCAAATCGCGGAGTCGACGATGGGGCGAGGGCCCGCCGCTCCTTCTGCTGCATGGCGGGCATGGGTCGTGGCTGCACTGGGTCAGGAACATCCGCGCGCTGGCGACCAGCCGCCTTGTGATCGTGCCGGACATGCCCAGTTTCGCCATGTCACCCATGTCGTTCATGCCACAATCGGCTGCGGAGATCGCTGCGCCGCTGGTACAGGCGATATCCGACAGTTCTATGCCGATAACACGCGATATCGTCGGCTTTTCATTCGGCGGGTTGGTGGGTGCGGAACTGGCGGCCTGCCTGCCGTGCCGGGTGGAGCGATTAGTGATAGTGGGCAGCGGTGGCCTGGCAACGCCGCGGCATCATTGTGCCCTGCGTCCTGTAAAGCGGGGCGAGAACGACATGCCTGCCCATCGCCACAATCTGCTTGCCTTGATGCTGCACCGGCCAGGCAGCGTCGATGCGCTGGCCCTTCATGTTCAGGCCTTGAACGTCGGTCTGAACCGCCTGCCCGTGATGGCAAACAGACCGCGCATCGCCCCGATGATCTTGCCCGACCATCTGCTTCGCGCGCTGGCGCGGACCGATGTTCCGGTCGATGCGATCTGGGGCGAACATGATCGCCCCCATCCCGATCCGCAGGCGCAGTTCGCCGCATTGCGGGCGGTTCGCCCGTCCGCGCGGCTACGCATCGTGAAGAATGCGGGACACTGGTGCTGTTTCGAGGAGCACGAGGCATTCAACCGGCACTGCTTCGACCTTCTCGACCAACGATAGAGCGCCCGATGGGAAGATTGATTTGTCGTTCCACGCTGTTAGAGAGCGTCCATGATATCCATTTTCCCGCTGACCGGCATTCCAGAAATTTCGCCCCGATCAAACCTGACCGCTGCTCTTGCCAGTTCCCTCGAGCGCACCGGCGAATTGCCCCTGCAAGTCGGCGACGTCATCGTCGTTACCCAGAAGATCGTGTCGAAAGCGCAAGGGCGTTTTGTCGATCTTGACACGGTGATCCCGAGCGCGCGGGCTCTGGAACTGGCGAAAGTGACCAAAAAGGAGCCCCGTCTTGTCGAAATGGTGCTGCGGGAGAGCGCACATGTCGTTCGCGCGGCCCCTCATGTGCTCATTACGCGACATCGTCTGGGGCATGTCATGGCGAATGCGGGTATCGACCGGTCCAACATCGGGTCGGGATCGGGCGACCAGATATTGCTTCTGCCTGAAGATCCCGAACAGGCGGCCGGCGATTTGCGGCAGGGGCTTGGCGAGCGCCTTGGCGTTGCGCCGGCGGTCGTGATATCGGACAGCTTCGGTCGGCCATGGCGCCATGGCGTCGTCGGCGTCGCGATCGGTGCAGCGGGCCTGCCCTCGTTGATCGACAGGCGGGGCGAACTGGACCGCGACGGCCGGATATTGGAGGTCACGCAAATCGCGCTGGCCGACCAGATCGCCACGGCCGCCGCCCTGGCGACAGGTGAAGGCGCAGAGGGCATACCGGCCGTATTGATCCGTGGCGTCGCCTTTCCGACCGGCGATATGCCAGCATCGGCCCAGATCCGACCCATGGAGGAGGATCTGTTTCGATGACCGACAAGATCGTCGTGCTGACCGGCGGGGTTGGCGGCGCGAAATTCGTGCGCGGCCTGACCGCCGTGCTGCCGCCGGAAAATATTACCGCGATCGTCAATACGGCCGATGATTTCGAGCATTTGGGTCTGCGTATTTCACCGGACATCGATTCGCTGGTCTACGCACTGGCCGACCAGTCCAATCCCGAACTGGGCTGGGGTCGAAAGGGTGAAAGCTGGGCCTTCATGGATGCGCTCAAGGGAATGGGTGGCCCGGATTGGTTTCTGCTGGGTGATCTCGACCTTGCGATGCATGTGCTGCGCACCCATGGCCTGAACGCGGGGGGGACACTGGCGGATATGACCGCGCGGCTGGCGGGGGCGCTTGGTGTCGGCGCAACGATATTGCCGATGAGCAATGATCCGGTCGCGACCTTTCTGGACACGGACGAGGGCGAATTGCCGTTTCAGCGGTATTTCGTGGAGCGCCGCTGCCAACCCGTAGTTCATCAGGTCCGCTTCGAGGGTGCCGCCCATGCCTCCGCCCTGCCTGCGGCAATCGAGGCTATCTGTGATCCGGCAACGAGCGCGATCATGATCGCCCCATCCAATCCCTGGCTCAGCGTCGATCCTTTGTTGTCTGTTCCCGGCATGCGAGAGGCGCTGCGATCGGCATCTGCCCCGATCGTCGCGATATCGCCCATCGTTGGCGGACAGGCGGTCAAGGGGCCGACGACCAAATTGATGGCGGAACTGGGGCTGTCGATCTCCAACGAGACGATCGCCGACCATTATGCCGATTTCCTGGATGCAATGCTGGTGGATGTGCGCGACGGTATGCCGATAGTGTCGGTCGCCTGTGCCATGGCCAATACGTTGATGCAGTCGCTCGAAGACCGGGCACGTGTGGCTCGCGCGGCGCTCGATCTGGCGGCGGGGCTCGACCGTTGACGTGAAGACCTGGGTGGTCATCCCGATCAAGGGTGTAGCCCGCGCCAAGACCCGCCTCTCCGCTGTGCTGAGTCAGGAGCGCAGGGCGAGGCTGGTCGCGACTATGTTGGCGACGGTGGTGGACGCCGTGCGCGGCGCGGCGCCGGATGCGGTTGTCACACTGGTGGGGCCGTCACGTCACGGCATCGACCCTGCGATAGCCCTTCTGCCCGATGGGCAGAGCGGACTGAACATGGCGCTGGCCATCGGCAGAGATGCCGCGCTGGCCGATGGCGCCGAACGTATCCTGTTCCTGCCGGCCGATCTGGCGCGGATAGGGAGCAACGACGTTCGTGCATTGCTGGCGACGGCGCCGTCCCGTGCGGTGATCGCGCCCGATCATGCCTTGACCGGCACCAACGCGCTGCTGCTGCCCGCAGCATTGGCGGTGGACTTCGTCCTGCAATATGGAGAGGACAGCTTTGCCGCCCATAGTCGGGAGGCGGCGCGTCTGGGCACGGCGTTGACGGTCGTGACGCGGCCTGGATTGCAACTCGACATCGATACGCCCGAAGACCTGATCCTGCTTGAACGGCCCGGCCAACAGGAACCCCAGCTGTAACAGCCGGGGTCCGCTCGCCATGTGCAGAAGATCAGTCCGCTTGCGCCGCCAGTTGCGCCAGATAGGCATCACGCAGGGCGAATTTCTGGACCTTGCCAGACAGGGTGGTGGGAAAGGTGTCCACGAACCACCAGTACGACGGAATCTTGAACTTGGCGATCCGCGCTATAAGATGCCCCTTCAACTCCTCGATATCCGCGCTTTCGCCAACCCGGAGGCGGATGGCGATGTTTGGTCCTGGAATTTGCTGGGTCGGGTCTGACGTAGATCGATGAGGTTCTGGGAGCCATGCTTTGCAGATGGCTTCGTATGGTGTGAGGCCCTTCAGGGTCTTCAAACGACGACCGAAGTTGTATGCGGCGACGAAGTCGGCGAGGTGCTGTCGGAGTTGGTCGTGGCTGTCGTAGTGGTAGCGTTTGACCGTCGCGTCCTTGATCGTCCGGTTCATTCTCTCGACCTGACCGTTGGTCCAGGGATGTCGAGGCTTTGTCAGCCGATGTTCTACATCCAGCTCGGCGCGGGCGAACTCGAACGCATGGCAAAGGAAGCGCTGGTTCTCTGCCTGTATCTTCTTGATATCGTTGGGCGTCCAGCCATCGCCGGTGGGATCGGTGAAGTGCGTTCCATTGTCGGTAAGCACGGTGTGGATCTTATAGGGCACTGCGGCGGCGAGGTGACGGAGGAAGTCACCGGCGATCCGACGGGTGGCCTTTTGGTGCAGCTCGACGAAGGCGAACTTGGTGGTGCGATCGATGGCCACAATCAGGTATAGGCGCCCTTCCTCGGTACGGACCTCGGCAATGTCGATGTGAAAGTAGCCGAGCGGGTAGCTCTTGAACTTGCGTTTATTGGGCGCATCGCCCTCGATCTTCGGCAGCTGCGAGATGCCGTGACGTTGGAGACAGCGGTGCAGTGACGAGCGCGTCAGGTGCGGAATGCTGGCCTGCAGGGCATAGAGGCAGTCGTCCAGCGGAAGCAGCGTGTGCCGGCGGAAGGCGACGATCACCGCTTCCTCCTCGATTGACAGCACGGTCGATCTCGCGACCTTGGGGCCGGTGGTAGATCGGCGGGGGCGGTCCGCTTCTTCCACTTGGCGACGGTCTTCTGGTTGATGCCGTAGCGCTTGGCCAGCGTCCTTAGGCTCGCTTGACTATGCTGTATCGCTCGACGCACTGCCTCAGTCGTTGTGGCGCTCCCATGGAGTACCTGGCCCATAGCGCTTCCTGCCAGATGACAGTGATGAGGTGGACGGCCCCCACCCAAACGGCATCGAGTCGTGCCATGATGGTGCTGTCATCGACCATCAGTAGGAAGGAGCCGCCCACATGGAGATTACCACGATCGGACTGGATATCGCGAAAAACGTTTTCCAGGTCCATGGCGTAGATTGCGAAGGTAAGGTGGTGCTACGGCGCAAGGTCAAGCGGGACCAGCTGCTCACGCTGCTCGGCGAGCTGCAGCCATGCCTGATCGGCATCGAGGCGTGCGCGACGGCGCATCATTGGGCGCGTCAGCTCCAGGCACTTGGTCACGAGGTAAGGCTGATGCCGCCAGCCTATGTGAAGGCGTATGTGAAGCGGAACAAGAATGACGCAGCCGACGCCGAGGCGATCTGCGAGGCGGTGCGGCGGCCGACGATGCGGTTCGTACCGATCAAATCCGCCGACGCTCAGAGCGTGTTGATATTGCATCGTGCCCGCCATCTGCTGGTCCGGCAGCGGACCGCACAAGTCAGCGCGATGCGGGCGCACCTGGCGGAGTATGGGGTCATCGCGCCCAAGGGTCGCGCGCATGTTCGCGAGCTGGTCGAAGCGCTTGCCAGTGGCACGGCGCTGGTACCGGAGCTCGCACGCCAGACCCTGCTGCTGATCGCTGACATGATCGAGGGGCTGAGCGGGCAGATCCGCGCGATTGAGATCGAGTTGATGAGATGGCATCGCGCCACCATTGCTTCCCGTAGGCTGGAGACGATCCCCGGGATCGGGTTCATCACCGCCACCGCGCTCGCGGCAACCGTCGGCGACGCCCGCGTCTTCCGCTCGGGTCGCCAGTTCGCCGCATGGCTCGGGTTCGTACCCAAACAACACTCCTCGGGCGGCAAGGAGCGCATGGGTGGGATATCGAAGATGGGCGATCGCTATCTGCGCCATCTCCTCGTTGTCGGCGCCACTGCTGTCCTACGCTACACCCGCCGCAAGACGACGGCCGTCAGCATCTGGGCGGACCGGCTGCTGGAGCGCAAGCCGGCGAGACTGGTGAGCGTCGCTGTCGCTAACAAGACGGCGAGGATCGCCTGGGCGGTCATGACGCGAGAGGAGGATTACCGCGCGGCTCCGGCCATCGCCTGAAGCACGCACGGAACAAAGTCTGGGCAGGAGAGAACGAAACGAATGATGCCAACTCGGTCAAGCCGGGGATCGGAACAACCTGCGTGATTCACCGCGCCGCGAGCGCGACACAGTGATGAGGATCCGATCCACTGACACCATCATGGCCAGCGGCCTCTCGCGCCGCGCGAATAGGCCGGACACATGAATGAACCTGACCAGGAAAAGCATCATCTGCCGAAAATCGCCCTTGCCCACCGGGGGTCGTCCACACATGAATCATCTCAAGGCCCGTCTGGCCAGAGGTAAATGGAGGTGCCCAGCTCTTGGCAATCATCATGGTCAGTGCAACGAACACGCCGTTGGCGCATCCAATACCTGCCGTTCCGCCGTTGTTGCGCGTCAATCAACTCGCCCACATCTTCCAGCCTAAACAACCGAAAGCTCAAATCCCCATAGGGTAACCTGCTGGGCCCGCGGGTTCCTGCATTGGAGGCTTTTGTACGCAAGCGCCCGAAACCCTTCACAATGGCTGACGCTGAAATCCTCCCTACGCGCAGCGTGGGGAGGGGAACCATGTGAAGCATGGTGGAGGGGAAGTTTCGAAGGTCGTGCCCCTTTCCCCTCCACCAGCCTACGGCTGTCGAAGAGAGTCACGTGCCTCTCTTCGATCCTCCCCATCTCTCGATGGGGAGGATTTGGAACGTCCGCCCTCCACCCTTTTCAGACACAAAAAAGCCGCCCGGTGAGGGGCGGCTTTTCTGTTTGGTCCGATGGGGAAACTCAGGCTTCTTCGGCCGGGGCTTCTTCGGCTTCCACGGCGATTTCGCCCGGTTCCGCGTTCGGATCATAATCTTCGGTGAAGCCGCTCTCGTCCTTTTCGAACAGGTCGGCCATCACGTCGACGCCCTGCGACTGAAGCTCGGCTTCTTCCGGCGAACGGGCGACGTTCACCGTGATGGTGACGGCGACTTCAGGGTGCAGCGCGACCTTGACGTCGAACACACCGAGCGTCTTGATCGGGCGTTCCAGCACGACCATCGCCTTGCTGACGTTGGTGATGCCTTCGGCATGCAGCGCTTCCACGACGTCGCGGACGGCGACCGAACCGTAGAGGTGGCCGGCGTTGGACGACTGGCGGATCAGGACGATCTGCTTGCCGTTGACGCCTTCGGCAGCCTTTTCGGCGTCCGTGCGGCGGGCGGCGTTGTCGGCCTCGATCTTCGCGCGGTTGGCTTCGAAGACCTTCTTGTTGGCGTTGTTGGAGCGCAGCGCCTTCTTGTTGGGCAGCAGGAAGTTACGGGCGTAACCGTCCTTCACGGTGACGACGTCACCGATGGCGCCCAGCTTCTCGATCCGTTCGAGGAGAATGATTTCCATGAGACTTACTCCCTCACTTCACGATGTAGGGCAGCAGGCCCAGGTGACGGGCGCGCTTGATGGCCTGGGCCAGCTCACGCTGCTTCTTGGCGGATACCGCGGTGATGCGGCTGGGGACGATCTTGCCGCGCTCGGACACGAAGCCCTGGAGCAGACGGACGTCCTTGTAATCGATCTTCGGCGCATCCTTGGCGGCGAAGGGGCAGCTCTTGCGGCGGCGGAAAAACGGGCGTGCCATTGGTCAGATCCTCCTTATTCGCCAGCCGGGGCTTCTTCGCGCTCGCGGCGCGGGCCACGGTCGCCACGGTCTTCGCGGGGGCCACGATCGCCACGATCACCGCGGGGACCGCGATCGCCACGCTCGGAACGTTCCTGCTTGCGCATCATGACCGACGGGCCACCTTCCAGCTCATCGACCTTGATGGTCATGTAGCGGATGATGTCTTCGTTGATCTGGGTCTGGCGCTCCAGTTCCGCGACGACGCCGGCGGGGGCGTCGATGTTCAGCATCACATAGTGCGCCTTGCGGTTCTTGGCGATCTTGTAGGCGAGGCTGCGCAGGCCCCAGGTTTCCACCTTGGTCACCTTGCCTTCATTTTCCTCGACGATCTTGGTGGCGGTTTCCGCCAGGGCGTCCACCTGCGCCTGTGCCAGATCCTGGCGCGCAAGGAACACATGCTCGTAAAGAGCCATGGGTATTGCCTCATCTGTTGGCCGATCGCTGACGTCCACCCCATGTGGAACGCCCCTCCGGCTGTCGTCTCAAAGCATTGATCCACGCGGCCGCGAGTCACCCCAGGGCCGTGGGAAGCGGCGCCTATGACGGAAATGCGGGGGAAAGGCAAGGGTGGTTGGGATTTCGATCCTCCGTTCGGGCTGAGCGAAGCCGAAGCCCTTGCCTGAGCGAAGCGAAGGCGCTTCATTATGTTCAGGCCTGAGCGAAGCGAAGGCGCTTCATTATGTTCAGCGAAGGGCTTCGACTTCGCTCAGCCCGAACGGTTTTGGGATAAGGGGGGAGTTGTTATGGCGGTCGGGATCGCGGCGCTTTCGTTGATATTGCTGATGATCGCGGCCTATCGCGGGATGAGCGTCATCCTGATGGCGCCGCTGCTGGCGATGCTGGCGGTGTTCCTGACCGATCCTGCGGCGGTGCCAGCGGTGTTTTCCGGCCTTTTCATGGAGAAGGTGGGGAGTTTCCTGAAACTCTATTTCCCGGTGTTCCTGCTGGGCGCGCTGTTCGGCAAGCTGATCGAGATTTCGGGCTTTTCGCGCGCCATCGTGACGGCGGTGATCGGACTGGTGGGCGCGCAGAGGGCGATTCCGGCGATCATGCTGGTGACGGCATTGCTGACCTATGGCGGGGTTTCGGTGTTCGTGGCGGTGTTCGCCGTCTATCCCTTCGCGGCGGAGATGTTCCGGCAGGGGAATATTCCCAAGCGGCTGGTGCCCGCGACGATCGGGTTGGGGGCGATCACCTTCACCATGGACGCGATGCCGGGGACGCCGCAGATCCAGAATATCATTCCGACCAGCTTTTTCGGGACGACGACCTGGGCGGCGCCGGTGCTGGGGTTGATCGGCTCGGTCTGCATCATGGGGATGGGGTTGGGCTATCTTGGCTGGCGGCGGCGGGCGATGCAGGCGGCGGGGGAAGGCTATGGCGCGCCGGAGACGCTGGTGAACGAGCCGGAGGCGGTCGATGGCGGCGAGAAGTCCGCGCATCCGCTGATCGCCTTGTTGCCGTTGCTGGTCGTGGGGCTGGGGAATCTGGCGCTGACCATGATCATTCCGCGCATGGTGGCGGGGGATGAGGTCAGCGTGTCGCTGGCGGGGCTGACCGAGCCTGTGGCGGTGAAGGTCGCGCAGGTTTCGGCGCTTTGGGCGGTCGAGGGCGCCTTGCTGGCGGGGATCGCGACGATCCTGCTTTTCGCCTTTCGGCCGGTGGCGCGGCGCTTTGCCGATGGGTCGCGGGCGGCGGTGGGCGGGGCTTTGCTCGCTGGGATGAATACGGCGGTCGAATATGGGTTCGGGGCGGTGATCGCGGCGCTGCCGGGCTTTCTGGTGGTGAAGGAGGCGCTGAAGGCCGTGCCCAATCCGCTGGTCAATGAGGCGATCACCGTGACGTCGCTGGCCGGGATCACCGGATCGGCTTCGGGCGGGCTGTCGATCGCGCTGGCGGCGATGGCGGAGCAGTTCGCGGCGGCTGGCGACGCGGCGGGCATACCGCGGGAGGTGCTGCACCGGGTGGCGTCGATGGCGAGCGGGGGGATGGACAGCCTGCCGCATAATGGGGCGGTGATCACGCTGCTGGCGGTGACGGGGCTGACCCACAGGCAGGCCTATAAGGATATTTTCGCGCTGACCCTGATCAAGACCTTCACCGTCTTCGTGGTGATCGCGGTCTATTATCTGACGGGATGGGTATAAAACGCCCCGGAAGCTGGCTCCGGGGCGTTCTCGTCTTAATGGATGGCGCCTGCTACGACCGCGCCGATGATGCCGCTGGTGATCGCGATCAGCACCGCGTCATTGCCTGAACGGACCCAGCGATAGCCGCGCGGCGGGGCGTTCAGGCGGTAGCCGCGATAATTGTCGATCACCCGGTAGTTGCTGACGTAGCGGCGGTCGAAACGCTGGCCCTTGGCCCAGCGGCGGTGATTGTCCTTGCGGATGACCGTCCTGTGCTTGACGACGGTGCGGCCGTGCGGACCGTATTTGACGATGCGGCTGTCCTCCCGATGCGTGGCGGCCTGGGCCTGGGTGGCGACCATCGGGCTGGCGACCATGGTGGTTGCGGCCAGGGCCATCAGAAACTTCTTCATCATGTCGTCGCTCCTCATTCGAATTTCGCGCCGCTGTCCGGCGTTGAAAACAGATTTAGGAGCAGCTTGTCGCAGGCATGTGTCGCGGGGCCGTGGACTTTGTCGGAAATTGTAACGGCAGGCGGATTCGATATCGCACCTTTTCCTTGTACGCCGTCCTCGTTAAAGGCGGTCCTCCGATGGGAATTGCCGGAATGTGTCCGGCTTGGAAAATAGCGCTTTTCAGGGCGCTCATGTGTCAGAAGGTGGATGATGAGGGCATTTCTTTTTCCGGGGCAGGGCAGCCAGTCGGTCGGCATGGGCAAGGCGCTGGCCGACGCCAGCCCGGCGGCGAGGGAGCTGTTTCAGGAGGTCGACGACGCCCTGTCGCAGCATCTGTTCCGCATCATGGTGGAGGGGCCGGAAAGCGACCTGACGCTCACCGAAAACGCGCAGCCCGCGATCATGGCGAATGCGCTGGCGACGCTGCGGGTGATGCAGAAGGAAGGCGGTTTCTCGCTGGCGGAAAAGGGCGATTTCGTCGCCGGGCACTCGCTGGGCGAATATAGCGCGCTTTGTGCGGCGGAGGCTTTCGATATCGCCACCACGTCGAAGCTGCTGAAGCTGCGCGGGCGGGCGATGCAGGCCGCCGTGCCGGTGGGTGAGGGCGCGATGGCGGCGCTGCTGGGCGCGGACATTGAAAAGGCGCAGGCGCTGGCCGAGGCCGCTGCCGAGGGTGAGGTCTGCACCGTCGCCAACGACAATGACCCGACGCAGGTGGTGATTTCCGGCCATCGCGGCGCGATCGAGCGGGCGGTGGCGCTGGTCAAGGATCACGGCATCAAGCGCGGCGTGCTGCTGCCGGTGTCGGCGCCCTTCCATTGCCCGCTGATGCAGCCTGCGGCGGAGGCGATGGAGGAGGCTCTGGGCAAGGCGGCGATCAACACGCCGCTGCTGCCGGTCTATGCCAATGTGCTGGCGAGCGCGATTGCCGATCCGGAGGAGATCAAGCGGCGTTTGGTCGAGCAGGTGACGGGCCGGGTGCGCTGGCGCGAATCCGTGGCGGCGATGTGGGATGCGGGCGTGACCGAATTTGTCGAACTGGGCGGCAAGGTGCTGGGTCCGATGGTCAAGCGCATCGCGCCCGACGCGACCGTGCGCAGCATCGTGACGATGGACGATGTAGAGGCCGCCCTGGGGGCGATGTGAGCAGCGATCCCGTCCTGACCAGCCGCGACGGGGCCGTGCTGACGGTCACGCTCAACATGCCGGACCGGCGCAATCCTATTTCCGACCCGGCCATGGTGGACGCGCTATGCGCCGTGTTCGAGGAGGCGGAGCGCGACCTGTCGGTGCGCGTGGCGATCCTGACCGGGGCGGGGAGCGCCTTTTCCTCCGGCGGCGACCTGAACGCGATGCGGCCCGATGCGGGCGGGTTGCGGGCGGGGCTGCCCGCGCAGACGCGGCGCAATTACCGGGCGGGAATCCAGCGTTTGCCGCTGCTGTTCCAGGCGCTGGAACTGCCGGTGGTCGCGGCGGTCAACGGCCCTGCCATCGGCGCGGGCTGCGATCTGACGTTGATGTGCGATGTCAGGATCGCGGCGCAATCGGCCAAATTCGCTGAATCCTTCGTCAAGCTGGGGATCGTTTCGGGGGATGGCGGGGCGTGGCTGCTGCCGCGCATCGTCGGCTTTTCCAAGGCGACCGAACTGGCGCTGACCGGCGAGACCATCGACGCGCAGGAAGCTCTGCGGATCGGGCTGGTGAGCGAGGTGGTGCCGGATACCGATTTGCTGGCGGCGGCGCGGGCTGTGGCGGACAAGATCGCCGCCAATCCGCCTCATGCTACCCGGATGACCAAAAGGCTGCTGCGCGCGGCGCAGACGGCGGAATTGAACCAGATCATGGAAATGGCGGGCGCGATGCAGGCGCTGGCCCATGCGACGGCGGATCATGATGAGGCGATCGACGCCTTTTTCGAGCGCCGGACGCCGAATTTCAAGGGAGACTGACATGTTCGATCTGACAGGCATGACCGCGCTGGTGACGGGCGCTTCGGGGGGCATCGGGTCCGCCATCGCGAAGGCCCTCGCCGCGCAGGGCGCCACGCTGGCCCTTTCGGGGAGCAATGAAGAGAAGCTGAAAGCTTTCGCAGCCGAACTGGGCGGGGATCACAAGATTCTGGTCTGCAACCTGGGCGATCCGGCGGCGGTCGACGCGCTGATCCCGCAGGCGGTCGAAGCGCTGGGCGGGAAGATCGACATACTGGTCAACAATGCCGGCATCACCCGCGACAACCTGATCCTGCGGATGAAGGATGAGGAATGGTCGGACGTGATCTCCGTCAATCTGGAGGCGGCGTTCCGGCTGGCCCGCGCCGCCGCCAAGCCGATGATGAAGGCGCGTTTCGGGCGC
Source organism: Sphingobium sp. JS3065 (assembly GCF_026427355.1). Lineage (NCBI taxonomy): Bacteria > Pseudomonadati > Pseudomonadota > Alphaproteobacteria > Sphingomonadales > Sphingobiaceae > Sphingobium > Sphingobium sp. JS3065. The sequence goes on from NZ_CP102664.1 coordinate 214,065, forward strand.
ATCATCTCCATCACGTCGGTCGTGGGCGTCACCGGCAATCCGGGCCAGGCCAATTATGCCGCGTCGAAGGCGGGTATCATCGGCATGTCGAAATCGCTGGGCCAGGAACTGGCGAGCCGGGGCATCACCGTGAACTGCGTCGCGCCGGGCTTCATCCGGTCGGCCATGACGGACGCGCTGAACGACGCGCAGAAGGGCGCGATCCTGACCAGGATTCCGGCGGGCGATCTGGGCGCGGGCGAGGATATTGGCGCGGCAGTCGTGTATCTGGCCAGCAAGGAAGCCGGATATGTCACCGGGCAGACTCTGCACGTCAACGGCGGCATGGCGATGATCTGATTTTGCCGGGCGCGGCGGGTTTATTCCATCGCGCCCCAAAATTTTCGGCATTTGCAAAGCCGCCGCCTTGTGCCATCGGGGTTGAGCCGTCGAATGCAGGAAAGGGCGTACCAGCTGATCGTCTCTTGCCTCTTGCCTCTTGCCTCTTGCCTCTTGCCTCTTGCCTCTTATGGGGCTTGCCTCTAGGGCATGCCTTAACAAATATTCAGAACCATCAACGATACCCAGTAAGAAGGACCTCTCATGAGTGAGACCGCGGATCGCGTAAAGAAAATCGTCGTCGAGCATCTGGGCGTCGAAGCCGAGAAGGTGACCGAGGATGCGAGCTTCATTGACGATCTGGGCGCTGACAGCCTGGACATCGTCGAGCTGGTGATGGCGTTCGAGGAAGAATTCGGCGTCGAAATCCCCGACGATGCGGCGGAAAAGATCGCCACCGTCAAGGACGCCATCGATTATATCGACAGCAAGCAGTAAGAACGTCGGGCGGCCCGCCCTTTTGCAGGTCTGGCCGCCGCGTTTGAAGGAAATGGCTCCTCCTGTCCGGTAAAAAACCGGGTCTTGGGGAGCCTTTTCGTATCTGGTCCCCGTTCACAAGCGCCTTTCGAAAGGCTAGATGGGCGGCGTTGAGCCAAAGAGATTTTTCGGAGCAAGCATATGCGTCGTGTTGTCGTCACCGGCCTTGGCATGGTCAGCCCGCTTGGCGGGGATGTGGAAACGACCTGGAAGAACATCATCGCGTCCAAATCCGGCGCGGCGACGATCACGCGCTTCGACGCCAGCGAATATAAGTGCCGGATCGCCTGCGAAGTGAAGCCGGCGGATCACGAATATGGCTATGACGCCGGGCTGGACGTCGATCACAAGATCCAGCGTCAGGTCGATCCGTTCATCGTCTATGGCATTTCCGCCGCCAGCCAGGCGCTGCGCGACGCGGGGCTGGACAATATGAGCGAGGAAGAACGGCTGCGCGCCGGTTGCTCCATCGGTTCGGGCATTGGCGGCCTGCCGGGCATCGAGAGCGAATCGCTGGTGCTGGCGAACCGCGGGCCGGGCCGGGTCAGCCCGCACTTCGTCCATGGCCGCCTCATCAACCTGATCTCCGGCCAGGTGTCGATCAAATACGGCCTGATGGGTCCGAACCATGCGGTTGTCACCGCCTGCTCCACCGGCGCGCACTCGATTGGCGACGCCGCCCGCATGATCGCGCTGGACGATGCCGACGTGATGCTGGCGGGCGGCGCCGAAAGCGCGATCTGCCCTATCGGCATCGCCGGATTCGCGCAGGCGCGGGCGCTGTCGACCGCCTTCAACGACAGCCCGGAAAAGGCTTCGCGGCCCTATGACGTCAACCGCGACGGCTTCGTCATGGGCGAAGGCGCGGGCGTGGTCGTGCTGGAGGAATATGAGCGGGCGAAGGCGCGCGGCGCGAAAATCTATGCCGAGGTCGTCGGCTATGGCCTGTCGGGCGATGCCTATCATGTCACCGCCCCGCATCCGGAAGGCAATGGCGCCTATCGTTCGATGGAGATGGCGCTCAGGAAATCCGGTCTGGGCCTTGGCGATATCGACTATGTGAACGCGCACGGCACGTCGACCCCGTTGGGCGACGAACTGGAACTGGGCGCGGTGAAGCGGCTGTTCGGCGAGCATCTGGGCACCATGTCGATGAGTTCGACCAAGTCGGCCATCGGTCACTTGCTGGGCGGCGCGGGCGCGGTGGAGAGCATCTTCTGCATCCTGGCGCTGCGCGACCAGATCGTGCCGCCGACGCTGAACCTGGACGAGCCGAGCGAAAGCTGCAAGGGCGTCGACCTGGTTCCGCACGTCGCCAAGGAGCGCAAGGTGCGCGCCGTGCTGAACAACAGCTTCGGTTTCGGCGGCACCAACGCTTCGCTGATCATGAAGGCGGTCTGAGACACGACGCATGCGGCGGCTGGGCTATGGCATATTGCTGATCGGCCTTGCCGTCGCGGCTTTCGTGGCGTTCCGCTTCGTCCATGGCTGGACCGAGGCGGGACCGGCGACCAGGGATATGACGGTGGTCGTGCCCGACGGCGCGACCATCGCGGATGCCGCGCTGCTGTTGAAGCGGGAGGGCGCGGTGCGTTCCGCCGACGCTTTCCTGACCCGCGCCAAGATATTCGGGCGCGGCAAATCGATCAAGGCGGGCGAATTCCTGATCCCCAAGGGCGCCAGCAACAGCGACATCTTCAGGATATTGGGCGGCGGGAAGACGCTGACCCGGTTCGTCACCATACCGGAGGGGATGCCCTCCATCCTGGTCCATGAGCGGCTGATGGCCAATGAGGAACTGACCGGCGACATAGCGGTGCCGGCGGAGGGCAGCGTGCTGCCCGACAGCTATGCCTTCGACAAGGGCGAAAGCCGGGCGGCGGTGCTGGGGCGCATGCAGGACGCCATGGACAAGGCGCTTGCCAAGCTGTGGGCGGAGCGGGCGCCCGATACGGTCGCCAGGACGCCGAAGGAAGCCGTCATCCTGGCCAGCATCGTGGAGAAGGAAACCGGCGTGCCTTCCGAGCGGCCGATGGTCGCGGGGGTGTACGGCAACCGGCTGAAGGCCCGCATGATGTTGCAGGCGGACCCGACGATCATCTACCCCATCACCAAGGGGAAGCCTTTGGGGCGGCGGATCAAGAAGTCGGAGATCGCGGCGGTCAACGACTATAACACCTATGCGATGACTGGCCTGCCCAAGGGGCCGATCGCCAATCCGGGGCGATTGTCGATCCTGGCGGTGCTGCATCCGGCGGAGACGAAGGCGCTTTATTTCGTCGCGGACGGCAAGGGCGGGCATATTTTCGCCGATACGCTGCAAGAGCATAATGAAAATGTGCGGAAATGGTTTGAAATCCGCCGGGCCAGGGGCGAGCTTTAGGAGGATAGCGCCATTGCGATCCGCGCGAAGCCCGCTATCTCTGCGGCATGTCCGGCCCGCAATCTCCCGATCGTTTCCATGAAGACAAGGCGAGTTTCACCGTCACCGGCAGTCAGCCCGACATGGAGGCAGGCGTCGAGGCGATCCGCACGACGTTGAAGACCCTGCCGACGCGCCCCGGCGTCTATCGCATGCAGGACGCCCGCGGCGACGTTCTCTATGTCGGCAAGGCACGGGCGCTGCGCAACCGCGTGACCAGCTATACCCAGGTGGACCGCCTGCCGAAGCGGTTGCAGCGCATGGTGGCGCAAACCCGCTCCATGACCATCGTCACCACCAACAGCGAGGCCGAAGCGCTGCTGCTGGAGGCGCAGCTCATAAAGCGTTTCCGCCCGCCCTACAATGTCCTGTTGCGCGACGACAAAAGCTTTCCCTTCATCCTGTTGCGGGAGGATCATGATTTTCCCCGCGTGCAGAAGCATCGCGGCGCGCGCAAATATAAGGGCCGCTATTATGGCCCCTTCGCCAGCGCAGGATCGGTCACGCGGACCATCAATGCCCTGCAGAAGCTGTTCCTGCTCAGAAGCTGTACGGACAGTTTTTTCGCCAACCGGTCGCGGCCCTGCCTGCTCTATCAGATCCGCCGCTGCTCCGCGCCCTGCGTGGGGCGGATCGATGATGCCCATTATGCCGAACTGGTGCAGGACGCGCAGGATTTCCTGGGCGGCAAATCGACCGCCGTGCAGAAGAAGCTGGGGCAGGCGATGCAGGCGGCGTCCGACGCCATGGATTTCGAGCAGGCGGCGGTGCTGCGGGATCGGCTGAAGGCGTTGACCTTCATCCAGGGCAGCCAGGCGATCAATGCCGAGGGGCTGGGCGATGCCGACATCTTCGCGCTGGCGACCAGGGGCGGGTCGATGTGCATCCAGGCCTTCTTCATTCGCGGCGGGCAGAATTGGGGCCATCGCAGCTTCTTTCCCGTCCACACGGCGGAGGTGGCGGAGGATGAGGTGCTCAGCAGCTTCATGGCGCAATTCTATGAAGAGGTGCCGCCGCCCAAGCTGATCCTGTCGGACCGCGTGCCTGCCGAATGCGATCTGATGGCGCAGGCGCTGACCGAGCGCATCGGTTCCAGGGTGCGGATCGAAGTGCCGCAGCGGGGCGACCGCACCCGCCTGATCAAACAGGCGCAGCGCAACGCGGTGGAGGCATTGGACCGGCGGCTGGCGGAAACCACCACGCAGGCCAAGGTGCTGGAGGAAATGGTCGAGACTTTCGGGCTGGACGGGGTGCCCGACCGGATCGAGATTTACGACAACAGCCATATCCAGGGCGCGCATGCGCTGGGCGCGATGGTCGTCGCCGGGCCGGAGGGTTTCCGCAAGAACGCCTATCGCAAGTTCAACATGAAGAATCCGGAAACATCGAACGACGATTTCGCGATGATGCGCGAGATGTTCGAGCGGCGCTTTGCCAAATGGGCGGGAGATGGGGCGGCCCGCGAAGACCCGGATCGCGACGGCGGCGAATGGCCCGATCTGGTGCTGATCGACGGCGGCAAGGGGCAATTGTCCGCCGCCCGCGCGATATTGGAGGAGATGGGCATAGAGGATGTCTGCATGATCGGCATCGCCAAGGGGCCGCATCATGGCCGCGAGGGGCGGGAGGTGTTTCACATGCCGGACGGGCGGGAAATCACATTCCCGCTCAACCATCCCGTGCTCTTCTACCTCCAGCGGCTGCGGGACGAGGCGCACCGCTTCGCCATCGGCGCGCACCGGCAGAAACGCAGCAAGGCGATCACCGTCAGTTCGCTGGACGAAGTGCCCGGCATCGGCCCTTCCCGCAAGAAGGCGCTGCTGATGCATTTCGGAACCGCCAGGGCCGTGAAGAGCGCGGCGCTGGAAGACCTGCTGAAGGCGCCGGGCGTGTCAAAGGCGGTGGCCCAGCAGATATATGATTATTTCCACGGCTGACATGGAGGGGCGCGACCCTGTCCCCGGCGGCGCGAGCAATGCCATGTCCGATTATCTTTGCGATGAACGGATCGACATTTGACCGGGGCATGATTTCCTTTCCATAAGATGCGACCTGAAAAGAGATAAAGCATCGGGGTCGAACAGGGGATGTGCATCACGCGATGGATGGGCGGAGCGAATCCGCGATGAGCTGTTGGGATATGCGCGCCCTGTCGGCGCTTCGTCCCTGGCGGACGCTGGATTTCACCCGGCTGCTGCTGGCCGTCATCTATACTGTCGTCAGCTTCACCTTCTCCAACGCCCGCCATTGGGTGGAGATGGCCGAGCATGTGCTGGTCGTCCTGATGCTGCTGCTGGCGCTGTCGGCGGTGTTCCTGTCGTCGCGTTCCTGGGTGACGGACATGCGGGTTCGCGCGCCGGTCATATGCCTGGACGCGCTGTTGTTCCTTGCCCTGCTGCTGGTGACGAACCCGTCCAACAGCCCCTATTTTTCCGGCAGCTTCTTCGTGGCGGTGGAAGTGGCGCTGATCGTGCGGCGGCGGTTCCACCTGCTGGTCGCGCTGGCGGCCGGTGCGGCGGCGATCGGCACCACATGGTTCGACAAGGTCGCTTTTCTGCCGCCCGAACCCGAAGCGGAGCGAGTCGTGCTGCGGGCATGCTATCTGGCGGTGGCGATCCTGGTGACGGGCGTGTTGCTGGGGCCGCGCCGGGAAGCCTTGCTGGAATATGAGCGGAGCAATAGGCTGCTGGAGGGCGAATTGCCCACCTCCAGGAGAGATCATGGTCCCTTCCTGCTCCAGGCGTTGAGGCTGGCCACCGGGGCCGACGCCGTCGCCGTGCTGTTCCGCATGGCCAGCCATGAACCGCCCCGTTTCGCCGGCAGCGGCGCGCTGGAGCCGCCGTCCACCGATTTCGGCAATCTGCTGGCGGCGGACACCGGCTGGCACGACCGGTCGAGAAAGGCGTCGATCATCCTGTCGAACGACGGAATTTCCACATTGGGCGCGCTGTCCGAAGGCGGGCAGGCGTGGACCGCGCTGTTGGATGTCGACACGGTGCTGACCATGCGGGTGGCGATCGGCACTTTCGAAGCGGTGGGTGCGGCCTGCCTGGACGATCCCTGCCATGAGGATCGCGCCGCCATCGCGCAGCGGGTTTTCGAAAGTGCCTGCGAGGAACTGACCGTACGCAACAGCCTGGACCTGGCCCATGCCATCGCCGGTGCGCGGGAAAGGGAGCGGTTGCAGCGGGAATTGCATGACAGCGTCCTGCAGGCGCTGGCCAGCATCCGTTTCCAGATCGCGCCGCTGCTGGGCGGCCAGCCTGTCGCGCCGCGCGCCGTCATGGAGAATGTCGACCGCATCGCGAAGGACCAGATCGCCACTATCCGCTGGATCATCAAACCCGAAGCCGATGAGGAGGATTTGGCCTATCTGCCCGAAACGCTGGCCATGGTGGTGCGGTCGCTGGGCGAGCAATGGGGCATAAGCTGCAACCTGAAGGTGGAGGACGGCAATTGCGCGACCAACGCCATGATCGGCCGGGAACTGAGCTTCGCCGTGCGGGAGATCGTCGCCAATGCGGTGCGGCATGCGCGGGCGCGGTCCGTGGACTTCCTGCTGGAGCCGGACGGTAACCGCATCGCCCTTCAGGTCAGCGATGACGGCGTGCCCAACATGGCGCGTCTGGGGTCGAGCGGGGCGGTGCCCTCTCGTTCGCTGATGCGGCGGATACAGATGCTGGGCGGCGAGGTGTTCCTTCAGAATATCGGCGGACGCACGACGATCCGGATCACGGTTCCGCGGAAGTGAGGAGTGACTGGAGCAGGGGCGCTCCTTAACTTTTCCGCCATCATCCCCATATTGGCGGCAGCCCCGGCCTTTTCGTCGGTCGTGCATTTACCGGGCATTTACCAACATGGCCGATAGTCGCGGCCAGGCAAGGCGTTCGGAGGAGGTCCGGTTTCCATGGTGCGAACGGTAAGGGATCGTCTCTATCGCAAGAGCGTGGCCGTGGTGCTGTCGATGCAGGTCAATCTGGAACGGATCGTCGCCATCTGGATATTGGCGGCCGCCTTCGCCTGCGGCCTGCGGTTGGCCTTTCCCGCGACGCCCTATCAAAGCACGCCTTGGGTGAGCGGGGCGGGCCTGTTGCCCTATCTGCTGGTCGTGGGGGCGCCGGTCGGTTCGCTGCTGCTGGGATTGAAGCTGTTTCCCGCCGGGCGCATCCATGCGCAGCCCGCCTTCCGGCTGGCGCAGGTGGGGCGCTGGCGCAAGGTCGATTGCCTGAAGGCGCGGGAGATGTCGCAATTCGGCCTCTATGGCTTGATGGCGTCGCTTTTGGTCGGGATCGCGGTGAACGTGCCGGTGCGCACGCTGGAGTTTCTCGGCTCTATCCCCGCCCTGGGCAGCTATTCGCCATCCTGGTTCGTCGGGCTTTACGGCGTGATGCTGGCCGATGTGGTGATCCTGTCCAGCCTTTACATGTTCGCCTTCGCCATGGCGCTGCGGCTGGCGCCGCTGTTCCCGCGTTTCCTGGTGATGGTATGGGGCGTCGACCTGCTGGCCCAACTCGGCATCGCCAGGCTGGTGGCCGGGGTCGACAATGTGCCGCATGCGGTGGACTCGGCGTTGCTCGACATGTTGACGGGCAATGTGAAGAAGGTGCTGATCAGCGCCGCGATCTGGCTGCCCTATCTCCTGCTTTCGGAACGGGTGAATGTCACCTTCCGCCACCGTGTCAGCGCCCATTGACGCGGACCTGGATTTTCCCAAAACGGGACATCTATAAGCGGCTGAATTATCCTGATCTTCCCGCGACGAGTCGCGGCTGATTCGCGGTGAACCGTGCCGACTGCCGATTTTCCGCCCTAAGTCGTCGGTTTTCCCCGCTCCGAATAGTCTAGTACCAAGGTATTAGCCCAGCAGGCAATTCCCGCTCCGCATTCCAACTATCCGGGCAAATAAGCGCCTGCTTGATCTGTGATGGCTTTCTATTTGTTGAAAGTAGAAATGCAGAATTATTCATGTAACACTGATATTTAGTTTGATCGTCAAATGTAGATGAAAATTAAAGCATTAGTAAAGCATGAGATAAGTTATAATTTTCTAAAGCCATATATCCAAAGATATACTTAAAAGCCATGTCGTTTACTTATGGTAACAATATTGGTTTCCAGAAAAGGTTAACAAAAAATTGAAATAAGCCATTGAGAAATATACGATTTTTTTACCGTGTTGACTTGCATCGGCTTTGCTTCAATTTGATCCCAAGTTCTACGGGAACTGCCAACTGCCTGGCGAGTGGGTGATAATCGCCGCCGGGGTCGCGAGGTGGACAGGCCCCTACCGTGGAGCTGAGCAAGAGCGGCCGGGAAAATGGTTTCCGGCGGGAATAGGGGTAAGAGACATGACTTTCTTCAAGAACCTGTGGAATGATCAGAGCGGCGCTTCTGCGGCTGAATATGCGTTGATCCTGGCAATCGTGGGCACCGGTATTGCGGTCGCTGCATGGAATTTGGGCGACGCGGTTGGTACTGCGATGAACAATGCGAAGGATTGTATTGCAAGCGCAGGAACTGATACTTCTGCGGCTCCTGCTGATTGTTAATGAAATAATCATACTTTTGGGCCGGTCAGAATTTTTCTGGCCGGCCTAATGGATTAACAATTCCGGGGGGAGTTGTCGTGGGGCAGCGCAGATCTTTAATCGCCCTTGGCCTCGCAATATTGCTGGGCCTTGCAGCCGTTTTCATCGCCAACTCCTATCTGTCCAGCGCCGAAAAGGCGCCGCAGGCGGATGGCGGCATGGCGAAGGTTGTTGTGGCGACCGTGTCGCTGCCCTTCGGATCGGCGGTCACCGCCGAAAAGATACGCACGGTCGACTGGCCCGCCAGTTCGGTGCCGCCGGGCGCTTTCCGTGATCCCATCCAACTGACCTCGCTTGGCAAGGGACGGGTCGTCCTGCGCCAGATCGAGCCGGGCGAGCCGATCCTGGCCTCCAAGCTTTCCGGCGAAGGCGGGCGGGCGACCATGTCCGCCGTGCTGGCCCCCGAAATGCGCGCCGTCGCGGTGCGGGTGAGCGATGTGGCCGCCGCGGGCGGCTTCGTGCTTCCTGGCGATACCGTCGACGTCTTCGTGACGCGCACGCTGACGGACCCCGTCGCGGGCAGCCAGCAGATCACCGACGTCCTGTTGCAGGGAACCCGCGTGATCGCCATCGACCAGAATGCCAACGACACGTCGAAAGACCCGGCCGTCGGCAAGACCGCCACGCTGGAGGTCAATCAGGTCGACGCGCAGAAGCTGGTCCTGGCGCAGCAGGTGGGGCAACTCACGCTGGTCCTGCGCAACCTGACCGACAAGCCCAATCCGGCGGTGCAGACCGTGGGGATAGAGGATCTGCGCGACGGCGCCTATGTCGGCGGCTATGCCGGTCCCCGCGGCCGCGTCGCGGACATGGCCTATCTCCCGCCGCGCCCCGCGCCCGCCTTCCGCCCAGCCCGCGCAGTGCCGAAGAACATGAACGCCCTGCCGTCTACCGCATCGGTCGAGATCGTGCGCGGCACGACCGGCACCAGCTATGAGGTGAAGCGCTATGGTTCCCGCTAAGTCCTTGCCGATGCTGGCGTCCCTGCTGACGCTGAGTGCAGGAGCGTCGCTGCTCCCCATCCAGGCGCAGGCCCAGATCGCCTCCCTCAATGTCAGCAACGCCAATCATGCGGGCCAGCTCGACGTGCCGCTCAACAAGAGCCAGGTGCTGACCGTCGACCGCCCCTTTTCGAAGGCGCTGATCGGCAATCAGGAAATCGCCGACATCCTGCCCATGACCAACCGTTCGGTCTATGTGCTGGGCAAGAAGATGGGCACGACCAGCCTGACGCTCTATGACAACCGCAACATGATGATCGCGGTGGTCGACGTGGCGGTCGGGCCGGATGTCGTGACGCTGAAGCGGCAATTGTCGGAACTGATGCCCGGCCAGCCGATCGGCGCGCGCATATCCAACGACTCGGTGGTGCTGACCGGCACCGTCTCCAGCGCGGCGGCGGTCGACCGGGCGGTGCAGATCGCCAAGACCTATGCCGGGGACAAGGTCGTCAACATGATGTCGGTGGGCGCATCGCAGCAGGTGATGCTGGAGGTGCGCTTCTCCGAAATGTCGCGCGGCGCGGCCAAGCAGTTCGGCATCAATACGGCCTTCCTGTCCGACAGTGGCAAGGTGGTGGGCGGCATCGGCAATGGGGCGCAATCCTCCGCCATCCTGTCCGACACCAATGGCCGGCCGATCGTTGACCTCAGCAAGATCCTCGACAGCTTCGGCATCGGCGCGGCCAATTTTTCCATAGGCAGCCTCAATCTCACCACCGCGCTCGACGCGCTGGAGCGCAAGGGCGTCGTGACCACCCTGGCCGAACCGACGCTGGTGGCGCTTTCGGGCGAGACGGCGTCCTTCCTGGCGGGCGGCGAGTTCCCGATCCCGGTGGCGCAGAGCAATAGCGGCGGCGGCGGGGGCGGGGGCAATGGCGGCAACGCCATCACCATCGAATTCAAGCCCTTCGGCGTCAGCCTGGGCTTCACGCCGACCGTGCTGGATGACGGCATCATCAATCTGGTCGTGGAGCCGGAGGTCAGTTCCATCGATCCTTCGGCTTCGGTGACGGTGAACGGCCTTACCATTCCGGGCTTGCAAACGCGCCGGGCCAGCACGACGCTGGAACTGCGCGATGGGCAGTCCTTCGCTCTGGCGGGGCTGCTGCGCAAGGATTTCCAGGATACGGTGCGGCAGTTCCCGATCCTTGGCTCCATCCCGATCATTGGCGCGCTGTTCCGGTCGAGCGGCTTTCAGAAGAGCGAGACCGAACTGGTCATCATCGTGACCCCGCGCCTGGTGAAGCCGATGCGGGCAGAGGATGTCGTCTTGCCCACCGACCGGGTGAAGCCGCCGCATGAACTGGACCTGTTCCTGATGGGGCGGACCGACAAGGCGGTGGGCATCAACCCGCTCAACCCCGATGCGATGCCGCCCGAAGCGCCCAAAAACGCGCCCGCGCCGGCGAAGGAAGCGCCCGCTTCGGGCAAGGCGCCCAGCGGATATGAGCTGTGAGCAGGAGGCTGACGATGCGCGTTGTTTTTCTTGGGAGCGCCCTGATGTTGCCGCTGTTGGCGGGCTGCACGGCGAACGACCCGACTTTCGGCGGAGCGGTGCGCAGCAACTATGCGATGCAGGTGATCGATCCCGACCCGCAATATGAAGGCGCGCTGGTCGAGGGAGGCGATGGCCAGCGCTCGGCCGCGGCGGTGGAGCGCTATCGCACCGACAAGGTGAAACCACCCGAGTCTATCCGGACGACCAGCGGCACCGGTGGTGGCGGTGGCAGCGGTGGCGCCAACTGAGCGCGGGAGGAGGAGTGATCCCATGTCTGCCCGGCGGAAAAGTTTGTTGCAGTCGACCAATGGCGCGGTTGCGCCGACGGTCGCGCTGTCGCTTTTCGGGCTGATCGCGGTTGGTGGGATTGCGTTTGACTATGCGCGGCTTGCCGGGATGGACACGGAGTTGCAAAGCGCAGCGGACCAGGCTGCGCTGGCGGCGGCGAGCCAGTTGGATGGGGCAAGCGGCGCGTGCAGCCGGGCGGCCAATGCAGCGAGAAACCTGATCGCCAATGATAGCCGTTTCGCGAATGATGGCGTGGCGCCCCGCATAACGATTGCGAACGAACCCGACTGCGACGCGACGGGATCGATCCGCTTTTACGAGACAAAGGACAAGTCGGTGGCCGCCACGAGCAATGCCACGGCTAATTTCGTCGAAATCACAGTTGCCACTAAATCCGCCTTCTATGCCTTGACACCGATAGTGTCGGCGATTTCGTCGGGGCCGATCTCGGGAACCGCTTATGCGGGCGTCGGATCGGCAATTTGCGGCGCGGTGCCCTTCTTTATATGCAACCCTGACGAACCCATTGGGAATATCGATCCCTATTATGCGGTATCCATTCCATCCGGTTCGGGCATTGTGATGGCGGAAGGCGGGACGCAATGGGGGCCGGGCAATTTCGGCTTTGTCGATCAGGCGGGCAGAGGCGCAAGCAGCGTTGCTGAGGCCCTGGCTTCGAACGCATTGTTCAGCAACTGCGCGCCAACCGAAAATGTTACGATGGAAACGGGAAACCTCCTGAACGCAGTACGCGACTCGCTTAACATGCGGTTCGATTTTCTGCCGGGTAACAATTCCGCATGCTCCAGCCCGCCCTGTTCTCCGTCCACGAATGTGCGCAAGGACGTGGTGCGCGGCGCCACCTGCTCTTGGCAGGAGAACCCGGCCAACAACACCAATTACGCCAGCAAGCGTTACCGGCCAACGACCGCCACCGCGCTCGATCCTTCCATTACGCCAGAGATAATGGGGTTTCCACGTGACCTGATGCATTCCATCGGGACCAACTATACTTCCCGCATCGGGAATGGCGTGTGGGACAGGGCCGCTTATTTCCGGTCGAACCATCCTAGCGTTGATTGGCAGAATACCACGGGTCTGGGTTCAAACGTCACCCGTTATCAAACCTATTTGTGGGAAGCTGCGGATCCGGCCACCCGGCTGACAACGCAGGTAACCCAAGGTAATGCGAGCCTGGCTGCCTACAGCACTCCCCAGGCGGGCCAGTGCAATTATCCGGGGGTTGTACCAAACACGAACAATATCGACAGGCGCCGCCTTACCGCCGCCGTCGTCAACTGCCGTCTCGCTGACCAGAAGAAACAATTGAACGGCAAGAAGACGATCCCGGTAGCAGGTTATATCGACGTCTTCATGGTCGAGCCAAGCATTGATCGCACCAGATGCGACGGCAATCAAAATGGCTGTTCCACGCCCTACACCAGCCGAAATGATGTTTACGTTGAAGTCATCGGCGCATCGGGTACCGGCGAAGGTGGCGGCACTCCACAGATAACGCGGCGCGACACTCCGCGCCTCATTGAGTGAGGCGAAGCGATGTTTGGGCGCCTCTTCAGGGAACAATCCGGTTCATCCGCCGCCGAAATGGCGCTCGTGACGCCTTTGCTCATCGCGCTGATGTTCGGCGCCTTCGAACTCGGCAATTATTTTCTGAGCGAACATGTTGTGGTCAAGGCCGTAAGAGATGGCGCCCGCTATGCCGGTCGGCTGAGTTTTTCCAATTACACCTGCACTGTCGCGTCGACCGATAATGTCCCGGGAGGGACGGTAGAAGCGGATACGCGCAATCTGGTGCGGACGGGGCAACTGACAGGCGGCAGCGCCCGACTTAATGGATGGACGGACCCGGAATCGATCAGCGTCACCTATGATTGCATCGATCCTGCCAGCGTAAGCGCTTCGGGAATTTATGAAGGGATGAACTTCATTCCCGTCGTGAAGGTAGCAACATCGACCAGCAGTGCCCATCGTCTGCAATATCAATCGCTATTCAATAGGCTGGGTTTCGACAGCAGCGCTCTCTATCTGAATGCCAGCTCTCAATCGCCGGTGATGGGGCTATGAAAAAGCTGATCGCCAGCTTGATCCGCGACAGCAGGGCTTCTTCTGCGGCGGAGTTTGCGCTTGTCTTGCCGCTGCTGCTCATCTTTCTGCTAGGCATTATCGATGTCGGGCGCTTGATGTGGACCTGGAACCGCGCGGAAAAGGCGACGCAGATGGGCGTGCGCTATGCCGTTTCGACTGATCCGGTGGCAACCGGTATTGCAACATACAGTTTTGCCACTGGCGCCAGCAGTATCGCTCAGGGATCATCGATCGGCACATCCTATTTTTCGTCGATGACATGCAGTTCCACAAGCTGTGATCCGTGCAGCGGTAGTGCATGCAACTCGCTGACCACACCGTATAACTCGACGGCCTTTACGAACATAGTGAACCGGATGCGGGCATTCCTGCCAGAACTCGGGGCGACCAATGTTGAAGTTCAATATAGTAATTCCGGTATCGGTTATTCGGGCGATCCGAACGGCCCCGATATAGCGCCCTTGGTAACCGTAAAAATCAAAAACATGGCCTTTCGACCTATCGCACTCATGCTTTTCAACGCATCGATTACACTACCCAGTTTTAGCGCCGCTCTCACCCTGGAAGACGGCCAGGGTACGGCATCAAATTGAGGGACAAGATCTTGGGCATCGTGACAAACACAGCGGAACCCGCCGAGAACTGGACCCTCAATATCGGGGATGAGGGGCTTCACCTCATCCTGTCCGAGCAGGAGGTGCAGGCGTCCGACATATTGGGCGATCGGCTGACCGGCCAGTCGCTCACCCTGTCCATGCTGGCGGCGAGCGCGCCGGTGCCGCCGCAACTGGCCGCCGAGGCCAGGGCGATCATCATCGAGGTGCAGCCCGACAATGAAGCCTCCATGGTGCGGCTCGCGGGATTGCGCGCGGCCCATCCCAAGCTGATGCTGGTGGCGGCGGTGCGCGATGCGCAGATCGCGGTCGTGCGCGCCCTGCTGCGCAGCGGGATCAACGACGTCGTCGAACTGCCGCTGCGGGTTCATGACCTCTCGCCCATATTGGACGATCTGAGGAGCCGCATCGCCGCGACCCGTCAGGATGAGGTGCGGACGGGGCAGCTCGTCTCCATCATCAAGAGCGTCGGCGGCGTCGGCGCGACCACCATCGCGACCCAGGCCGCCAGCCTCCACGCCCGGTCCGCGAAGCAGAAGGGCGCCGAAGTCTGCCTGTTCGACCTGGATATCCAGTTCGGCAATGCGGGCACCTTCCTCGGCATCTCCTCGCCGCTGACGCTGGCGGACCTGCTGAACGCGGGCAATCGCGTCGATAACGAACTGTTGCGGACGGTCACCCTGGAAACCGCCACCGGCCTGCGCCTGGTGATGGCTCCGCCGGAGATCATGCCGATCGAGGCGGTGAACGCCGATCAGATCTTCCGCATCGTCGAACTGGCGCAGCGCAATTTCGACACGGTCTATCTGGACCTGCCGGGCAACTGGACCAACTGGTCGATGTCGCTGGTGGCGCGGTCGCAGGTCGTGTTCCTGGTGTGCGAACTGACCATCGCCAGCCTGCGTCAGGCGCGGCGGCAGATTTCGCTGCTGCGCGACCAGGATATCGATCCTTCGCGCATCCATGTCATCGCCAATCGCGTCGAGAAGAAATTCTTCCGCGCCATCGGTCTGGAGGATGCGGCGGCGGCGTTGGATCATCCGGTGAAGCTCAGCATCGCCAATGATTTCCCGCTGGTCAGTTCCGCGCTCGACCAGGGCGTGCTGATCCAGGAATTGAAGGCGCGCAGCCGCATCTGCAAGGATTTGCAGGATGTCGTCGATTGCTGCACGCAGGCGGCCGAGGCCGAACGTCAGGCGGAGAAAAGCTGATGTGGCAGATCCGAAAAGGCGAAGCCGGGCGGAGTGACGCGCGGGACGAGGTCGGACCGACCGAGACGGAGATCGTCCACTGGGAAGAGGACCGGCATACCGAACTGAAGGTCGCGCTGCATCAGAAGCTGCTCGACCTCATCAACCTCTCCGCGCTGGAAACCATGTCGCGGGCGCAGGTGGAGGTCGAGGTGGGCGAGATCGTCCATGAGCAACTGGCGCTCCAGAAACATGCGCTCAATCTGGAAGAGCGGCGGCGGCTGGTGTCGGACATTTTGGACGAACTGCTGGGGCTGGGGCCGTTGGAGCCGCTGCTGAAGGACCACAGCATCACCGACATATTGGTGAACGGCCACAAGGTCGTGTTCGTGGAACGCAACGGCCGCCTGGTCGAAACCGCGACCCGGTTCAAGGATGAGAAGCATCTGCTGCGCATCATCCAGAAGATCGTGGCGGCGGTCGGCAGGCGGATCGATGAAGCCTCGCCCTTTGTCGACGCGCGTCTGGCCGACGGTTCCCGCGTCAATGCGGTGGTGCCGCCGCTGGCGATCGACGGGTCGCTGCTCTCCATCCGCAAATTCGCCAAGGTGCCGATCAGCATGGCGCGCCTCACCGAATTGGGCAGCGTGCCAGCGCCAATGGCGCAGGTGCTTGCCGCCGTGGTGGCGGCGCGGCGCAACGTGCTGATCTCCGGCGGCACGGGTTCGGGCAAGACGACTTTGCTCAACGCCATGTCGGCGGCCATCGATGAGCATGAGCGTATCGTCACGATCGAGGATTCGGCGGAATTGCAATTGCAGCAGCGCCATGTCGCCCGGCTGGAAACCCGCCCCCCCAATATAGAGGGGCGAGGCGAAGTCACCCAGCGCGATCTGGTGAAGAATGCGCTGCGCATGCGGCCCGACCGGATCATCGTGGGCGAAGTCCGCGCCGGGGAGGCGTTCGACATGCTCCAGGCGATGAACACCGGCCATGACGGGTCGATGACCACGGTCCACGCCAATACCGCCCGCGACGCGCTGTCCCGCGTGGAACAGATGATCGGCATGAGCGGCATCGACATCTCGCCCCGCTCGGCGCGGGCGCAGATCGCATCGGCGCTGAACGTGATCGTGCAGGTGGGCCGTCTGGCCGACGGGCGCCGCCGCCTGCTCAGCCTGTCGGAAATCACCGGCATGGAAGGGGAGGTCATCACCATGCAGGAAATCTTCCGCTTCAAGATGACCGGGCGCGACGAAAACGACATGGTGCGCGGCCATTTCGAGGCGACCGGCATTCGTCCCAAATTCATGGGCGAACTGGCCGACCGGGGCATAACGCTGCCGGCCGAACTGTTCCGCCCCGATGCGGTGATCCACTGATGAACCCGCTCTACATCCGCCTGTTCGTCCTGGTCCTGCTGTTCGCGGCGGTGCTTCTGCTGATCGAGGGCATTGCGGGCTGGCTGCGCGCCAGGGCGACGACCGACCGCGTGGTCAACCGGCGGTTGAAGATGATCGCCGCGGGTTTCGAACGCAGCACCGTCCTCTCCAAGCTGCGGCGGAGCGACGAGGCGGTGAGTTTCGACCGTTCGACCCTGTTCGGGCGAGCCGGGCTGGGCGTGATGCGGGTGCTGCATGGCGCCGGGCTGACATTCCCGGCGCGCACGGTGCTGACGATGATGCTGATCGCGGCGGGCCTGTTGTTCCTGCTGGTGATGGTCGGCGCCATGACGGCGGGCTATGCGCTGACGGCGGGCATGATCGTGATGGCCGCCGCTTTCGCCGCGGCGCTGGGCATCATGCTGCCGATGATGGTGCTGACGCGCCTTGCCCAGCGGCGGCGCAAGAAGATGGAGGAGCAGTTTCCGGTCGCGCTCGACACGTTCGTCCGGGGTCTGCGCGCCGGACATCCTATCGCCGCCGCGCTGGACCTGCTCACCAGGGAAATGCGCGATCCCATCGGCAGCGAATTCGGCATCGTGGTCGATGAAGTCACCTATGGCGCCGACTTGCGCGACGCTCTCCAGCGCATGGCGGAACGCTGGGACATGAATGAGATGCACATGTTCGTCATCTCCCTGTCGGTGCAGAGCGAGACGGGCGGCAATCTGGCCGAGATACTCGAAAACCTCTCGGCCGTGATCCGCGAACGGGCCAGCCTGTTCATGAAGGTGCGGGCGCTGAGTTCGGAAGGGCGGATGACGGCGGTGATGCTGACGGCGCTGCCCATCCTTGCCTTTGTCGGCCTGTTCCTGGTCAATCCGGCCTTCTATCTGGACGTCGCGCAGGAGAAGATGTTCATCGTCGGCTTTGTCGGCCTGATCACTCTCTACATCATCGGCTTCGTCACGATACGCCGCATGGTCGATCTGAAGGTGTGATGCGATGCTGAACACGGCAATCATGATCCAGTTGCGGCCCTTCATCCTGGGGCTGCTGTTCATCGCCATCGTCGCGCTGGTCTTCGGCCTGTCGGAGATCATCCTGCGCAACGCCAGGGTCCGCAGCCGGCTCGACATCGTGGGGGAAGCGGGCGGAGCGGCGCAGGGGGGGCAGACGCTGCGCGGCGAACGGAACGACGGCGAATGGAAGAAGCTGGTCGACCGGATCGAGAAAATGGGCATATCCCTGGTCGACACCAACAATGTGGGCCTGCGCCGGCGGCTGATCGCGGCGGGCTATATGTCGCCGGAAGCGCCCAAGCTGTTCACCTTCTTCCGGCTGGTGCTGACCTTCGCCCTGCCTGCGGTCTTCGTCGTCATGGCGCTGAGCAAGGCGGAGCCGCCGAGCGCGCTCAAACTTTATGTTATCGCGTCGCTGCTGGCGGTGCTGGGCCTTTATCTGCCTAATCTCTTCATTTCCGCGAAGGCGTCCCGGCGGCAGGAGGCAATCGTCCACGGCTTTCCCGATGCGCTGGACCTGATGCTGGTCTGCGTCGAGGCGGGGCTGGGGCTGGAGGCGGCGATGGACCGGGTCGGGCGTGAACTCGCCCTGTCGCATCCGCTGGTGTCGGCGGCTCTGGGCAAGGTGGTGCTGGAACTGCGCGCCGGGCGCAGCCGCCAGGACGCGCTGCGGCGCATGGCGGACGATGTGGACGTGGATGAGATCCGCTCCTTCGCCACGCTGCTGATCCAGTCCGACCAACTGGGGTCGAGCGTGGGTCAGACGCTGCGCATCTATGCGGCGGAAATGCGCGAGAAGCGGCGGATGCGTGCGGAGGAAAAGGCGCATCGCCTGCCGGTGCTGCTGTCGGTGCCGCTGGTCGCCTGCATGTTGCCGGTGATGATCGGCGTGCTGATGCTGCCCGCCGTGGTGCGGGTGGTGCGCGACATTTTGCCGGTCATGACGCGCTAGGACAAGGGGAGGGGGCCGTGAATAAAGGGGTAGTGGCAGTCATTCTCATCATGGCGACGGCGGCGTGCGCTTCGCCGCAAAAGGGCGTGCTTTCGATCAGGCCGGTCAATCAGCTTGGCCCGGCGCAGGATGCGCTGGCCCGTGGCGACCTGCTGTTTTCGCGGGGGGAATATGCGCTGGCGCTGGACGCCTTTCGCCGGGCGGTGCGCAACGATCCCGCCGACGCGCATGGCCTGAACGGCGTGGCGATCAGCTATGCGGCCATGGGGCGGCATGATCTGGCCCGCGAATTTTTCGAACTGGCGCTGGCGCGCGCGCCGCAGGATGCGCGCATCGCCCGCAACTTCGCCCGCAGCCTGTCGGCGCAGGGCCTGAAAGGCGAGGCTGAGGCGTTGCTGGCGCAGGCGGGTGCGGCGACGACCGGCATGCCCGTGGTTGCGCGTCCGACATTGGCGCAATTGGCCTCCGCCGCTCCCACCCCGCGTCCGGCGCAATTGGCGGGCGTGGAACTGGAGCGGGTTTCGCTGGGCGAGGTGCGGCTGCGGACGATGGACGGTCCGGCCCCGGCCGAGCGGATCAAGCCGCAACTGACGACCCGGATCGTGACCGTGGCGGATGCGCAGGGCGAGCGCGAACTGACGGCGCCGATCATCACCGTCGCCAGGCCCGAAACCGATGCGCGGCCGACGCTGGCCGGGATGGCGGAAGCTGGACCCAATGCCCAAGCCAGCGACGACATGTTCGAACGGCTCTGGAAAAGCATCATGCGTCCTGCCGGGCGGAAGGGTGTGCGGGGATGATCTGGGCGCTGCTTCTGTCGGCGGCGGCCCCTTCCGCGGCGGGGCTGCCCGCTTTGCCGCCTTCGCAGCCGCTGGATTATGCCCGGCTGGTGGATGAGGCGATGGACGGCGGGCGTATCATCCAGGCGGAGGCGATGCTGACCCAGTGGCGCGGACAGGCGCTGCCCGCAGACCTCCAGCCGATCGAGATCGCGACCGCGCGCATGACCCTGGAAAAGCGGCGCGACGAGGAGGCGGTGGTGCGCTTCACCGCCCTTGGCCGGAGCGGGGTCAAAAATTGCCGGGTGGATGAAGGGTTGGGCATCGCCTTGTTGCGGGTTGGCCGGTCGCAGGAGGCGCTGGAACCGTTGCGGCGAGCGGTGGATGCCTGCGCCGACCGGTGGCGGGCGTGGAATGCGCTGGGCGTGGCCCATGATCAGGCGCAGTCCTGGGCGCTGAGCGCCGCCGCCTATGAACGGGCGTTCCAACTGACGGACAAGCCCGCGCAGATATTGAACAATTACGGCCTTTCGCTGCTGAAGCAGGGCAAGGCGGACAAGGCGGCGGTGATCTTCGACAAGGCGCGCGAGCGCGCGCCTGACGATGTGCGGATCATCGCCAATGGCGATACCGCCTATGTGATGTCGGGGCAGGACATCCATCGCCGCCCCGCCGACACGGCCGATGAATGGGGACGGCGGCTCAGCAATGCGGGGCAGGTCGCGATGCGCATGGGCGATATGCCCAGGGCGCAGGCCTATCTCAGCCGCGCCATGACGGAAGCGGACGGTTTCGTGCCGGACGCGGCCGCCGCGCTCGCCACCATGGGGGTTCCGGGGAAATGATGAAGGACGTCGTTCTGCTGGCCGTTTCGCTCGTGCTGATCGCGGCGGCGGTCGAGGACATGGCGCGGTTGCGCATATCCAATATCTTCCCGTTGCTGGTCGTCGGGCTTTACGCCGTCTGGGTCGCGGTGGCGGGATGGGAGAATGATATCTGGCGCAACGGCACCGTTTTCCTGGGGGTGTTCGCGATGGGTTGCGGGTTGTTCGCCCTGCGCTGGATGGGTGGCGGCGACATCAAGCTGATGAGCGCCTGCGCGCTCTGGTTCGATTGGTTGGGGGTCGTTCCCTGGCTGGTCTATGTGACGGTCGGCGGCGGCGTGCTGGCGCTGCTGCTCATGGTCGGACGGCGGCTCGTGCCGCAGGGCATGCGGGAGGATTCGTCCATCGCGCTGTTCGACAGGAAGGGGCCGATCCCCTATGGCGTGGCGATCGCGCTCGGCACGATCATGGCGCTGTATATGGCGGGGCCGAATCCCAGTGGGGCGGCGCATATGCCCGATTTCGTTAGCGGGCTGCGCTGAGGCTTTTCGGCGGGGTTATGGCCATAAGCGGAAATTAGAAAGCCGTTCGGGCTGAGCCCTTCGACTGCCTGCCAGGGCAGGCGCTCAGGATAAACTTGCCTCCGGCAAGTCGAAGCCCTTAGCCGAGCGAAGCGAGGCTCCTTTTGCTTCGCCTTCGCTCAGCAAGACCCTTCGACAGGCTCAGGGCGAACGGAAATTGAATGTCTGCCTTCCACCACTTTAAACCAAGAACAGCCGCTTAATGCTCCATCCCGACGGCGGGCATTTCGCTGTCCATCGACATCATCATGATGATCAGTTCCGAGCGCGACTTGATGTTGAGCTTCTGGAAGATGCTGTGCAGGTGCACCTTCACCGTACCCTCGGTCAGTCCGCAACGCCCGGCAATCTCCCGATTGCGCAGCCCCGCCCGGATCAGCCCGGCGATTTCCAGTTCGCGATCGGTCAGCACCGCCAGTACATTGGCCTCGCTGGCGGGTGCGGAAATGCTGTGCACCAGCGCCTGTTCCATGACGAAGGGGGCGATGCTCTTGTTGCCGCTCATGACCTGCTGGATGCAGGACAGCAGGTCGTTGGGGTCGCTGTCCTTCAGCACCACGCCGTCGACGCCGAGCTTGATCGCCTCCAGCGTCTGTTCCGGACGGATATGCACGGTCATGAAGATGACCGGCACCGTGCTGCCGCTGCTGCGGAGGGCGGACAGGATCGCAAGGCCGCCCCCGCTCTTCATGCTGACGTCCAGGATCAGCAGGTCCGGTTCGCCCGCCTGCATCCGTTCCAGCGCCTCTTCGACCGACCGGGCGCAGAATAATATGTCATGGCCATGGGAGTGCAGGAACTGCGCCATGCCATCCAGGAAGATCGGATGATCGTCCACTATCGCAATCTGCGTCATCATATCGGAGACCTTGGTAAAGAGGAGGGCAGTCTGATCGAGATCAGGGAGTTCATGCTCAAATTATGGAAATAGGCTGTTCCGCCGATCTTGCCCAGCCGCGTCATGATCGATTGCGACTGAAGTTCGAAGTCGCCGGTATAATTTTCCCTGGCGACGGCCTGCGGTCCCGCATTATCCTTCAGCGCGATCAATATCTCGTCATCGACCTGCGCGATCGATACGGTGATGTGGCGCGCATTGGCGTGCTTCACCGCGTTGGCGGCGGCTTCGCGGATCAGGAATTCGACTTCCGCCGCCGTTTCGGCCGATACGGTCATGGACCGTTCGACCAGGTTGAGGCGGCAGTCTATCGCCCATTGCAGCGCGATGAAGCGGCAGCAGCGCTCGACCTGCCGGCCCAGGTCGACATCGCCTTCCCCCGGAACAGGGCTTTGCTGGCTCAGCAGGCGGCGCAGATGGGCCTGTTCGGCCGTCACCAGTTCCTCCATCGACTTGAGTTCCGCCAATTTGTCCGGAACGCCCGCGTCCGACAGGCCGTGGATCGTGGTCGCCAGCCGGACGCGCAGCGCCGCCAGCGTTTGCAGCACGCTGTCGTGCAGATCGCGGCTCAGCGTCTGGCGCGCTTCGGCGAAGGTCCGCTGCCGCCAGGCGAGGAAGAAGAAATGCCGCTCCAGGAAAAGGTCGATCCCCTCCTGTATGCGCATGCACCGCAGCAGCACGGCGGGCGACCAGCCATGCCTGGTCCCGATGAACAGCCGTCCGCGCAGTTCCCCCGCCTGGATGTGGAAGCTGGCGCCCTGACCGGGACCGAACATGTCCGATATGCTGTCGGTCAGGTCCGGCGCGCGCTCGTTCCGCAATATGCCCAGACGGCTGCGCAGCAGCAGCCGGGGCGACTGGGTGGAATAGAGGAAGGGCGCTTCCCGCGGCGTCACGTTCGACAGGCCGTCAATCTGCTTTTGCGGCAGGATGAGGTGGCGCACGCCGTCCGCATCGCCCAATTCGCAGTGGACGGCGGTGTCGTCCGTCATTTCCCAGACGAACGCGCAATAGCGGGCGTTCATCAATTGGGAAACTTGTTCGACCAGGAATTGCGCCAGGGATTTCTGGAAGGAGAGGCCGACGCCCTGCAACCGTTCCGACCAGCCTATCAGCCGCCGTTCCAACAGGTTCATGCTGAGCATGGACGCCGCGATGACGCAGCCGATGACGATGGTCAGGCTGTCGATGGCGCGGTTCACGGCGGGCACGTGGCGAGCGGTGGACCAGCTTTCATAATAGCCCCGCGCGATGAAGGCGAAGATCAGGCAAATGCCCAATATGAGGACGGCGCCGCGACCGAACCGGTCTGACGCGGACCATGCGACGAAGAACAGGCATCCCAGCGCCGCGATCTGCAACGGTTCGCACAGGACGATGGCTGTCAGGAACGCGATAAGGTCGACTATCAGGAAAATGGGACGCAGCAGCAGGCCCAGCGGCGGCGTCAACGAGTTTTGCGCGATGGCGATTGCTGTCCAGGTCCAAACGGCGGCCTTCAGCAGCAAGGCCGTATGGGCGAAATCCGGTTCGTTGCTGAACATCGCCTCGACCTGCCAGGTCGCGGCAGCCGAAAAGGCGACGCGGGATATGGCGAAACCCAGCGTCGGTGAACGTCCCAGCCAAAGCACCAGGCGGTCCATCGCGGAAGATGACGCCAAGGGCATGTCATACATGGCGAAATTTGTCCCCCGACAAGTCCCCGGCGATAATTGTGCGCATGACCTGATGGAAAAGCAACCTATATCGAAGGGCAGAAGGCCATTGCGCGGCGATTCTGCACGATTTCGGGACAATTCGGCCTGAGAGAGGCGCGGATGGCGCGGCGATCCATTGGTCGATAAGAGGGCGGCATGGCGACGCTGATCACCCCGGCCCTTGTCTGCGCCGTGCGGCCCCATGGCGAGCATGGCGCCATCGCGCGGCTGTTGACGCCCGATCATGGGCTGCTTCCAGGCTATGTGCGGGGCGGGCGTTCCCGCCGGATGCGGCCTGTCCTGCTGCCGGGCAATATCGTGAAGGCCGAATTCCGCGCCAGGACGGAGGAACAACTGGCCGGGCTGACCGTCGAACTGGAGCATAGCCGCGCGCCATTGCTGGCTGAACCCTTGCCTGCGGCGGCGATCGACTGGGCCTGCGCGCTGACGGCGGTCGCGTTGTCGGAGGGGACGCCCTATCCGGCGCTCTATCAGGCGCTGGACGGCGTGCTGGGCGCGGTGGAGGCGGCGCCCGCCGCAAGAGGCTGGGCGGTGGCGCTGATCCGTTATGAATTGCTGCTGTTGGCGGAGTTGGGTTTCGGGCTGGACCTTGGCCGCTGTGCCGCGACGGGCGGCAATGACGATCTGGCCTATGTCAGCCCGCGCAGCGCGGCGGCGGTCAGCCGCGCGGGCGCCGCCGGTTATGAGGACCGGCTGCTGCCCTTGCCCGCTTTCCTGCTGGCGGGCGGGGCAGGGGATTGGCCTGCCATATTGGACGGATTGCGGTTGACCGGTTTCTTTCTGGAACGGTCAGTGCTTACCGACTGGCGCATCGATATACTCGCTGCGCGGGAGCGGTTGGTGGACCGGTTGAAAAGGGCCGTCGCCTAAATGCTTGCGCTGGCGGCGGGGGCTTCATAAGGGGCGGCGACGGTTTTGAAGGAGTTGCCCCATGTTGATCGCCCTGTTCCCCGGAGACGGTATCGGTCCAGAGATCGTCGCGCAGGCGAAGCGCGTGCTGGATGCGCTGGCGATCCCCGGCATCACCTATGAGGAAGGGCTGGTCGGCGGCGCGGCCTATAAGGCGGTGGGCCATCCGCTGCCGCCCGAGACGCTGGAACTGGCGAAGCGCGCCGACGCGATCCTGTTCGGCGCGGTGGGCGATCCGGATTGCGACTCGCTGGAGCGGCATCTGCGTCCTGAGCAGGCGATATTGGGTCTGCGCAAGGAACTGGGTCTCTTTTCCAACCTGCGCCCGGCCAAGGTTTTTCCCGAACTGGCCGACGCCTCCGCGCTCAAGCAGGAGGTGGCCAGCGCCATCGACCTGCTGATCGTGCGCGAGACCAATGGCGACGTCTATTTCGGCGAGAAGGGCATGCGCAAGACGCCTGAAGGGCTGCGCGAGGGCTATGACATCATGTCCTATAATGAGGAGCAGGTGCGCAAGATCGCGCATCAGGGCTTCCTGGCAGCCCGCGCCCGCCGGGGCAAGCTCTGCTCGGTGGACAAGGCCAATGTGCTGGAAACCAGCCAGCTCTGGCGCGACGTAATGATCGAAGTGTCGGCGGATTATCCCGACGTCGCATTGAGCCACATGTATGTCGACAATGCCGCGATGCAGTTGGTGCGCAATCCGGGCCAGTTCGACGTGATCGTCACCGGCAACATGTTCGGCGACATCCTCTCCGATCAGGCGAGCATGTGCGTCGGTTCCATCGGCATGCTGGCTTCGGCCACGCTCAACGACAGCAACCAGGGCCTCTATGAACCGATCCACGGCTCCGCGCCCGACATTGCCGGGCAGGGCAAGGCCAATCCGCTGGCAACGGTCCTGTCGGCGGGGATGATGCTGCGTTACTCGCTGGACCTGCCGGAACAGGCCGACCGCATCGAGGCCGCCGTCGCCAAGGCTCTGGCTAACGGAGCGCGCAGCTTCGATCTGGGCGGCACGATGAGCACGGTCGAAATGGGCGATGCCGTGCTGGCGGCGCTGGATTGAGGACAGGAATATGAAGCGCAAGAGCGGGCAGAATCCCGAAATCACCCGGAACTGGCGTCCCGCCACTCTGGCGGTGCGTGGCGGCAGCGCCCGCACCGAATATGGCGAGACGTCCGAGGCGCTGTTCCTGACCAGCGGCTACAGCTACGACCGGGCGGAGGACGCGGCGGCGCGCTTTGCCGGCGAGCAGCAGGGCATGACCTATTCGCGCCTCCAGAACCCCACGGTGGAGATGCTGGAACAGCGCATCGCCTTGCTGGAAGGGGCGGAGGCCTGCCGCGCGACCGCGACGGGCATGGCGGCGATGACGGCGGCTTTGCTCTGCCAGTTGTCGGTGGGCGACCATGTGGTCGCGGGCAAGGCGCTGTTCGGTTCCTGCCGCTGGCTGACCGACACGTTGCTGCCCAAATTCGGGATCGAGACGACCACCGTCGACGCGACCGACAATGCGGCGTGGGAAGCGGCGATCCGTCCCAATACCAAGGTCTTCTTCTTCGAGACGCCCGCCAACCCGACCATGGATGTGGCGGACCTAGCCACGATTTGTGGTATCGCGAAGGCGCATGGCATCGTCAGCGTCGTCGACAATGCCTTTGCAACGCCGGCGCTCCAGCGGCCGATGGAGTTCGGCGCGGACGTGGTGGCCTATAGCGCGACCAAGATGATGGACGGGCAGGGCCGCGTGCTGGCGGGCGCGATCTGCGGCACGGAAGATTTCATCATCAACACGCTGCTGCCCTTCCACCGCAATACCGGGCCGACGCTGAGCGCGTTCAATGCCTGGGTGGTGCTGAAGGGTCTGGAGACGCTGGACCTGCGCATCCGCCGTCAGAGCGAAAATGCCTTGAAGGTCGCCAAATTCCTGGAAGGCCGGGTGGCGAAGGTGCTTTATCCGGGCCTTGAAAGCCATCCGCAACACGCCCTAGCGTGCAAGCAGATGGACATGGCCGGTCCCATATTCTCCCTCTATGTCGGCGGCGGCCGGGCGGAGGCGCATGGGCTACTCAACGGCCTGGAACTGGTCGACATCAGCAATAATATCGGTGACTCCCGTTCGCTGATGACGCATCCGGCATCCACCACCCATTATGGCATGGCGGAAGCGGCGCGGCTGGAGGTCGGCATTACGGAGGATATGCTGCGCCTCAACGTCGGCCTGGAAGACCCGGACGACGTGATCGAGGATCTCGATCGCGCGCTGAAGTCGATAGGCCGTTGACGGGACAGGGGTGAAAGGCGCATTTCTGAACCCGTGAACGCACTTTTCCCCTTCCATGCCACCACGCGCGACATCAACGTGCATGTGGCCGTCACCTTCCTGCCCGAACAGTCGGAGCCGGACCGGGGCCGATGGTTCTGGGCCTATCATATCCGCATAGAGAATGACGGGAATCAGCCCATTCAACTGCTGACCCGTCACTGGATCATCACCGATGGGCGGGGCACGCAGCATCGGGTCGACGGAGACGGCGTCGTGGGGGAACAGCCAGTGGTGCAGCCGGGCAAAAGCTATGATTATGTGTCGGGATGCCCGCTCAACACGCCGACCGGGTCGATGAAGGGCCATTATCACATGATCGGCGCCAGCGGCGAGACGTTCGACATCGCCATCCCCCATTTCGCGCTGATCGCGCCGGCGGTGGCTGAATGAAGCGTACCCATTTGCCGCTCAACGGCCTGCGCGTGCTGGATGCGGCGGCGCGGCATCTGTCCTTCACCCGCGCCGCCGATGAGCTGGCCGTGACGCCCGCCGCCGTGGGGCAGCAGATCCGCGCCCTGGAAGATTTGCTGGGCGTCGTCCTGTTCCGCCGCACGCCCAAGGGGCTGGAATTGACCCCCGAAACCGAGGCGGGTCTTGCGGCCCTGCGCGCCGGTTTCCTGGAGTTCGAGGAAGCGGTGCGCGCCATGCAGGCGGGCCAGTCCAGTAGTTCGCTCACCATCGCGGCGCCGCGCGACCTGACCGCCAAATGGTTGCAGCCGCGCCTCGCGGGCTATGCGGCGAGCCAGTCCGACCTTAAATTCGCGCTGGTGGCGGCGGACGAGACGCTGGATTTCACCGAAGCCAATCTGGACATCGCCCTGCGCCTTGCCGAAGGGCCGGGCGAGAATGAAGGCGTCAAGCTGGGCGAAGCGTCCTTCGTCACCGTCGAAGCGGCGCAAGGCGGCCCCGACCATCGCATCGAATGGCCGGGCTGTCCCAAGGGAGACGCGCCTGCGACGATCCGGGTGGCCGATGCGGGGCTGGCGATCGAGGCGGCGGCCAACGGCTTCGGCCATGCCTGCGTGCCCTTCCTGCTGGCGCAGGCGGACATTGCTGCGGGGCGGGTCCGGCAGGTCGGTGACGCGGCGCCTTCGCCGCTGGCCTATTGGCTGATCGCGCCTTTGCCGCAATGGCGGCAGAAGAAGGTCAAGGCGCTGGTCGAGGCGTTGACGGCGTAAGTAGCCGCGCGCTTGCACTTTCTTAAGCCTGTTGCGCTTAACATCGACCGAGTGAGGATCGCATAGGAGAGTGGTCTTGGGCGGCGGCAAGAGGGGCTGGATATTGCGGGGGGCTTTGCTGCTCTGCCTCGCGGCGCCGTTGGGCGCGCAGGCCCCCTATGTGCCCGACGTCACCGAGGCGCGGGAAAAGGCATGGCGCAAGCTGGTGGCGGCGTCCCAGGCGGCCTATGCGTCCGGCAAGCATGCGGACGGCATCGACCCGGCGCGCAAGGGGCTGGCGCTGGCCGATGAACTGTTCGGCCCGGATGATCCCCGCACCCTGATTTCCGCCAACGACCTGGCGCTGCAACTGGATTCGGCGGGATATTATCGGGAGGCGGAAGGCCTGTATCGGCGCGTGTTCGACAGCTATTTGCGGACACGGGGGGAGGATGATCCCAACACCCAGCTTGCCGTCGAAAATCTGGTCGATTTCTATGTGGCGCGCAAACGCCATGACGCGGCGGGACCGCTGGCCGATTATGCGTTGCGCAGCTTTCGCCGGACCGCCGGTTCGGGCAGCGCGCGCAGCCAGCGCATGGAACAGATCATCGCCGCCCTGCCGAAGCCCGCTCCATCCATGCCGACGCCGCCCGAAAGCGCGGTGGTGAAGAGCGCCGATCAGGCGGCGACGCCCATGCCTGAACCCGCGCACCAGGGGGATAATGTGGAAAAAATGCCGTCCCCGACAAGTGAATCGACAGGTGAAAATCATCCTTGAGCGCGGATATCCTTGTCTTTTTTCCTATCGTCCTGAAGCATTAACCATGGATATAAGTCGTCGGGACAATTGATTAAAATAATGTGACGGTTATTCCTGATTCTCGTCGGAGGGGGTTGATTTTCCATAGCTTATCGCCAGTCGCAGGCTGACTGGGACGAGGCCGGGAAGAAAAGCATGGCTCCGCAAGATAAGTCTATGGGTCGCAATTCGGACGGGCGGCTGGCTGCATAGCCGGTCGCCCGTTTCCCATGCGCCAGGGCGCTTCATTTCCATCGGCGCAGTCCGGATCGGCCAAAAGACGGGTCGACTCGTCCGAGTCGTATATGCCCTTAAGCCTTTTTCATTAACCAAACTCGAATTGAGCATAGGTGTTAGGATATATCGAAAATCCGAAAACTATATCCTTGGTAATAATCCCTAAGTTATTTTTTCGGCTCTATCGCGTTAAAATGGTTAACAAAACTTGATTCTGCGTGACTCATCTCGCGGGGCGGCGAATAAGATCGGCTATCGGGTCAGTAAAAACACAAAAGCAGATGGTTAATCCGGGGCGGCAGTCGACTTTGATAAAAGTCCTGCCGGCGGGAGAACGTTGACTAGGGGCAATAGCTGATCCGCTGATTGCCGCAATGTCGGTGAAGGCACCAGGTCCGTATGCATCGCGCATTCGGGGCGAGGCCTTCTGCGCGCTCCTGCCATGCCCCACGGCACAGGTGGGATGGACATGGATTTCGAGCGCGACTGGAACAGCAAAGACACCGCCGACCATCAGCAGGCCCTTCATCCCGAAGCGGCTGCCCTGGCCGCGAAGGGCAAGGCGGTCCATCCCGGCAAGATGCATCCCGCGGACGTCGTTCGGACGGTCGCGCCCAATCCCGACGGCACCGTCCTGCTGCCCGCCGGAACCGACATCAACCGGATCGAGGTTTCCGGGCGCAATCTGATCGTCCATCTGCCCGACGGCACCGACCTGGTGATCCTGGACGGCGCGGTGGTCATGCCGCGCCTTGTCGTGGGCGATGTCGAAATTCCTTCGGTCAACCTGGCCGCCCTGCTGATCGGGGAAGAGCCGCAGCCTGCCGCGGGTCCGCCGCGCAGTTCCGGCGGCAATTTCATCGGCCCGGACGGCGATGTGGGCGATCCCCATGGCCTAGGCGACCTGCTGCCGCCCACCGAATTGCTGTTCACCCAGCCCGAAACGCGGGAAATCCTGCCCATCGCGCCGGATGAAAATGATGAGCCGGAAGTCACCATCATCACCCCCGATCAGCCTGCCGGCGCCACCGCCGCCACCGCTGGAGTGAGCGAGGCGGGCCTTCCCGCGCGCGGCAACGAGCCGGCCGGTTCGGCCGCCGCCAGCGACAGCGAGCGCACCACGGGCACGATCGCCATTTCCGCCGGCGACGGCCTGGCCAGCGTGACCATCAATGGCGTTCCGATCACGACGGTCGGGCAGACGGTCGTGACGCCGCTTGGCGTGCTGACCATCACCTCGATCGCGCAAGGCGCCATCGGCTACAGCTATGTGCTGGGCGACAATGTCGTCGGCGCGCCGCCCGCCGAGGTCTTCACCGTGGTCGTCACCGACAATGACGGCGATCAGGCGAGCGCGACGCTGACCATCTCCGTCGCGGACGATGCGCCGACCGCCGTCAACGACGCCGACGGCGTGACCGAGGACGGCCCGCTGGTCGCGGACGGCAATGTCCTGACCGGCAGCGGCGGGACCGACGCGAACGCCACCGACGGCGTCGCCGACATTCAGGGCGCCGACGGCGCCGTCGTGTCGACCACCGGCACTTTTCAGGGCGCCTATGGCACGCTGACGCTCAATGCGTCGGGCGCCTACAGCTATACGCTGGCCAACGGCAATGCGGCGGTGCAGTTCCTGGTGCCCGGCCAGACGCTGACCGACAGCTTCAGCTACACGATCACCGATGCCGATGGCGACACGTCCACGGCGACGCTGACCATCACCATCAACGGCGCGGACGACGGCATCACCATCACGGGCCTGAACGACACGCCGGGGATCGAGGGCGCCGAAGTCATCCTGCTGGAAAACGACCTGTCGAACGGCAGCTCGCCCGATGCGGCGGGCCTCACCAAGATCGGTTCCTTCGGCGTCAACGGTCCCGACGGCCTGTCGAGCGTCACGGTCGGCGGTGTTTCGGTGCTGGCCAATGGCGCCTTCGTCGCCGGACAGGTGGTGACGACGCCGGTCGGCACGCTTACCATCACCGGCTTCACCGCGACCGCCACGCAGGGCGGCGTGCCGACCGCCGGAACCTTCACCTACAGCTTCGTGCTGACCGACAACAGCCTGGGCCACGACGCATCGGGCGCTGACAGCATCCTGCAAAGCTATGCCGTCGTGGCGACCGACCGCAACGGATCGACCGCCAATGCCAGCGTCGACGTGCGGATCGTCGACGATGTGCCCACGGCCAATGACGATGTCGGGACGATCGCCGCGGGCACCTATGGCCCGGCCACCGGCAATGTCGTGACCAATGACGTCAAGGGCGCGGACGGCGCCGTGGTGTCGACCGCGGGCACGTTCCAGGGCGCTTACGGCACGTTGACGCTGAGCGCGGACGGCAGCTACAGCTATGCCCGCGCCGCGGGCACGCCGGGCGGGGTCAGCGACAGTTTCAGCTATACGCTGCGGGACGGCGACGGCGACACCTCCACGGCGACGCTTCGGATCGATATAGCCGACAGCAATGTCATGATCATCTCCATCCCCAAGGTGGGCGAGGGCACGATCGTCGACGAAGCCGGCCTCGACAATCCGGTCGGATCCGAAGCGGGCACCGATATCGAGACGACCGACGGCACGATCACCTATACCGCGCCGGACGGTCCCGCGACCGTCACCATCAACGGTGTCGTGATCACCGGCGTCGGGCAGCAGATCGTCACCGACAAGGGCATTTTGACGGTCACCGGCATCGGCAACGGCAGCATCGATTACAGCTACACGCTGACCACCAACACCAATGGCGACGACGTGACCGACAGTTTTCAGGTCACCGTCACCGATGTGGATGGCGATACCGCGACCGACACGCTGACCATCACCATCGTCGATGACGTGCCGACCGCGACCAACGACGCGGATTCGGTTCGCGAGGATGGCCCGCTGGTGGCGGACGGCAACGTCATCACCGGTTCGGGCGGCGCGGACGCCAACGCCACGGACGGCATTGCCGACGTGCAGGGCGCTGATGGCGCGCAAGTCACCGGCATCGCCTTCGGGGCAGCAGCGGGGATCGTCGGCGCGCCGATTGCCGGGCTGTACGGATCGCTCGTGATCCAGGCGGGCGGCGGCTATGCCTATACGCTGAACAATGAAAATGGCGTGGTGCAGGGGCTGGACAAGAACCAGACGCTGACCGAGACCTTCACCTATACGCTGACCGATGGCGACGGCGACAACGCCAGCGCGACCATCACCATCACCATCCAGGGCAGCGACGATGGCGTCACCGTCAACGGCCTGGACGGCGAGGGCGCCGAGGAAACCGTCTTCGAAAACGACCTGCCGGGGGGCAGTTCGGAAAATGCGGCGGCGCTGACCCAGACGGGCAGCTTCACCCTGTCCGCGCCGGACGGCGTGGCGACGATCACGGTCGGCGGGCAGCCGATCTTCGGCGCGAGCGGCTTCATCGGCGGCGTCACCCTGTCCAATGCCTATGGCACGCTCAGCATCACCGGCTTCACGCCGACGGTGGGCGCGGATGGCGACGTGATCGGCGGGACGGTCAGCTACAGCTATGTCCTCAATGACAATACGCTGCTGCACAGCGGCGTGAATGACGGCAGCCTGACCGACAGTTTCGCGGTCGTCGTCACCGATACCGACGGGTCGACCGACAGCGCCAGCCTGGACATTCGTGTGGTCGACGACGTGCCGACGGCGGTGAACGACAGCGCGGGCCAGCTCACCGAAAATGCGGCGGTCACGATCGACGTCTTCGCCAATGACGTGGCTGGGGCCGATGGCGTCGACCTTGCCGGCGGGATCGTACTGGAAACCGGCGCGGCCAAGGGCAGCGTCGTCTATCAGGGCAATGGCCTGTTCCTCTACACCCCCAATGCGGGCGCGGAGGGCAGCGACAGCTTCACCTACACCATCACCGACGGCGACGGCGACAAGTCGACCGCCACGGTGACGATCACCCTGCTTCAGGATTCGACGCCGACCGTCAGCGTGACCGACATGACCGTG
This sequence comes from Sphingobium sp. JS3065, assembly GCF_026427355.1. Classification (NCBI taxonomy): domain Bacteria; kingdom Pseudomonadati; phylum Pseudomonadota; class Alphaproteobacteria; order Sphingomonadales; family Sphingobiaceae; genus Sphingobium; species Sphingobium sp. JS3065. The sequence goes on from NZ_CP102664.1 coordinate 247,197, forward strand.
TCGGAAGCGGGCCTGCCCGGCGGCACGCAGGCGGCGGGGAACAGCGAGACGGCGACCGGCGCCATGACCATAGCGACCGGCGGTGATACGCTGACCAAGGTCGAGGTGCAGGACAAGAACGGCGCCTGGATCGATGTGACGGCGGCGACGGCGGGAACGCCGGTGGTCGTCGCGGGTGCGGCGGGTACGCTGACCGTGACATCCGACGGGGCGGGGAATTACAGCTACAGCTATACGCTGGCGGTCAACGACCCGACCCATCCCGACAATGTCACCAGCGACAGCGACGGCATCAGCGGCGCGGCCGACCCCAAGGCGGGCGACGCCTTCGCGGTGCGCGTGACCGACAGCGACGGGGACGTCTCGCCCGCCGATACGATCAACGTGACCGTGCTGGACGATGCGCCCATCGCGACGGCCGACAGCGGTTCGGTGGACGAAGGCGGATCGCTGATCGTCGCGGCCGCCGGCGTGCTCACCAATGACCAGCCGGGCGCGGACGGCTATGCGCCGGGCGTGGTCGGCGTGGCCAAGGGCAGCGATCCGTCCAGCCCCGTCAGCGGAGCTGTCGGCACGGCGGTCGCGGGCGATTACGGCACGCTGACGCTCTTCGCCGACGGCAGCTATCGCTATGACGCGACGCCCAACGCCATCTCGGCCGATCAGCAGGATGTGTTCGTCTACACCATCCGCGATGCGGACGGCGATCTGGCGACCACGACGCTGACCATCGACGTCGCCAATGTCGCGCTGGCAGCGGACAATCAGACGAAGACGGTTTTCGAAGCCGCGCTGGATACCGGCATCACCGGCGACGACATCGCTGCGGGCAGCGTCACCGGCAGCGCGCCGGGCCAGACCACGGAAACGGCGACGGGCCAGCTCAATGTGGTGGGCGCGGTCAGCTACACGCTGACCAGCTCCGCCACCGGCAGCCATGGCCAGATCCAGTTGAACGCCAACGGCAGCTATACCTACACGCTGACCTCGCCGGTGGACGGCCCGACGGCCAATGACGGTCCGTTGACCTTCGCGGGCGCGGAGGTCTTCACCTATCAGGCGGTCGACGGCTCCGGCAATATCGCCAACGGCACGATCACCATCGACGTGGTGGACGATGTTCCGACGGCGACGGACGACACCGCCCGCACCGTGGCGGAGGATGGCGCCGACATTAGCGGCAATGTCCTCACCAACGACACGCCGGGCGCGGACGGCGCGACCCTGACGTCGGTCACGATCGGCGGCGTCACGACGGCGATCAACGCGGTGGGCACGACCAATGTCGGCACGGCCTTCGGCGCCTACACCTTCACGGCGGCGGGGGCGTGGACCTTCAACCCGTCGACCAACCTCAACAATGCGAGCGGCGTCAGCGCGGGCTTCTCCTATGTCATCACCGATGGCGACGGGGACCAGTCGACCGCGGTGCAGCCGATCACCGTCACGGACGGCGCGATCCCCACCGCGAGCGGCCCGATCAGCCTGGCGCTGGACGACCAGAATCTGGCGGGCGGCACCAGCGCGGGCAATCCGGACTCGACCGGCGGAACCATCACCTTCACGCCCGGTTCGGATGCGATCACCTCCATCGTCTTCGGCGGTATCGGCGGGCTGACCGGCGACCTGACCTGGCTGCGCGTATCCGACAACCAGATCACTGGTTCCGACGAGCGCGGCGTGGTGGTGACGCTGGACCTGTCGGTCGTCGGCAATGTCGCGACCGTCATGGCCACGCTCAACGACAATTACGACACGCATCCGGGCGTCAATGCGGACGATCTGGTCGCGCTGGGATCGGTACAGGTGATCGCGCAGGACACCGACGGCGATACAGCCACCGGCACCGTGTCGGTCAGCGTGTCCGACGATCTGCCGGTGGTCAGCGCCAATCCGGTGGTGCAACTGGACGACGACGCGCTGGGCGGCAACGCCAACGGCACGGGCGACGATGCGAACAGCGTCAACGCCACCGGCACGCTGGGGCATGACTATCGCGCGGATGGCGCGGGCGGGATCACCCTGCTCGGCACTGGGGCGCCCTCCGGCTTCACCTATGAAAGCAACGGTACCGTGCTGCTGGTGAAGCAGGGCGGGGCCACCGTGCTGACCGTGACGCTGACCGATCCGGTGGCAGGCACCTATTCGGTGGTGCAGAACGCCGCGATCGTCCATCCGCTTGGCAGCGACGAGAATAACGTCAGCTTCGATATCGCCTATCGGGTCGCGGACGCCGACGATGATACGGCTACCGGCACGCTGACGATCAATGTCGACGACGATACGCCGGTCGCCGCGAACGACACCGATGTCGTCAAGGAAGACGCCACGCCGACCGCCAGCGGCAATGTGCTGACCGGCGCAGGCAGTGACGGCAATCCGGCGGGCGCGGACTCGCTGGGCGCGGACGGTCCGGCGGCGGGCGGCGCGGTGACGGCGGTTACCGGCGGCACCATCGGCGGTAATGCCGTCGGCAGCTATGGCACGCTCGTCCTCAATGCATCGGGCGGCTATACCTATACGCTGAACAACGGCCTGGCCGCCGTCCAGCAACTGGACGATGGCGAAACGCTGGCCGACAGCTTCACCTATACGATCACGGACGGCGACGGCGACACCGCCACCGCCACCCTGACCATCACCATCCAGGGCACCAATGACGCGCCGCAGGTCGGCAGCGGTATCGCGGTCGTCTCGGAAGAGGGGCTGACCGGCGCCAATGCCGACAGCGCGCCCGGCCTGCCGAACGACACCACCAATGCGACGGTGGCCAATGGAACGATCACCGCGACCGACGTCGATGGCGACAGCATCGGCATGACGCTGGGCGATCCGGGCGCGGTGCTGACCGCCGACGGCCTGCCGGTCACCTGGACCGGCGTCGGCACGCAGACGCTGACCGGTTCGGTCGGGGTGGTGCCGGTGATCACCATCACCATCACCAATGGCGGCGCCTATACGGTGACCCTGCTCCAGTCGGTCGATCACAGCGGCATCAATGTCGAGGATCTGAAGAATTTCTCGGTCCCCGTAAATGTCAGCGACGGCACCGCCACGGTCGCCACCAGCATCGCCGTCACGATAGAAGATGACAGCCCGATCGCCGCCGACGACAATGTGACGACCATCGAAAAGGCGCTGGCTTCCACCGGCAACGTACTGACGAACGACCAGGTCGGCGCGGACACGCCGGGATCCGTGGTGTCGATAGGCGGCAACGCCATCGCGCCGGGCGGCAGCCAGACGATCAACGGCGCCTATGGCACGTTGCAGCTATTCTCCGACGGCAGCTACACCTACACGCCCAAGGCATCGGTCCCTTCGGGATCGTTCGACAGCTTCACCTATGTCATGCGCGACGCCGACAATGACACGGCCAGCGCAACGCTGAAGTTCACTTTCCAGGGTGACGCGAACAAGCCCACGGCGGATAACGTCGCCGCCAAGCTGGACGATGACGGCCTGACCGGCGGCAATCCGCTGAGCACGACCGGCGATGTCGACGCCAATGTGGGCGATAACGGCGCGGCGGGGCCAAGCGAGGCCAGCTATAGCGGCACCTTGCCCTTCACTTTCGGCGCGGACGGCGGCGGCAGCGTCACCTTCGCCAATCTGAACGGCACGACCGGCACTGTTGGCACGGACACGGTTTCCTATAGCTGGAACGGCGCCAGCAACACGTTGACCGCGACCATCACGACGGTTGGCGGCCGCGGCACGCCGCTGTTCCAGGTGGTCGTCAATCCGACGACCGGGGCCTATACGGTGACATTGCTCGACAATGTGCTGCACGCCGCGGGCGGCAATGAAAACGACGCGCCGCAGGTCGACCTCAATTTCCTGGTGACCGACAGCGATTATGACGCGACGACCAACCCGACCTCCTCGGCTGTCGGCCAGCTCAGGATCGTCTTCAACGACGACATGCCCAGCGCCTTCACGCCTGCCGCCGGAGCGGTGGCGAACAACAACAGCCCGGCGACGGAGTTCAACCTGAACTTCGCCGCCGTGGCCGGGGCCGACGGCGTTGGCAACGCCCTGTTCAACATCGTCGACGGCGCGCCGGCGAAGGACACCAGCGGCGCGACGCTGCGCTTCAACGGCGAAGACCTGTTCATCTTCGGCGACGGCACAAATGTGCTGACGGCGAGGACGGCGGATGGCGATGTCGGCTATACCATCACGTTGCAGCCGGGGACGGACAAATATGTGTTCGACCTCTACGGCACGATCACCAACGGCAGCGAGATTTCGATCAGCAGCTTCAGTTCGGCGAAGGCGGGCAATACCGATTATCGCGGCCTTGGGGTCGATACCACCGACGCCATCGACGTGTTGTTCTCCGGGCGCAGCGCTTCGGGTCTTCGCGGGTCGGTCAATACCGACAGCGACTCGATCGGTATCGACAACCAATCGGTCAATCCTGATGAGGCGGTTCGCATCGACCTGGTGAAGACGCTGACCACCAGCGCGGGCACGACCACGGGCTTTGCCTATGCCGATCATCAGAGCGTCATCAGCTTTGAGCAGAACATTGCCCAGGTCGCCGGCAATCCCAACAACACCGTATCGATCAAGGTCACGGCCATCGATGCCGACAACGACCAGGTTCTGGGCTTCTCCTCCACGACGCCGGAGGCGGGCGAAAGCTTCGTGCCGATCGCCAAGGTGATCGTGACCGATGTGAGCACGGGAAATATCTACACTTTCACCGGCACAGGCACGCAGGGCAGCATCGGCGTGACTTTCGTTGCAGGCAGCGTCACCATCTCTGGCCTGCAGGTGAACGACAAATATGAAATTGTCGGCGCCCAGGGCTTCGATGCGGTGCTGGTGGAATCGCCGAGCGTCAACAACGGCTTCGACCTTGGCGTCTTCTCGGTCGAAACGTTGAACAGCGGCGCCCCGATCCTCATCAACCACGCCATCGTCGCTTCGGACGCCGACGGCGACAGCGTCAACAGTTCGGTCAGCGTCACGCTGAACCCGGTCGCCGTTCCTCCGGTCGCCATCGACCTGGACGGCGACGGGCTGGAGTTCGTCGGGCTGTCGGCGGGCGTGACCCATGATTATGGCCAGGGCGAGGTGGCGACGGCCTGGGTCTCCTCCGACGACGGGCTGCTCGCCCATGTGACGGGTGGCGGCTACGACATCGTCTTTGCCGACGATGCGCCCGGCGCGAAGAGCGACCTGGAGGGTCTGCGCCTTGCCTATGACAGCAATGGCGACGGCCTGTTCGATGCGAAGGACGCCGCATTTGCCGAGTTCGGCGTGTGGCAGGATGCGAACGCCAATGGCGTGGTCGATGCGGGCGAGTTCAAGTCACTTGCCGATGCGAAGATCGCCGCCATCGAGCTGAACGCCGACGGCAAAAGCTATACCGCCGCCGGTGGCGACGTCACCGTGCTGGGCGAAGCGAGCTTCGTCCGCACCGACGGCACCAAGGGCACCGTTGGCGACGTCATGTTCGCGACCGGCGCCAAGGAAAGCGACGCCAGCAAGACGGAAAGCGCGGCCAGCGGCTTCAACCAGGCGCTGGTAGCGGCCAGCCTGGTCGCGGTGGCGGGCGCGACCGAGCCGACGACCGAGCAGCAGCCCGCGCCGGACGCCGCTGAAAGCGCCGTGCCGGTCACGGAAACCGCGCCGGCCGCTTCCGTTACTGCCGAGCCGACCACGACTCAGGAAAGCGCGTCGACCACGATCGCCGCGAACGACGATCAGGCGGCGGATGAGCAGCCTGCGCAGACCGGCCATGGCGGCGAGGAGGCTGCTCCGGAGCATGCCACCCTGTCCGACAGCGGCGACGCGCATGTTCCTGCCGAAACGGAGGAAGCGCCTGAGCCTGACCTTAGCGGTCATCAGGGGCTGCTGGCGCAATCCATCGACCTGCCGCCTGCCTTCGACGGCAATGCGGCGGCGGTGCTGGCGGCGCAGCAGGCAGGCCCGGCAGCGAATGCGGCCGATGTCGTGAAGGAAGCGCTTGGCGCCCATGACGCGCCGAATATCGACGCGCTGCTGGCCGCCCTGCCGGGTGGCGAGCATGTCGCCGCGCCCTTCCTCCTCAACCCGGTCGCGGGCGAGGCGGTGGACAGCGGGCACCTGGCGGCGGCCACCGCCATCTTCGAAGCGGCGATGGTCGCGCATGAAGCGATGGCGGCCGGTCATGCCTGACCATGGGACCGATATGGAAATTTTCTCGCGGGGAATTTTGGGGAGAGTGAATATGCGAAATGCAGTTGGAAAGGCGGCGGCTGTCGGGCTGGCGACCGCCATGCTGACGACGACAGCGGCCTGGGCGGCGCCTGCTTCGCCCTTGCTGCAACTGGGCAAGTCCGAACTGAGGGACGCGCTGACCAGCCGTTACGACACCGCCGTCAAGGCGGTGGGCGACGTGACGGTGCGCGCCGCGCAGGACAGCCGCTGGACCTATGCGGTCGAGGCGAAGAACCAGTGCGGCATCGCCATCGGTTTCATCAAATCCGGCACGAAGGATGCGGACAGCATCAACAAGTGCGACGACTTTGTGGCCCGCCTTTCGGCGACGCCACCGCCGCCGGTGCCGGCAGCTTCAGCCCCACCCGCGCTGGACTGCACGGCGCCGGCGGTGTCCATCTTCTTCGACTGGAACATGGACACGCCGTTGCCGGAAGGGGCGAGCACCATCGGCACGCTGACGCAGACGGCGGCGCAATGCGGGTGGAAGCGCTTCGGCGTCACCGGCTACACCGACACGTCGGGCGGCACCCGCTATAATGACGGCCTGTCGCTGCGCCGGGCGCAGAATGTCGCCAGCCTGATGAGCCAGGGCGGCATCGCCACGGACGCCATGACCGTCAATGGCCTGGGCGAAACCCAATTGAAGATCGAAACCGCCGATGGTGTGCGCGAACCGATGAATCGTCGGGTCGAAATCACCGCCAGCGCGAATTAAGGGGAGGAAGGCATGATGATCATGCGCAAGACATGCGGCAGCCTGATCGCCCTTTGTGCGGCGGCCATGGTGAGCACGGGCTGGACCCAGACCACCGATCTCAAGAGCGCGATCGCCGCGGCGATCGACAGCCATCCGGAGATCAACCAGGCGATCCAGAACAAGGAAGCGATCGAGTTCGAACGCGAACAGGCGCAGGGCCTTTACCTGCCCCGCGTCAGCGTAGAGGGATCGGCGGGTGTCCGCCGCCTGGAAAACGCCACCCGCCGCGCGCTTAACCTGGACGACCAGACGCTCTGGCCGCTGGAAGCCAGCGTGCGGGCGGAACAGACCGTCTGGGACTCCGGCTATCGCAGCGCGGAAAAGCGGCGGCAGGCGGCCCGCACCGACGGCGCGGCCCTGCGCGTCGGTGAGCGTTCGCAGTTCGTTGCGCTGAACGTCACGCGCCAATATCTGGACTATATGCTCCAGCAGCGGGTCGTGGCGGCGTCGGAGGACAATATCGCCTTCCACCGCAAGCTTCTGGGCGATCTGGGCGAGGGTGTGTCCAAGGGGTCGATCAGCATCGCCGACCAGCAGCAGGCCGAGGAAAGGCTGCAAGCCGCCCTCGTCCGCAAGAGCGAGGCGGAGCAGGACATGACCAATGCGGCCATTTCCTTCCGCACGCTGACCGGCCTTTCCATCGATCAGGTCACCATGCCCGATCCGGTGACGAGCGCCGTGCCGCCGACGCTGGACGAAGCCATTGCCGCGGCGCGCACCCATAATCCGCTGGTGCGCGAGGCGGAGGCCGATATCCAGGCGGCCCATGCCGTGGTGGATGAGGCCAAGTCGGAGCTTGGGCCGACGGTATCGCTGGAAGGCATCGGCCGGGTCGGCGAGGATGTGGACGGCTTCAAGGGCAGCACCAACGACGTCCAGGGCCGCGTGGTCGTGCGCTGGCAGCTTTACAATGGCGGCATCAACCGGGCGAAGGTCCAGGAAATGACCCGCCGGTCGAGCGAAGCGCGGTTCCGCCTGAGCCAGCGCCAGCGCGAGGCGGAGGAAGATGTCCGCACCGCCTGGAACCGTTGGGATACGGAAAAGAAGCGCGTCACCGACCTGTCGCGGCAGGGCACGGTGTCCGACGGGCTGCTGGTGTCCTATCGCGAGCAGTTCAATGTCGGGCGGCGCTCGCTGCTGGACGTTCTGGACAGCCAGAACACCCGCTTCAACACGCAGGTACGGACCGAGACGGCGCGTTTCTCCGAGATTTTCGCGCAATATCAGATCCTGGCCGCCACCAACACGCTGCTCGATACTCTGGGCATAGCGGCTCCTTCGGGCGCCAACCCCTATGCGCGGAAGAAATATGATGTCCCTGATCTGCCGCCCGCTGAATTGCAGCGGCGGCGCTATCCGGGCTGAGTTTCATTATTGGGGGTCATCCCGGCGCAAGCCGGGATGGCGCGGGGTAAACAATGTTGGAACGAAGCACACTCAGTCTGGCCGAATGGCTGGACCATCAAGGCACGCCCGGCGACGAGCTGGTGGAGAGCATCGCCCACGCGGCGCGGCATTTCGACCGCTCGCCGGGGATCGTCAGCCTCCGCGCTGGCCTTGCCGTCGATGAATCCGGGCGCTTGCCCTTTCATCAGGCGGAATCCGCGCTCGACCAGATCGGCCTGTTGAGCGATCATGTCCGGGGACGGCTGGACAAATGGCGGCCGGGCAACCTGCCCGCCATCCTGCCGCTTCGTGGCGGGCGCTTCCTGCTGCTGATGGACATCAAGTCCGGCGACGCGCTGGTCCAGCTTCCGCATGCGAGCGAAGCGGTCTGGGCGCCTCTCAGCGATCTCGACAGCCATTTCACCGGCGAGGCGCTGGTCGTCATGGCCGATCATGGCCGCGAACGGGCCGAGGAACGCCCGTGGGACGAGCGGGTGCGCCAACACTGGTTCTGGCGGGAAGTATGGCGCGCGCGCGGCGGCTTCGGCTATGTGATGCTGGCCGCGGCGATCATCAACCTGCTCGCCTTCGCGCTGCCGCTGTTCACGATGAACGTCTATGACCGGATCATCCCGAACAAGGCGGCGTCCAGCCTGTGGGTGCTGGGCGTCGGCGTGATGCTGGCCTTCGCCCTCGACTTCGCGCTGCGCATCGCCCGCGCAAGGCTGGTGGACGAGGCGGGGCGGGATATCGACGAACGCCTGTCGCAACGCCTGTTCGAAAAGGTGCTGAACACGCCGCTGGCAAGCCGATCCGGCAGCACCGGCGCACTGGCGCGGCGGGTGTCGGAATTCGAATCCGTGCGGGAATTCTTCACATCGACCACCGTGGTCCTGGTGGTGGACATCGCCTTCCTCTTCTTCTTCGTCGGCATCATCGCGCTTCTGGGGGGCTGGCTGGCCATCGTACCGGTCGTCATGATGGGGATCATGGCGAGCGCAGGTTGGATCCTGCAACGGTCGATGGCCCGCCTGTCGCGTGACGCTCAGGCGGACTCCAGCCTGCAAAGCGCGGCGCTGGTCGAAGCGATCGGCGGCATAGAGACTCTGAAGGCCTGCCGGGCCGAAGGGCGGATGCTGGAACGCTGGCGCCGCTATGCCCGGATGAGCGCGGCGACCCAGGAAAAGCTGCGCCGCCTGAGTTCGAAGAGCGTGACCCTGGCCGCCCTGTGCCAGCAGGTGACGAGCATCGCATTAGTCATCGGCGGCTTCTACATGTTCGCGGCGGGCGACATTTCGATGGGCGCGATCATCGCCATCGTCATGCTGGCCGGGCGTTCGCTGGCGCCGGTGGGGCAGCTTGCCTTCGTGATCGTGCGGGCGCGGCAGGCGATGACGACGCTCGACAGCCTCCAGACGCTCATCGACCAGCCCGATGAGCGGCTGGACGGCGCGCGCGGCATCATCCCCAAGGTCCGCAAGGGCGCGATCGTCGCGCAGGGGCTGGAGTTCGCCTATCCCGGCGCCAGCCAGCCGAGCCTGCGCGGCATCGACCTGCGGATCGAGCCGGGCGAGCGCATCGGCCTGATCGGGCGCGTGGCGTCGGGCAAGTCGACGCTGGGCCGGGTGATCTGCGGCCTTTATCCGCCCACTGGCGGCCTGCTGACCATCGATGAAATCGACAGCCGCCAATATCATCCGCATGAATTGCGTTCGGCCTTCCGCTATGTCGGGCAGGATGCCGAACTGTTCAGCGGTTCGGTGCGCGAAAATCTGCTGCTGGGCGCACGCGAAGCCAGCGACGAAAAGCTGCTGGAGGCGCTGGAGCGCTCAGGCGCGTCGCGTTTCTTCGGGCGCGATGCGGCGGGGTTCGACCTGCATATCGGTGAGCGCGGCAGCCGCCTTTCGGGCGGGCAGCGCAGCTTCCTGGTCATGGCGCGCGCGCTGGTGGAACCGGCGAAGCTGCTCTTCCTGGACGAGCCGACCGGCGCGATGGACAATCAGACCGAGAATCTGTTCATCGACCATCTGGAAAAGGCGCTGGAGCCGGATCAGACGCTGATCGTATCGACTCACCGCCATGCGTTGCTGCGGATCGTGGATCGCCTCATCGTGATCGATCAGGGCGTGGTCCTGGCCGATGGGCCGCGTGACGAGATTATCGGTCAGCTCCAGCGGGGGGCCGGGCAATGAGCGTTCTGGCCCGCAGCGTCGGCATCGCAGCGCCGGTGGCCTTGGCCATCGCAACGGCAGCACTCTGGCACCATGAACAGTCCCGCCCCACCATGCAGGCCAAGATCGTGGAGGCCGCTCCGGCGATCCCCCGCCAATATCTCGCCCTGGTCCAGATGACGGAGCAGGCCGACCCGGCGGCGGAAGGCGGCGCATTGGAAGGCGAAAAGGCTCGCGAAGAAAACCAGCGTCTCGGCTTCTCTGGCAGCATCGCGTCGGCCAAACCCTTTCAGGCCCTTGCAACCGCTAGCGAGGACCATGACCGCGCCCTCCAGTGCCTGACGCAAGCCGTCTATTATGAAGCCGCCCGCGAACCCGAAAGCGGCCAGCGCGCCGTCGCGCAGGTGGTGCTGAACCGCGTCCGCCACCCTGCCTTCGCCAAGACGGTATGCGGCGTCGTCTACCAGCGTTTCGATGCCTCGGTCTGCCAGTTCAGCTTCGTCTGCGACGGCTCGCTGGCGCGCCGCCCGCTGCCGGACCTCTGGAGCCGGACGAAGCGGATCGCCGCCGACGCGCTGGCCGGGCGGGTCGAGAAAGAGGTGGGCACCGCGACCCATTATCATGCCGATTATGTTTTCCCGCGCTGGGCGCCGCATCTGGCGAAGTTGGCGCAGGTCGGCGCGCATATCTTCTATCGCTGGCCGGGCGGCTGGGGCCTGCCGGGGGCTTTCACCGGGCGCTATGCGGGCGGTGAGCGAATTCCGGCCTTCGATCCGGCCCGCTTCGCCACGGTTGCCGAACCCGCGATCGACTATCCGCCCGTAGCGGCCCTGCCCGAACGCCGGGCGTCCAACGATGTGGGTGGCCGCATGGACCCGACCAAGGGGTGGAAACTCTCCATTCCCGATCCTTCGGCAAGCTCCGGCGCGTTGGGCGACATGCTCGCCCGCCAGCAAAAGGCCGCGCCGGTCACGCTGGCGGCGGACGACCATCATATTCAAGGGGTGCAACCATGATTTCGCGCTGGATAGGCTGGCTGCGGGGGCAACCGGGCAACAAGCAGGTCATTCTCTACAGCGGCGGCGGCATGCTGGTCTTCCTGATGTGGGCCAGCCTGGCGCCGGTGGATGAAGTGACGCACGGGCAGGGCAGGGTGATCCCGTCCAGCAAGGCGCAGGTCATCCAGTCCGCCGAACCGACCACTATCGAGGAAATCCTGGTCCGTTCCGGGCAGAAGGTGGGCAAGGGCCAGCTTCTGGTGCGTCTGGACGATGCGATGCTGGCGTCCGAGCTTGGACAGATTCAGGCGGAGACCCGTTCCCTGACGGCGCGCGCCGGGCGTCTGGAGAAGGAAGGCACCGGGACCGGCGCGGCCTGCGCGACCGGCGGGCCGGAATGCGCGCAGGAACAGGCGCTCGCCGCCGTCCGCCAGTCCGCGCTGCGCAGCAAGCAGGATGCGATGTCGGCCGCCGTCGACCAGCGCCGCCGCGAACTGGGCGAGGCGCAGGCGACCATCGACAGCCTTGGCGGCAGCGTGCAACTGGCGCGCCAGCGTGTGGGGATGCTGGAACCGCTCGCCGCAAAATCGATCATCCCGCAGACCGAATTGCTGGACGCCCGTCGCGATCTGGTGGATGCGCAGGGGCGGCTGAACGCGGCCCAGCAACAGGCTTCACGGGCCTCCGCCGCGATCCGCGAGGCGCAGGCGCAGCTTTCCGAGGCGAATTTCCAGTTCCGTCAGGACGCGCTCAACGAACGCAGCCAATTGGAGGCGAAGATCGCCGTCAACAGCGAGTCTCTGCGCGGCGCGAAGGGCCGGGCGCAGCGGGCGGAAATCCGTTCGCCCGTCGACGGCGTGGTCAATGACGTGCAGGTGACGACCATCGGCGGCTTCGTCAGTCCGGGGCAGAAGATCATGCAGATCGTGCCGGTGGGTGATAAATTGCTGGTCGAGACGCGGGTGAAGCCCAACGACATCGCCTTCATCAAGACCGGCGACCGCGCGGTGGTGAAGGTGACGGCCTATGACTTCTCCATCTATGGCGGGCTGTCGGGGACCGTGCAGCAGGTTTCGGCCGACAGCGTCTATGACGAAGCGACGCGGGAGGCCTATTTCACCGTGGTCGTGGAGACGGACCGCGCATGGCTGGGCACTGGCGCGCACAAGCTGCCGATCACGCCGGGCATGGTGTGCGACGTGGAGATCATGACCGGGCGCAAGTCGGTGCTGGCCTATCTGCTGAAACCCATCATGAAGGCGCGGTCGGAGGCGCTGAGGGAGCGGTAGGCGCCCCCAGGCGCGCCGTATTTCCGCGACTATCGCGCCGCGAACTGAACCTTTTGCGGGGTCGTCACCCGATAGCCGTGGGTCCAGCGGCCAAAGGCGTTGAAGCTCATGATCGGCCGATAGTCGCCGACGCTGGACGACGGCAGCACCCGGTCGGTCATATTGTCGAGGATCATCAATTCCCCGCCGATCCGCACCGCCAGAACGGCGTGGTCGGCCTGCCGCACCAGATCGCGGGCGATGACCAGGAACATCGCGCGCCGGTCGAATCCCGCCGCTTCCAGCAGCTTCATCTTGGCGATGGCGTAATCCTCGCAGTCGCCCGCGCCGCTTTGCAGCGTTCGCGCCGCCGAAGCCCAATTGTCGCCGCCCTGCCGGTCGTCCACGAAGCGCAGCCGCCGGTTGACCCAGCTATTGATGACTTCGACCTGCTGCTGGCTGGAGGAGCCGCGAGCGGCATTGAGGACGCCGCTCCAGACCCCCTTGCCGGGCAGGGTCGCCGAAACGGAAGCCCATTTGCCGTCGAGCAAGGTTCGGGAGATCGGCATGGCGACCGAACCGAACACGTCGGGCTGTCCACTGCGCGGCGGCTGGCCCGACAGAGCGGGAACCGGACGGGCCGGCATGACGAAGGCGCTGGCCTGCGGGATGGTGGTCGCCGCCGGCGCTGGCAAAAAGCCGCGCATGAAGCCGGGCACCAGTTCCGGCTGGCGATAGCTCACCACGGAAAGCTGGACGCCCTGCAACCGCCAGCCCGGCAGCTTGCCGATGAAACCGTTGATGCGCCGGTCGTTGACGATCGCGTCCGGAGCGGTCGGTTGTTCCACCCAGGGCGTTTGAAGGACCGTGCCGCCCTGCTGCGCGCTGATCGCCGCGAGACGGCTCATGCCGCCTGCGAGAAGATTGGCGGAAACGCGGTCGGCGGGCGCCTGCGCCAGGGCATTGCCGCCCGCCGTCGCCAGCAGCAGGGCAGGGGTGGCGCGCAGCGCGATGCGGCATAGGGCCGGGCGAGAGAGCGGGGCGAAGCCTGACATGCTTGCCCGTATCGCGCCAAAAATTGAACATCCGGTGCGCCACGCTGGTTAACGCGGCGCTAGGCATGAATTGTCCCAGCTATGCGATCGGCGTGGTTTTCCGGGAAATCGACTTGGCTTATCCGGAAGTTAGGCCGGAAACTGGCTAGTTGCTGACGTGAGATATCCGTTCAGGCTGAGCGGAGCGAGGCCCCTACGCTTCGCCTTCGCTCAGCATGACCCTTCGACAGGCTCAGGGCGAACGGAAATTGAATGTCCGCCTTCCACCCAATTTACATACCCACACCCCACGCACGTTATGCGTCGATGCTGTCCTCATCCACCGTCGCGGCATTTTCCTGAATGAAGGCGAAGCGGTGCGCCGGATTGGTGCCCATCAGCCGCTCGACCAGTTCGCGCACCTGCTGCCGGTCCTCGATATCGTCGGGCAGGGTGACGCGGATCAGGCTGCGCGTCTTCGGGTCCATGGTCGTTTCGCGGAGCTGCCCCGGATTCATCTCGCCCAGGCCCTTGAAGCGGCTGACCTCGACCTTCTTGCCCTTGAATTCCTTGCTCAGGATTTCTTCGCGATGCGCATCGTCCTTGGCGTAGAGGCTCTTGCCCCCGGCAACGAGGCGATAGAGCGGCGGCTGCGCCAGATAGAGGTGCCCGCGCCGCACCAGTTCCGGCATCTCCTGAAAGAAGAAGGTCATCAGCAACGTCGCGATATGCGCGCCGTCGACGTCGGCGTCGGTCATGATGACGATGCGTTCATAGCGCAGATGATCGGGGTTGCAGTCCTTGCGCGTGCCGCAGCCCAGCGCCAGGATCATGTCGGCAATCTCCTGATTGGCCAGGATCTTGGCGGTGTTGGCCGACGCCACGTTCAAGATCTTGCCGCGCAGGGGCAGGATTGCCTGGGTCTTGCGATCCCGCGCCTGCTTGGCCGAACCGCCCGCCGAATCCCCCTCGACCAGGAAAATCTCCGCGCCCTCCGGATCGTCGTTGGAACAGTCGGTCAGCTTGCCCGGCAGGCGCAGCTTGCGCGAGTTGGTCGCGGTCTTGCGCTTGACCTCTTTCTCCTGCTTGCGCTTCAGCCGCTCGTCCATCCGGTCGAGCACATAGGCAAGCAGCGCCTTGCCGCGCTCCATATGGTCGGACAGATAATGGTCGAAATGGTCGCGCACGGCGTTCTCGACCAGCCTCGCCGCTTCCGGGCTGGTGAGCCGGTCCTTGGTCTGGCTCTGGAACTGCGGGTCGCGGATGAAGACCGACAGCATGATCTCCGAAGAGGTCACGATATCGTCGGCGGTGATGTCCTTCGCCTTCTTCTGCCCGACCAGCTCGCCAAAGGCGCGAATGCCCTTCACCAGCGCGGCGCGCAGACCCGCCTCATGCGTGCCGCCATCGGGCGTCGGGATGGTGTTGCAATACCAGCTATAGGAACCGTCCGACCATAACGGCCAGGCGACCGCCCATTCGACCCGCCCGGCGGTGTCAGGGAAATCCTGCGATCCGGAGAAGAAGGCGCTGGTCGCGCAGTCGCGGTCGCCCACCTGTTCCTTCAGGTGATCGGCCAGGCCGCCGGGGAACTGGAACACCGCTTCGGCCGGGGTATCGTCGCTGATCAGTTCGCTCGCGCATTTCCAGCGGATTTCGACGCCTGCGAACAGATAGGCCTTGGACCGCGCCAGCCGGTAGAGGCGGGATGGCTTGAACTTCTGCTCCCCGAAAATCTCCGTGTCGGGGACGAAGCTGACCGACGTGCCGCGCCGGTTCGGCGCCGAGCCGACCTTCTGAAGGTCACTGCTGGGCAAGCCCTGGGTGAAGCTCTGGCGGAACAATTCCTTGTTGCGCGCCACCTCTACCACGGTGCTGATCGACAGCGCGTTCACCACGCTGATGCCGACGCCGTGCAGGCCGCCGGAGGTCGCATAGGCCTTGTCGGTGAACTTGCCGCCCGAATGGAGCGTGGTCAGAATCACTTCCAGCGCGGATTTGCCCGGAAATTTCGGGTGCGGATCGACCGGGATGCCGCGGCCATTGTCGGTGACGGTCAGCTTGTTGCCCGGTTCCAGCAGCACCTCGATCCGCGTGGCGTGGCCCGCGACCGCTTCGTCCATGCTGTTGTCCAGCACTTCGGACGCGAGGTGATGCAGCGCGCGCTCATCCGTGCCGCCGATATACATGCCGGGGCGGCGGCGCACCGGCTCCAGCCCCTCCAGCACTTCGATGGCGGAGGCGTCATATTGCGGGGTGGCGGAGGAATTGGCAGCGAACAGGTCTTCGGACATGGGCACAAGCTATAAGCAGGCCTGCGACAGGCGCAAGCGCGCGTTGGTCAGGGCAGGAGGTTAGGGTAGGGGATCGCGCAACGCGCCCCACAATCGCTTCACCCGCCCGTTGAGGTCCGCCAGTTCCGCTCCGCCCATGCCCGATCGTTCCAGCAGGGCTTCGCCCAGGCAGCCGCATTCCTCCCGCATGGCCGCGCCGCGCTCCGTCAGGCGCACGTCGACGCGCCGCTCGTCAGCCGTGCTGCGGGCGCGGGTGACGAAACCGGCGGCCTCCAGCCTTTTGACCAGCGGAGTCACCGTGCTGGATTCGAGCGACAGCCGCTCCGCGATCTGGCCGATGGTGCGGCCGTCCTGCTCCCACAGGGCATGCAGCACCAGATATTGCGGATAGGTGATGCCCAGCCGGTCCAGCATCGGCTTATAGGCGCGGCCGATGGCCATGCTGGCGGCATAGAGCGAGAAGCAGAGTTGATCGTCGAGCGGCAGGGCGGCGGGCATGGCTGGTCTCCTTTCCCGGTACCATAGCATGAAAATATATATCGCGATAAATAAATGCTGGACAAGAGGGCGCGACTCGCTTATTTAATATTTATTGCGATAAATATTATCGCAGAATATAAAGGAGCAAGCCAATGTCCATCGATGTGCAATATGTCACCCGCGCCACTGCCACCGGAGGCCGCGATGGCGAAGCCCGTTCGGAAGACGGCCGTTTCGCCGCCAAGCTGTCGACGCCCAAGGAACTGGGCGGCCCCGGCGGCGACGGCACCAACCCCGAACAGCTTTTCGCAGCGGGATATTCGGCCTGTTTCATCGGCGCTCTCAAGGTCGCGGGCGGCCAGTTGAAGATCCGCGTGCCGCAGGATGTCAGCGTCACCGCCACGGTCGGGATCGGCCCGCGCGCGGCGGGCGGCTTCGGCATCACCGCCGATCTGGAGGTCAGCCTGCCGGGCGTGGAGCGGGACGATGCGGAAAAGCTGGTCGAGGCGGCGCATCAGATCTGCCCCTATTCCAACGCCACGCGCAACAATGTGAATGTCGGGCTGACCATCGCCTGATCGCCGCATGCGCCAAGCAAAAAGGGCCGCTCCTGGATGGGGCGGCCCTTTTCATGAGCGTCGGACGATCAGCGAACCCGCGGCCCGCCAAAGGGCAGGGGCGGCGGCGGACGGCGCGTGCCGCGTGGAAGCTGCGCCTGATAGGCGCGCCCGCAATGCTCGACGCAATAGGGGAAGCCGGGGTTCACCGTTTCACCGCAGAAATGGAAGTCCGGTTCGCCCGGATGGCCCATCGGCCATTTGCAGATGCGTTCCGTCAGGTCCAGCAGGGATGTCTTGCCGGCGATTTCCGGGCTGGGCTTGGCCGGGACCAGACGGCGCGGCGGAGCGGGCGGAATCGGCGCCTGCTGGTCGCCCGGTCCCTGACGCAGGAAGCCGCCGGGTCCGACGGAGATGATGCGCGGCTGCGGCTTGGGCGCTTCCGTTTCCGGAGCGGCTGCGGCTGGAACCGGGATGGGCGCTGGCGCGGCGGGCCGCGCCGGGGAGGGCGCGGCATGCTGCACCGGAGCGGCCGGTCTGGGCGCTTCGGTTTCCTGCGCTGGCTTGCGCACGGGCGGCGCGGCCTTTTTCGGCGCTTCGTTGGCTTTTACCGGGGAAGGGCGCGATTGCAGGCCCAGGCGATGCGCCTTGCCTATCACCGCATTGCGGCTGACCCCGCCCAGTTCGTCCGCGATCTGGCTGGCGGTCAGGCCGCGTTCCCACATTGCCTTGAGCTGGTCGATGCGCTCGTCGGTCCAGGACAATGAATGACTCCTCAAAATCTCAAATCGCCGCCCTATATGGGGAGCGCCGGGCGCGGGTTCAATTTCCCGCGCACAACGCCCTTGCGGCACAACCTCTCAGCCGATAGTCGATCCGACCATGAACGACCAGTCCAAAATTGCTGCCTCCCCGTCGCACCAGCCGCCTTTCCATGAACCGGGCGAACTGGTCATCCGCAACGTCAACTGGGCGGGCACCCGCGCGCTTTATCGCAAGGAAATCCGGCGCTTCATGAAGGTGCAGCTCCAGACCATCTGGGCGCCCGCCGTCACGACGCTGATGTTCCTGGTCATCTTCACCCTGGCGCTGGGCGGGGCCAATCGGCATGTGCTGGGCGTGCCCTTCGCGGACTTCATCGCGCCCGGCCTGATGATCATGGGCATGATGAACAACGCCTTCGCCAACAGCAGTTTCTCGCTGCTGGCGGGCAAGATGCAGGGGACGCTGATCGATTATCTGATGCCGCCGCTGTCGGTCGGGGAATTGCTGCTGGCGCTGGTGGGCGCGGCGGTGACGCGGGCCTTTTGCGTGGGTCTGGCGCTGTGGGCGGCGATGGCGTTGTGGCCGGGCGTGCATGTGACGCCCGCCCATCCCTGGGCGATCCTCTGGTTCGGGCTGATGGGGGCGGGTCTGACCGCCTTTATCGGCGTGCTGACGTCGATCTGGGCGGAAAAGTTCGACCATGCCGCCGCCATCTCCAATTTCATAATCGGGCCGATGACGCTGTTGTCGGGAACCTTCTATTCCATCGACCGGCTGGCGCCCGCGTTCCGCGCCATCAGCCATGCCAATCCCTTCTTCTACGCCATTTCCGGTTT
Organism: Sphingobium sp. JS3065; assembly: GCF_026427355.1. Lineage (NCBI taxonomy): Bacteria > Pseudomonadati > Pseudomonadota > Alphaproteobacteria > Sphingomonadales > Sphingobiaceae > Sphingobium > Sphingobium sp. JS3065. Next base: position 265,959 of record NZ_CP102664.1, read on the forward strand.
CCGCTATGGCTTCGTCGCGGCGGCGGACGGCGATGTGGTGGTGGGCAGCCTGGTGCTGTTGGCGCTGAATATCGCGCTGGGCGTGATCTGCTATATGGTGCTGAAGCGTGGGTGGAAGCTGAAGGCCTGATTGTGGAGGGGCACGCCGTTCGCAGGGGTCAGGTCAACCCCGCAATGACCGGCACGGCCAGCATGATCGCGCACAACGCAACCGCCGCCATCATCCAATGATGCAGCCGGGGGAGGGCGCGTTCGTCGCGCCCTCCCTCTGGTTTCAAGCGCATCAGACCGAAACGCCCTTGCCCCCGACGCGGGTGAGCGAGAATCCAGCCGCCTCAGCCTCGCGGCGCGGATAGATATTGCGCAGGTCGACCAGCACGGGTTCGTTCATCGACGCCGCCAGCCGTTTCAGGTCCAGCGCCCGGAATGCGTCCCATTCGGTCACCAGCACCAATGCGGCGGCCCCGGTCGCCGCCTCATAGGCGTCCTTCGTCATGGTCACGCCCGGCATCAGCGGCGCGGCGACCTCCATGCCCTCCGGATCATAGGCGACGATCTTCGCCCCGGCATCCTCCAGCGCCTGCACGATGGCCAGGCTGGGCGCATCGCGCATGTCGTCGGTATTGGGTTTGAAGGTCAGGCCCAGCAGCGCGACCGTCTTCCCCCGCGCATCGCCGCCCAGCGCCTTCACGATCTTGCGTCCCATGGCCCGTTTGCGCAGGTCGTTCACCTGCACGACAGTCTCCACGATGCGGATCGGCGTGTCATAATCCTGGCCGGTCTTCACCAGCGCCAGCGTATCCTTCGGGAAGCAGGAACCGCCATAGCCCGGCCCGGCATGCAGGAATTTCGACCCGATGCGGTTATCCAGGCCGATGCCCCGCGACACGTCCTGCACTTCGGCCCCGACCGCTTCGCACAGGTCCGCCATCTCGTTGATGAAGGTGATCTTGGTCGCCAGGAAAGCATTGGCGGCATATTTGATCAGCTCGGCCGTGCGCCGCCCGGTGAACATGACCGGCGCCTGGTTGAGGTTGAGCGGGCGATAGACCTGCGCCATCACGTCGATGGCCCGATCATTGCCCGTCGTGCCGACGACGACGCGGTCCGGCCGCTTGAAATCGCCGATCGCCGCGCCTTCACGCAGGAATTCGGGGTTGGACACGACCTGTATGTCAAGGTCGGGCCGCGCTTCCCGCACGATCCGCTCGACTTCGTCGCCGGTCCCGACCGGAACGGTGGACTTGGTGACGATGACGGTCGAACCGTCCAGCGACTCCGCGATTTCCTTCGCAGCGGCATAGACATAGCTCAGGTCCGCATGCCCGTCGCCGCGCCGCGAAGGCGTGCCCACGGCGATGAAGATCGCGTCCGCGCCCTTCACGCCTTCCGCCAGATCGGTCGTGAAGGTCAGCCGTCCGGCCGCCGCATTGCTGCCCACCAGATGGTCCAGCCCCGGCTCGAAAATCGGCATGCGCCCGGATTCGATGGCGGCGATCTTGCCCGCATCCTTGTCCACGCACACCACGTCATGGCCGAAATCGGCGAAGCAGGCGCCTGACACCAGCCCGACATAGCCCGTGCCGATCATCGTGATCTTCATAAAATAACTCAGCCCTCGATTGGGAAGATGGTTTAGCTGGCCTCTAGCATAGCTGTCCGCCAATGCGAAAGCGGGCGTCGGGAGTACTCATGTTCAGGGGATGGTTACCATTTTCTGCCAAGGCCTTATCCGAAAGACGGCTTGAAAAGGCCGGAATGGCAAAGGATGACGAATGAAGGTTGCGCTGGTGTTCGGGACGCGCCCCGAAGCGATCAAGCTGTTTCCGGTGATACACGCGCTGCGGGCGCGGAAGGATGTGGAAGCCCGCGTGATCGTGACCGCGCAGCATCGCGGCCTGCTGGACCAGGTGCTGGAGATTGCCGGGATCGCGCCCGACATCGACCTGGACGTGATGACGCCGAACCAGACGCTGGACGGCCTGACGGCGAAGCTGATCGTGGAACTGGGCAAGGCCTTCGACGCTGAAAAGCCGGACCGCGTGGTCGTGCATGGCGATACGCTGACCACCATGGTCGCCAGCCTTGCCGCCTATTATCGCAAGATTCCCGTCGCCCATGTCGAGGCGGGCCTGCGCAGCGGCGACATCCACCATCCCTGGCCGGAGGAAGTGAACCGCCGCGTGGTGGCCTGCATCGCGGACATGAACTTCGCGCCTACGCAAGCCGCCGCCGACGCGCTGCTGGCGGAAAATCGCGATCCGGCGACCATTCACATCACCGGCAACACCGTGATCGACGCGCTGCTCGCTACCCGTCAGCGGGTGCTGACCGAACCCGGCCTCGCCGCAGGGCTGGACGACCTCGCCCAACGCTTCGCGGGCAAGCGGATCATCGCCGTCACCAGCCACAGGCGGGAGAATTTCGGCGGCGGCATGGAAGCGATCGCCCGCTCCATCGCGGATATTGCGGCACGTCCCGATGTCGCGGTGATCTTTCCTGTCCACCCCAATCCCCATGTGCGCCCGGTTATGGACGCGGTGCTCGGCGGCCTTCCCAACGTCGCGATGATCGAGCCGCTGGACTACCCCCATTTCGTCCGCCTGCTTGATCTCTGCGAACTGGTGCTGACCGACAGCGGCGGCGTGCAGGAGGAGGCGCCTTCGCTCGGCAAGCCGGTCCTGGTGATGCGCGAAACGACCGAGCGTCCGGAAGGCGTCACGGCAGGCACGGCGAAACTGGTAGGCACGGATCGCGCCATGATCGTCCGGTCGGTCTTCGCCCTGCTGGATGATGAAGTCGCCTATGCCGCCATGTCCCGCGCCCATAATCCCTTTGGCGACGGCCACGCATCGGAACGCATCGCGGACATCGTCGCCGCCAGCGCGAAATCCAAGGATATGGAAGAGGCGGCCTGAGCTCGAGGAATGGGGGACAGGCGGTCCGTTACCGAAATCTTCAGCATTTCCCGTCACAAACCGTCGGGAATCTAAAGGCTTCCCCAGGACTTCCAATGCCACTCGAAAAGCTCCAGCAGAAGGTTTCCGTCATCGGCCTGGGCTATATCGGCCTGCCGACCGCCGCCCTGATCGCACGAGGGGGCGCGCAGGTGGTCGGCGTCGACGTCAGCGCCCATGTGGTGGAGACGGTCAATAGCGGCCGCGTCCATATCGAGGAAGTCGACCTTGACGGCCTGGTGCAAGGCGTCGTTTCCCGCGGCAACCTCCGCGCCAGCCTGGAAGTCGAACCCAGCGACGTCTTCATCATCGCCGTCCCGACGCCCGTGGCCGAGGACCGCGCCCCGGACATCAGCCATGTTCTGAAAGCCGCCCGCACCGTCGCGCAAGTCCTGAAAGCGGGCGACACCGTCATCCTCGAATCGACATCCCCGGTCGGAACCACCGAAGCCATGCGCGATCTCTTCGCCCAGCTTCGCCCCGACCTGAAGATGCCCGAACCGGGCGTCGCTGGCGACATCGCCATCGCCTATTGTCCGGAGCGGGTGCTTCCCGGGCGCATCCTGGTCGAGCTGATCGACAATGACCGCTGCATCGGCGGCATCACCCCCCGCTGCGCCCGCAAGGCGCTGGGTTTCTATCGCCAGTTCGTGCGCGGCGCCTGCATCACCACCAGCGCCCGTGCCGCCGAAATGGTGAAGCTGGTCGAAAACAGCTTCCGCGACGTCAACATCGCCTTCGCCAACGAATTGTCCGTCATCGCCGAGCGCATGGACATCGACGTGTGGGAAGTCATCCGCCTCGCCAACCGGCACCCCCGCGTCAACATATTGCAGCCCGGCCCTGGCGTCGGCGGCCATTGCATCGCGGTCGACCCCTGGTTCATCGTCCATGGCGACCCGGAAAACAGCCGCCTCATCCGCACCGCCCGCGAAGTCAACGACGGCAAGACCGATTATGTCGTGGCCAAGGCATCCGACCTGATCGACGAATTTCCGGGCGAACAGATCGCCTGCCTGGGCCTCGCCTTCAAGCCCAATATCGACGATTTCCGCGAAAGCCCCGCCGTGAAGGTCGCGGCGCGCCTCGCCAAACGCTATGGCCGCCGCATCAGGCTGGTCGAACCCTATGCCCATGACCTGCCGATGGAGTTCGCCGGAACCGGGGCCGAACTGATCGATCTCGATACGGCTCTGGAACAATGCGGCGTCTTCGTCATTCTTGTGGATCATGATGTTTTCAAATCAGTCCCGGTGGACGAGCGCGCCGACAAGGCGGTCTACGACACGCGCGGCGTCTGGCCGGATCAGCCCCGGCGAGTCGTCCCGGATCAGGCCCGGATCGCCATCTGATCGACAGCGCCCGCGCGCCCATGGTTGCCATGTCCCCGCCGCGCCGTTAACCCCGCCCGCAATGGCAGGCTTCATGCGTGCCCGGTGAAAGGCCCGGTGAAAGGGGCCAGTGAATTTGCGGGGATTTTTAACGGCATGAACCGGCCGACCGACAGCAGGAACCAGATGTTGGCCATGATCGTGGCCACTGCGCTGCTCGGCGCCTGCTCGACCGTGGGGGACGCGCCGAAGGGGGAGGCCGCCTATGCCGCCATCCCGGCCGCGCCCGCCGTCGGCATGGATTACCGTATCTCCCCCGACGATATTCTCCGCATTCAGGTTTATCATGAGCCGGGCCTGTCGTTGGAGGATGCGCAGGTGACGGCGGCTGGCATGGTGCGCATGCCGTTGGTCGGGGACGTCTCCGTCGCGGGCCTTTCCGCCAGCGAAGCGTCGGACGTCATCGCCGGGCGGCTGGGCGACCGCTATCTCGTTTCCCCGCAGGTGACGATATTCGTGAAGAAGGCAACGGGCCGCCGCATCACCGTGGATGGCGAAGTCCGCGAACCCGGCCTGTTTCCGCTGGATGGCCGCCTCGGCCTGCAACAGGCCGTCGCCCTGGCCAAGGGGCCTACCCGTCTGGCCAGCCTGGGCCAGATCGTCGTGGTCCGGCAATCGGACGGCGAGCGCAAGGCGGCGATGTTCGACCTTGGCGCGATTCGGAAGGGACAGGCGCCCGATCCCGAAATCCTGCCGGGCGATACGATCATCGTCGGCCTGTCGCGGGCGAAGGCGATATTGGGCGGCGCGCTGCTCGCCCTGCCGACGTTGGGCGCGGGCTTCGTCGCGCTGGACGGAGGACTCTGATGGCGGGGCCGGGTCTGCTGATCGACGCCGCCGTGGAGGGCCGCCCCGCGCGCTTCACCGCCGCCGCCAATGGCGCGTGGACGGCGGTGCGGCGGCATCGCATCATCCTGTTCGTCACCATGGCGCTTTGCGTGCTGGCGGGCGTGGTCTTCATCCTGCTTTCCACGCCCGACTATCGGGCAACCGCCTCCGTCGAGGTGGAGGATGTTCCCGCCGGAGCCGCCGGTTCCGCCGCCGCGCAACGGCAGGCGACGCCGTCCGACAATGAAGCGCTGATGCAGACCGAACTGGAAGTGCTGCGCAGCCGCGCTTTGGCGGAGGATGTGGCCCGCGAACTGGCGCTGGTCGGCAGCCGCACCTTTTTCGACGGCATGGACGTCCGCCGCCCGGACCGGGGGGCAGGCTCGCTCAGCCAGCGGCAGGTCGAAACCGAAATGGTCGTGAACCTGCTGCGCGACAATCTGCACGTCGAACTGCCGGGCAAGTCCCGCGTCATCCGCATCAGCTTCACTAGCGCCAATGCCGTGCTGTCGGCCCGCGTCGCCAACAGCTATGCCGACAGCCTGATCCGCGCCGACCTGAAACGCGGCTTCGAATCGGGGGTTCAGGCCCGCCGCTTCCTGCTGGGCGAACTGGATGGGGCGCGCCACGATCTGGAACGGGCGGAACGCGACCTGGCGGTCTATGCCGCCAATGCAGGGGCCATGGCGCCCCCGGGAACGAAGGATGGCGAAGGCGGCGATATGCCGCCCGAAGGCTCCACGGCGACCCGATTGGCGCAGCTCAATGGTTTTCGCGCACAGGCGACGGCGGACCGGATCGCCGCGCAGAAGCGCTGGGAAAGCGCCCGCCTGTCGAGCGTCGAAACCCTGCCCGAAGTGCTGAACAACGGCGCGATGCAGCAGCTCATGACGGAGCGGGCGCAGGCGAGGGCGCAGGTCGTGCAGGAACGTCAGTTCCGCAAGGACGCCCACCCCGAAATGCGCGAAGCCCGCGCCCGGCTGGCGGCGCTGGACGATCAGGCGGAGGGGATGGCGAACACTATCCGCGCCTCGCTCAAGGAACAGTTCGACGTCGCCGTCCATGGCGAAAAACAGATCCAGTCCGAAATCGCCAAGGTCGAGCGGCAGGCCCTGGCCGAACGCGGGCGCGGCGTGCAGATGAGCATATTGGAACGGCAGGTCGACACGTATCGCCTGCTGCACGACAGCCTGCTCCAGCGCTATCGCGACATGGCATCGCAGGCGGGCTTCCAGGCGGGTCGCATCCAGCCGCTCGACCGGGCGGCGGTGCCGTCGCGGCCTTCCTCTCCCAATATCGGCGTCACCATGTTGCTGGCGTCGCTCGGCGGGTTGATCCTTGGGCTGCTGGCGGTGGCGGGGCGGCATATTTTCGACGATGCGGTGACGTCCGCCGACACGCTGGCGGAACGGGTGAACCTGCCCCTGCTCGGCGCGGTCCCGGCGGGCGAGAAACCGGCGGCGGAGATTTTCGCGCCCATGGCCTCCTCGCTGTTGCTGGGGTCGGCGGCGGGCCTGCCGCGCTCCATCCTCGTCACCAGCGCGCAGGAGGGGGAGGGGAAGTCATCGACGCTTCATGCCCTGGCGAAGGCGTTGGCGAAGCTGGACAAGCGGGTGCTGGTGATCGACGCCGACATGCGGCGGCCCAAGCAGCACAGCCTGTTCGGCATTGCGCCCACCCGCGGCATCAGCGAATTGATGACGGGACAGGCGAAGATGGACGATGTCATCGTCGACAGCGGCGTGGCGGGCGTGTCCCTGCTCCCCTGCGGCGCGATCCCGCCCAGTCCCGCCGAACTGCTGGTCACGCCCGCGATGGACTCCGTGCTGGCGACCGTGCGCGAACGCTACGACACGGTGCTGATCGACGCCCCGCCGGTACTGGGCCTGCCGGATGCCTGCCTGCTCGCCGCGAAGGCGCAGGTGACGTTGCTGGTGGTCGAATGGGGGCGCAACCATCATGGCGGCCTGCGCGTGTCGGTGGACCGCCTGCGCCGGGCGGGCGGCGCGGTCATCGGCGCGATCCTGACCAAACAGCAAGGCCGCGCTTTCGAATATGATTATCACCGGGGCGGCTGACCCAAGCCGCGCCGCACGGCTTCGCTAGATCGTTTCCAGCTCGCCCGTCGGCGGGCAACGTCACGCCGATCCTGTTCGCTGGGCAGCACGCTTTTTTTTGAAGCTGATACCTTCGCCGATGAAGAAGCGCGATAGCATGCTCGTGTCCGCACGGACCCCCGCTCGACCAAAAGCTTTGCTGACAGGGCCGACAGCGTGATGTCCGGCTCGGTCGCGATCGCCGCCAGAAGCCAGTCTCGTTCGGGCTTCACCTTCGATGGACGATGCCCGCCCGTTCCCGCACAGCGCCGGTCACCAACGCGCTCGTAGCGCTGCACCCACTTGATCGCTGATGCCTCGCTCACGCCAAAACGGCGTGAGGCCGAGCGTCGGCTTTCGCCGCCCCGCACCACAGCGTCGATCACCCGATCTCGCAAATCTTGAGAATAGGATCGTGGCATAAGGGCTGGCCTCCATACCCAGCCCTCAGCTTGAATCACATCCAAACAGCCTTGGAAATCCCGCAATTCAATCTATTCACCGAAGGCTCTAGAGCGATTTCCAGTCAGATGGCATCATCTGACGTTTAAGAAATCGCGGTAAAACAAAGGAATAGAGCGGTCGATCTGATTCAATCAGATCGAAAACCGCTCTAGGGGGTGGGTTAGCGCGACATCAGCCTTGTTTTGCAACGGTTGACGTAGAAGCTCGCTTCGCTCGCGCCCACCCCTAATCCCTCCCGCCTGCGGGAGGGGAATGTCTTGGACTGGCCATTTCCCGCCTCATGCCTCCGCCAAAGCCCCCGCCAAAGCCTCCAGCACCGGCATCCCGCGCAACCCCGCCGCCCGCGCGCCATAAAGAAATCCCACGCGCCGCCGCTCGCCGAAATCCTTGAGCGCCACCCGCGCCATGCCGGGCCAGCGATAGCTGTCGGGCATGACCGTGATGCCCAGCCCCGCCGCGACCATCTGCATCACCCGCTCGTCATTGGTCGACCGGAAGGCGAAATGGGGCCGCACCCCGCGATCGACGAAATAGCGGCTGGTGGCCGAAAGCGCCTCGCAATGGCGGCGGACGATCATGGTTTCGGCCGCCAGTTCCTCCGCCGTGACCATCGCCTTGCCCGCCAGCCGGTGGCTGTCCGACATGGCGATGCCATAGCCCTCTTCTATAATTGTCTGCGCCGCGAAGCGATCCACGCCCGGCCGAATCAACGTCAGCGCCACGTCGATCCGCTCCGCATCCAGCCGCCCCAGCAATTCCCGCTCGCTGCCGGGAATGAACTCGATCCGCCCCTCCCGGATGGGCGAGCACTCCGCGACGGCGCGGGCCACTTTCTCCCCCGCTATGCTCAGCAGCACGCCGATGCGCAGCACGGGCGCCTGCTCCGCCTTTTCCCCCGCCAGTTCGGCCAGGTTGAACTCCCGCTCGATCCGCCGGGCATGGGTCAGCAGCCGCGCTCCCGCCTCGGTCAGTTCCACCCGCTGGTTGCTGCGCAGGAACAGCGGCGCGCCGACGGCTTGTTCCAGCTTGGCGATGCCCACCGAAAGCGTCGGTTGCGACACCAGGCAATGGGCGGCGGCGCGGGAAAAATTGCCATGGTCCACCACGGCCAGGAAATAGCGGAGCAGATAGCGTTCGATCATAGACAGAAACTATACACTATCCCGCGCCGTTTCAATTTTTCTCTGACGGCATTGCACGTTAGGATGTCCGCCCAAGGAGAGTTTGCCATGTCCAACTTCGATTTCGCCCTGAGTGAGAATGCGGAGATGATCCGCGACACGACGGCGCGCTTCGCCGCCGACCGCATCGCCCCGCTGGCGGCGGAGATCGACGCGAAGGACTGGTTCCCCCGTGAACTATGGCCCGAAATGGGTGCGCTCGGCCTGCACGGCGTCACCGTGGATGAGGCGGACGGGGGCCTGGGCCTCGGCTATCTGGAACATGTGGTCGCGCAGGAAGAGGTGGCGCGGGCCTCGGCTTCCATAGGTCTCAGCTATGGCGCGCATTCCAATCTCTGCGTCAACCAGATCCGCCGTTGGGCCACGCCGGAGCAGAAGGCGCGCTACCTGCCCAAACTCATTTCCGGCGAGCATGTAGGATCGCTCGCCATGTCGGAAGCGGGCGCGGGGTCGGACGTCGTCTCGATGAAGCTGCGCGCCGAAAAGCGCGGCGACCGCTATATCCTCAACGGCACGAAATTCTGGATCACCAACGCCACCTATGCCGACACGCTGGTCGTCTATGCCAAGACCGGCGAAGGCGCGCGCGGCATCACCGCCTTCCTGATCGAAAAGGGGTATAAGGGCTTCTCCATCGGCCAGAAGATCGACAAGGTCGGCATGCGCGGTTCCCCCACCGCCGAACTGGTGTTCGACGATTGCGAAGTGCCGGAGGAAAATATCATGGGCACGCTCAACGGCGGCGTCGGCGTGCTGATGTCGGGCCTCGACTATGAGCGGGCGGTGCTTTCCGGCATCCAGCTCGGCATCATGCAGGCCTGTCTCGACGTGGTCCTGCCCTATGTGCGGGAACGCAAACAGTTCGGCCAACCCATCGGCGCCTTTCAGTTGATGCAGGCCAAGGTGGCGGACATGTATGTCGCGCTCAATTCGGCGCGGGCCTATGTCTATGCCGTGGCGCAGGCCTGCGACCGGGGCAGGACGACCCGCTTCGACGCGGCGGGCGCGATCCTGCTGGCCAGTGAAAATGCGATGAAGGTCTCGCTTGAGGCGGTGCAGGCGCTGGGCGGCGCGGGTTATACGAAGGATTGGCCGGTCGAACGTTATATGCGCGACGCCAAGCTGCTCGACATCGGCGCTGGCACGAATGAAATCCGCCGCATGTTGATCGGCCGCGAACTGATCGGCGTGTGAATGTGATCTTTCAGGATCGCCCCACGAACAGGAAACCCACCGCCGCCATGATGCACAGGAAAGCGGCCAGATGGCGCCAGTGCAGCGGCTCGCCCAGCACCGTCACCATGAATCCGCCGAAGACGATCAGCGCGATGGCCTCCTGCGCGATCTTGAGCTGGCCTGCGCTCCAGCCGCTGGCGAAACCGATGCGGTTGGCGGGCACGGCGAAGCAATATTCGACGAAGGCGATGCCCCAACTGATCAGGATGACGGCGAACAGGGGTTTGTTCATCCCGCCCTTCAGGTGCCAATACCAGGCGGCGGTCATGAACAGGTTGGAAATGGTGAGGAGCAGGAGAGTCGGCATGAATGACCTTCGATATGCAACCGCAGGGCAAGGGAACGCAAGGGCATGAGTGCTCCTGTTCTCGACACGAAGCTGTCGGCGGAGGGCGAGGCTTTCCGGGCCAACGCCGCGCATAACCGCGCCTTGCGGGACGAGTTGCACGCGAAGGTCGCGCACGCCGCGCTCGGCGGCAGCGAAGCGGCGCGGGCCAAGCATGTCGCCCGCGGCAAGCTGCTCCCCCGCGATCGGGTGGAGCGGCTGCTCGATCCGGGCAGCCCGTTTCTGGAAGTGGGCCAACTCAACGCCAACGACATGTATCATGGCGAAGTGCCCGGCGCGGGCATGATCGCGGGCATCGGGCGCGTGTCGGGACGGCAGGTGATGATCGTCTGCAACGACGCCACAGTGAAGGGCGGCACCTATTATCCGCTGACGGTGAAGAAGCATCTGCGCGCCCAGGAAATCGCGATGGAGAACCGTCTCCCCTGCGTCTATCTGGTCGACAGCGGCGGCGCGAACCTGCCCAATCAGGCGGAGGTCTTCCCCGACCGCGAGCATTTCGGCCGCATCTTCTACAATCAGGCGCAAATGTCGGCGCGGGGCATCCCCCAGATCGCCTGCGTCATGGGAAGCTGCACGGCGGGCGGCGCCTATGTCCCCGCCATGTCCGACGAAACGGTGATCGTGCGCAATCAGGGCACGATCTTCCTGGCCGGGCCGCCGCTGGTGCAGGCCGCCACGGGCGAAGTCATATCCGCCGAAGACCTTGGCGGCGCGGAGGTCCACGGCCGCCGATCCGGCGTGGTCGATCATGTCGCGGAAAATGACGAACATGCGCTGACCATCGTGCGCGACATCGTCTCGACGCTCCAGCCCGCGCCGGGAATCGATCTCAACCTGCGCGAACCCAAAGCGCCGAAATATGATCCGGAGGAGCTTTACGGCGTCATCCCCCAGGACGTCCGCGCCCCCTATGACGTGCGGGAAGTGATCGCCCGCATCGTCGACGGCAGCGAATTTCACGAATTCAAATCGCTCTACGGCACGACGCTCGTCTGCGGCTTCGCGCATATCTGGGGCATGCCCGTCGCGATTCTCGCCAATAACGGCGTGCTGTTCAGCGAAAGCGCGCAGAAGGGCGCGCATTTCATCGAACTGGCCTGCCAGCGGCGCATTCCGCTGCTGTTCCTCCAGAATATCTCCGGCTTCATGGTCGGCGGCAAATATGAAGCGGAGGGGATCGCCAAGCATGGCGCGAAGCTGGTGACGGCGGTCGCGACGGCCAGCGTGCCCAAGATCACGGTGCTGATCGGCGGCAGCTTCGGCGCGGGCAATTACGGCATGTGCGGCCGGGCCTACAGCCCGCGCTTCCTGTTCACCTGGCCCAATAGCCGCATCTCCGTGATGGGCGGCGAACAGGCGGCCAGCGTGCTGGCGACCGTCCACCGCGACGCGGCCAAGTGGACCCCGGAGGAAGCCGAAGCCTTCAAGGCGCCCATCCGCCGCAAATATGAGGATGAGGGCAACCCCTATCACGCCACGGCGCGGCTGTGGGACGATGGCGTGATCGACCCCGCCCAGACCCGCGACGTGCTGGGCCTGGCCTTCGCCGCCACGCTCAACGCTCCAGTCGAGGAGGCGCCCCGCTTCGGGGTGTTCCGCATGTGATCCAGTCCCTGCTCATAGCCAATCGCGGCGAAATCGCCTGCCGCATCATCCGCACCGCCCGCCGTCTCGGCATCCGCACGGTGGCAGTCTATTCCGACGCCGATGCTAAAGCGCTCCACGTCCGGCAAGCTGACGAAGCCGTGCATATCGGCCCATCCCCGGCGCGCGAATCCTACCTCATCGGCGACCGCATCATCGCCGCCGCCAAGGCCACAGGCGCGCAGGCCATCCATCCCGGCTACGGCTTCCTGTCGGAAAATGCCGCCTTCGCGCAGGCGGTGATCGACGCAGGCTTGATCTGGGTCGGCCCCAATCCCGCCAGCATCACCGCCATGGGCCTGAAGGACGCGGCCAAGAAGCTGATGTCCGAAGCGGGCGTCCCCGTCACCCCCGGCTATCTGGGCGAGGACCAGAGCGCCGACCGCCTGCAATCCGAAGCCGACGCCATCGGCTATCCCGTCCTGATCAAGGCGGTCGCGGGCGGCGGCGGCAAGGGGATGCGGCGCGTGGATGCCGCCGCGGATTTCGCCGACGCGCTGCTCTCCTGCCAGCGGGAGGCGGCCTCCAGCTTCGGCAACGATCAGGTGCTGATCGAAAAATATATCCTCTCGCCCCGCCATATCGAAGTGCAGGTGTTCGGCGACAGCCACGGCCAGGTCGTCCACCTGTTCGAACGCGACTGCTCGCTCCAGCGCCGCCACCAGAAGGTGATCGAGGAAGCCCCCGCGCCCGGCATGGACGAAGCCACCCGCCAAGCCATTTGCGGCGCGGCTGTCCGGGCGGCGCAGGCCGTGGACTATGTCGGCGCGGGCACGATCGAATTCATCGCCGACGCCAGCGAAGGCCTGCGCGCCGACCGCATCTGGTTCATGGAGATGAACACCCGTCTCCAGGTCGAGCATCCGGTGACGGAGGAGATCACGGGCGTCGATCTGGTCGAATGGCAACTGCGCGTGGCGAGCGGCGAACCGCTGCCCAAAAAGCAGGAGGAATTGTCGATCAATGGCCATGCGATAGAGGCGCGCCTCTATGCCGAAGACCCGGCCAAGGGCTTCCTGCCCAGTCCGGGCCGCATCGACCGGCTGCTGTTCGCCAGCCGCGCCCGCGTGGAAACGGGGGTGGAGCAGGGCGATACCGTCAGTTCCTTCTACGACCCGATGATCGCCAAGGTCATCTCCCACGGCAAGGATCGGGAGGAAGCGCGGGGCGACCTGCTCCGCTGGCTGGACGGCAGCTTCGTCGGCCCGCTGCACACCAACAAGCCTTTCCTGCACGCCTGCCTCGCCATGCCCGACTTCGCAGAGGGCAGCCTCGATACCGGCCTGATCGAGCGGCAGGGGGAGGCGCTGACGGCCATCGACGGCCCGTCCGACCGCGTGATCGCCGCCGCCGGACAGCGTTTCCGCAGGGACTGGTTGGATCAAGGCGACTGGAATGAAAGGCCGTTCCGGGATGGCCTGTTCGGCTTCCGCCTCAATGGACCGCCCAAGACACAGGTCGACCTGTTCGTGGATGGCCGCCATGTCCTGGCGGACGCGAAATCCGGCGACCTGCGCACGGGCCTTAGCTCCGACATGGAGCAGGACGGCGCGATCATCGTCACGGAGGCCGGGCAAAGCTGGCTCTTCAGCCAGACCCCACCCGTCAAGGCGGGCGGCGCGGCGGCATCGGACGGCGCGATCCTCTCCCCCATGCCGGGCCGCATCATCGCGGTCGCCGTGGCGAAGGGCGACAGGGTCGCCAAGGGCCAGAAGCTGGTCACGCTGGAGGCGATGAAGATGGAACACAGCCTGGTCGCGCCCTTCGACGGCGTGGTGGCGGAACTGGACGCCAGCGAAGGCGGACAGGTGAGCGAGGGCACGCTGCTGGTGCTGGTGGAACGGGAGGAAGGCTGATGGCGGGCCGCTATTATGACGAATGGACTGTCGGCGACCGGATCGAGCATGAAATCCGCCGCACGGTGACGGAAACGGACAATCTGCTCTTCTCGACCATGACCCATAATCCCCAGCCGCTGCACCTGGACGCCGAAGCCGCGAAAGCGTCCGAATTCGGCCAGATCCTGGTCAACGGCACCTTCACCTTCGCGCTGATGGTGGGGCTGTCGGTGGGGGATACGACTTTGGGCACGCTGGTCGCCAATCTCGGCTATGACAAGCTGATCATGCCCAAGCCCGTCTTCATCGGCGACACGATGCGCGCGGACAGCGAAGTGGCCGACCTCAAGGAAAGCCGATCCCGCCCCGAAGCGGGGATCGTGACGTTCACCCACCGCCTGATCAACCAGCGGGACGAGATCGTCTGCCAATGCCTGCGCATGGCGCTGCTCAAGAAGAGGCCGTCATGAAGCTGCGCTCGCTATTGTTCGTTCCCGCCGACCGCCCCGAACGCTTCGCCAAGGCGGCCGCCAGCGGCGCCGACGCGATCATCCTGGACCTGGAGGATTCGGTCGCTCCGGAACGCAAGGCCTTCGGGCGGGATGCGATTGCGGAATGGCTGGCCACGCCTCGCTATTGCACGGCCTTCGTCCGGGTCAATCCGCTGGACGGCGATCACACCCGCGCCGACCTTTCCGCCGTCCTTCCCGCCGCGCCCGATGGGATCATGCTGCCAAAGGCGGAGGGGGCGGCAAGCATCCACACGCTGCTCGCGCTTGCCGACGGCGCGAACGTGCCGCCGATCCTGCCCATCGCGACGGAGACGCCCGCCGCCATCTTCGAACTGGGCAGCTATCGCCAGGTCGGCGACAGGCTGGCGGGCCTGACCTGGGGGGCGGAGGATCTGCCCGCATCGATCGGCGCGTCCACCTCCCGCGAGGAGGATGGCGGCTACACCGCGCCCTACGAAATGGCGCGCAGCCTGACGCTGTTCGCCGCCCATGCCGCGGGAGTCCCGGCCATCGACACGGTCTTCCCCCGGATAGAGGCGATGGACGAACTCAGGGCCTATATCGGCCGGGCGCGGCGCGACGGCTTTACCGGCATGATGGCGATCCACCCGGTTCAGGTCGCCGCCATCAACGAAGGCTTCACCCCGACCGACGCGGAAATCGCGCGGGCCAGGGCCGTGGTCGCCGCATTCCGGGCCAATCCGGGCGCGGGCGTGCTCAAACTGGACGGCAAGATGATCGACCGGCCCCACCTCGTTCAGGCACAGCGCATATTGGCCGCGGCGGAATGAAAAAAGACCGTTGCATGGCCGCAAACGCTCGCTTATAGGCAGCGCTCCTTCAAGGGGCCGTAGCTCAGCTGGGAGAGCGCGTCGTTCGCAATGACGAGGTCAGGGGTTCGATCCCCCTCGGCTCCACCATTTCCTTCCCATTGGTTTTGCTGGATAAATTCCCCGACGCGGGGAAGGCCGCTCAATCGGCGAGCGGCAGCGCGGTCGTCGACTTGATCTCCTGCATGGCGAAGGACGAGCTGACGTCATGCAGCGGCGCGACGTGGATCAGCTTGCGGTAGATGCGGTCGTAATCGCCGATGTCGCGCGCGACCACCTTCAACAGATAGTCGATCTCGCCGCTCATGCGATAAAATTCGACCACCTCCGGGATGCGGGCGATGCCGTCAGCAAAGGCCTGGAGCCATTCGTCGGTGTGCTGCGCCGTCCGGACCGCCACCATCACCGTCACGTCCAGCCCAGCCGTTCTCGATTCAGGATGGTCATGCGCCGTTCGATCAGGCCTTCGCGTTCATAGCGTTTGATTCGCTTCCAGCACGGCGTCTGCGACAGACCCACGCGCTCGGCGATTTCCGAAATAGGAGTGGTGGCATCCTGCTGACGAATCGCCAAAATCCGCCGGTCAATGGGATCGAGAGAAATGTTCTCCGAATTCGGCTCCTATAAAGATCGAAATGCTCCAGTAGCGGAAAATGAGAGATAAATCGTGGCGCTGACCATCGGGTCCGGCGTGCTGGCTGCCCGCTGGCTGAAACTGGACAGGAATTTCGGGCTGCTCGCGGGTGGATCGGTCGCCATTTGCGGGGCCAGCGCCGCGATGGCCCTTGCCACCACGCTGGGTTCGCGCCGGGTGAACGACGCAAGCCTGTCCCTGGTGCTGGTCGGCATCTCGGCCATGAGCGCGGCGGCGATGATGCTCTATCCGATAGCCGCGCATATGCTCGGCCTCTCGGATATGCAGGCCGGCTTCCTGCTGGGGGCATCCATCCACGATGTCGCCCAGGCGTTGGGCGCGGGCTACGCCTATTCGGTCGGCGCGGGACAGGTCGCCGCGATCGTCAAGCTCAGCCGGGTCGCGCTCCTCCCCGCGATCCTGGCGATCATCACCCTCTTCCTGCGCGACGACAGGCGCGAAAGCATCGGCGTCCCATGGTTCGTGCTGGGCTTTTTCTGCCTCGCCGGCGTCAATTCGCTGGGGCTTATTCCGCCGGTCGCCGCCGGTCTGTCGGCCAAGGCGGCCAGCGCCTTCCTTGCCGCGGCTGTCACCGCCACCGCCATCCCTCTCCATTGGCCAGCCTGATGAAGACGGGGACCAGGCCTTTGCTGGTCATCCTGGCGGCGACGATCATCGCCTTCGCATTGTCCCTGCTCGCGGCGCTGGTCGCGATCCGCTGAGCCGCTCTGGCGGGGGTGGGCGAACCCACCCCACGCATCTTACAGCCCGTCCAGACCCTTGCTGACGAGGATGTTCACCGCGACGCGGCGGTTCTGCGCCTTGCCCTCGACGGTGTCGTTGCTCGCCAGCGGGTCCGCTTCGGCCATGCCCGTGGGCGTCAGCATGCGATAGGGTTTCCAGCCGCAGGCCTGCTGAAGATAATTGACGACGCGACCGGCGCGCTTTTCGCTCAATTCCTGGTTGAATTCTTCGTCACCCGTGGAATCGGTGTACCCCACGACCAGCAGCAGGGCATTGCTCATCCCCTCGGCAGAGGCAGCCGCCGCGCAAAGGTCGTTTTTCGCCTGGGCCGACAGCACCGCCTTGCCGGTGTCGAAATTGACGTTCGTCGTGCCCTTCACATTATATTGGTCGATCTCGCCCATGCGGCCGCGCAGCGCCGCCGTCGCCGCGGTTTGTTCCTCAAAGCCCTGTGCCGTGCCGTTGTGGATCATCGACGCGGTCTTCAGATCCTTGTTCTGAAGATTGATCTGGCTCGCCAACAGGCCGCCGCCCGTCTGCCACGTCTTCACCGTGACCGGCAGGCCGTTGAGCAGCGATGTCGCGGCCAGCCTGCTGCGGTTGAGGCCGAACAGGCCCTTGCTCGCGCTGATTCGGGTGGCGTCGTCGATGACGATGACGGATTTGCTGCCGTCGGCGGCGGTGACCTGCATCTTGTCGCCGCTGCGCGCCGAAATGATGCCCTTGATTTCCGGTCCTGCGGTCTTTTCAGGGGGCAGATATGCGGTCGCCGCCACGTCGGCGGACGGGGCCGCCGGCTGGTCCTGCGTCTGTGCGGCCAGGCTGCCCGGCGCGGCGCCGGAAAGCAGGGCGATCATCAAAAGATATTTCGGGCTTTTTGAAATGACAGGCATCACGCTACTCCTTCAAAATTGGTCAGTCGGGCCTGCATGTTTGCAGCTTCTCGTCCGACTGCCGCCCGCGTGATGGCGTGTTCAGCTGTCAGAACCCCTCCTTCGATATTCGCAAATGTCCAGCATGACGCAGCGGATGAGCGCCATGGACATTCTGCCTGTTCAGATTAACCTTGCCCGCACATGAACAATCGCATCGCGCTTATGCTGGCGCAGCCGACCGGAGTGCATCGTGCGACGAATGGAGGCGGGACATTTCCCGAAGGCAGCGGGCCAGGCGATGGCGCAGCGATTGGGCGAAGGGACTTTACCGCTGGCGATTGCAAGGCCTATTGCGGATCCATGACAGAAGATGTTCCAGAGAGCCGCGCCGCGGCGACAGTGGTGATTTTGCGCAATCGCCCCCGCGCGGCCCCGGAAATCCTGATGATGGAACGGGCGTCCAGCATGGCCTTCGCGGCGGGCGCGCTGGTCTTTCCGGGCGGCGCCGTGGATGAGAGCGATCATGCCCTGGCCGCGAAGATCGCCGGCGGCCTGCCGTTGGACGAAGCGGCTGCGCGCATCGCCGCGATCCGCGAGACGTTGGAGGAAAGCGGCCTCGCCATCGCCTTCACCCGGCCGCTGGAAACGGATCGGATCGCGGCGATGCGACGAACGTTGGTGGAGGGGGCGGGGCTTGGCGACATGTTGAGCGCGCATGGGCTGGAGGTCGCGCTGGACGCGCTGGTGCCCTTCGCCCGCTGGCACCCAGCCCGCCTGGAGCGGGTGCGGCGCGTGTTCGACACCCGCTTCTACCTCGTCCAGGCGCCGGAAGGCCAGGCGGCGAGCGTCGATGAAACCGAAAATGTCCAGCTTTTCTGGAGCGGCGCGGCGGACACGCTGGCGCGTTGCGACCGGGGGGAAGGGCAGATCATCTTCCCGACCCGGCGCAATCTGGAACGGCTGGCGCAATTTGGCAGCTTCGACGATCTGGCGGCGCATGCCCTGTCGATCCCGGTCGAAAAGGTGACGCCCTGGCAGGAGGAGAGAGATGGGGAGACGCATCTCTGCATACCCGGCCATCTCGGCTATCCTGTCACATCGGAACCGATCGCCACCGCCCGGCGCGCCTGAAGCGCGCGCAGGGTTAACTCAATCCTATCCCGCACCTTCCAGCTTGTCCTGCGTCCGCGTCGCGAAATCGCCCGCGTCATGGCGCTCATGGAGCTGCCCCTCCAGCGGCCCGTTCACCTTGTTGACCATCCGCCCGCGCTTCACCGCGGGCCGCGCATCGATCTGCTCCACCCAGCGCATCACATTCCTGTAGCTGCCGACGTCCAGAAACTCCGCCGCGTCATAGGTCCGGCCCAGCGCGATCCCGCCATACCAGGGCCAGATCGCCATGTCCGCGATCGTATATTCATCCCCGGCGATATATTCATGCTCCGCCAGTTGCCGGTCCAGCACGTCCAACTGCCGCTTCGCCTCCATCGCATAGCGGTTGATCGCATATTCGAACTTCTCCGGCGCATAGGCGTAGAAATGACCGAAGCCCCCGCCCAGCAGCGGCGCGCTGCCCATCTGCCAGAACAGCCAGTTCAGCGTCTCCGTCCGCCTGGCGGGATCGGCGGGCAGGAAAGCGCCGAACTTTTCGGCCAGATAGACCAGGATCGATCCGGATTCGAAAACCCGGCGCGGCGGCGACGCGCCATGGTCCATCAGCGCGGGAATCTTGCTGTTGGGATTCACCGAAACGAAGCCGCTGCCGAACTGGTCGCCTGCGTTGGTGCGGATCAGCCAGGCGTCATATTCGGCATCCTTGCCCGCCTCCAGCAACTCTTCCAGCATGATCGTCACCTTCTGCCCATTGGGCGTGGCGAGCGAATAAAGTTGCAGCGGATGCTTGCCGACCGGCAGCGCCCTGTCATGGGTCGGACCCGCGATCGGGCGGTTGATGTTGGCGAACGCGCCGCCGCTTTCCTTGTCCCAGGTCCAGACCCGCGGCGGAATATAGCTTTTGTCGGTCATGCAGGCGGTCCCCTTTGAAGACTTCGAACAAGGTCGGTGGGCGGGCATAGGGCTTTCCACCGGCATGGCTAGGTAATGACCGTCCGCACCCGATACAAACCTGCGCGCATAAAAAATGAACGGCCCAGGGGGAGGCCGCCCTTTCGCGCCGCCTTCCGGAAATAGCTGGGTCCGAAAAAATTTGGCGGGCGGCTCTTGATCGCCGGATCGGTCCGTCCATATAAATGGGCGCTAGCACTCCCCAGACTGGAGTGCTAACAGACACGAGTTCATCGGGAGAAGGAGCCGGAGTCGTCGTCCATGGCGGTTCCACCCCATCCCATTTAACGTCGTAAAGAGGGAAAGGCACTCAACATGGCATTTCGTCCGTTGCATGACCGCGTTCTCGTCCGCCGCGTGGAAGCGGAAGAGAAGACTGCCGGCGGCATCATCATCCCCGACACCGCCAAGGAAAAGCCGCAGGAAGGCGAAATCGTCGCCGTCGGCACCGGTTCCAAGGCCGAAGACGGCAAGGTCACTCCGCTGGACGTCAAGGCGGGCGACCGCGTCCTGTTCGGCAAATGGTCGGGCACCGAGGTCAAGGTCGACGGTGAAGACCTGCTGATCATGAAGGAATCGGACATTCTGGGCGTCGTCGCCTAAACCGATCGCTGATGTCATCCTGACGAAAGTCAGGATCTCAGACCTTTAAGCGCGGCGTAAAGCCGCACCAGATCCCGGCTTTCGCCGGGGTGACGGACAAAGGAATAGAAACATGGCTGCAAAAGAAGTAAAATTCTCCCGCGACGCTCGTGAGCGCATCCTGCGCGGCGTCGACATCCTGGCCGACGCGGTCAAGGTGACCCTGGGCCCCAAGGGCCGCAACGTCGTCATCGACAAGAGCTTCGGCGCCCCCCGCATCACCAAGGACGGCGTCAGCGTCGCCAAGGAAATCGAACTGAAGGACAAGTTCGAGAATATGGGCGCCCAGATGGTCCGCGAAGTCGCTTCGAAGACCAACGACATCGCCGGTGACGGCACCACCACCGCGACCGTCCTGGCCCAGGCCATCGTTCGCGAAGGCATGAAGTCGGTTGCCGCCGGCATGAACCCGATGGATCTGAAGCGCGGCATCGACCTCGCCGTCGCCAAGGTCGTCGAGGACGTCAAGGCTCGCTCGAAGCCGGTTTCCGGTTCGCAGGAAGTCGCCCAGGTCGGCATCATCTCGGCCAATGGCGACGTCGAAGTCGGCCAGAAGATCGCCGAAGCGATGGAAAAGGTCGGCAAGGAAGGCGTCATCACCGTGGAAGAGGCCAAGGGTCTCGACTTCGAACTGGACGTCGTGGAAGGCATGCAGTTCGACCGCGGCTACCTGTCGCCCTACTTCATCACCAACCCGGAAAAGATGGCTGTCGAGCTGGCTGATCCGTACATCCTGATCCACGAAAAGAAGCTGTCGAACCTGCAGTCGATCCTGCCGATCCTCGAAGCCGTGGTTCAGTCGGGCCGTCCGCTCCTCATCATCGCCGAGGATATTGAAGGCGAAGCGCTGGCGACCCTGGTCGTCAACAAGCTGCGCGGTGGCCTGAAGGTCGCTGCGGTCAAGGCGCCTGGCTTCGGCGACCGCCGCAAGGCCATGCTGGAAGACATCGCCGTCCTGACCAAGGGCGAAGTGATCTCCGAAGACCTCGGCATCAAGCTGGAGAACGTCACCCTCGGCATGCTCGGCACCGCCAAGCGCGTCACCATCGACAAGGACAACACCACCATCGTCGATGGCGCTGGCGACAGCGAAGCGATCAAGGGCCGTACCGAGCAGATCCGCGCTCAGATCGAGTCGACCACGTCCGATTATGATCGTGAGAAGCTCCAGGAGCGTCTGGCGAAGCTGGCTGGCGGCGTGGCCGTCATCAAGGTCGGCGGCGCGACCGAAGTGGAAGTCAAGGAGCGCAAGGACCGCGTCGACGACGCGCTGCACGCGACCCGCGCAGCCGTTGAAGAAGGCATCGTCCCCGGTGGCGGCACGGCTCTGCTGTACGCGACCAAGGCCCTCAAGGACCTGAAGGGCGCGAACGACGACCAGACCCGCGGTATCGACATCATCCGCAAGGCCATCGAAGCGCCGCTGCGCCAGATCGCCCAGAATGCGGGCGTCGACGGTGCTGTCGTCGCCGGCAACCTGCTGCGCGAAAATGACGAGACCCGGGGCTTCAACGCCGCGACCGACACTTATGAGAACCTCGTCGCCGCTGGCGTGATCGACCCGACCAAGGTCGTCCGCGCCGCGCTGCAGGACGCCGCTTCGGTGGCCGGCTTGCTGATCACGACCGAGGCGACCATCGCCGAACTGCCCGCCGACGACAAGGCGCCGATGGGCATGCCCGGCGGCGGCATGGGCGGCATGGGCGGCATGGACTTCTAAGTCCTGCCCTCAAGCGAAACAGAAAAGGCCGGCGGATTGCTCCGCCGGCCTTTTTGTTTTGGACGTTTTGGGTGGAAAGCCGACATTCGGAGCGCCCTGCGTGAAGGGCTCCGAACTAAGTTCGATTAGGCGGAACGGTGAAGCGCGCAAAGCTTGTTGCCAGCGGGGTCACGCAAGTAAGCAAGGTAAAGCTTTCCCGCTACTCCCATATCGCGGACGCCCGGGGCGTCTTCGCAAGTCGTGCCACCTGCGGCCAGACCAGCGGCATGCCAGGCATTTGCCTGCTCAGGCGACGCGACTGCAAAGCCGATAGTTCCTCCGTTTGCAGGGGTGGCCTCCTCCCCGTTTATCGGCTTAGTTATGGCAAAAATGCCTGAATTGGTGAAATAGAAGATGCGGCCCTTGTCATCCGCGTTACCAGCCGGAACACCAATGGCGCCAAGCGTCGCATCGTAGAACTTCTTCGAAGCCTCAACATCATTCGCACCAACCATGATATGACTGAACACAGCTTGTCTCTCCTGCTACATATGACGGAATGCCGATCTGCTCCGCCTTACCACTGGATGCATCAAACTGGACGGAGTGTCGATCCAAACGGTTGCCGGGCCTTGGTAGCGAGGGATTAAGGCGGAAAGAACCGTCCGCCATTGGTCGCTTTCAGACCTCCTTTCAATCATCCGACCCCGAACGTGGAGGACTGGCTAAGGATATGCGTTGCCCAATGGCTACAGGATTCAGAAAAACATCCTATTCCGCCGATTGGGCAGGATTGTGCCTGTCCTATTTCGCGCCAACGGGTCTAATCCGCATCCTTCTTTGAAACGTCCGACACATCGTCACCATGCATATACGCGCGCGCAGGCGCGCGCGCGTACACTGTGAACTTCGACGTAAAATGGCCGTTAGCTGAAATTCGGCGGCATCCCGAAAGTCCCGCCCCTGCTTACTGGCGCAGCCTCTCAATCGCCTGGGCAAGCGCCACATAGAGCTTGCCCATATCCGACGACAGGATCGCAACCCCCAGCGCGTTGCCGTCGCGGGCCGACAGGATGATCCGCAGCATCGATTCGAAATCGTGGATATATCGGTTCACATGATCCTGAAATTCAGGGTCATTGTCGTAATGCAGCGCAATTTCGCGGGATTCGCCTGCATCCAGCAGCTTCACCGCCCGGCGCGTGAACACGCCGCGGTCGCCCTTCAGATACGCCGACCAGGCCGAATCCGTCACATCGTTGGACAGGATTTTCGAAACGTCGATCGCCGTGCTGTTCAGCGATTCGATGATCAGCGCGGAGCGGCGGGCGAAATGGTCGCGATCGCGATCCTCGGCGGCGCGTTCGGCCTCCTCGATCCGCGCCTCGACGCTGGCGCTGGTGTCCGCGATGGTCAGAAGCTGGCGGGTCAGGCGGTCGGATGCCTGGTGCGCCGCCTTCACCGCCTCCTCGGCTACCTTGGCGATCATCTCGATCTGCGCGGCGACCTTTTCGCCAATGACGCGCTGCATCGCCTCTTCGCTGGCGTCGGCCAGCGATTGAGCCGCTTCGGGAATGGCGCGGCTCAATGCCTGGCGAGCGCGCTCGGCGGCCTGGTCGGCGGTATCCTTGACGCGCAGCAGGGCGGTGACCAGCAGCGGACCCGCTCCCTCGGTGATGCGGGTGGCGTCCTGATGCGCATTGTCGAGCGCGGTGCGCAGCTTTTCCACCAGTTCGCGATTGGCGTCGACGCCGCTCTGCGTGCTTTCCAGCCACTCGGTCAGGCGGCGGCCCTGTCCGCGCAGCAGTTCCTCCGCCTCCTGCGTGCGGCCGAGCAGCGCTTCGGAGATCGCCTCCAGCCGCTCCATTTCCGGCGCGGCGCTGTCCAGCAAAGTGCGGCTGGTCTCGATCCGTCCGTTGAACCGCTGGAGCGCGGCGGGGAAGGTTTCGTCCAGTTCCCGCACGCTGGAATCGAGCGCCACCATCAGCGTCTCGGCGCTGCCGATCAGCTTTTCGGCGGTCAACCCACCAGCCGCCAGCGCCGAATCGATGCGCTGCGTCTCGGTCGTCAGTCGGGAAAGAGCGTCGGTCAGCCGCTCGTTGCGGGCCAGCGCGGATTGTTCCATCGCCGCGAAACGGGATTGCGCGGAATCGAGCGCGTCATCCAGACTGCCCTGAAGGCCGGAGACAAGCGCCCGCTGCCCTTCGACCAGATCGTTGATCTGATGCAGGCGGCTTTCGATCTCGCCCACCTGATCCCCCAGATTGGTGACGGTTTCATCGCCAATCGCCTCTATGCTGCTGCGCGAGCGGGCGATCAGCGCCTCCAGCGCCTCGCTGTGCCGGGCGACGCTATCGTCCGTCAGCCTGATGCCTTCCTGCGTCTGCGCGATGGCCGCTTCCACCCGCTGACGCAGTTCGGCTTCGACGGTTTCGGCGTCACGCGACAGGATGGAGAGCGCGGATTGGCTGGTCGCGGCGATCCCGGCCTGCGCGCCCTCGATCAGCGATTTGAGCGACAGGGCCTGGGCGGTCAGGTTCGCGTCGACCGCCGCCATGGTTTCCTGCGCCCTGCCATGGGTGGTTTCCAGGCGATGCAGCACGTCTATTTCGACGCGGTTCAATTCCTGAGTCAGCAGGGCGATGACCGACTGGGTCGTTTCCGCGATGTCCGCCTTCGTGCGATCGGTCAGGCCGCTCAGCGCGAGCGACTTCTGCTCGATATCGAGGACGCTTTCCTCCATCGCCTTGCGCGCGCTCTGCGCCGTCGCCTCGATCCGGCCCGACGCCACGTCCGCCATGCCGGTCACCTCCTGCGTGGCGGAACGGGTGACTTCCTGAATCTCGGTGAGCTGGCCTGACAGGCTCTTGGTCGCGGAAAGGGTGCGGGCGCGGGCATCGTCCGACAATTCGCCCAGCGCACGCAGCCGCGCCTCCAGCGTGTCGATGCGTTCCGACAGGGCATGGCCGTTGTCGACGATCTGCGCCGACATGCGGGTGGCGCGATCCTCCAGTTCCGGGATGGAGGCGACCAGAGCCTCCATCCGCTGGACCAGGGCAATGCCGGCGCGTTCGGCGGCTTCGGCGCGTTCGGCGGTGCTGTCGGCGCGGCTCGCGATCAGTTCCGCCGACGCTTCCATATTGCTGCTGGCGGCGGCGCCATAGCTGTCGAGCAGTTCGGCCTGATCCTGCATCGTCTGGCGGGCTGTTTCCAACTGCCCGGCGATTCGGCCCAGCCGCAGTTCCAGCAGTTCCGCTTCCGTCCGCAAGGCCCGCGCAGTGTCGAGATAGCGGCGCGCTTCGCCCCGGCTGTTCCGCAGCAGCAGCAGATAGCAGACGCCAAGCAGGATGAGCGGCACGAGGATGGTCGCGACCAGGCCCGGCCACGCCGCGGGACCGGCACGCCATTGCCCGGACGACAGCGTGGCCCAGCCGGCAAAGCCGATCCAGGCGAGACCGGCGGCAAGCAGCGCCCACTGCGTGCCGTGCATGCCATGGCCCTGCCGATCCGCGAAGCCGCTTTCCTCATCCAGATCCAGAACGGCCTGTTTCAGTAGCAAGGTGTCATCCGCTTGCGATGCGTCCTGCGCCGATGTTTCGGCGTTGCGCCAGAATTCGACGATTGTGCTGCCCCCGTTCATGCTTCCTATCCTAGCAGCTTTTCCGCGCACGAAAATGCCCTGTTACCAAAACTTAACGCAAGCCAGATAGCGTTCGACCCCATGTCCTATGATCCAGGCGCCCTGAACGCGGCTCTTGCCGCTGCTGTCGGTGACGACAGATTGTTGATTGAGGAGCTGCGCGCCGTCTTCATGGAAAGCGCGAAGCGGCAGGTCGATCTGCTCGGGCGCGCCCGTTGCGACGCCAATTGGCAACTCGCCGCCTGGCGGCTGAAGGGGCTGGCGGCGAGTTTCGGCCTGACCGGCCTGATGGCGACGGCCGATGAAGCGGCCGATGCCGCGCCCGGCGACCCGCGCATCCTGCGGCGGTTGCGGGCGATGCTCGACGACCTGACGCAGGGCAATGCGTGACGCTGCTTGCGTGATCGCTGCCGCCTTGTAACAAGGTGGATCGAACAATAATCGGGTCGGTTTCATCACGCATGACTTTTGCGGCAATTCTCAGCGCCAACCGGGCGAGCGGCGATTCCGGCGGAACGTTGCGCGCCAGCCTGCATTTCGCGGGGCAGACGCTGGTGGAATATCAGGCGCGGCAGGCGGTGCGCGCCGGGGCGGACCGCGTCATGATCCTGGTCAGCACCATCACCCCGGCTCTGTCGCAGGCGGTCGACCGGCTGTCGGCGGACGGCATCGCCGTTGCCCTGGTGCGCGACATGGTGTCCATGGTGCGCGATGCGCCGCGCGACGCCGATACGCTGCTGGTGGCCGATGGCGCGATCATCGGACAGGGCTGTTTCGATGCGCTGGCCGGGCAGGATGGCAACGCCCTTCTGGTGGCGGACGACAGCCGGGCCAGCGCGCCGTTCGAACGGATCGATGCCGGTCAGCGCTGGGCGGGGCTGGCGCGGGTCACCCCGGACCTGCTGTTCAGCACGCTCGACATGATCGGCGACTGGGATCTGGCGCTGACCCTGGTGCGCGCCGCGGTGCAGGCCGGGGCGCGGCGCGTCACCGTGCCGCAGGACGATCTGCTGGAAGGCCGGGTTGCGCTGGTCGAAACGCAGGAACAGGCCGATCTGGCGGCGCAGGCGGTGCTTTCCCACGGCCCGCGGCAACGGCGGGTGCGCGGCGCGGCGGAACATTATCTGCTGGCCCCGGCGGCGCGGCTGATCAGCCCGGCGCTGATGCGCATGCAGGTTCCCGCCATGCAGGTGCGGATCGCGGCGATGGCGCTGGGGGCGATCGCGCTGGTGCCGATCGAACTGTTCTGGACCGGGGCGGGCTTTTGCCTGTTGCTGCTGTCGCTGTTGATGGCGGAAACCGCCGACCGGCTGGACGAGATGGCTTTGCGGCCGCTGCCTGCAGGTTGGCTGGCCTTTGTCGCGCCGGCTTTCGCGGTGGGCGGGATAGCCCTGGCGGGGGGAGGATCGACCCCGGCCTATCTGGCGCTGATGCTGGCGATCATCCAGTTGGCGGACCGTTGGGACAGGGTGGGCGCGGCGCGGGCGTGGATGATCTTCACGCCCGCCAGCGCGCTGCTTCCGTTGCTGGCGGCATCGCTTGCCGGGGCGCTGGCGCCGATGATCGAACTGGCTATGCTGTGCGCCATCGCGTCCGCCGGAACGATGATCCTGTCGCGCCGGGGTTAGCGATTTCCAGTCATCGGTTCGATCGGACCGAAAACCGCTCCAGGCGATTTTGCCCGTTACGGTTTAGTGCATTTTAACGACGTGCCCTTATGCTGGCCGATATGAGCGCCTTTTCGTCCCCGATCGGACCGACCCAGGCGGATAGCTGGCCGATGGCGCGAGTCATGGCGGGCATGTCCGCCGTTCCCGTCGGCCATGCCATTGATCTGGCGTTTTTCTTTCCCGATGAAGGGCTGGATCGGCACGATGCGCTGGTGGCGGAAACCCGGCGGCATCTGGGCGGATGCCTGACCGCGATCGAGATCGGATTGCGGCTGGCGCTGGAGGAAACGCCGGAAATCGCGGCGGCGCTGGCGCAATGGCCGCATCCGGTCTGCTGGCCGACCCTGTGCGCGCAGCCGACCCTGTTGGGACCGGCGTTGCTCGCCCATATGCGGATGCGGGGCGGGATCAGCCTGATGCTGCGCCAATATGGCGGGCCGGATGGCAATCCCGGCGGCGAATCGGAAGCGGAATCGCTGTTCCCCGCCGACGACCCGGTGCTGGGCGATGCCTGGGCCGCCCTGATGCTGGCCGAGGGGCGATGGCTGATGACCGGGGCGGACGATCAGCCGATGCAGCCAGACCTGCCCGCGCACTTCTTTTCCGAGCTGTTGTGGACGGCCGCCGCCAGCCTGGCTGCGATCGTCCAGCGGAGCGGCCTGATCGAACCCGATGCGGTGGTGCCACTGGTGGAGGCGGCGGCGCAGCGGCTGCTCATGCGGCATGATGAGGCTTCCGGGCCGGTCGCGGCGGCCGACCGGCTGGTCCGCCAGTTGGGCGCGGGGGCCGATGCGCCGGAATTGATGGGCGCCGCCCTGGGGCAGAGGCAGTTCCTGCTGTTCGCCGCGCTGGCCGGGCGGCGGCTGCGGATGGACAGCGCGCAGGTCGCCGACATATTGGTGACGGGACCGATCGCGCAGGTCGCCACGCTCTGCCGCGCGCTGGGCGGATCGGATGCGGATTACCGGCATCTGCTGCTGGCGTTGCGGCCGGTGCGGCCGTCCTTGTCCGATGCGGCGATCGTCGGAGAGGCGATGCGCTATCAGGATCTGACGATGGCGCAGGCCGATATCGTCGTGAGCGCCCTGCGTGCTCCGGCGGCGCTGCGGGCCAGGCTGGACCATCTGCGGCGGATCAGCGGTTGATGAACATGCCGGCGCATCCTGCCATCGTCCGTGCGACGGTCGCCACGGACGGCCGGCTGCTCAGCGCGGACGCGCCTTTGCTCGCCCTGCAACAGGAGGCGGGGGGGGATTTGGGAAGCGTGCTGGCGATCCCGCAACTGGCGGCGATGGCGCGGCTGGCCGGACATTTGGGGATTGCGCTGTCCCGGCCCGTGGTCGCGGCGGCGGAGCGCGGCGACATCGACATGTGGGTGCGCGCCAAGCGGGAAGCGGACCTGATCCATATCGCCGTCATCGACTGGCATGAACGGCAACCGGCCATCGCGCCGGTCGATCCGGCGCGGCGGGAAAGCGACATCGCCGCCCTGTCGGACGGCTGGACATGGCAGATCGACACGCAATTGCGGTTCCAGATGGTGCTGGAGGGATTTGGCGGCCAGGGGGCGCTGCCTACGGCGCCGCCCGTGCCGGGCAGCCGCTTCACCAGCTATTTCGAATTGCGGCCGGATGCGGACGGCGATCTGTCGATCCTGCGCGGTTTTGCCCAGCGGCGCGCCTTTCGCGATCAGGTCGCAGCGCTGACCAGCGACGCGGCGCGGCGTTTCACGCTGTCGGGTTTCCCGATGTTCGACCTGACCGGGCAATTGGTGGGCTATCGGGGAAAGGCGCTGCCGCTCGACCAGGCGGTGACGGCGCCGCTTGCCGCGCCCGAGCCTGTGCCATTCTATCCCGCCGAGTTCGGCAAAAGGCTGGACCGGTCCTTGCGCCAGCCCCTGGGCCGCATCATCGCCAATGCGGATTCGATCGGCGCGCAGTTGGAAGGGCCGCTGCGGCCCGATTATGTCGGCTACGCCCATGATATTTCGACGGCGGGGCGGCATCTGATGGCGCTGGTCGACGATCTGGCCGATTTGCAGGCGGTCGACCGGCCGGATTTCACCGTGGTCGCGGAGGAACTGGACCTGGCCGATATAGGGCGGCGGGCGGCGGGGCTGTTCATGGTCAAGGCGCTGGACCGCGGGATGTGCGTGGTGGCTCCCCCGATGGAGGTGAAGGCGCCTGCTATCGGGGAATTTCGCCGTGTCCTGCAAATATTGATGAACCTGGTCGGCAATGCGGTCCGCTACGCGCCCGAAGGATCGACCGTGCGGGTCGAGACGGGGCGGGAGGCCGGACAGGCGTGGATCGCGGTGCTGGACCAGGGCGACGGCGTTCCGGTCGAAAATCGCGAGCGCATCTTCGACAAGTTCGAACGATTGGGCCGGGGCGATGCGGGGGGCAGTGGCCTTGGCCTTTATATATCGCGGCGTCTGGCCCAGGCGATGGAGGGGGAAATCCGCATCGACGACGCGCCCGAAGGGGGGGCGCGGTTCACGCTTTTCCTTCCTGCCCTGGGGGAATAGCGAATGTCAGGCCCCTCCTTTTAGGGGAGGGGTGGGGGCGCGCCGCCCGCCATCGGCCATGCGAATGGAATGCTGCTTTCCCCCGTTTGCGTGCCGTCCGCGTCGAACCGGCGTTCGGTGATCGTGCCCTGGCCCTGCGCATCGATGGCGATGATCGTGCCGCAGCGCGTGCCATAGACCGGATCGCGGATGAAGATGGGCGATATCAGCGCTTCTGCCGGAACGTCGGAGGGGGTGTCGGGCGCGATGCCGGTTTGAGGCAGGCTTTCCGAGCGCAGGGCGCCGAAGAGGGTGAGGGGGTTGGCGGCTCCGGCGACCAGCCAGTCGAGCAGGGCGGATTTCAGCGCCAGCGTCTTGGGCCATGGCGCGTCCAGCGCGCCGTTGGAAAGGCCGTAGAGACCGGGAGCAAGCTCCGTGCGCAAAGGCGTGGGGCGGTTGGTGAGGAAATGGGCGCGCTCGCCCTCTATCGATATGAGGTTGAAGGGGTTGAAATCGTCCAGCGCGGCGGTTTCGCGGCCCGCCAGCAGGTCCGTCACCAGCGCGCCGCGGGAGGCGCGGTCGGGCCGGGGGTCGCCATAGCCGCGCAAATTGGTGACGATGGCGGCGCGGCCCTGTTCGGACACGCCCATCCAGGTTCCGCCCGACAGCAGGTCGCGGCCCGCGACAAGATGACCGGGCCGATCCCATCGGGCGAGCGGCGCGGCGGGGCGGGCGTGCAGTTCGTCGCGATTGCCGATCAGGATCAGCCGCCAGCGCGGATGCGCGTTCCACGCCATTGCCATGATGCACATGCCTTCATCCTCCTGGTCCGGGACGGCTTGATAAACGGTCCGCGCCTCTCCATATAGGCCGGTGCCGGGTTCGCCCGGCTATGGTGATAAATCGTGTCGTGCAATAGGCACAGCGGACCCGGGGGCGGTACCCGGCGGCTCCACCACATATCCCCTTTCGCAGGGGGTGTCTGACGGGGCCGAACTAGGATCGACGTGTGTTGAAAAGCGATGTCTTCACCCGGCCTGAGTACGCCGTAAAAATGTTCAAAACACGTAAGTGCCAACGATAACGAGGCTCTTGCTCTTGCTGCGTAATTGATGGCCTCACGGCCGGACATTACTCAAAAAGAACGCGGTTGAACCCACCGGGCAACAGAAGGGAATTCAGCGGCTTCCGGAGGGGCCGGGCAACAGAACCCTCCGGACCTATACGCCATGCGTCGAAATCGCGTGGCGAAAGCCCTGGGTGCAGGGAGAGGGGGCGTCATCCTGAAGGGTGGCGCCCCTGCTTTATCCGGCGCGATTGGATTCCATTCGCCCTCATGCCGAATTCGCCTGAGCGGCCGGTTCATGATAGAGACGGCGCGTGGAACGGGAAGTCGAACTGAAGCTGGAATTGGCCCCCGATGCGGCGGAAGCATTCGGGCGCTTGGCGTTTCTCCCGCCGGACAGCGACGTGGCGCAGTTGCGGGCAATCTATTTCGACACGGCCGATAGAAAATTGGCGGAACATGGCATCAGCCTTCGCATCCGGCAGTCCGAAGGCCGCCGGGTCCAGACGATCAAGGCCGACGGGCATGGCGGGGCGGGATTGTTTGCGCGGGCGGAGTGGGAAATGCCGGTCGCGGACGACGTGCCGGTGCTGGATGCGCGCACGCCGGTCGCGGCGCTGCTGGGGAAGGCGGTGGATGCCATCGAACCCGCATTCCATGTCGATGTCGAGCGGCGCAGGTGGATCGTGGAGGAAGATACGGCCGTCATCGAACTGGCGCTGGATCGGGGACAGGTCAGCGCGGGCGGGCGGCAGGCGGCGATCTGCGAAGTCGAACTGGAATTGAAATCGGGTGCGCCCGATGCCCTCTTCCTTCTGGCGCGGCGAATCGATGCCGACATTCCGGTGCGGCCCGGCGTGCTGACCAAGGCCGAGAGGGGATATGGGCTGCGCGATGCCGCCGCTGCCTGGGTGAAGGCGGAGCCTGTGGCGCTCGATCCGTCCCTGACGGCGGAAGAGGCGTTTTTACGGATCGCCGGAAACTGTATTCGGCATTACCGGCTGAACGAGGCGCTGTTGCTGGACCATTATGAGGTCAAGGCGCTGCACCAGGCGCGGGTTGCGATCCGGCGGTTGCGGTCGGCCTTCTGGCTGTTCCAGCCGATTCTGGAGGCGGCGGATGTCGCCCGCTTCCAGGGCGAATTGAAATGGCTGGCGGCCATATTGGGCGAGGCGCGCAATCTGGACGTGCTGGCGGAACGGCCCGATGCGGGCGCGTTGGGCGACCGGCTGCACACGGTGCGGGCGGAGGCGCATGGCCGGGTCGGGCAATGGCTGGAATCGGCGCGGGTTCGCGCGTTGTCGATCGATTTGGTCGAATGGCTGACCCTGGGCGCGGGACAGGCGGGGGACGACCGGCGGATGTTGCCTGCCGGGGATTTCGCGGCGCGGCGGTTGCAGCGGCTGCACGAGCGGATTGCGAAGCGGGGCGCGCATTTCGCGAAGCTGACTGACGGGGCGCGGCATGAAGTGCGCAAGGATGCGAAGAAGCTGCGCTATGCCTCCGAATTTTTCGCCGGGCTGTTCGCGCACGGGAAGGGGCGTCGGCGGCAGGCGAAGTTCATCGCGGCGCTGGAAGAGGTGCAGACTGCCCTGGGTGAATTGAACGATCTGGTCGCCGTGCCGGGCCTGTTGGCGGAATATGGATTGGGCGCGGAACAAGACATACAGATCAGGCCGAAGCACAAGCGAAAGCTGATTATTGCGGCGGCAGAGGCTTATGAAGCGCTGGTGGACGTGAAGCGATTTTGGCGATGACATGCCTCCCGCAGCGCCGACGATGGCAAAAGCGTGCGAAATCGGCCCAGTCGCAATCGCTGACCGCTTGAAATGCAAGCACTGCCGTTTCCGGCGTTGCGAATGTCATCAAAGCGTCACAATAATGTCATTCGATTGTAAGGCCAGTTTCCTAGCAGGCGCCGGTATCAAGGGGGATCGACGACGCGCATGCGTGTGGCTTTCGGCGATAATATTCGGACCATGAGCGGGCGACTGCGGCCTGTCGACTGGTTGTCGGCGGTGGAGAAGCTGCTGCTTATACTGCTTGCGCTGCAATGCGCGTGGCTGGTGTGGGCGGTGCTGACGCCGGTCGGCAGTTTCGGTCGCTGGGAAGGGCGTCAGGCGCGCCTGCTGTCCGTTGCGGAACGGCAGGCGCTGTTTTCCGGCTTCGATCCCTTTTATCGCGGCGGGCCGCAACAGGCGGGCGGGGGTGTCGTGACCTCCCTGGCGCTGACGGTCTATGGAATAAGGTTGAATGAGGGATCGGGCCAGGGCTCGGCCATCGTGGCCGGGCCTGACGGGGTGCAGAACAGCTTCGCCGTGGGTGAGGAGATCATGCCCGGCGTGGTGCTCAAGGCGGTGGCCTTCGACCATATCAGCATCGATCGCGGCGGCGTGGAGGAGCAGGTCTTCCTCGACCAGTCGCAGCCCGCGCCGACAGCCGTGCCGCAGGGTGGTCCGCCGCCGCCCGTGGCGGGGATGGACAATCCGACCGCCGACATGGTGAAGCAGGACATCGGCTTTACCCCCCGGATGCAGAATGGGCGCGTGACCGGCCTGATCCTGACGGCCAAGGGGCCGGGTTTCCAGAATGCCGGTTTCCGGCCCGGCGACATCGTCACCCAGATTGACGGCCAGCCGGTCGGATCGGTGAGCGATCTTCAGGCGCTGCAAGGCAAGGTCTTGCCCGGCGCGCGTATTTCCCTGACGGTCGAGCGCGGCGCTTCCTTCGCGACGATCAACCTCATCCTGCAAGGCCAATGACCAGAAAACTGCTTCTTTCCGCCGCCATGGCCCTCGCGCTGGCGGCGCCCATCGCTTCGCCGGTCATGGCGCAACAGACGCTGAACGTGCGCGACGCCGATATCCGGGCCTTCATCCAGGATGCGGCGCGGGTGACGGGGCGGACCTTCATCATCGACAATCGCGTGACGGGGAAGGTGTCGGTCGTGACCGACCGGCCCCTGTCGCGATCCGAATATTTCGAGATTTTCCTGTCGACCCTGCGGGCGAACGGGCTGGTGGCGGTGCCTGCGCCGGGCGGGGCCTATCGCATCCAGCCCGCGGACGGCGCGGCGGGCCAGCCCAGCGCCGTGGGGCGGGCCGCCAATCGCAACCAGTTCGTGACGGAGGTATTCCGGCTGCGCTCCATCGATGCGGCGAGCGCGCTGGAAACGTTGCGACCTCTGGTCAGCAAGGATGGCTCCGTGACGGCGAATCGGGCCGGGAACAGCGTGGTCGTGGCGGATTATGCCGACAATATCGGGCGCATCCGGCAAGTGATCGCTCGGATCGACCGGGATACGGCCTCCACCACCACGGTCGTGCTGAAAAATGCCGGAGCGCGGGAGATCGCGACTTCCTTGCAGGCTCTGGTGACGACCGGCGGGGAAGGGGCGGCCAAGCCCGCGACCATCGTGCCGGTCGACAGCAGCAACGCCGTCGCGATCCGGGGCGATGCAGGCACCGTGGCGCGGCTGGCGCAGATGGCGCGGGAGCTGGACCGCCAGGCGGCGAGCGGGACGGAAATTCGCGTCTACTGGCTGGAACATGCCGATGCGGAGAAGCTGTTGCCGGTGTTGCAGCAATTGGTGGGGCAGGCGACCGGTTCGCCGGTGACGGCCTCCACCCCGGCGGCCGGAACCGCGGCTTCCGCCATGCCTGCCGCCGCGTCATCCCTGGTGGCGGGTTCGGGGTCGGGCGGCAACGGGATTTCGTCGCGGGGGCCTGCCATCGTCACCCGCTATGAGGGCGCCAATGCGATCATCGTCGCGGCCAACAGCGACGTGCAGCGGATGCTGGGCGAGACGATCCGCCAGATCGACACGCGGCGCGAACAGGTGCTGGTGGAGGCGATCATCGTGGAGATCAGCGACGCCGCCGCCAAGAAGCTGGGCGTGCAATTCCTGATCGGCAGCACCAAGACGGGCTTTGCCGCGACCAACTATTCCAACGCTTCGCCCAATATATTGACGCTGGCGGGAGCAATCGGCGCGAATGAGTTGGGCATGACCACGACCACGACGATCGCCCCCGATCAGACGCGGACCATCACTGAAACCCGCCAGAACAGCGAATTGTCCGACAGGCTGCAACAGGCGGCGGTCGACAGCATCATGAACGCGACGGGTGGTTTCGGCGGGGTGGCGACTTCGCTGGGCCGGAACGGGATTTTCGGGGCGATCATCAACGCCGTCAAATCCGATACCGACAGCAATATCCTGTCCACGCCTTCGGTGATGACGCTGGACAACCAGAAGGCGTCGATCCTGGTCGGCCAGCAGGTGCCGGTGACGACGGGCGAGGCGCTCAGCCAGAATTTCGACAACCAGTTCCGCACCGTCCAGCGTCAGGATGTCGGCATCAAGCTGGAGGTCAAGCCCCAGATCAACACGGGCGGCGCGATCAAGCTGTTCCTGAAACAGGAAGTGTCCAGCGTCGCCGGGCCGGTTTCCAACGGCAACAGCGACCTCATCATCAACAAGCGTGAGATCGAGACGACCGTGACGGTCGACGATGGCGAGATATTGGCGCTGGGCGGCTTGCTGGACGACAATGAGCGCAAGACGATCGAGCGGATTCCGCTGCTGTCCGACATTCCGGGCATCGGCGAACTGTTCAAGTCGCGCAGCAAGAGCCGGACCAAGACGAACCTCATGGTCTTCATCCGCCCCACGATCCTGCGGTCGAAGGAGGATGCGCAGAAGCTGACGCAGCAGCGCTACGGCTATATTCGCGGCATGCAGTTGCAGCGCAATCCGGATCAGGAACCGAGCATCGACGAACTGGTGCGCGACTATATGGGCGCGACGCCGCCCGCCGCCGTCCCGCAACCGGGCGATGCGGTGGTGCAGCCGCCCGCCGAGATCATCGAACCGACCGCCCGCCAGTCGAGCGGCGTCGTGCGGCCTGTCGAAATCCCGGCCAGCGGAGAGAAACGGTGAGGATCGTGATGAACCCCGTTCGCCCTGAGCGCAGTCGAAGGGCTCGCCCGACCGAAGGGAGGGGGCTTCGCTCCGCTCGACTGAAGGTTTCGACTGCGCTCCGCCCGAACGGAGGCGGATGTGAATGAGCCGGTGAGCGAGACGGTTCCCCCGCACATCCCGCCCCGCGCCATCGACATACCCTATGTCTTCGCGCGCAAGCATGGCGTCGTCATGCTGCCCCTTGATGGCGAGCGGCTGACCGTCGCCGTGCGCAAGGGCAGCGATCCCCGCGTGTTGCTGGAGGTAAGGCGGCATCTGGCGCGCAGCTTCGACGTCCGTTTCGTCGATGGGTCGCAGTTCGACCGGCACCTGTCGGATCATTATGCGATGGAGGGCAGCGCGGCGGCCATGGCGGGGTCGCTGGAGGTCGGCGCGGACGAACTGGACATTCTCGCTGCCGACATTCCGACCGCCGACGATCTGCTGGACAGCGCCGATGACGCGCCCGCGATCCGCCTGATCAACGGCATCATCGCCGAAGCCGCGCGGCAGGGCGTGTCGGATATTCATATAGAGCCTTATGAGACCGGGCTGATCGTGCGGATGCGCGTCGATGGCGTGCTGCGAGAGACATTGCGCA
The DNA here is from genome assembly GCF_026427355.1 of Sphingobium sp. JS3065. Taxonomy (NCBI): domain Bacteria; kingdom Pseudomonadati; phylum Pseudomonadota; class Alphaproteobacteria; order Sphingomonadales; family Sphingobiaceae; genus Sphingobium; species Sphingobium sp. JS3065. Next base: position 302,390 of record NZ_CP102664.1, read on the forward strand.
TGCCGCCGCATGTCGCACCTGTGGTGGTGAGCCGCATCAAGGTGATGGCGCGGCTCGACATTGCCGAACGGCGCGTGCCGCAGGATGGGCGGATCGGGCTGACGCTGGGGGGCAAGCTGCTCGACGTGCGCGTGTCGACCCTGCCCAGCCGGGCGGGGGAGCGGGTGGTGCTGCGTATTCTCGACAAGGAGAATGCGGGCATGAATCTCGATCTGCTGGGCATGGCGGGCGCGGCGGACCGGATTTTCCGGGAAGGCTTGCGGGAGCCGAACGGCATCATCCTCGTCACCGGGCCTACCGGGTCGGGCAAGACGACGACGCTTTATGCGGGCCTGCGGCAGTTGAATGACGGGACGCGCAATATACTGACCGTCGAGGATCCGGTCGAATATGCGATCGAGGGCGTCGGGCAGACGCAGGTGAATGCCAAGGTGGGGCTGACCTTCGCGGCGGGGCTGCGGGCGATCTTGCGGCAAGACCCCGATGTGGTGATGGTCGGTGAAATCCGTGACCGGGAGACGGCGGAGATAGCGGTGCAGGCTTCGCTGACGGGGCATCTGGTGCTGTCGACCGTCCATACCAACGATGCGGTAGGCGCGATCACCCGGATGCGCGACATGCGGGTGGAGCCGTTCCTGCTCGCCTCGACCCTGCGCGCCGTGATCGCGCAGCGGCTGGTGCGGCGGCTTTGCCAGCATTGCCGGGAACCGGTGCAGGCGGACAAGTCGGCCAGCGCGCTGCTGGGTTTCGATCCGGGCACGATCATCTACCGGGCGCGGGGATGCGACGAATGCAACGGGTCCGGCTACAAGGGCCGGATCGGCGTGTTCGAGGCGATCCGGGTGGATGACACCATCCGGCGGCTGATCAACGATGGCGGTGATGAATCACTGATTGCGCGCCATGCTTTCCTGAACGCGCCCAATCTGGGGTCGGCGGCGCGGGCCTTGGTGTGCGACGGACAGACCACGGCGGAGGAGGCGATCCGCGTGTCGCGGCGCGATGCGGCGGAGGCGGAAACCATCGCCGATGGCTGAATTCGACTATATCGCCATCGATCCCGCAGGGAAGGAACGCCTGGGGCGGGTCAAGGCCGATACGATGGACGATGCCCGCGCCCGGCTGGATGCGCGCAAGCTGTACATCGTGCGGATCGAACCGGGAGCGGTGGAAAAGGCGGGCAAAAGGGCGGGATTGCCGCTGCGGACGCCGCGTCTCTCGGCCAAGGAATTGACGCTGTTCACGCGGCAATTGTCGACGCTGATCCAGGTCAGTCCGCTGGAGGAATCGCTGCGCACCATCGGGCGGCAGAGCGAGCAGCCGCATGTGCGCGCCATCGTCGCCAGGGTGCATTCCGGCGTGCTGGAGGGGCGGCGGTTGGCCGATGCCCTGGGGGCGGAGCCGAAAAGTTTTCCGGCGCTCTATCGCGCGATGGTCTCCGCGGGCGAGAGTTCGGGCAGCCTGCCCACGATCATGGATCGGCTGTCCGATTTGATGGAGCGGCAGGCGGTGATCCGGTCGAAGGTGCTGACCGCCATTGCCTATCCCAGCGTGCTGGCGGCCTTCGCCGTGTGCGTGGTCGCGGCGCTGATGATCTTCGTCGTGCCCAAGGTGGTCGAGCAGTTCGATACGGTGGGGCAGCAATTGCCGCTGCTGACGCGGATGGTGATGGGGGTTTCGGCTTTCCTTGCCGGTTATTGGTGGTTGCTGCTGATCCTGATCGGTATCGCTGGTTTCGGCTTCTGGCAGGCGTTGAAGATAGAGGGTTTTCGCTATCGCTTCGATGCCATGCTGTTGCGCCTGCCGCTGTTGGGGCGGTTGATTCGCGATCTTCATGCGGCGCGGATGGCGCGGACCCTGTCGACCATGGTGGCGAGCCGCCTGCCGTTGATGGAGGGGCTGTCGCTGACCACCCAGACCGTGCACAACCGCGTGCTGCGCCAGGCTTCGGAAGAGATTGTAGAGGCCATTCGCGGCGGCGGCAGCCTGTCGGCGGCGCTGCGGCGGGCGGGCGTGTTTCCGCCGCTGCTGGTCTATCTGGCGGCAAGCGGGGAGAGCGCGGGGCGGCTGGATACGATGCTGGAGCGGGCGGCGGAATATCTGGAGCGGGAATTCGACAGCTTCACCTCCACCGCGCTCGCCATGCTGGAGCCGGTGATCATCATATTGATGGGCGGCGTCGTGGCGGTCATCATCCTGTCCATCCTGCTGCCGATCCTGCAATTGCAGAGCCTGACCGGGGCCTGAAGGAGTATTTATGCGTGACTTCCTCTCTCTCCGTCAGTCCCGCCTTCGCGGGAATGACGAAAAGGACGGCGAAAGCGGCTTTACCCTTGTCGAACTGATGGTCGTCATCGTCATCATCGGCCTGCTGGCGACGATCGTGGCGATCAACGTCATCCCGGCGACCGACACGGCGCGGGTCGAAAAGGCCAAGGCCGACATTTCCACCATCGAACAGGCGCTGGAGCAATATCGGCTGGATAACCTGACCTATCCGGCGGGGAACGACGGATTGCAGGCGTTGATCAGCCCGCCCGCTTCGCTGGCCCAGCCCCAGCGCTACCGGCGCGGAGGCTATATCAAGAAACTGCCGAACGATCCCTGGGGGCGGCCCTATATTTATGCGGTGCCGGGCCGGAAGGGCGCGTTCGACATCCGTTCGCTGGGCGCGGACGGCCAGCCAGGCGGCGAGAATGAGAATGCCGACATCACTTCCAGCGAGCTTTGATCGCTCGCCGTCAGGATTGAAGTCCTTGAAACGTTCCGCCGAACAGGGCTTTAAGTCCTTGAGACGTTCCGCCGAACACGGCTTCACGTCTTTGACACGTTCCGCCGAACACGGCTTCACTTTGATCGAGCTGATGGTCGTGCTGACGATCATCGGCTTCCTTTCGGCTGCGGTGGTGCTGGCGATCCCCGATCCGCGTGTACGGGTGATCGAGGATGCCGACCGCTTCGCCGCGCGCGTTGCCGCCGCGCGCGACGAAGCGGTCGTCACCGCGCGCCCCATGGGGGTGTGGGTTTCGGCGTCCGGCTATGGGTTCCAGCGCCGCGAGGGCGCGCAATGGACGCCGCTGGAGGACAAGCCCTTCGTCACCGCCAACTGGAAGGGGGGAACGCGGGCGCTGGTCGGCAAGGATGGGCGGCAACAGATCGGCTTCGACGGCACCGGCCTGCCGACCGATCCCATGACGGTGACATTGGCGCGTGATGGCGAGCGGGTGGCCGTAACGGTCGACATGGCCGGGAAGGTCATGGTCGGTGGATAGTCCCTGCGTTTCTGACCGTGCCCCGGAACGAGGCTTCACTCTCCTCGAAATGCTCGTCGCGCTCGCCGTGTTCAGTCTGGCGGCGCTGGCTTTGGTGCGTTTGCAGGGGGTGACGCTGCATACCGCGGCCGACCTCGATAGCAAGGCCATGGGACAGATCGTCGCCCGCAACCTGATGGTGGAGGTGCAGACCGATCCCGCGCCGCCGTCGCTGGGCAATGAAGAAGGCGATGTCGATAATGGCGGCCGCCGCTGGCACTGGACGCGGCAGGTCAAGGCCACCGACGACAAGCGGCTGTTGCAGGTGGACCTGACCGTCGACGGGCAGGCCGGATCGTCCCCCGTGGTGCTGAGCTTCGTGCGGGTGGCGCCATGAGGCAGACGCCTTCCACAGAGGCTGGTTTCACGCTGATAGAGTTGCTCGTCGCCCTGACGATCTTCGCCATGCTCGCGGCGGCGGGCGTGCTGTTGCTGGGCAACAGCGTCTCGGCGCAGGCGCAGATCAAGCTGCGGCTGGACGATATGGCGGCGGTGCAGCGGGCGGGCGGTGCTCTGGCGGCCGATCTGGGGCAGGCGGTGCCGCGCATCAGCCGCACGGAAGCGGGGACGCTGGCCCCGGCCTTCTGGTCGCATCGGGAGGGTGAGAGCCTGCCCGTGCTTCAGTTCGTGCGCGGCGGGTGGGACAATCTGGGCGACCTGCCACGGCCTTCCTTGCAGAAGGTCGAATATTGGGTGCGGCAGGGGCGGCTGGAACGGCGGACCTATGCGCAGATCGACGGCGCGGCGGGGGACGAGCCGGCGGCGCTGCTGGATCATGTGGAGGATGTCGCGCTGCGCTTTCGCGACGCCAGGGGCGACTGGCGGGACGATTGGGCGCCGACCCAGCCCGACCTGATGCCGCGCGCCGTGGAGATGAGCGTGAGGCGGACGGGCGAGCCACCCGTGACGTTGCGCTTTCTGGTCGGGCCGGGTCCGTTGGAGAAGCTGGAAGGGGAGGCGTTAGGTGGCTGATCCCCGAAAGACGAGCGAGCGCGGCGCGGCGCTGCTGACGGTGCTGCTGCTGGTGGCGGTGATGGCGGTGGTCGCAGCGACCGCGCTGGAACGGCTGGCGCTGGCGACGCGGATGACGGGCAATGGCGGCGCGGTCGATCAGGCGCGGGCCTTTGCCGATGCGGGAACGGAGATTGCGCGCCTGCGGATCGGCGATCTGGTGGCGGCCAATCCGGGCAAGATGACTCTGGCCGGGAACTGGATGGGGACGCCTCAATCCATCGCGATGCCGGGCGGGATGGCGACGGCGCGGGTGACGGACGGCGGCAATTGCTTCAACCTCAACAGCGTGGTCGCTGGCGAGAATGAGGCCGACCTGAAGGTCCGGCCCGTGGGCGTCTCGCAATTCCAGGCGCTGTTGCAGGCACTGGGCGTCGACGCGCGGCAGGCGCAGGTGGCGGCTGCGTCGCTGGCCGACTGGATCGACACCGACAGCAGCCCCCAGCCGGGCGGGGCGGAGGATGAGACCTATGCGCGGGCGGCCCGGCCCTATCGCACGGCGAACCGCTTCATGGTCGACCTCAGCGAGTTGCGGGCGGTGAACGGGGTGACGCCCGCGATCTACGATCTGGCGCGGCCCTGGGTGTGCGCGTTGCCGACGGCGGATTTGTCGCCGATCAACATCAATACCCTGCTGCCCGGTCAGGCGCCGCTTTTCGCCATGCTGATGCAGGGGCGGTTGAGCGTCCCGCAGGCGCGGCAATTGCTGGCGCAGCGGCCGGCGGGCGGTTACGGCAGCACCGTGGCCTTCTGGGCCGTGCCCGCTCTGGCAGGGTTGAACCCGCTGGAAGAAGTGGCGAACCAGGTCAAGTTGACGACGGGATTTTTCAGGGTGGAAGTGTCGGTGGATGTCGGGGGAACGCAGGTGGTCGAACGGGCGCTGATCGATGCGCGGCAAAGCCCGGCCGTGCTGATAGGCCGTAATTGGGGGACGGGTGCGTGAACGAAGGGCTGATCGTCGTTCTGGCCGAGACGCCCGGTGTGGAGCCGTCGTGGATGCGGGTGGCGAACGGCGCCGTCGTGCAGACCGGCGCGGGCGCGAACTGGCTGGCGGCATGCGGGCTGACGGCCCTGCCGGACGATATGGTGGTGATGCTGGTGCCCCCTGCCGCTCTGGTGACGCTGCATGAGGGAAGCTATCCGGACCTGCCCGCGCGGCAGGGGCGGGCGGCGGCGCGGCTGGCGGCTTTGGCCGGGGCGATCGTGCCCGCCGATCAGCTTTTTGCGGCCGCCAATGAGAATGACGATCCCGCAAGGCCGCATCTGGTCGCCGTGGCGGCGCGGGCCGATATGCAGCATTGGCTGCTCTGGGCGCAGCATCATGGGCTGGACCCGGACATCATCGTCCCTGCGCCATTGCTGTTGCCGGAACCGCGGGAAGGTTTCCTGCGCGGGATCATTGGCGGCGCGCCGGTGTTGCGGGGCACGGATATGGCGCTGGCCGGTGACCTGGCGCTGCCGGAACTGATCGGCGATGCGGCGGTGCGGGATGTGCCGCATGAGCAGATCGATGCGCGGGCCATCGCCGCGCTGGACGCGCCGCCGCTGGACCTGAGGCAGGGCGATTTCGCGAAACGGATGCGCCGCTCGTTCGACAGGCGGACGCTGGGACGGATCGTGCTGTGGAGCGGGCTGATCCTGCTGGTGAGCCTGTCGATCGCGCTGGTGAGCCTGACGAAGCAGCATTTCGCGGCGAGCGGGCTGGACGCCGACAGCCTGACGCAGGCACGGCAGATCGTGCCCGGCGCGACCGACCTGGTCCAGGCGGAGGCGGAGATGAACCGTCAGCTCGCGGCCCGTGGGGCAGGGGGGCATGCCTTCACCGCGCCGGTCGCGGGGGTGCTGGACGCGATGCAGCATGTGCCGGGCGTGGCGCTGACCGCCCTGTCCCGCGACCCGGACGGGATGGTGCGGGCGACGCTGGCGGCCGCGAAGATGGAGGATATCAACAGCGTGTTGCTGGCTTTGCAGGCGGCGGGCTTCACGATCACGGCGACGCCTTCGCAGGAACCCGGCGGGCGGATGCTGGCAGACATTACGGTGCGGTCATGATGGAACGTCTGAAACGCCTTTGGGACGAGCGGTCCCCGCGTGAGCAGTGGATGCTGGGCCTGATGTTCGCGCTGCTGGCGGTGGTGATATTGTGGCTGGGGCTGTTGCGGCCGCTCGATGCGGCGCAGCGTTCGGCCCGCGATGCGCTGCGCGAGGCGACGGACCGCAATGCGGCGATCCGGGCCAGGGTGAAGCTGTTGAAATCCTTGCCCCGCGTGACCGGGGCCGCCGATGCGGGCGTGCCGCTGGACCAGTTCATCGGGCAGAGCGCGGGCGAGGCCGGACTGACGCTGGAACGGGCACAGGCGCAGGGAACGGACCGGCTGGACATCGCGATCGCTTCGGTACGGCCGGTGGCGCTGTTTTCCTGGCTGGCGGCGCTGGAGGCGCAGGGCGCGCGGGTCGAAACGATGAGCGCCCGGCCGTCCCCCACGGCGGGCAGCGTGTCGGTGCAGGCGGTGCTGGTGCGGGGCGGGGGGCAATGATGGGCTTGTCGCTCTCGCGCCGGATGCGCATGGCCTTGATCCTGTTCTTTGTCGTGGGTTTCATCCTTTTCCTGCCGATGCGGATCGCGCTGGGCATGACGGGGCTGGATCGGCTGGGCACCGCGGCGCGGGAAGTGCGGGGCACGGTGTGGAGCGGCGGGATCGACGGGCTGATGCTGGGGACGACCTCGCTGGGGTCGGTCCATGCCGGTCTGTCGCCCATTTCCTTGCTGGTCGGCCGGGCGCGGTTCGACATCTGGCGGCGCAACGGGGCGGCGGACGATTTGAGCGGGGCGCTGACCGTCGGGTTCGGGCGGATCGGGATCGACGACGTGACGGGCGTCGTGCCGCTGGGGCGGACATTCGCGCCGCTGCCGGTCAGCAGCTTCGTCATGGAGGATGTGTCGGCCTGGTTTTCGGGCGACCGCTGCGGCCATGCCGAAGGACGGGTGCGGGCACAGATGACGGGGCAGTTTCCGGGGCTTAACCTGACCCAGGGCCTTTCAGGCGTGGCGATCTGCGATGGCGAAGCGCTGCTGCTGCCGCTGGTGAGCCAGTCGGGGCTGGAGAAGGTCAATCTGCGTCTCTGGCGCTCAGGCCGCTATGTGGCGGAGATGCGCGTGGAGACGGCGGATGCGACCCTGGGCGACGCGCTGGCCAGGGCGGGTTTCGCCGATGCCGGGGGCGTGCGCGTGCTGAAGGTCGAAGGGACGCTGTGATCCACGCCTTTCCCGCCTTGCTGGGCGGCATATCGGGCGCCATTGCGGGGAGTTTCCTCGCCACGCTGATCCTGCGCTGGCCGCAGGGGCGCGGGATCGCGCGCGGGCGGTCGTCCTGTGACGGGTGCGGGCGGGTTCTGGGCGCGACCGACCTTGTCCCCATGATCAGCGCTTTGGTGCAGCGCGGGCGTTGCCGGACCTGCGGCGCGGTGATCGATCCGCTGCATGGGCGGGTCGAAGCGGGTTGCGCGATCGTGGGCGCGCTTGCCCTGGGCTTCGCGCCCGATCCGGGCGGCATCGGCTGGGCGTTGCTCGGCTGGCTGCTGTTGACGCTGGCGGTGCTGGACAAGCGCCATTTCTGGCTGCCCGATGCGCTGACCCTGCCGCTGGCCTTTCTGGGCTTCACCATCGGGCTTTGGACCACCGATGCGAGCATGGCGGACCGCGTGATCGGCGCCGTGGCGGGTTATCTGGCGCTGCTGTTCGTGGCGCTGGGCTATCGGCGGTTGCGGGGGCGGGACGGGCTGGGGCTGGGCGATGCGAAGCTGCTGGGCGCGCTGGGCGCATGGTTCGGCTGGCAGGCCTTGCCCTTCATTCTGTTGCTGGCGGCGAGCCTGGGGCTGCTGGCCATTCTGGCGGCGATGGCGATGGGGCGAGCCGTCCATGGCGCGACGCGGGTGCCGCTGGGTAGTTTTCTCGCCTTGGCGGCGGTGCCGGGATGGTGGCTCTCGGTGCTGGCCACCGGGGCCGGGACATGACCCGTGCAGAGAATTTTCAGGATGCGGTGAAACCCCGTTGACCCATAAGCCCGCTCTGCTTATAGCGCCGCCTCACCGCAGGGCATGGCCCGGCGGAATGCCCATGGGGCGGAGTAGCTCAGCTGGTTAGAGCAGCGGAATCATAATCCGCGTGTCGGGGGTTCAAGTCCCTCCTCCGCTACCACTTGAACAGTCGCTTTGGCGGGAACAGGGTTTCCCGTGGCGATTGCCAGCACAGATGCCAGGTTCCCGATCACTTCCAGCGATGCCTTGTCGGGCTGGCTTTCGTCGTCCCTGACGATGACGGCTTCGATAAGCCCCCGAATCATCGGAAGATAACGTTGGGCTTTTTCCCCTTGCGCGAGGGCGGTGCCGAGCTGGCGGATGCGGCGGCGATAGGCCTCCACAATCTGCGGGTGCAGGATGATCGCCGGCACGGCCTCATGTTCCGCCAGGGCTGCCTCAGCCGCTTTCAGGGCATCCTTCCGATCCTGCAGCGCGTCCTTGATCTCTGCCATATCCGCGCCGGCGGCAATCGCATTGACCAGGTTGCGGATTTCGTCCTTTAGCTGATCGACCCGTTGTTCGGCGCGGAAGCGGGACGATTGCAACCTGGCCCGCTGCTCGGTCCTGCTGTCGTGGTAGCGCTTCACGACGGCGCTGACGACATCCGGCTCCAGCAGGGAGTTTTGAAGGCCGGACATGATTCGCTCTTCCAGCCTGGCGGTCGATATGCGCCGGCCATTGTCGCAGGTGCCTGCCTCCCGGTGGCGCGTGCAGGCCCAGCGATCCTTGGTGACGATGCTGTAGTTCCCGCCGCACTCGCACTTGATGAGACCGCTCAGGACGTGCCTGGGCTTGCGCTGGAGCTTGTATGGCACATGCGCATTCTCTTCCTTGCGGGCCTGCGCGGCCGCCCATAGATCATCTTCAACGATGCGCAGGTGCGGGGCCTGACCCTCGACAATGTCAGGGCTGGTGTCGACGCGCGACAGGCGCTTTCTGCTGTTGGGATCGCGAACCATCCGGACCCGGCCGTATCTGATGCGGCCGACATAGATGGAGTTGCGCAGGATGCCATAGTCGCGGGCGGCTGAGCCGTTGATGGTGCTGGCCCGCCATTCGGTGCCGCGCGGGGAGGGGATGCCTTCGGCATTCAGCCGCTGGGCGATAGCGCGTGGCGCGTCCCCGGCGACATATTCGGCAAAGATGCGGCGGATGACGGCAGCCTCTTCCTCTTTGACGGTCCGATGACCGAATTCGACCGATCCGTCGGGGCCGATGCGCGGGGTGACGTCATAGCCGTAGCAGCGTCCGCCTGGGATTCGTCCGCGCCCGACCTGCCCCTTGCCGCCGCGCCGGATCTTGCTGCCCAGTTCCTTCACATAGAGCGCGCTCATCGTGCCGATGAAGCCGATGTGCAGTTCGGTAATGCGGTTGTCGGCGCAGGTGAACAGTGCGACGCGGGCGAATTCGAGGCGGCGATACACCTCGGCCGTGTCGCCCAGGTCGCGGGCAATGCGGTCAAGCGATTCGGCAAGGATGATGTCGAAGTCGCGCCGATCGGCGGCGGCCAGCATGGCGTTGAGGCCGGGGCGGTGCTTGTTCTGTCCGGTGATGGCCGCGTCGGAAAATGCGTCGACGACGTCCCAGCCCTGGCGTTCAGCGTAGGCCCGGCACAGCCTGATCTGGTCTTCCGCCGACAGCGCATTTTGCATGTCGGTGCTGAAGCGGGCGTAGATTGCGACGCGGCGCCCTTCCGGTGCCCAGCTCATTCGTCAAACCTCTCTGCGATTCGAATTCGCGTGCAGCATCCTCCGCCGCCATGTCCTCGGCAATGGCCAAGGCGAGGTCGAGGATGCTGAAGCTGTTCAACCTTCGTCTCCGAAGAGGTCGGCGATTGCATAGTCTTGCTTCATCGCTGCGGTCAGTTTTGGCGGACCTTCTCGCCAGAGGCGCTCCATGTAGCTGAGTAGCCAGGCCATCGCCTGATCGTCAGGTTCCGGCTCATCGCTATCGTCCACCGCGCACGCGGAGGTGCAGTCTCCGACTGGACGAAGAGAGTCTAGGTCAGCGATCAGCGGCGTGCGGCTAGCGATGTCGCCTAGCTGGGCATAGCTATATTCCGTGACGAATCGTGCGCCGCTTGCCTTGGCTTTCAGAAGCGTGACCTCTGCCTCTGCCTCTGCCCACCAGCCCAGCACGCCCGGCTGCTCGCGCTCCGACTGGCAGAGGATGTCGTAGCCCTTCAGGAAACAGCCGTCGCAATTCCCCTCATACCGGCGCAGCCCAAGATCGAAGCCCTGCGGCAGATAATATTCGATCTTCCGTGGGTCGTTGTTCCGACCCAGCCAGAAGCGCCAGACGATCCGTTCGACCACACCGCACAGCGCGAGTGGGCAATAGCTGTTCCACCGCTCCTTCCCCGACTGGTTGCGGAGAACCTGCTTCATGACGCGCTTCCGTTCGTCCGCGCGCAGGCCGACCATGTTGGTCCACGTCTCGAACCCCATCGACATCATGAACTGCTTCATCGTGTCGATCTTCAGCTCTGCCGTGCAGAAGCGGGTCACGGCGTTCGGCAGGTAGCCCTTGCGGCGGATAAGCGCGAGGAACGGTTCGCCATTGCGCGCTGCCTGGTTGAAGCCGACCACCTCGAAGCGATCATCAGGTTTGACGGCGTTGCTCGCGCGGTCGCGCCATTCCAGCCACCAGATATGGACGCCCCATCGGACACCGCAGTCATAGACGAAGCGCAGCGTCTCTATCCGCTCCTTGCCGGTGTTGCAGAATACTACGAACACATAGGGCGGCAGAGAGCCGCCGTGCGCGCAAAGCACCTTCCACAGCATGTAAGCGCTGGTTCGGCCGCCGCTGAACGAGATCAGCGTAGGGCCGTGGCAGAAGTAGGGGCTGGTCGGGTCAGGCGTAGGCCAATAGCCGGTGAGGCCCGGCACATCAGTATCCTCGATCAAAGTAGGTGATGGACGGATCATGCTGCCCGCTTCCTGCGGCTCCATCGGAGCGCCTGGTTCGTCTCGGCCGGGATCAGCGCGTAATGCGTCTCCTCGATGCAGAGCGTCCGCTCGCAGCGGTGATCAAGGTTCATGCCCTGCGGCACGCGCGGGGTCGGGATGATCCCTGCCACCCATGCGACCGCGACATGCACGCGCACGGCATTGAAGCCCGGAATCCAGATGGAGCCATAGGGACCGCTGCTCGGCCGCTTCCCGCCCTTCGACTGCGCGCCGGTCCACAGGCGGCAGGGTTTCGGCAGGCCGTTGCGCGAGCCGATCAGCACGCGCTGCTTCTCCGCGATGCGGGCGGCCACGACGATGCGCATGCAGGCGGGAATCATGCCGCTGCCCTCCGCTGCGGCCGGAGCGGCATCGGATAATCCCGCGAATAGAGCAGTGGGAATTCCAGCGCATAGGTTATGTCCCGCAACTGGCGTAGCTTGGCGATTTCGGCGGCCTTGGTGCTGCCGTCGAACTGCCTGACCATGAAGGCCAGGGTGGCGCGGGCGCTCTTGGCCATGATCTCCCGGTCGGCGGGCAGCCATCCCTGCGGCGAGCGTTGATCGCCCGACCAGCGCCGGAAGAAGTGGACGATGTTCGACCAGATCACATCGTCATAGTCGGCGCGCTCCTGCGATACCCTGCCCGCCTGGATCGATGCTTTCGTCGCGGCGGCGCGGCGGGCGCGTTCTTGCTCGGCGGCCTTTTGCAGTTCGGCCGGCGGCATCGGCGGGCCGCCGAGATAGGCGCTCATGACGGCATTCCATCATGCCGGACGCCGTCGAGCAGGCGGCCGGCGCGCTTCTTGCCCCATCGGATCATATAGGCGCGGGATTCATCCTGCGCTGGCGGCCAGTGGGTAGAACCTTGATATACATGGCCATCAGGGTCGAACCAAAAGCCAGCCACGCCCGGTTCCATATTATATGGGCCATATTCGCCCCATTGCTTGAACAGGAACGGGACACCCGCCTCCGCGCATTGATCGCGCAGGCTTCGTGCCCAATCGGGATGCATCGGGCGTGCTTTGGGGCCGCTCTCACCACCGACGATCACCCAGTTGATGGCCAGTTCGTCACTGATCCCGGTGAAGTCGCATGTGCTGCAACATTCCTGCATCCCGGTCGACATATCCATGATTGGCGGATAGCCGTCGTCGTCCAGCCAGTTCGGGCAGTGGTGATAGAACAGGAGCCTGAGATCGATCGGCTCCAGCATCGGCTCAATTGACAGGAAGGCGACCGGGATTTCATAGAGCTGGCGCAGGTTGCGCAGCTTCGGAATGTCCCGATCGGCTTCCTGCTGGTTGACGACCGTGATGCCGAGCCACACATTATCCGGCAGGCGACCAGCCGCCTCTGCCATCTTGTAGACATTGCCGATGCGCTTCGTCACCAGCAGCCAGTCGAGGTGCGGCGTTTCGCGGATCAGCTGGAACAGGTCGGCCCGCCACTCCGGCGGCACTTCATTGTCGAAGACGTCGGCCAGCGACGCGCAGAAGACGCGATAGCGGATGCCGAGCCTGGCGGCCTTTCTGTTCCATGCGCGCGGCTGATTCCATGTCGAGGCGGCGGTGCGGCGCCGAGGTTGCCCCGGCCCGAACAGGACGCCCAGCCGGGCTTCTGACAGGGCCTTGGCATAACAGCCGTCGCAGCCCGGTCCGACCTGCGTACAGCCGATCCATGGGTTGAAGGTGTGGTCGGTCCACTCGATCTTGCTGTTTTCAGCCATGGGCGGCGTTCCGATAATCGCGATAGGCCCTGATGAACTGATCGGCCGACGTCTCGGCGGTCCATGGCTCTATCCGGAAGCGAAAGGGTTCGTATCCGCGGGTCCATGACCATTGATCGGCGCCCGAATGCGGCATCAAATCCCGCTTTTCGGTGGCTAGCATCCGGATGTCGTATTGCTTCACCAAGTCCTTGAACTGGCTGGTGACGCCGAAATGACGGTCGATTGCATCGCCAGCGCGCTTGATGAGAGCCTTCACCTCAGGCGGCAGCAGCGACTTGGCCGGGCCAGGAAAGTCTCCCCACGCCACCTCATCACTTTCGTGCATCAGGCCTTCAAAAACGGCCTGCGCAGAATGACCGTCGGTCTCCATCATCCACGCAAGAAGCACGCAATGCTGAGCGACATTGAACAGGCACCGCTTGCCGGACGGCAGTCGATTTTGTCCCCTGAAGCGGTTGCTGCCTGCCAGACTCCAAGCATAATCTTCGATCGTCATCCCGGTGGCATCCGGCTGTTCGAAATCGAAATATGCACCATCACCCATCAGGATCGTCGGGCCGACGATGCGTTTTACATGCTGCTCAGCAGCGACGGCGTTGCTGTCTGCGTCAGCCATTGGCGATCTCCAGCAGGACGTCGGCGTGACAGGGTTCGCCCGGCTGGCACCAGCAGGCGAGGTTCTTCCCTCGTAATTCCCTGCTGGCCATTTCGCGGAGGGCAGGGCAGGCGAGGATGTGGAGGCGGAAGGCGGCGACGGCCATCGGCGCGGTGCGTTTGGCGTCGACCGGATAGGGGTTCCCCCATTTGGTCGAGCGGTCGACCTTGACCGTGTCGGGCGGCATCCGCCATCCTTTCGCGCGGGAAAGCTGGACTCGTGCAGGCTTATCCATGAAGCGCCTCCATGGGCGGGTCGCCGCAGTCGAGGCGACGGCCGGTGGTGAAGGGCAGTTTGCCGAAGTCCATCGTGCCGAGCAGAAGCAGCACGAAGACCGCGACCAGGGCGGCGAAGAAGGCGGCCATGCGGTCCATCACCGAATCTCCCGAACCGGGACGACCGTCACGGTCCGCCACTTGCCGGTCATCCGAACCGCCGCAGATGCGGCGCGCTCGGCCGACTTGAAGCAATGGCCCGGCATGATGAGGGACCGGCCCAGCTTGGTTTCGCGCAGAAGCCATGCGATCGGCGCAGGCGGGGCCGGTTCCTCCTGATCGACATGGCGCAGGGCGACTGGCTTGAACCCGAGGGGTTCGTGCTCCCCATGATTCACCGGAGCTTTGGCGTAGATTTCGCCCGACCAATAGCCAAAGCCGGTCTGGCCTTCCGAACCAAGATATTCGACGACGATGAATCTGTGATCGCCAATCGGCATGTGATTGAGAGGTTTCCATCCCTCAAGAATCATGCTGATCCCTACTGTCGACTGACTGGCGCTGCAATCGCACGGCCCCGGCGAGGCGCTGTTGAAGGAGACACAGTCGGCGTCATGGACGACGGCGCTCATGGACGCTTCCTCTTCACGGGCTGGCCTTCGTGGAAGCGCTGGTCGTCGGGCGCCTGCTCCATCAGCAGGGCCGCGACGATGCGGTCGCGATAGTCGACCAGCATCCCGCAGATGACGGCGAGGGCCAGCCAGAAGCTGCCGAACAGCAGCACGGCGGCGGCGGGCGCTAGGTTGATCACGCCGCCGCCTCGGCCGGTGCGGCGATCAGGAGGAAACCGAAGCCCTTGCGGATGCCGCTGGTGTAGAGCTTACGACCATGCTTGGCGCGGAAGCCGCGATCGGTCAGGCGGCGGGCCAGCGCAGCTTTGTCGATGCCCGGTTCCCGCTGATAGACGGCGCTGTGCCAGGCGAAGAAATCGGCCCATGTGTCGTCGGCGGTCGTGAAGGCGTCATCGCTGACTGACACGATCCGCGCGGAGGCCCAAAGGTCGACCGCGTCCTCGGGCGTCGACCATGCGGTCAACTGGTCCAGCGTGACAGTCGCCGTCACCTGCTTGCGGCGGTCGGTCTGGCCGATCACCAGGCGGGTGCCGTTCGGGTTGACGCGCTGGATGCGCACCTTCGCACCACGGAAGACGGCATAGCTGCCGACATGGGGGAATTCGGTGGGTGTCTGAAGCATGGGTGCCTCCGTTACTGAACGGAAGCAGAATTAGCTAGAACGGCTAAAAAATGTCAACGGTGAAATTAGCCAAGATAGCTAAGTTGCTAATCTGCATTGACTCTTTCTCAACTTTTGTTCGTATTATGTTCTCCGGAAAGGAGAGTTGGGGATGGGTTATCCAGCGGCTATTGAACGGTCAATTCGTGTGGCAGAGGGTCGGAAGGACCCGGTTGGATGGGTCTTCATGGTGCATATGCAGGTGAAGGGGCCGTTGCGATTGACCAAGGAAGAGGCGGTGCAGGACGCGGTCGAAGCAGGCGAAGCGCGAGTCGACTTTCAATATGGTCAGGTCTTCATGGAACCGCTGACCTGGATCGCACCGGTCTATCCCTAGAAAAAGTCGACGTGCATTCCGATGATTCGCCCGATCGTCACCAGCGGTTCCTGGCCGAGCAGGATTTCCTTGTGCTTCGGGTTCGATGAAAGCGGCGCGAGGCGCGGGGGATTGTCCAGATACTGTTTGAAGGTCACTTCCCCGTCATTCTGCTTCATCATCGCATAGAGCTTTTCATGCCGTAGCTCGATGTCGTCGGGGTCGCAGAAAACTACGGCATCATCGTGCTTGAGCACCTTGTCCATGCTGTCGCCCTCGGGCTTCAGCGCAAAGGTGTTCGGGCCGCCCGACGTGCAGGGAATGAGGTCCGTCGCGTCCTCTACCGCGAGTCGCCAATCGCCCTGCGGTATCTTTCCGACCAGCGGCACGCGCCGAACCGGCGTGCGCGGAACGGTGGCGCCGACCAGATCGTCGGGATGAACGCTCAGCGCTTCGGCGATGGCGATTCGCCAGTCCGTCTTGAGCGCGCGCTTGCCCGTCTCCAGTTTCTGGATCGTGGCAAGGTCGGTTGGAAAACCCGTTGTTGGGTTCGTTGTCAGCGCGCCGAGCTGCTCCAGCGTCAGACCCTTACGCCTGCGAATTTCCCGGATCATATTGGGTTCAGCGGTCATAATTGAGCCATAGCCGATCCGGCTAAATGCGTCTTGGCTGGCCTTAGCTAATTTAGCTTGACGGCTTTTAGCTGTTGTAGCTAAAAATGCGGCATGACGCTGCAAGACTATCTCGTGCGGGAAGGGCTTAGCTACACCGCTTTCGCCGCGCTGATCGGGGCCAGGTTCCCGAGCACCGCAGAGCGCTATGCCAAGGGGCTCGTGATCCCCGGTCGCGCCATGATGACCAGAATCTTCTGGGTGACGAATCGCGAGGTGACGCCCAACGACTTCTACGGTCTTCATCCGCTGGAGGATAAGGTCGAGGCTGCCACTGCGTCATCTCATAGTGACGCCGCCGATATGAGCGGCGCCGACCTGGGAGCCGCAGCATGATGTGGTTTGACTGGCTTGTCGCCTGGCTGGCGGTCGGCGTCCTTGTCGCCGTGTCCGTCGTCCCCGCGAAGTGCGCCGAAATCAGGGAATTTTTCGGCGCGGTCGACCGGTCGACCTTCGTGCTGTGCTGCCTCTTCGCCGTGCTGGCCTGGCCGGTCGCGCTGTGGAGCCACCGCCGTGGCTAATGGCGTCACCCTTTCCACTGACCAGCTCCACCTCAAGAAGGAGACCCGCGCCGCCGTCGACGACGTCAGCGGGCAGGAGAAGGTCGCCAAGCTGCTCGGCCGGTCGCAGGCGCGCGTGTCGCATTACTGCTCGTCGAACCGCGACGAATTCATGCCGATCGACCTGGTCGCGGAGCTGGAGCAACTGACCGTCGGCAAGCCGGGCCATCCCCGCATCACCCGCGCGCTCGCCCGGCAGGCGGGATTCCTGCTGGTGCCCGAGGGCGGCGATGCTCGCGACCGACGGTCGCTGGGCGAGCATCTGGCCGACATGGTCGGAGAAGCGTCCGACGTGATGGGCGCGATGAAGGCCGCCATGACCGATCACCGGTTGGCGCCCGCCGCGCGGGCGAAGGCGCTCTGCGAGGCGCGCCAGCTTCAGGATCAGGTGGCCGAACTGGTGGCTGCGCTGCAAGCGGAAGGGGAATAGGCATGCATGGGGGCGGGGTAGAGCAGGGCGTCAGGAAAGGCCCGGCCAAGCGGCAGATGAGCCGCGAGGAGCTGATCGAATGGGTGTTGGCGGCGCAGCCCGGCGCCCGCCTGTGCTACGGGCATGGCGAGCATGCCACCCATATCGCCAGCGAAGAATTCAACGCCGAACTGCTGAAGCTGGAATCGCAGGGTTATATTTACCTGTTCCACGGCAAGCCGGAGCTGGGCCGCCACAGCCACGACTATATCGCGCAGCGCAGCAGCAGGCAGGTGAAAGCGTGAGCGGCGAAGGCTTCCCCATCGCGGCTGATCCCGTGGCGCAGCCGTCGGCAGGCGAATGCGCGAGCCCAATTCCACTGGCGCCGCCGCCTCGCCCAGAAGATGCGCCTCCGCCTACCAGGCCGAGTCGGTGTTCACCCGCTTGCACTCTGTCCGATACCGGTGACATCGTCCAATGCTCAACCTGTATGGCAATGGAGCAGGGCGTCCCGGCCTGCTCGCTTCCCGAAGGATGGGACGCGCTGTTCGTTCCGGGCGACGATCTGGCGTTGTTCTGCGCCAATTGCATCGCCGCGGGCAAGATGGAGATGTTCCGCGCCACGGCGCAATTGCCCCGCCAGCAGCGCTGGCGAATGCCCGGCGCGATCATCGCGCTGTATCGGCCGGCCTCGCGCGAGGTGCTGATCGCCACGCCGGACGGCATGGCGACACTGTCGGAGGCGGATGCCGAAGCGCTGGTGGCGGCGATCGGCGGCGCGCTCGATGACCGCTCGCTGGCCGGTCGGCTGGCCGGAGAAGCCACATGACGGGGTCGCTGTCCGACCAAGTCGCGGCGATCCTGTGCCGCATCAAGGGCGTGCATATCTCCGACGAGGATGCGCGGGACCGGGACAAGCGCCTGATCCGCGACCTGCACCTGGACCAGATCGACCTGATGACGCTGGCACTGGAGATCGAGGACGGCTTCGGCGTCGCGGTCGGTGATGACGAACTGCTGGCGCTCGTGACGGTCGGTGATCTCCGCGCGCTCATCATCGAGAAGATTTCTGACTTTTCTGCCGGGGCCCCACTTACCCCACCCGGCACGGCGGGAGCCGCCCTTCGGGTCGCATCGGCTCCCGCCGACCCCCTCTTTCCGAACGGAGCATCGGCATGAACGCACTTGGCATCATCGTCGACAACTTTGCGGGCGGGGGCGGTGCGTCAACCGGGATCGAGGCTGCGCTGGGCCGCTCAGTGGACCTCGCCATCAACCATGATGAGCAAGCCATCCGCATGCATGAGGCCAACCACCCCGGCACGCGCCATATCCGCAACAACATCTGGCAGATCGACCCGCGCGAGGTCACCGCCGGTCGCCATGTCCAGCTTGCCTGGTTTAGTCCCGACTGCAAGCATTTCAGCAAGGCGAAGGGCGGCAAGCCGCGCGAGAAGTCCATCCGCGATCTCGCATGGGTCGTCGTTCTCTGGGCGCAGCGGGTGAAGCCTGATGTGATCCTGCTGGAGAATGTCGAGGAGTTCCGGACTTGGGGACCGCTGGACGGAGAAGGCCAGCCGATCAAGGAACGGGCCGGGGAGACGTTCGACAAGTGGCAGCGCGAACTGCGGAAGGCCGGATACAAAATCCAGTGGAAGGAACTGCGCGCCTGCGACTATGGGGCCCCGACCATTCGCAAGCGCTTCTTCATGATCGCCCGCGCCGATGGCAAGCCCATTGTCTGGCCCGCGCCGACCCATGGCAAGCCAGACTCCGCCGAAGTGAAAAGCGGCAAGCTGAAGCCGTGGCGCACGGCGGCCGAGATTATCGACTGGTCCATTCCCTGCCCGTCGATTTTCGACCGCAAGAAGCCGCTGGCTGAAAAGACCCTGCGCCGGATCGCGCACGGCATCATGAAGTTCGTCGTCAACAATCCGGCACCGTTCATCGTGCCGCTCACCCATTACGGCAGCGACATGCGGTCCTATGGCCTGTCCGACCCCCTCCATACCGTGACGGGCGCGAACCGAGGTGAAATGGCGCTGGTATCGCCTTATTTCGCCCGCACAGCCCATGGCGACATGGATCGAAACGGCAAGCGTCGCGGGCAGCCGTGCCATGGTCCGGAAGATCCTTTCCCGACCGTCACCCAATCGGGCGATAGCGCGCTGATCGTGCCACATATCACGAAGTTCCGCGCTGGAGCGATCGGCCACGGCGTGGACGAACCGCTGCATACGGTCACCGCCAACAGCTTTGTGAAGCGCCCCGGCGGCTCGGCTCCGCTGGGCGTGGTCGCGGCAGCTATCGCGCCCTTCGCTACCTATGCGCAGCAAGGTGGCGGCAATCGATCGGTGGACGATCCGCATCATACCGTCACGGCGTCAAACAAGGATCAGAACTGCGTCGTGCAGGCGGTCATGTCACCCGCAATCGTCGGCTGCGGTGGGCGCCGCGGTCAAAGCGGGCCAGTTGGACCGCTACAGCCGTTCCCTACCGTCACCACGAAAGCCGATGCCTGCGCCGTTACCGCGTTCATGCAGAAATTTGCGGAGAACGGCAAAGGTGTCGATCCGACCGAACCACTGCACACGGTGATGGCGGGCGCGCCGCGGCATGCCGTCGTTTGCGCGCACCTGGAGCAAGCGAACGGTGGGCCGAACAACGAGAACCTTGCCGGGCGAGCGGCAGATGATCCTCTCTCGACCGTGGCGACGTCCGGATCGCAGCAGCGTCTCGTAACGTCGAACCTGATCAAGCTGCGCGGGACCAGCGACCAGCATGTCGAGAATAGCGGCGCAGCGGTAGAGGAACCCCTGGGCACGATCAGCGCGGGCGGCATTCACGCTGCGGAGGTCCGCGCGTTCCTCATCAAATATTATGGCAATGAACAGGACGGCCACGGGCTTTCCAGCCCTCTCGGCACCGTCACGGTTCAGGACCGCTTCGGTCTGGTCACAGTCATGGTCGAAGGCGAAGAATATGTGATCGTTGACATCGGCATGCGGATGCTGACGCCGCGCGAACTGTTCAACGCGCAGGGCTTCCCGCCCGATTACATCATCGAGCAGGACGCGCAGGGCCTGCCCATCACCAAATCAGCCCAGGTCGCCAAGTGCGGCAACAGCGTCTGCCCGCCCATCGCCGAAGCCTTGGTCCGCGCGCAGTTCCCGGCAATAGCTGCCGCCGCTCAGGTGGCAGCATGAATCCGGCCCAGGCGCAAATCGTGTCGGTGCTGCGGAAACAGCAGCCGCATGGCGGATGGACCGCATCGACGCTGCGCGTCGCAACCGGACTCGACAAGGCTAGCTTCCAGGATGCGCTGCGCGGGCTGCGCAACAGCGGCAAGGTGGCGTTCGCGGGCTTCGAACTGTCGCCCTCCATGCTGGAGCAGGATCCCGAGGCGGATAGCGGCGCGGTTTCGGGGGATATTCCCTCGCTGCTGGCTGGTGACGCCTTTCTTCACGCCGATCGTTGTCTTGCCGCCGGCAGGGGCGCGGCGCTGTCGCGGGATGAGGCGGCGGCGCTGCTCGCGGAGATCGAGCGGTGGTGCGTGCGCAACATCATGGCCGAGGTGGAGATCGGGCATTGGCTGTTCCGTCATCCCGGCTTCGTCGCGCTGCTGCGCAAGCGGCTGACCGTCAGGGCAGTGCCCGCCGCCATGGTGCGCGCCATGATGGCGCGCTGGCCGGACGGCATGGCTGAGGAAGACGTTGCGGCGGCACGGGCGGCGGTGCTCGCGATTGAGGCGGGGGCCATGCGCGAGCGTTCGATCGCGTTGGCGCCCGCGCTGCCGGTCGCCATTTCCGTGAAGGCCGAAGCGGAGGCCATGGGCGCGAACCGCCAGGCGGCGCGCACCATCGGCATGCGCGCCGGTCAGGTCGATGCGGCCGTCACCGGCCTGACGATCGGCGGGAAAATCCAGCATGCCGCCCTCTCCGACGACCAGGTCGCGGCGGCGCAGCTCGCCCGCACCCAATGGAGCGATCTGTGGGCGCGGCTTTGCGACAGCGCCGTCGCCGCCGGCGAGCGGCCGGTGCAGGCCATGCGCCGCCTGATCGAAGCGGGGCTGTGGGTCGAGCGGCTGGATCGGGAGGAAGCATCGGCATGACGACGAATATCGATCTGCGGGATGAGCCGACGACCGCGCAGAAATCGCAACAGCGCAAGTCCATGGAACAGTTGCTGGCCGACTATCGCGAGCATCAGCGGCTGGTCGGCAAGAACTTCATCCATCGCGGCAGCGGCGCTTCCTACCAGTTGCTGGCGCTGGCCCATACCGAAAGCGGCAACGATCTGGTGGCGGTTTACTGCCTCAACGCCATGTCGCGCCTCAAATTCACGCGCCCGATCGCTGAATTCCTCGACCGGTTCGAGGAAGGGCTGGGCATCAAGCAGGAGACCCGTTGATGGCGAAGGCCAGTGCACCCGAAGCGCCCGCGCAGGACAAGGAAGGCGTTCCGGCCAGGGCGCCGCGCGAACCGGTCAATCCGCCGATCATCGAAGTCGGGGTGAAGCAGCTCCGCGCGGCGATGAAGGGGGTGACCGAAGCGATCGAGGCGCGCAACACCATCCCGATCCTGGCCAATGTGCTGATCAATTGCGATGGGCGGCGGCTGACGCTGATCGCCACCGACCTCGACATGATGATCGAAGCGACGGTGGAGGCGCAGAAGGCGCGGGGCATCGCCGTAACCGTCTCCGGCAAGCTGCTGGAGGACATCGCGAAGAAGCTGCCGGCCGAAGCGCTGGTGACGATGGTCATGGATGGTTCGCAACTGATCGTCAGCGCAGGGCGCGCCCGTTTCCGCGTGCCGACGCTGCCTGTCACCGACTTTCCGATCATGGGCTCGCCGGACTGGCAGCATGAATTCGAAAGCCCCGCGTCCGACTGGACCCGCATGCTGGATGCGGTGCGCTTCGCCATGGCGAATGACGAAAACCGCTATTATCTGAACGGCATCTACCTGCATGAGACCGACGGCGGGAAGCTGGGCGCGGCGGCGACCGATGGGCATCGCCTGGCGGTGTTCCGGATGGACATGCCGGATGGCGGCGGCGGGCTGAGCCCAATCATCATCGGCCGGAAGGCGGTCGGCATCGTCGCCAAGATGCTGGACGAACTCAAGCCCGGCGACGACGGGGTGTCGCCGCCGGTCGAGTTCGCGACCGACGGCGCGAAGGCGCGGTTCGATTTCGGGACGGTCACGCTGACGACCAAGCTGATCGACGCCGAATATCCGAACTATGGCCGCGTTATTCCGTCGGCCACGGACAGGCGCTGCACCTTCACGCCCGCGCTGCTGCATGAGGCGGTCGACCGCGTGACGGTGGTCAGTTCCGAAAAGACCCGGCTGGTGAAGGCGGATTTCAAGGCGGCGACGGTGCTGCTGGAGGCGGCCAGCCCGGAAAATGGCAGGGGCACCGAGGAACTGCCGGTCGAACATGACGGCGACGACCTGACGATCGGCTTCAACGGCGGCTATCTGCTGGCGATCTTGGAGCATCTGAAAGGCACCACGGCCGAAGTGCTGATGAGCGACCAGGCGGGGCCGACTCTCTGGCGGACCGATGACGACGCGCCCGCCTTCTATGTCCTTATGCCGATGCGGGTGTGACGATGGTTTTCAAAAAGGTCAGAGATCGCGCCGGCGAATATTCGATTGACTGGTCGAAAGTCGAGGAAGGGGAAGACGTGATCCCATCCTCGATCCAGTTCATTCCGTTCCACGCGGGTGATGCCAGGGTGATGAGTATCCCTGCGGAAGAGGTCATGTATTGCGCGACTGGCGCGGACGACAGACTCACCTATGGTCTTATAGCTTTGCGGATCGGGCAGCAGTCCGTGCATCATGCGATGTCTGCCAATCTGATGCGGCAGCTTGCGGTGAATCTTATCAAGACTGCCGAGATGATCGACGCCGGGGTACGTAACTGATGGGCGTCGCCGGCTCCTTCGAACCCGCCGACGGGCCTGCCTTGCTGCCCGCCAGCGAGTTGTATCGGCGCGCGCGGAAGGTCGAGGAGCTGGCGCGCATCGTGATGGACTGCACCGGCGCCGGGGCGCGGTGCCGGGATGTGGCGCGGGCGACGCGCATCATGGCCGAGATCGGGGCGATCGCCGGGCCGGGGGAACAGGAATGACGGTCAGGCTGCTGACGGGCGATGCGCTGCAGGTTCTTCGCGGGCTTCCCGCCGATAGCGTGGACTGCTGCGTCACGTCGCCGCCTTATTGGGGGCTGCGCGACTATGATGTCGAGGGACAGATCGGCATGGAGCCGACGCTGGGCGAGCATCTGGCGGTGATGGTCGAAATATTCGAGGAGGTCCGGCGCGTTCTCAAGCCGACGGGAACCTGCTGGGTCAATTATGGCGATTGCTATGCGACCGCGCCCAATGGGCGCAGCGCGGCGGATACCAAGGCGGCGGGCAATGACGACCGGACATTCCGGGACAAGCCTTTCAGCACGGTCGGGCCGGTCTATGAAGCGGTGCACGGCAAAGGCGGCTATCGCGGCGACAGCAAGCGGCCGAATATGGCAGCGCCCCAAGGGCGAATTGCTGCTGGCGGATACCTCAAGCCCAAGGATTTGTGCATGCTGCCGAACCGGCTCGCCATCGCGCTGCAGGACGCGGGATGGTGGGTGCGGTCGGAAATCGTGTGGGGCAAGCCCAACGCGATGCCGGACAGCAGCGGCAATTATCGGCCATCGGTCTCGCATGAGAAAATCTTCCTTCTCACAAAATCCGGCGACGGCGATGTCTGGCGTGCCCGCGATAGCGGCGAAATCAGCTTCGCGCCCGACCTTTCGGAACGTTGTCCGCTGATCACGAAGCCGCAGCAGCTCGGCCCGCGATGGGTGCGCCTTGGGGCATATTTCGATGCCGATGCCGTGATGCTTGCCCGCACGACGGCGAGCGATGGAAAGCAGCCGGATGGATGGGACACCGGTCCCGGCGGGCATGGCGCCTTTCATCGCGGCGGGCGCGAGAAGGGCAAGCGGAAACAGGATTTGACTGCGTCGAGTGCTAATCGGGCAGGTGGCAGCAGCGGTCGGCGGATGAATGGTTTCAATGCAAGGTGGGATTCGATGGAGGCTGATGGCCGCGTTAGATCAGGCCGTTTGCTGCGCAACTTCGAAAGCGACGTCGCGGAGATGGTGCCGCCTGACGTCATGGCCTGGGAGATCGCCATACAGGGCTTTTCCGGCGCGCATTTCGCGACCTTTCCGCCGGCGCTGGTGGTGCCCTGCGTCCTTGCGGGCTGCCCTGCAGGCGGCATGGTGCTCGATCCCTTTGGCGGCGCGGGCACGACGGGGATGGTTGCCGAACGGCTCGGCCGCGACGCCATCCTGATCGAACTCAATCACGATTATGCGCGGATCGCGCAGGACCGGCTGCGCGCCGCCATGGTGCGCGTCGAAAGCGAACTGGCGCCGGTCCACAAGGCCGTGGGCGACATGGTCGACATCATGAGGGGAGAGGCGGCGTGATCGGAGAGACGAACGGTCCATGGGTGACGCGTTGGGGCGCTGATCCGGACAGTTGGAACATTCATGATCCGGAAGATGATGAGGACAGCGACGGCAGCAACATGCCGGGACGTACCATGGTTCGCGAGGCCGTGGCGTTTTGGGCGGCGGCGCAGCCGGTGCAGCCCACGGCGGAGGTCGTCGCGTCCGTGTTCAATCTTCCCTTGCATCTGGCTGAGGATGCGATGGGGGAGGAAAGCATTGCCGACGTGCCAGATGCAATTCAGGTTCTCACCGGGCTGCGCCATGCTGACTACACGGTAGGGGAGGTGGCGGCGGTCTTGTTGATGCCGCCCGGCGACGTGGTGGCGGCTGTAGATCGCCATCCATGGATGTTTCTGACGGGCGACCGCGCCGACATCGCGGCCATGCTGATCGAGCATGATGGGGAATAGCGGGCCGTCGGCCTGACGGCCGCGACTTGTCGAAATGTCGTTTGTTTGCCTGATTTTCGGGGTGGGTGTTCGTGTCCTTCGGTGACGATCTTTTCGGTTTTCAGGCGATGCGAAGCGCGGCGGTCATCAGTCCGTGCGGCACCTGGCGCTATGAATTGCGGCGGATTTGGGATGATCGGTGCCCGCTCCTCGTCGTTTGCATGCTGAATCCATCGACAGCGGACCATCGGATCAATGATCCGACGATCCTCGCCCTGATCCACTTCGCGAAGCTGTGGGGCTTTGGCGGTCTGTTGGTCGTCAACCTCTTCGCCTTCCGGAGCAGTTGCCCCGCGGAGATGATGGCGCGGGCGGACGCATTTGGCCCGGAAAATGGCCGATATATCCTGTCAGCGATGCAATATGCTGCAGCCCATGGCGGGCAGTTGCTCGTAGCGTGGGGCAATGGTGGCGATCATGATGATCGGGCGGAATGGTTCTGCGCCCGCGCGCTGCGGCAATACCAACTCACCCTGATCTGCCTCGGCACTACCAATAGATGGAAGCCGAAGCATCCCATGGCGCGGGGCGCGCATCGGATCCCGCGTGACCAGCAGCCTATCATCTACCGCCGTCCTGTCGGGATCGACGAATGAGCCTGTCGCCGCAATTTCTTGACCAGCTTCGCGACCGGACGACGCTGTCCGCGCTGATCGGCGGGTCGCTCAAGCTGGAAAAGGCCGGGCGCGAGTTCAAGGCCTGCTGCCCGTTCCATGGGGAAAAGACGCCCAGCTTCACGATCAACGATGAAAAGGGATTCTATCACTGCTTCGGATGCGGCGCGCATGGCGACGCCATTCGCTGGCTGATCGACCATCGCGGCCTGGGCTTCATCGATGCGGTCAAGGAACTGGCGGACAAGGCGGGCCTGGACGTGCCGGCACCGACGCCGGAGGTCGCGCAGCGACAGGAGCGGGCAGCCAGCGCCAGCGATGTGCTGGGCTCGGCGGCGCGTTGGTACGCCGAACAGCTCGGCCGGTCGCCGGCGATCCGGCAATGGCTGATCGACCGGGGCGTGACGCTGGCCCAGGCGGAGGCGTTCGGCCTTGGCCTGTCATCCTTCCGCACATCGGTCACGGCCTGCGGCGCTCCGATCGACGCGCTGCTGGCGGTGGGCTTGCTGCGCGAGGAGCAGGGGCAGGCGGCGGGCCTGTACCGCGACAGTTTCCGCGGGCGGCTGATGGTGCCGATTCACGATGCGCGCGGGCGCGTCGTCGGCTTCGGCGCGCGGGCGCTGCCGAATCGCGATGGCGAAACGCCCGAACCCAAATATCTGAACAGCGCCGACAGCGAGACCTTCGACAAGGGGCGGCTGCTGTTCAACCATCACCGCGCCGCGCCGGCCGCGCGCATGGCGCGCCGTCTGGTGATCGTCGAGGGCTATTTCGACGTGATCGCCATGGACCGGGCGGAGATAGCTGAATGCGTCGCGCCGATGGGCACGGCGCTGACAGAGGCGCAGCTCGAACGCGCCTGGCGCATCCATCACCGGCCGGTGCTGCTGTTCGATGGCGATGCCGCCGGCCGAAAGGCGGCGCACAAGGCCTGCGAACGCGCACTGCCGCTGGTGGGCTGGGGCCGCGAACTGACGGTCGCGCTGTTGCCGGCGGGGCAGGATCCGGACGATCTGGAGCGCGAAGGCGGGCGCGCTGCGATCGAGGCGGTGCTCGACGCTGCCCGGCCCATGTTCGAATATCTGTGGGACGTCGAGCTGGCGGCGGCTGACACGTCGACGCCGGAGGGCCGCAGCGCGCTGCGCCGTCGGCTCGGGCTGCTGGCGGGCGGCATCCAGGACGAAGAGACGCGCGCCCAATATCGCGTGGAATGGGATGCCCGCTACGCGCAGGCCTTCCCCCCGCCGCCCCCGGGGTTGTCGGAAGAAGACATGCTTCCGATTGGAACCGTGGCGGCCAATCTTTCGGCGTTGGGGGAAGGGGAGCGATCGGCGCTCATCCGCGTGTCGGAGGCGTGGATGGAGCGCGAGGTCGGCCGCATGACCGGCCCGACCCCGGCGGAGGTCTGCCGCTTCGCATGGAGCATCGGGCGGCGTGTCGGCGCGGGCCTGATCGACTTTTTCGCGGGACAGAATGCCCTGACGCGGGTGCGTGAAAACTGCCCGGACGCGAAGGCCGAGGACATCAGCGCGGCGTGGGACGCGGGGGATCGCAAGGGCTTCGATCTGGCGCCGATGCTGCTCGACCTGCGCTGCTCCGGGTTCGAGCGGACCGATCTTGGCAATGCGGAGCGGTTCGAGGCGCGCTTCGGGCGCGACTATCTGTACACGACGGCCAAGGGCTGGCTGGGGTGGGACGGGCGCCGCTATCAGGTGCTCAACCAGGAAAAGGACGTGACCCCGGCGGAGGTGCAGGCGGCGGTCTTCGAAACGGTGCGCGGTATCCAGCGCGAGGCCGCCTTCATCCGCGACAGCGGCGTGCGGCGTCCGGACATCCTCGACGGGCTGGAAGAGACGGCTTCCAAGATCGACCAGTTGCAATGGAACCTCTGGCAGCAGCAGGGGCGGCCCGATCATGGCCGCGACATGATCGTCGACATCAAGAATAAGGGGCCGGTCCTGCTGTCCGACCTGATCGGGCGATGGGGTCGGGCTTCGGAGGCGTCGGGGCGGCTCGGCTGCATCGCCAATCTCGCCAAGCGATGGCTGACGGTCGAGATCACGTCGTTCGACACCAATCCGATGATCTTCAACTGTCGCAACGGCACGCTGCATTTCCTGCGCGCGGACGACGAAGGGCCGGCGCGGGTCGAGCTGCGCCCGCATGATCGCGCCGACCTGCTGACGAAGATGGCGGCCTGCGACTATGATCCGGACGCGCCCGCGCCGGAATGGCAGAAGCTGGTCCGCTGGGCGCAGCCGAACAAGGATCGGCGCCGCTATCTACGCCAGTGGGGCGGCTATAACCTGACCGGCGATATGGGGGAGCAGATTTTCCATATCTGGTGGGGCCCGACGGCCGCGAACGGCAAGTCGACCGTCGGCAACGCGATGCGCGAGGCCGCCGGGGATTATGGCGACATCACCAATGTCGAGACCTTTCTCGACGAAGGGCAGAAGAAGCGCGGCGACCAGGCGACGCCCGACATCGTGCGCCTGCCGGGCGTCCGCTTCCTCACCTCCGGCGAACCGGCCAAGGGGGCGAAGATCAACGAGCCGTTGATCAACAGCGTCACGGGCGGCGATCCGATGCTGGCGCGCGACAATTTCCGCTCCTTCTTCCGGTTCACGCCGTCCTTCAAATGGACGCTCTGGTGCAACGCCAAGCCCGACATTCCGCAGGGGACTGAGGGCATATGGCGGCGCGTCAAGGTGCTGCTGTGGGAGTCGCATCTGGAGGAGCATCAGAAGGATCGGGATTTACCCAATCGGCTCAAGAAGGAATATCCCGGCATCCTTGCCTGGATGGTGCGCGGACTGATCGACTGGATGGAGAACGGCTTCGTGGAGCCGGAGGACGTCAAGCTCCAGTCCGAAGCCTATCGCGATGACAGCGACCCGCTGGCCAGCTTCCTGCGCATGTGCACGGTCGAGGACCATGCGGGGCGGGTGCAGTCGTCCCACCTCTATGAGGTCTTCTGCGCATGGGCGAAGGCCGCTGGCGAGGCGGAGTGGAAGCAGAAGGGCTTCACCCGCGCGATGAAGGATCGTGGGTTCACCAACAAACAGTCGAACGGCATCCACTGGCTGGGGCTGAAACTGGTCAAGCAGAAGCATGATTTCGTCGACGACAAGGGCGAGGTCGTCACCTTCCGCGACGACGGTCCTTCGACCGATGCGGACGCGGGGCGACCGCCTCCCGATGACGATGACAATTTCGTGCCCTTCTGACCGGAGAGCGAAGGTTGACGATGCTTCCATTTGGAAGGGTGGCGGAAGCATCGCCGGAAGGCAGAAAGGGCGGAGTCGTGCGGGTTTGGAAGGATTGGAAGGATTGACGAAACGGCACCGCGCACATGCGCGTGCGTGCGCAGGCATGTGCGAAAGAAGAATATCAATAACCCTTCCAATCCTTCCAAATGATCGAATGAGGATAGAAGAAATGGGAAATAACAAAGGCTTGGCAAAGGAAGGATGGGGCGTCGCACGCTTCCTCCTTCCTTCCACCGCTGGAAGGGAGCGCGGCGCATGGTGACGGTCATTCGTTCGGGCTCTCTGCCCAAACATAGGGCCACGCGGGAACAGGGCGTCGCGCCTATGGCCCGCCCCTGGGAACGCACCGGTTCGGTCGATGTCGAGCAACTGGCGATATGGGCCTATCGGGACCAGAAGGTGGACAGGTTCGCCACTACGGGCCTGCACGCGATCGAGATAGAGGCGTCGGGGATGGAGGCCGGAGGGCGCTCTGCCGATGGATGCGCGGCGATTGCCGATATCAACCACATGGGATGCCGGATCGACTATTCGGGCCGCATGGTGAAGGACAGCGTGCATCGTGCCGCCGAGATCGTGGCGTCGGTGCTGGCCGACATCGATCATGGTCGCCTCGTCGCCTTCCATGCGCGCCTTGGCGGTCGACCCGACGGGTGGGAGGAGCCGACGCACTGGTATCGGGCGACGGTATGGGTGAAGCCCTGGCGGGAAGCGCAGACGGAGCGCACGGGCCGGGGCACCTCGCCCACCTTTTGCAGTGTGATCCCGACGATCACCCGCGAGGAACTGGCACGGCGTCGACTGACCTATCTCAACTGGTGGGCCGCGCTCGATCAACTGGCGTGGAGGCTGTCGATGCGGTCGATGGGCTTCACCGTGCGCCGCCCCTCGGCCCCGCAGGCGCCGTGGGAAGTCGAAGGCGAGGGGGATGCCTGATGCAATCGGTTCGCAACCCTCCGATTTCGATTGACCGCGGCCTGACCCCCTCGACCCCCACCCCCTTGGGTCCTCCCGGCCGATTCGCCGCGATTGCGGTGCGGCAGCGCAGTCGGCGCGGGGAGCAGAAATGGCGGAAATGCTTGGGTTTTTGATTGGTGTTTTGGACTGAACGAAAGAAAATTGCGCGACTAGGGCATGGGCATGGCTGAGCAACCGCAGGAACTGATCGTCAATCTGGAAGAGTTCGCTGACCTGTGCGGCGTGACGGGCGAGACGATGCGCGCGCACCTGAAGGTCGTTGAAGGCGAGCCGGCATGGTTGCTGGAGCGGGGCGACCGTGGGCGCGGATACAAGATCGAAGCGCGCGGGGGCGTGGCGTGGTGGCGGGCCAAGCGGGATGAAGAGGAACAGCAGAGTGCTGAGCGGCGTGCCCAGCTCGCGCAATTGCGCCTCGACCTGGTTGGCGATCAGATCGAACAGCCGGCGCAGCTTGGCATGTCGGGCAAGCAGCGGCGCGAGGAGTACGCTGCCGGCGAAGCCGCGCTCAAATATCGCAAGATGATGGGCGATCTCATCGACCGAAACGAAATGGTTCATGAGTTGTCATCGGCAGCAGCGACCCTTCGCCGTCGCCTGCTGCAAGTCCCCGGCGAATTCGCGATACGGGAAGGACTGTCTCCGCAGAGCGTCACACCTCTGGAGGGCATGTTGGGGCGCGCCGTCGATGATTTTCTACGCGCCATTGCCGAAGGAACGAAGATCGAGATAATTGCAGCAGGGGATTCCGAAGCCGATGCTTGAAGCCGCGTTACCGCCTCCATCGCTTGCCGACGCCCGCGCGGTGCTGGCGAATGCACTGGAGGCGCTACGCTTTCCCGAAAAGGTCTCGATCTCCGAAGCTGCGCGCCGGCACCGTGTCCTGATGAACCCCGGCGCCTATTCCGGCCCATGGGATGAGAGCCCGCATGACATGCGTTGCCTCGACCGCCCTATGGACTGCCTGCACGGCGATTCTCCGTACAGTGTCGTGGGCGTCATGGGGCCGAGCCAGACGGGCAAGTCGGAGATCGGCAATAACTGGCAGCTTCACACCGTCCTTTATGACCAGGCCGATCTGCTGTTCGTGGCGCCGACGCGCGACCTGACCAATGTCTATGTGACGACGCAGTTCGACAAGATGCTGGACTTAGCCGTTTATACCGATGGCAAGGCGGGAATATTGCGCGACCGCCAGCTCGGCGGCGTGTCGGCGGACAATATCAATCTCAAGCGCTTCCTGGGCTGCGACTTCCATTTCCTCTGGCCTGGCGGTCCCACCTTCCGCGCCAAGCCGTTCCCCCGCGGACGCATGGACGACTATGATGAGTTCGCGAAGGACGTTGCCGATCAAGGTAGCGCGCTGGGCTTGATGGAAGGCCGCATGGGCAGCTTCGCGGCCTACGGTCGAACGAAGATCTACGCCAACTCAAGCCCGATGCTGGGCCGGACCAAGGGGATCGAGGCGCTGGTCGCCAGCGGAACAGATGAGCGCTGGTATGTCGATTGTCTCGAATGTTCGACCCCGTTCCGCCTGAGCTTCGATCACCTGGACTATGACAAGACTGGCACACCGGAGGATGCCGCCGCGAGCGCTGCAGTTATGTGCCTCGAATGTGGCGGCGTCCACCGTCAGTCCGAAAAGCGCATGATCATGTCGACGGGGCGCTGGGTCGGACGTGGTGAGCGCGCGGTGTCATTGCGCGAAAGCAATATCGGCAAAATCGGCGAGCTGATCCGAACCGATCGCGCCACCTTCCGCCTGGAAGGATTGATGGGCTTCCGTCCTTGGGCGCAAATCGCAAAGCTGGCGCGGGAGGCTGAAATCGCCTTTGCGATCGAGCAGGATCCTGCGCCGCTGGTGTCGTTCGACAATACCATCATCGGCCGCAACTATGTGCCGCGCGAAGACGGCGAGCCAGCGGTGACAGAGGATGCGCTCTACACGCGGGCGCGCAACAGCTATTACCGCATGGGCGAGGTCCCGCCTGGCGTCCTGTGTCTGATCGCCACGATTGACCAGCAAGGCAACCGCTTCGAGGTTGCGGTGTGGGGCTTCGGCGCGGGCTTTCGTTGCTGGCTGATCGACCGCTTTGCCGTGTTGACGACCATGGACAATGGGCGGGAGCGCCCGTTGAAGCCGTTCAATCGGCCGGAGGACTGGTCCGTTCTTCATGCTCGTGTGCTGTCTCGCAGCTATCCCATGGCGGGCGCGCCGCACCTTCGGATGAAGATCATGAACACCTCGGTCGACACGGGCGGCATGGATGGCGCGACCGACAACGCCTTTGCCTGGTGGCATGCGATGGTCTCCGGTGATGTCGGCTCCGGACGCCCGCCACTGCCGGCGACGGCCATCACTCTTCTCAAAGGTGGCAATAATCCCAAGGGCCGACTGCTGCCGCCGCCGACGGTTGATGCCAAGCGCCAGATCAAGGGCGCCCCTCAAGCCGAGCTGTTCATGCCCAATGTCAACCGATACAAGGACATTGCCGATGTCAGGCTGAAACGCAGCGACGAAGGGCCCGGTTACATCGCCTTTCCGAACAATCTTCCCCAGGCCGATGACGGGTCGTTCCCCTATCTGGCGGAACTGCGCGCCGAACATAACGTCAACGGTCAGTGGGTCCGCGAGCCGCATCGCGCAAACGAGACATGGGACCTTTACATTCAGGCCTGCGCCGTCGTCACGCGCTTCGGCGGGAATGACGCCAGCTTCGCCTGGGTGCCGGTTTGGGCGCGTCCGCCCAAGGATGCGCCACGCCAACTGACGCCGGAACCGCAACCCGATGCGGAGGATATTGGCGCCGAAACAGCGCCGCCGCGGCCACCAGCCCCAGCGCGCGCGGCATCGCGCATGCAACGTCCACGGCGATCCGTCAGGGTGTCGCGAGGCTAAGCCGCGACATGCTCCAGCTCGCTGCCGCAGTAGCGGCACTTGATCGCCTCGGCCTTGATCATCTCGGCGCAATGCGGGCATTTACGCATGGTCAGGTTGCCGCGCTGGGCGGCGCGTGCGGGATCAGCCTCTCCGGCGATCAGCAAGATCAGCACCGCGAAAATTCCCAATAGCGCGCCGAGGAAGCCCCAAAGCGCAGCATCGCGATTCCGCTTCTTCGCCATTTTCGCGCACAGCACAATCAAGCCGATCCAGATGGCGAGAAAGACCAACAAACCCATAATTTACCCCCAAGCCCCAATGCCGCCTAATGTATGCCGCTCCTCCGGACTGGTCCATAGCCTTCTCGCTGGTGTCCTGACCGGCATTTCCGCCGGGTTGGAGCTAAGGCCTGTTAACTCATAAAAATGGACGAATTATTAGTCGCATCATCAGCAAGAACTTTGCATGATGCGACATTACCCCGGTGCGCAGCCTCCAACTTGACGGCTGATTAGTTTATTTGACATAGGCCGGAAGGTCAGAAGAGTTGTGCATGATCGACCCGCCCCGGAATTCCGGCGGCGGGTTTTTTGTGCCGCTGGCTTCCGGAGATCGTCATGGCCTTATCGCAGGCAGAGCTTGAACGGTTGCAGGACCGGCTCGACGCTTATTACGAAGCCGAAAAGGCCGTGCTGCGCAACCAGTCCTACAAGATGCCCGACGGGCGCGAACTCACCCGCGCTTCGCTCGACACGATTCGGAAGGCAATCGATGGGCTGCGCAATGAGATCGCGAACGCCAGCGGCGCGCCAATCGTGCGCGGTCGCATGCGGCGCGGCGTGATCATGGGGCAGTGAGGCAATGGATGTCCGCATGAACCTGGTCGACCGCGTGGTAGCGGCGGTTTCGCCGGAGCGGGGCGCGCGGCGCATGGTGATGCGTGCGGCGCTCTCTGCCGGGACCATGATGGCCAGCGGCTCGCCCGTTGCGCCGGGTGGCAAGGTAACGGGGCAGGGCGGCTATTATGGCGGCCAGACCAATCGGCGGCAGACGCAGGGGTGGCGCGCCCGCTTGCGCACGCCGAATCAGGATGCGGCCAAGCGCGATGACCTGATCGCCCGTTCGCGCGAATCAGCGATGAACATGCCGCTGGCGACGGCGGCGATCGAGCGCCCGATCGACTTCACGGTCGGTTCGGGCCTGATGGCAATTCCTGAGATTGTCGCGAGCGAAGTCGGACTGAACGATGAAGCCGCCGCTGCGCTCAATCGGCAGCTCGCCAAGGACTATGACGACTATATGTCGTCCACCGATCCCGACGCGGAGCGGGGGGCGACCGGATACGGCCTGCAGGAAATCGTCATGCGCGGTGTGCTGGAATCCGGCGACATCGCCGCGTTCCGATGCTGGGCCGATGACCAGGCGGGCCGGAATCACTTCACGGCGTGGAAGCTCGTCGAGGCGGATTGGATCGTCTCTCCGCACGGCCATATTGAAGGGACGGCGCTAAACGGGACCGGCAATATCGTATCCGATGGCGTCGAGGTCGATGGGTACAACGCCCCTATCGCCGTGCATGTGCTGAGGAAGGCACCCGACGGCGCTTCCGCGGGCCGGTTCAACCGGCGGAGCGGGGATACGGTGCGGGTGCCCTTGTGGGGCGAGAGAAGCGGTCTTCCCACCGTCGTTCTGGTGAAGTCGAAGCGGCGACCGGGGCAGACGCGGGGCATTCCCGTCCTCGCTCCGGTGATCGAAATCCTGCGTCAGGTGTCGGACCTGACGGAAGCGGAGCTGTTCGCGGCGGTCATGACCGCGATGCTGGCGATCGTCTACAAGTCGCCTGGGGCATCCTCCATGCCCGAAGTCGACTATGGCGACGAGGAAGGAAATGGACGGCTTGACGGTCTCGACATGCCGAGGAAGCCGCAAAGCAATATTCGCATGGAGGCAGGGCAAGTCCTGGAGATCGACACCGACTCCGAAGTCGATGTCAAATCGCCGGGGCGGCCGAACCCTGCGTTCGATCCCTTCTTTCTCGGCATGGTCCGCCAGTTGTCGGCCGCGACCAAGGTGCCCTATGAAATCCTGCTGCTGCACTTCACAGCCAGCTATTCGGCAAGCCGGGGGGCGCTGGAGACCTTCTACGTTTCCTACGTCTTCCCGAAGCGAGAATGGCTCGCATCGCTGTGGTGCAACATCAATTATCAGGTCTGGCTGTACGAGCAGGTGGCGCGTGGCGTCTACCGGATGCCCGGCTTCCTGACGAACCCGAAGCGCCGTGCCGCATGGTCGCGGGTGCGCCATCGGGGCGACGGCAAGATTTCGCTGAACCCTGCGCAGGAAGCCAAGGCGCTGGAGGTCTATGAGGCGCATGGCTGGTCGACGGGTGCGCAGATCACTGCCGGGCTCAACGGCGGCGATTATGATTCGAACATCACGACGCGGATTGCCGAGCACAA
Organism: Sphingobium sp. JS3065; assembly: GCF_026427355.1. Lineage (NCBI taxonomy): Bacteria > Pseudomonadati > Pseudomonadota > Alphaproteobacteria > Sphingomonadales > Sphingobiaceae > Sphingobium > Sphingobium sp. JS3065. The sequence continues at coordinate 337,763 of NZ_CP102664.1, forward strand.
GCGCTTCGTCGACGGCGGCCTGCCCATTCCGAACGCGAAGGGCGGCGGCAGCGATACGGGCGCCGGCGGTGTCGATCCTGGAAGGGAAGGGTGAACATGAGTATGCGTAGTTGGTCGCGCGCCTCCATCATCACGCGCCTCTTCGGCACGCCGCTGGCAGTGCTGCCCGAGACAGCGGCAATCGTTCTGGGTGCGGTCGGTCCCAGGCTGGACGTATCGCAATTGTTCGTCAACGCGACTGGCGATGCTCTGGGTATCGACGAACTCTCGGCGCGTGCAAAGGCGGAAGTGGAACGGATCGATGCCCGCGGTCCCGTCGACCGCGTCGCACCGCTGAACCGCGCTAATCGGTTGGGCTTCATCTACAACAGGGTCATGCACGTTCCCATTCGTGGGGAGACGGTGGCTGAGAACGATGGTGCAATTGGTCCGTCGTCGGGTTTCACCGGCTATGACGGGATCCGCGCCCAGGTGATTGCAGCGGACAATGATCCCGAGGTGGCCGGCCTCCTGATGGACATCGACTGTCCCGGCGGCGAATGCGCGAGCCTGTTTGAGCTTGCCGACTTCCTAATGGCGCGGCGTGGGACCAAGCCGATGCGGGCGATGATCCGCGATCTTGGTGCATCTGCTGCTTACACCATCGCGTGCTGCGCCGACGACGTGACATTGCAGCCGCTGGGCCGTGCCGGCTCTAATGGCATCATCACCATGCACGCCGACTTTTCCGGCGCCATGGAGCAGGACGGCGTTGCGGTGCGCCTGTTCACCAGCGGGTCGCACAAGGCGGACGGCAATCCGTTCGAGCCATTGCCCGACGAGGTCGCAGCGCGAATCCAGAAAGCGGTCGATGTGACGGCGGCCAGGTTGTTCGCGCATGTCGGCAAGGCGAGGGGCATGAAGCCGGAGGCAATCGCGGCACAGCAGGCCCAGATTTACATGGGCGAGGAGGCGGTTGCCGCTGGTCTCGTCGACAAGATCATGAGCTGGGACGACTCCATGGCGGAGTTCGAGCAGCGCGTGAATGGCAGCGGGAATTCCGGACGTGCTGCCCGTCCCGCGCCCGGTGCGCGATCAACGAAAGGAAGCACCATGGACCCGAACGCGCAAGCACCGGCGGGTAACGAGCCGGTCTATACCGAAGCGCAGATGAGCGCCGCCAAAATGGAGGCGTCGCAGGCCGCCGCCACTGCGGCCGCCACGGCGGAGCGGGAACGCATCACGGCCTTGGCCGAACTGGATAGCGACAGCACGCTTTCCGCTTCGCTGACCAAGGCGATCAGTGAGGGCGTCAGCGCCGGCGATTATGCCATTGGCCTCGCCCGCGAGAACAAGGCGGCGGTCGCCACGGCGGCCGAAGCGGCGAAGGCCGATGCGGCCAAGGCCGGTGAACTGCCCGCGGGTGGTCGCGCCGAAACCAAGCCCAATCGTGGCCAGGCGGCGGTCGATCGCCTTCGCGGCAAGATTCCCGGCCTGCCCGGCAAGGTGGGCTGAGGCAACCATCATCGGGCGAAAGCCCATCGTTCCATTGATCGGGCGGTTCCCTCCGGGGCCGCCCGTATTCGTGAAGGAAGGATTTTCCCATGGCTTACGAACAGGCCGGTTACACTCAGGAAACCCCGTACAATCCGAAGCATCTGCTTGCTTCGGGCAAGTACACCACGCGCAAGGTGACGATCCTTTCCGGCCAGAACCTGGTCGCGGGTGCGGTGATTGGCGCGATCCTGCTCGGTTCGGTCACCGTCACGCCCGGCGCTGCCGTGTCCGCAACGCCGGCGGGCACGCCGGGCAACGGTTCGATCGGCACCGTCACCTCGGATGCTGGCGCCCCCGAGGGCACCTATTTGCTCGTCATCATCGAACCGGCAGCCAATGGAGGCACGTTCGAGGTGATCAAGCCCGACGGTTCTCTCGATGGCACCGGGGTAGTGGGTCAGGCCTATAACGGCTCCATCAACTTCACCCTGGCCGACGGTGGAACCGACTTCGTTGCCGGTGATCGTATCCCCATCGTCGTCGATTACGCCGCCGGTTCGGGCAAGTACAAGCTGTCGCTCGCGGCAGCGGTCGACGGGTCGGAAACGCCTGACCTGATCCTGTCCTATGATGTCGACGCCAGCGACGGCGATGTCGAGGCCATCGCTTATGAAACCGGCAATTTCGCCAGCACCGCGCTGACGCTGGGTACCGGCCACACGATCGACAGCATCCGCGCCGGGCTGCGCGACAAGGGCATCACCATCGACGGCTGACGCCGTCCTTCCCCGTCAACAGGCCCCATGGGTCGCACCCCGGTTCCATTCGGAGCCGGGGTTTCATTTTTTCGAAAGGTAGTGACATGGCCGATCATCTCTACGGCACCGAAGAGCTGCTGCCCATGGTGGACTCGCTGTTCATCCCTGGCAACTTCCTGATGAAGGCGGTTTTCCCCGGCATGATGGAGTTCGACACCGAACAGGTGTCGTTCGACCGCGTGCTGGACGACCTGCGCATGGCGCCCCTCGTTTCGCCCTATTCGCCGGGCGAGGTCCAGCAGCCCCGCGGCTATCAGAAGGAATCGATCGTTCCGGCCTACGTGAAGCCGCGCAACCCGGTGCCCGCGAACCAGGTCATGAAGCGTCTCGCCGGCGAGAGGCCGTGGGGCGAGCTGAGCGCCAGCGAGCGTCGCGATCTGATCGTGCTGAACCTGCTCAACGGTCATCGCACGAAGATCGATCGCCGCTGCGAATGGATGGCGGCGAGCATCATCCGCACCGGATCGCTCGTGCTGGTCGGCAATAAATATCCGGCTGTGACCGTGAACTTCCAGCGGGCGGCGGCCCTGACCAAGCAGCTCCTGACCACCGATCGCTGGGGCGAGGACGGTGTTTCGCCCTATGATGATGTCGACGGCTGGATCGACGAAGTGGGCGAGGAAAGCGGCGCTGCCGTCAACCTGATCGTCATGGACAAGGATGCGTGGAAACTCTACATCGCGGATCCCAAGGCGCAGAAGGCGCTCGACAAGACGCTGGGCCAGACCAGCGTTGCCTATGAGCTGGGCTTGACCGTCCAGTTGCCCGGCTCTCCCGTGTTCAAGGGCCGTGACGGCAATGTCGAGTTCTATGTCTACAACGACACCTATGAGGACGATGAGGGCAGCATTGCCAAGCTGCTGCCCCAATATAGCGTCTGCCTGATCAGCCAGGGCGGCGTCCAGGGCACCATGGCCTACGGCTTGGTCCAGGATGCGCTCAACAATTTCGAGAAGGGCGCCTATTTCTCGAAAAACTGGATCGACATGGACTCGGGTGCCGAGCTGCTCGAAAGCGCCTCCGCGCCTATCCCCGTGCCGGGTCGTATCAACGCGACCTGCTACGTCAAGGTCCGCTGATCGCAGGCAATCCTCTCCCTGCGCACCCTGGGGCGACGGCCGGACCGTCGCCCCTTTTTTCCATCACAGGAGGCCTGCATGGCCATGAAGAAAATTCTCGTTGCAGCGCGCGAGCTGCGCGGCGGCGTGCCGCCCAAGGACAAGGAAGGCGCTGTCGAGCGCCATGTCGCCAGGCGGGGCGATCACCTGACCAGCGCGGTGATCAAGAAGCTTGGCCTGAAGGCGACCGACATCGAAGCGCTCAAGCTTTCCGGCGCTATCGAGGAGCGGGATGCTCTGGCGCCTGACCGCGACGACAGCGACCTTGACCTGCTGTCCGGCGCCGAACTCGAAGCGGTGCTGCTGCTGCGCAAGGTGGCGATCGAACCCGGCACCGACAAGCCGGGCCTGATCGCGCTCATAAAGACCAGCAAGGCCGGTTGAACCGTGCCGGTTGAATCGGCGGCGGACCGCGCCAGCTTCTTCTCGACCAGTGAGTTCGCGGAGCTGGCGCTGTTCACGCCGTCGGGCGGCTCCGGCTCTGTCTGCACGATCATCTACGATCGCGGGCAGGGCCAGAACCGCATGGAGGTGGGCGAAAGCGGGGCGACCGGTGCGGAACGGTCCGCCTGGATCAATGCCGACGATGTCGCGTCGGTCCAGCGCGGCGCGCGCATCGTGGTGCCCGTCGATGAATATGGCGACGCCATGCCGGGGGCCGAAACGCTGGAGGTGATCGGCAAGCCCAAGCTGGACGACACCGGCTTCCTATGGGCGGTCGACCTGGTGCTGGTGGACTGACGCCATGGTGTTCGTCCCAGGCCGCAAGCTGACCAGCTATGAGCGTGGTTTCGGACGCGGCTTCGGGATCGAGATCGCGGGCGAGGCGGCGGAGAAGGAATCGCGCGACATTCTTGCGCAGGACGCCATCGTCATCAAAGGCGCGGCGGTCGATGCGGTCGAGCACACCACCAACAGCGTGAAGACCAAGATCCGCAACTTCATCGACCAGCATTTTCGCGGGTCGGAAATGCACGGCAATAATCATCGGCGGGTTTCGAACGCGGCGGCGCAGTCGAAATTCTACAACGACCTGTCGACGCAGGGGCAATATACCGGCCTGGTCTATTCCAAATGGGGCAGAGGCAAGGGACCGGGCAGCTTCATCGACTTCCTGGTGCTGCATATACAGGGCGGCACGCTGGAGGCCCGCGACGGCGGCAAGCTGAAGATCCCGAACCGAAAGGCGCCGGGTTCACTGATGGGCCAGGTCGGTGATTTCGGCAGCAGCCGCATCTTCATCCGCAAGGGGGAGGACGGCAAATCCTTCCTGATGCGGGCCTTCAAGAACGGCGCAGGCGGCCAGCGCGGCGGCAGGGTGGTGTTGCTGGCGACGCTGGTCGACGAACTGCGCTTCCCGGCGTCGCTACGCGGGATCGAAACCATCCTCGCTGCTGCGGGACCGGAGCTTGAAAACAACTTCCTCGCCCTGCTGGGGCAGAGCGGCACGACGGGAACGGCAGCATGAGCAGCGTCCGCGAACAGATTTTTCAGGCGGTTTTCGCCAAGATCGTGGCGGTCAGGGACGCGCTGGAATGGGCAACGGCTGTGCGCAATCCGAGCGAGCCGTTGGGCGACGACCAGTTGAACGCGCTGTTCATGCAGGATGGCGGCCTTCTAGACCCGCGCGGCCTTTCGGGCGGCGTGCAGGAGGATGAGGTGGAATTCTCGATCGGCCTTCTTGTCCGCGAGAAGGAGTCCGCCGGACTCGGCAAGGAAGCGTTGGTCGACGCGGGCTTCGTCGCGGTGATGAACGCGCTGCTCGACCCCAGCGACATCCAGCTTGGCGGGCTGGTCGAGATGATCGAAGCGCGCGGCGGCAGCGACCCGGTTTACGGCCGCGCCAAGGAAGGCGCGCGGGTCATCGGCGGCCTGGTCATGGATTTTTCAGCGCGGTTTCTGACCCGCGAGGGTGATGCCTCGCAGGTCGGGCCGTGAAACGGAAGGAGGCAGTTATGGGTGACAAGCAGGGAATGAGCTTCACCCCGCGCAGCGGCGACACGCATGTGATCGGGGAAGATGGCGAGGTGGTGAACGTCGATGCTCAGACGCGCAGCGGCGTCGACAGCGCAATGGTCGAGGTGCCGCAGGCCGGTACAGGCGAGGGTGCGCAGGGCGACGGCAGCGATGGTCATCTGCCGCACGGCCGACGCGGCAAGGCCGCGTCCTGACACGACGTTTCAATCTGAAAGGACTGTGACCGATGGGTGATTTCCTGATCAAGAACCGCCTGGTGCTGGCGAAGGTGGAAACCACCGCCGGCGTCGATGCCTCTCCCACCCCGTCGGCCGACGCCGTGCTGTGCGAGGAACCGCGCGTCGCGCCGAATATGGAGCTGGAGCGCACCAATGAGGTGACGGGTTCGCTCGACAGCCCGCAGTCGATTGTCGGTGGCGGCTATGTCGAGCACAGCCAGCGCATCTTCGCCAAGGGTTCGGGCACGCCCGGCACGCCGCCGGAAATGGACCCCTATCTGAAGGCGTCAGCCCTTGGCCTCACCACCCTGGCGGCGGCCAGCACCGGCACGGCGCAGGCCGGCGCGGCGGCCAGCATCACGCTGGCGGCGGGCGCGCCGTCGACGGACCTCAAGGGCTTCGTGATCGTGACGACCGGCGGCGTCGGTTCCGGCCAGACCCGCGTCATCACCGGGTACAACACCACCACCAAGGTCGCGTCGGTCTATCCAGATTGGGACACCGCACCGGACGCCACCACCACCTATTCGGTGAAGGCGGGCAATCTCTACGTGCCGGCGTCGACAGCGCTGAAGAACATCACCAGCTATGTCTATCAGAAGAATTCGGGCGTCGGGAACGCGATCCTGAAGAAGCTGATGGGCGGCGCCGCGAACTGCGCCTTTGCGATCCAGACCCGTCAGACGGGCCGCTTCACCTTCACGGTGCGCGGCAAGCTGAGCGATCCGGAGGATGTGGCGAATCCGGCGGCCGGGGTGTTCGACGCCACCCGTCCGCGTCCGCTGCGCGACGCCGACGCCTTCCTCGACGGGACGCGGGTCTGCTTCCGCAACTTCACGCTCGATTGGGGCAATGTGCTGACGCAGGCCGACTGCCCCGACGAGCAATATGGCTATGACGTCGCGCGGGTCACCGATCGGCGGGCCACGGGCCGGATCAACCCGCAGATGAAGACGCTGTCGGAGCGCAATGCCTGGGGCGACATGGTGGCCGGGACGACCAAGCCGCTGTGGCTCAATTGGGGCGAGGTAGACGGCAACCGCATTTCCCTGTTCATCCCGGCGATCGCCTATACCGGCAATGAGGAAGAGGATCTGGACGGCATCGCCGCAGACGGCCTCCCCTTCGAAGCGGTCGGGCCCGATAGCTGGGTCTATCTGCTGTTCTGGTGAGGCGCGCATGACGACCGTGTTGAACAACCATCGCCATGTGAAGACGCTGGGCGGCGTGGACTATGCATTCCGCCGCCCTGACCTGTACGACCTGCCCGCGATGCGGCGGCGGCTGCGCATGGCGCGGGTGCGTCGCCCCTCGCTGCTGGAATATCGGACGATCGGCGCCGAAGGCGCGCGCCGGATCGGGGAAGCCGCTGGCGATGCGGTGGAGGGCACCCGCCAGGCCGAGATCATCGAACGCTGGTACGACCTGCTGGTGCCGCTCGATGAAGACAAGATCGACGAACCGGACCTGGAGGCGCGCGCCAGGCTGTTCGAGCAGCAGCAGGCGGAACGCCGCGCCGAAATGGCGGCGCTCTATCCCGATGTGCTGGCGATCGAGGCGAATCTCGACCGTCACAGTTCCGATTGGGCGGAGCTGAAGGCGGATGCCGACTATTGGGAGGAGATCAGCCGGATCGACGCTGTTCGCCTGCTGCTGGTCGAGATTGGCGGCAGGACGTTCCCGCGCGATGCCGACGGGCTGATGATCGAGGAGGGGTATCAGAGCATCCCCGCCCAGCACCGGCTGCACCTGGGCACCTTCGCGCTGGGCCTGCTGGCGCCGGATGAGGTCACAAGAAAAAACTGATCATCGCCGCCGCCTGGGCCTTCGACCCGGCGGCCTATGACGGCGGCGAGGAATATACCCCGCGCAGTCCCTTGCGCGGCGACTCCTTCATCGCGCAGGAGCCGGCGGGCGTCCGCTGGCTGCATGTGCATCCCGAATATCTGGTCGACGACGAAGTCGCGCTGATCGTGCGGCTTGCCCGGCTGTGGCGCGACGGCGTGCTGCCCGAAGAGGGCGGGGCGCTCGCGCAATCGGCTTGGACCGTCGCGGCCGTCAGCATCGTGCTGAAGGCCTGGGCCGATCTCCAGGCCGCCCGCGATCGGAAGACCCGAAAGGATTGACCGCATGGCTCCTCCTTCCCGCGCCGTGAACCTGGCGCTGCGCATCGTCGGGATTACCGATGCGGAGCGCGACTTCAAACGGGTGGGCGACGCGGGCGGCAAGGCGTTCCGCGACATCAGCCAGGAAGCGCTGGACGCGGAGAAGGCGGTTATCCGCCTCACGAACGCCGAGAAGTCCGCCGCGCTGGTTGCGGAGCGCCGCCGCACCGCCCGGTCGGAAGCGCGGGCCTTGTTCCCCAATGGCAGTGATTCGCCGTCATCGGTGCGGCAGCAGCGGCGCCGCTATGTGGCCGACGCCGTATCGAAAGCTGAAGCCGCGATCGACGATGCGCAGGGTGCGCAGGCGCTGGAGAATCTGGCAACCCGTTCGGCTGCTGCTGAGGCGCGGTTGGTGGCGTTGGGGCGCGCCGCGGGCCTCGCCGGCGTGGCCATCGTTGCGCTTGGGGTCGCGACCTATAAGGTGGCCGACGCCTCTGACGAGCACCACAAGGCCCTCGAAGCCTTCAACCGGCAGATCGAACTCACCGGTAACGTGTCTGCGGCAACGTCCGAAGAACTGGAGCAGTTCGCGGACAAGGCGGCGCGCACCAGCATTGCCACGGAAAAGACCGCACTCCAGGCTGCGGCCACTCTGGCGAAGGTGCCGGGTCTTGCCCGCGAGACGCTGAACGAAGCGCTGAGCGTCGCCGGCGATCTGGGGGATGATCCGGAGGCGATCACCCAATGGGCTGAGAAAATGGGAAGCGTGCTGAGCGCGCTCGCCCGCGACGATATAGAGGCGTTGCGCACCGCCTTGGCCGATACCAATCCCGAATTGCAGATCACCGTCATGCGTCTTGCGGAAGCGGGCAAGACTGCGGAGGCGCAGAAGGCCTATATTCAGGGCCTCGCGCGGGCGGCCAGTGGGTCGGGCGGCCTGGACGAATCGGCGCAGTCGGTGGGCGAGGCGTGGGACCGCATGCTGACCCGGATCGGTGACAGTTCCGGCGTCACCAGCGGGCTGATCAGTCTATTTGATGGGATCGCCAACGCCATCGACCGGACCGCGGACCGCGTCGCAAACTTCGGCACGCGTGTCGCCAACTTCTACCGCTGGGCGCGAGGGCAGCAGCAGGAACAGGAAATCCGTTCTCCCTTCGCGACGCCGATCGACAACATGCTGGCCATGGGGCGGCAGGCGCAGGGCCTTGCGACCGATGCCGCCGCGCGGGCGCTGATGGCGAAACCGGACCGGCCTTCCCGATCTGGCAGAGGCGGCAAGTCCGACGCGGAGCGGGAAGCCGAACGACGCGCCCGCGAAGCGGAGCAGGCCCGGCAGGCGGCGGACCGCATCAAGCAGTCGAACGATGAGGTGATCGCCAGCTACAAGCAGCGGGCCGATGAGGCGCAGGCCCGGCTGGGGCTGGAGGGTGACGCGCTGGAAGCGGTCGTCCGTCAACAGACGATCGACGCCGCGGCGCGCCGCATATCGATGGATCTGGTCGAAAAGGAAGTCACGGCGCGCAAGCTGGCGGCGAAAGGACAGTTCGACGAAGCCCAGGCCCGCGCCGAAGCGACGGCGATCGTCAACCAGCAGACCGATGCGGTGCGGCAATATGCCGCCGCAGAATATGACGCGGCGCAGGCGCAGAAGTTGTTTCAGGAACGGCAGCGCATCGCCAATCAGCTATTCGACGAAACCCGCACGCCGCTGGAGCGAATCGCGCAGGAGGTCGCCAATGTGCAGGCGGCGTTCGATAGCGGCGCCATCAGCGCCTTTACCTTCAGTCGCCGGATGAAGCAGCTTGCCCAGGACTATGTCGACACCGGCAGGATGGGCAGCCGGGTGTGGGAAGGTTTCGGCCATGACGTAGGGCGCACGCTGAGCGATATCGTGCTGAACGGCGGGACGGCCCGCGACGTGCTGATGGAGTTGATCCGGCTGCCGCTGGAGCGGCTGCTGGCGCAGAATGTCGAGGCGCCGATCGCAAAATTCGTCGACGGCCTGACCGGCAACGATGTCGAGAAGAATGTCGCCAAGGCGAAGACCGACATTCTGCCGGGACTGCCGCAGCAGCTCGGTATCCAGGCGGAGCCGGAATTCATGCGGCTGACGACCGCGGCCGGCATGGCTGCCGATGCGCTGACTCGCGTGGCGGTGGCCGGTGGGTCGCCCGTGGTCGATCCGCTGGCCGATGTCGGCACCGAAGCAGCCAAGGCGGCGGAGGGCATGAACGCCATCAGCGGCCAGTCCGCGCAGCTCGGCTCCGCCTTCAACAGCCTGATTGCGATGGCGGCCGGTGGGTCGGTGTCGGGCGGCGGTGGCTTCCTCGGCACGGTCCTCGGCCTGGGCGCCAAGCTGGTGGCACCGGCTATCGGCGGCGGACCCGTGACCAGCGCCGGCACCGATGCTGTCTATGGCGGGACGCTGGGCGGCATCTATCACGATGGCGGCACGGTGCGACCCGGCGGCAAGCAGCGGGTTATGCCGTTCGACATGGGCGCATTGCCGCGCCTGCATAACGGCACGCTGCGCAACGACGAGTTCGCCGCCGTGCTTCAGCTCGACGAGGAAGTGCTCGACCGCTCGCAGGCCCGCGCCTTCCGCACGCTGCTGCGCGGCGGTTCGCCGCGGCGGCAGGAAAGCGGCGGCGGCGGTCCGACGATCGTCAACAATTGGAACATGCCCGCCACGCCGGACCGTCGCCGGACTGGCGCGGAAGTCGCGCGGCGGCAGGCCGAGCAACAGGATGATTATCGTCGGAGGGGCTTGGCATGACGGACGATGTGCGCTTGCCGGAGAAGTGGTCGAAAGGGTCCAATGGCGGCTTTGAATTCTCGACCGAGTCTGTGAAGACCGACGATGGCGGAACGGAGCGGAACGAGAATTGGGCGTTCCCGCTTCGCCGCTATGAAATCTCCCATAATGTGAAAACGATCGAGGACATTGCCTTGCTGCGCGCTTTCCATGCGGCGCGGCGCGGGGCGTCCCGGTCGTTCCTGTTCAAGGACTGGATCGACTATACCTCCAAGGCGGATGGCAATTCCGCAGCGGCCATGACCGATCAGCCTTTGGGCACCGGTGATGGCGTGACCACCGCCTTCCAGCTCGTGAAGCGCTATGCCGATGCCGTCAGCCCGATCGACGTGCCGGTGCTCTGGCCGGTCGCGGGGACCTTGCTCATCGCCAAGAATGGCGTGGCCGCGCCCACCGGCTGGTCGGTCAACCGGGGGACCGGGATCGTCACCTTCACCTCGGCTCCGGCTCTCGGCGTGGCCATCACCGCCGGCTTCCAGTTCGATGTGCCCGTGCATTTCGAGGATGATCTGCTCCGCATCAGCTGGGACACGATCAACAGCCGCAGCGCCGGCAGCGTGCCGCTGGAGGAAGTGCGCGCATGAGCAGGACGATTCCGGCGGAGTTGATCTCGCATCTCGCCTCTTCGTCGCGATCATTGGCCTGGTGCCTGCGGATTGACGCGGCAAACGGCGCGAGCGTCGGGTTGACGACACATGATCGCACTCTGTCGATCGACATCGGTGACGGGATGCTGGCCTATTCAGGCGGCCTCACCATGTCCGAGGTCGTGCTTTCCGCCGGAATGGGGGCCGATAATTTTCAGGCGAGCGGACCTTTGGGGCCGCTCTTTACGGCGGAAGATATTCTAGGAGGGCGCTGGAATAAGGCGCGCTTCAGGCTTTTTGAGGTGAACCACAGGTCGCTCACATCGGGCGTCATCAAGATTCTCGGCGGGAAGCTGGGTCAGCCGATGGTCAAGGGCCGCTCCTTCTCCCTGGAAGGGCTGGGTCACACGGCTAGCTATAATCAGGAAATCGGCCGGGTGACCTCGCCCTACTGTTCGGCCACCTTTGGCGATTCCCGTTGCAAATATCCGTTGCTGCCGGCGCCATGGGCCGCATCCCTCGCCGTCGAGGAGCGCGGCGCATGGGATGCCGGGGTCGGAAGTTTCGTTCGGCCGACGACGTTCAATGGCTTCCATTATGTCTGTTCGGCGGCGGGCACCACCGGCGCATCGGAGCCGACATGGCCCACGACGCTGGGCGCCACGGTCGCGGATGGCAGCGCGGAATGGACCTGCATCAAGGCGGCCACGATTGAGGCCGTGGTCGCGACGGTCTCCGATGATCTGACTTTCACCTTGGCCGTGTTGCCGATCGGCACCGTGAACGATGAACTGAATTATGGCCGGGTCGCTTTCACCAGCGGGGCGCTGGCGTCCGATCCCGAGATCGAGATTTTCGACTGGATCGCCACCACCCGCACCGTCGCCCTCTATGCGGGCATGGCGACGCTGCCTTCGCCCGGCGACACGCTGGTGATTCGGCGGCCATGCCAGAACACGCGCACCTTTTGCCGGGATGATTGGGCGAACACCTGGAACTTCCGGGGCGAGCCGGATCAGCGGGGCAGCGACCAGGTGCTGCGCGGCCCGACGGGAGGGGCGTGATGGTCACCAGAGCGGAAATCGTGGCGGAAGCGCGGCGTTGGATCGGGACGCCCTATCATGAGCAGGCGAGCGTCCGGGGTCGCGGTTGCGACTGCAAGGGGCTGGTGGTCGGCGTCGCGCGGGCCTGCGGATTGCCCGAGGCAGAGGGATTCCATGCCTGTCTCGCCAATTATGGCCCGCGCGTGGACGTCGCGCTGTTGCGGCGTGGACTTGAAAGCGAGCTGAGGCAGGTCGCCATTCCGCGCCCGGGCGATGTGCTGCTGCTGCGCGTCCGCGGGAAGCCCCAGCATTTGGGTTTGATGGTCGAGGGCGGTCGAATGGTTCATTGTTGGGGCGCGGGAATGCAACAGGTCGTTTCGGCTGCCTGGACCGTGGGCAGGGCGCAGCGGGAACTGGATTCGGCGTGGGCTTTCCCCTCGCTGCTAGCCGCCGAGGAGGCTGTGTATGGCTGATCCGGTCTCGCTGGGTTTCACCCTTGTCCTCACGGCGGGGCAGATGGGCCTTCAGGCTTCTCGAAAGATCGAAGGTCCGCGTCTCGACGACCGGACCGTCAGCCTTGGCGATCCGGGGGACAGTAAGAATTATTTTCTGGGAACGCGCCGGTTCGAAAGTTGCAGCTTTCTATTCGCGGAAGACCTGCATGAGGTGAAGAAGAGGCGGAAGACCAAGGGGGGCAAATATACCGAGTATAAATATTACGGCACTTGGGCAAACCACATTGCCGATCATCCTATCGACGGGGTGACCCGCATCTGGCTCGACAAGCATCTGGTGTTCGATGTCACCGGCGCTGGACCGATCATGCCTTTCGTTTCGTCACGTACTGCCTTTGCGGTTGGTGGGCAGGCAACGGTCAACAATCCCTATTTCACCTTCTATCTTGGCGGGGAGGACCAGGAGCCGGACCCTCGCATGTTGCAAACCGTAGAGGCGCTTCACGGTGAGGGCAGTTGTCCCGCCTATCGCGGGCAGGCGATGGTGGTGCTGAAGGACATCCCGCTGGAGAAGTTCGGCAATCGACTGCCACAGCCGACGATTGAGGCGACCTGCAATCCCGTGCCCGCCTATCCATGGGAAACCTTCGAGGTTTCGGTTCCCGGTAACCGCTTGTGGGGATTTACCTATTCACCTGATCGCTCGATCATGATGTGGGCGCAGGATTCCTCATTCGAATTGTGGGATGTGGCGGCAAGGGCGCGGATGATCGCGGGAACCCTGGCGGTCGACGTCGGCGTGCAGGATGTGTTCGGGGTCACGAACAACGGCGCCGTGTACGCGCTGAGCGGCGGCAGCATCGTCGCCTTCAATCCTGACTTCGCCGGCGTGGCCACGGTCGGTGCTGCGCCTTTCCAGGATGGATTGAGGGTCCTTCAGGACGGCAATGGCGGCGAGCATGTGGTCACCATGGGATCCGCCTTTATTTCCTACTTCTTCACCTGCTCGATCAGCGGGGTGGGCGGCGTCGTGACAATTTCCACGCCGTCGATCGGTGACGGCAGTTCCTGGACGACGCGGGGGGCCTGCACTGACAGCTATGGAGACATCTGGGTGGTCGGCAGCAGGGCTGGTTTCTTCGGAAGCTGGGACGATCTGTTTCTTTACCGGGTCGTGGATAGCGGTGCGCGACCAGGTTCGCTTGGCTTCGCGCACCTCAATGTCGGCGCCTTCGCCAATGGCGCGCCAGCGGAAATCGCGCACTATGACGGGCATTTCATCGTTCACTGGAACAATGCCCTGCTGGTCAAGATTGAAGACGAGACCCTGACTATCGTGGATTCGGTTGCCCGCGGCGGCGATCCCTACAACACCCCGAAGCAATGGGCTAACCTGTTCCCCGGCTCGCCCACGATCTGGCTGAACGGCGCGGAGGTTTCCCTTTCAACCTTGCAGGTCGTCCGTACCGTCACATTTGCCGATTGGAAGGCGGAGGATGCGGATGGGGTCATCTATGATCCATTGAACCATGCCCTTATCTGCTTCCCGCAGTTCTCTCTGGTGATCACCTGGCGCTATCTGGACCGAATCAACGGTGATGGCGTGACGATTGCGGCCTGCATCGACATGGTCAGCGGAATGGCAGATGCCGGATCTGACGATTACAACGCCGCGCTGTGCACCGACACGATCGATGGGTTCAGTTTCACGGCAGGGGTGGCGAAGTCCATCCTTTCGCCGCTGCTGGAGGCGCATGACATCGATCCCGTCTCGGAAGACTTCATCGTTCGGTTCCGTCCCCGGAGCGGGACGGTCGAGGGTGACGTTCCGTCGGGAAAGATCGTACCAACGGGGGAATCCCGGTTTGCCGTCAACCAGGCGAAGGATGAGGATCTGCCGTTGCAGGTCACCATGACCTTTGCTGATGTCGACAAGGATCAGCAGGATAATCTCGCCGTCTCGGCCCGCGCCGCCGACGCGGTGAGGACGAAGCGGATCACGCCGATCGACATGCGGAACATGGCAACCGATGCGGATAACGCCCGCCATTTGGTCGACCGCTTCATGCGGCGGCAGCATGCGGAAAAGGAAAGCTACGACCTTTCCCTGTCAGACAGGTTTCGCAGGATCACGCCGGGAAGCGTCTATACGCTCAATCTCGACGATCTGACTCGGATCGGTCGTTGCGTCTCCACCCGCATCGGCGCCGACCGCGTGACCGAGACCCGATGGGTCCGCGACAATCCATCTCTGGCCGGCCGCAGCGCTGGCCGAGGGGCGGCGCTGGATTCGCGCACGGCCGAGCGCATCCAGGTGCCCTCGATTTCCAAAGGCTTCATCCTCGACGTGCCGCTGCCCACCGATGCGGCGGACGATCCGACGCCCTTCATGCTGGTGGCAGCCGCGCCCTATTCCTCCGGCGTCTTCTGGACCGGCGCAACCGTCTATGTCAGCGACACCGGCGACGAGGACGAATATGAGCCGGACTGGGCTTATATCTCCTACCAGAGCGCGGCGACCTGGGGCTACTGCAACGGTTCGCTGGGAGATGCGCTGCCATGGGTGCCGGACAACGGCAACAGCGTGAACGTCGCCGTTCAGAACGGCCTGCTGACCAGCGTCACCATGGATCAACTGTTGAACGATGCGACGCTCAACCTCGCGCTGATCGGCTCCGAATATGTCCAGTTCGCGACCGCTACGCTGGAGGGGGACGGAACCTACACGCTCTCCGGCTTCCTCCGGGGGCGCCGGGGGACGGAACAGCAGATCGGAACGCAGCTCGCAGGCGCGCCTTTCCTGCTGATCGACACGGCGTTGGTCAAAAAGACGATGGGCGCGTCGGAGATTGGCGACACCGACTATTACAAGACGGTTAGTCAGGGGCGCGAGGAGGAAACGGCGCGGGCGGAATGGCGCACCTTCACGGCCGCAGCGCAGAAGCCCTATTCTCCCGTCCATGGCGAACTGCTGCTCGACACCGGGACCGGCGACTGGTCGATCGACGCGGTTCGTCGCACCCGCATCGGCGGCGCCAATATCGATGGCCAGGACGTGCCGCTGGGCGAAACAAGCGAGAGCTGGTCCTGCGATATATTGGATGGTGCGGCGGTGGTACGGACCATCACCGGCAGCAGTCTGCCGCTGGGTTATAGCAGCGCACAGCAGACGGCCGACTTCGGGGCGCCCCAGACCAGTCTGAGCGTCAACCTCTACCAGGTGTCGCCGGTGCTTTCTCTGCGCGGCTTTCCCCTCTCGATCACAGCCTAAAAGGACAAAGCATGAACCTGCCACGCACAGGCGGCTCCGAATGGGCGGAGGCGCAGGCCACGCCATGGAACACCGTCAATCCGACCATGCGCGGCCTGGATGCCTTTGCCACCCGGGCGATCATAGAAGACCGGAACCTGACGGCGCCGCCCGGCGCCTGCGACGACGGCGCATGCTATCTGGTGGCGACCTCGCCCACCGGCGCATGGTCGGGCGAGGCGGGCATGCTGGCGGTCGCCAAGGGCGAGGATGCCAGCAACGGCTGGATTTTCATCGACGTCGCCGTCGAGGGCGTTCACCTCTACGTGCGGGATGAGGATCTGACGATCTATCATGACGGTGCCGGCTGGGATGTCGTGCCGGTGGCCTCGAATGTGCGTGCCGTATCCTTCCAGGTTGTCGGGTCCGCCCCGACGCTCAGCGAACTGTTGCTCGCCTGGACGCCCGCCGCTGGGGAAACCGTCCTCTTCGCCGACGATTTTGCAGGGGCGACATACAAGAAAACGAGCGCGGGCTCATCCAATCCTGCGTCGACCTATACGATGGACGTCAAGAAAAACGGGGCTTCGGTCGGCAGCATCGCCATTTCGACCAGCGGGACGATCACCTTTGCGACCAGCGGCACGACGGTGTCGATCATCGGCGGGACCGACATTCTGGAGGTGTTCGGATCGGCGACGCCGGACTCGGGCGCGGTCGGATACACCTTTACCCTGAAGGGAACATTCTGATGGCGAATGAAATCCTCTTTGCCGGCGGCAGGCTCGACAGCGTGACCCTCGTCGCAGGCACCCCCACCGAAGACACGACCGCCGGTTCGTTCGACAGCACCTATGCCGACTGCTCGCTCTTCATGTCGTCGGCGGTCACGATCAGCTACAATTTCAAGAATTCCTCCTTCGCCGACACGGATGTGGTCACCGGCGAGACCGGTTATGTGCACTTCGAATTCTATAAGACCGGCGGCACCGTCTCGACCGGCGCGATCATCGCGGGCCTTTACGACAGTTCCGGCTTCCCCTGGCTGGCGATCCGCGCGGTGGCGGCGGATTCCCACGGCCTCTATTACAACAGCGGCACGGGTGCTTCGCCCGTCTGGACGCTGTTGGGCAGCGCATGGTCGGTGTCATCGACCGTGCGGTATAAATATGACTTGAAATATACGCTTGGCTCTCCCCATTCCGCCGAGGTGTCGCTGGACAACAGCCTGGTTGCCGGACCCGTGACCTTCACCCAGGCCAGCCTGACCTCGGTGCGATCGGTCCGGCATACGGGCCATACAACATCCTTCAATACGCGCATCAGCCAGTTGATGGCGTCGCGCGGCATCTCGACCATCAACGGCAAGGTCAAATATTCGCGGGCGAGCGGCGCCGGGACCAACAGCGGGTGGACGGGCGCCTATACCAACGTCAACGAGGCGGTGAACTCCGACGCGACGGTCGACAGCACGACATCGGCGGGCGTAAAGCAGACCTATGCGATGGGCGACGTAACGGTGCCGACCGGCTTCGCGATCAAGGCTGTGTTTCACTTCCTGCGCGCCAAGAATGACGGATCGTCGCCATCCAACATCAAATCGACGCTCCGGTCGGCCAGCACCGACTATTCATCGGGCAATCTTTCGGGAATCGGCACCAGTTTCGGCGCGATCGGCATGCGCTATGACAATGACCCGGCGACCAGCTCGCCCTGGACGCAGTCGGGCTGGAACGCGGCCGAGGCTGGATATGAGAGCGCCGCGTGACGGACACGGTAGCCAGCCAGGCCGCCTATCTGGCGCTCGCCCAGCCCGGCGCAGTCGTATCGACGGAGACCGTGTACCTGGCGATCACGTCGGTGCGGATGGAGGTGACGGCGCAGACTGCCTACCTCGCCCTGATCGATGAGACCCCGCCGACCGGGCGGCGGCGGCAGATCGTCATAAGCTGAAAAAAAAGGGGGCGGCTATGCCTGATCCGGGGGCAGGTGGAATATCGTCGGGCGAGGTCGGGGGTGTCGTCGCCGGCTTGGTCGCGGCGGCGGTCGCGATCGGGAAGGGACTTGGCTGGCTGCTGAACTGGCGTGACGCGCGGGCGAACACGCGGACGGCGAAGCTCGACAAATGGCACGATGAGTTGGAGCGGCGCGAGAAGGAACTCGACGCCAAGCTGGAGGACCGCATGGAGAGCTTGGAGCGGCAGGTGGCCCAGCACACGGCCGCGCTCGATAAGTGGCGCATGGCCTTCCACCTCGTCGCCGCCGAACTGCTCCAGCGGCATCCCCAATCAACGGCGCTGATGCAGGCTCAGAAGATTCTCGCGGAAGCCTTCCCGGTCAGCCTGACCGTGCCCGACGACATGGCGGCGGCGCTCGGCCGGATCGACGCGGCCGACGGCCGATAGAGTTCGCACATCATCGACATGCAGGGCGCCATGGGCGCCTTTTTTTATGGGAGAATGCTATGGGTTCGACAGATCCCGCATGGCTCGTGGCTGCGCGGCAACTTCTCGGTACGCGCGAGGCGGCCGGGATCGCGAACAGTGCGACGATCCTCGGCTGGGCCAAGCTGCTGGGCCTGAAGGTGCTGGGCATCGTCTACAACGCCGACAGCGTGCCCTGGTGCGGCCTGTTCGTGGCGCACTGCCTGCGCGCTGGCGGCGTCGATCTTTCCGGCATGAAGGTCGGGGTACGTGCGAAGGCATGGGCCATGTGGGGCGCCAATCTGGCGGCTGATTTCCTTTCGCCGGGGGCGATCCTTGTCTTCGAACGCGAAGGGGGTGGCCATGTCGCCTTCTATGTGGGGGAGGATGCCACCCATTATCATGTCATCGGCGGCAATCAGGGGGACCGGGTCAGCATCATGCGACTGGCCAAGAGCCGCTGCATCGCCCGGCGCTGGCCCCGTGGCGTCCCCGTTGTCGGCGGCCCTGTCCGTCTCGGCGTTTCCAGCGCGCCTGTGTCGAGGAATGAGGCATGACCCTGCTGCCGGATACGTCCGACTGGTCAGCCAGCGACTGGCGCCGCCTGATCGGGATCGTCTTCCTCGGCGCGGGCGGCGTTGCCTGCACGGTCATCGCCGGGAGCGCGCTCACCGTCATCGCGGAAAAGTCCTCCAGCCCATGGCCTGCTGCCTATTTCGGCTATGGCTGCCTGGTGCTGATCGGCATCGTCCTGACGGGCCTCTCCGCGATCCTCGGCCGGCGCACCTTCAAGCTGAAGCTGGGCGGCAACACCGTTGAGAGCCTGGGCGAAGATACGGTCGACGCGATCCAGAAAGCCGCGGAGCAGCCGTAGCGCTCCGGTCCCCTCCATCCCTTTTCATCATGAGGAGCAGTGCCATGTTCGGAATCCGCATCATCTCAAAATCGAAGCTCAATGAACTGAAGGCCGCCGCGGCGGTCGCCATGGCGATCGTGCCGACGGAAACCGCCAAGGCGGTGCTGGCGCTCAAGCAGACGAAAATAGGAGAGGCGGTTGCCATCGACATCGAGGCGATGTCCTCCAAGAGCATGACCGGCGCGGAAAAGTTCGAGGCGGTCCTTTCCAACACTATACCGCTGGTCGTCGAATTTCTCACCGATGGAGGACTGAACGCGGCGCTCGATGAGGTCGAGGACATTGGTCGTGCTCTGGTCCAAAGCATATTCAACGATTTCAAGTGGAACGCCGCAGGCAAGCTCGCAAAGGCGATCCTCAGGCTGGTGGGCTTGGGCTGACAGAGCGGGCAATTTAACTATCACCTTGGATATATTCCGCTTGCGCAGCCGCTTGGCCACTATCCCCCTGAAATAAAACCGAGTCGCACTGGCAGATTGTTGCATTGGGGGTGGAGCGACATGCGGAATTTGAAGCTTATTGTGGCGCTGGCGGCTGTTGCCGCGCCGATAGTGCCCGCGACCGCGGGTAGCCCGGTTCTTATTCAGGCAATCCAGACTGGAGAGGAGTCGGTCCGCTACTATAAGGGCAAGCCCACTCTGGACCTGCATCAGCAGCTTGGATCGGTGCAGGTCTCACCCTTCACCATCGATCGCGGGAGCCTTGTCTTCACCGTCGCGGTCTTTAATCGGGCCGGTGCGCCGGTGAATGTCGGCATCGAAAATGTGACGGCGGCGGTCGACGGCAGTCCCTACAAGGTCATGACGGTCGAGGAGCTGATCAAGAAGGAGCAGGATCGAGCGCGGTGGCAGAAAATCGGTCTGGCATTTCTGGGCGGTCTTGCCGCGTATAGTGCCTCGCAGCCGACGACCTATCATAGTACCTACAGTTCCCCCTGGGGCACCTCGACTTATACCAGCCGCTATTACAGCCCCTATGCCGCCTATAGAGCGGCCGAGATTGGAGCCATGACAGGCTTCGCGATCAACGCCGTCCAGGACCAGCTCGACCGCACGACCGATGCGCTGGGCGAGAATGTCATGCAGTTGACGACGGTCGATCCCGGCAACAGCTACGCAGGCAAGGTGGTGCTGGCGAAGCTGCGGGACAAGCGGCTGCCCAAGCGCGTCCGGATCATGGTCAGCATGAACGGTGAGACCTATCCGTTCGAGTTCCAGGTGGTGAAGATGGGCACGCCTGCGCCGACCTTCACGACGGTGTACCGCGATCCGGCACCGGCCACGGCGCCGGTTCCTGCCGTGTCACCCAGCCCGGGCCAGCCGATGGTTCAAACCGTCAAGGCCATCGCGGTGCCAAAGGCACTGGCTATCCCAGCCAATCAACCCGTTCTGGTCTCGGCTTATGGTGGCCCGATGAAGCGCCGAGCGGACACGCCTTCGGGATGGTGTCTGGTAGTAGGCAGTGACTATCGCGGCACCGGGTCACTAAACAGTCCTGCTGTGACGACCAGTATGCCGAGATGCCCAATCTAGGGCTTTTGCAATTACAATTCCTTGGAATAGCCGGCGGGTCCTGCAATCTCACAGCCTGACTAGCCCCTGAACCGATTGACGACCCTTTTCCATTCCCGTTGGTCGGGTAGGGGGAGGGTGATGGACGGCATTTCGCGGACCATCTCCAGCTTGACGGGTCGAACCCGCTTTCCATGGCGCCGGCCGCATTCCCGGCACCACAGCTTTTCGCGGACGCGGCCGAGACGTTCGTCCATGCCGTGGCGATGAAAGTGATACCAAAGGCCATGCGGATCGAAGATCGCCGCATGGCCGCACTGGCAGATGGCCTTCACGCCATAGTGCCATGCCGCCGCCTCGAACAGGCAGGTGGCGAGCTTCATGCCATCCTTGTAGCGGGCCATTACTCGGCCGGCGGGCGAGCCTCACGCTGCGCCCACGCAAGCGCGCCCAGCATAAAGGGACCGTCGTCCCGCTTCCCCTCCCTGATCTCTGAAATGAACTGCCGGTTGCTCAACCCGCGCGCCTCCAGCGCGCACGCGACCGCGTCGCGCACGTCCTCTATGCGTTCCATGATGTCCTCCAATGCGTGAACGTATGAAGAACATATGGCGAGTCGGTCAAGCCTCATGGGCGCAACGATTGGAAGGTGTTTGGCCGGTCAGACCCGGAATTTCTTGAGCGGACTGTCTAGGCGGTAACGTTCCTCCGCTACCATCCCCTTTTCCGGAAGCTTCCACAGACTTCCGGATTCTTCCGGAAAATCGCAGAATTCCTAGGGGTTGCGGGTGATTCGCGTCCATGTGCAGCCGAGCGCTTCCGCATGCAGCCAGATTTGGCGTGGGGGTATTTTGGGGGTATTTTCTCGGGGTACGCAAATGGAGCGATACCCCCAATGCCTCTCAAAGAGTTGGAAGCCAAAAACGCCAAGCCAAAAGACCGTGCCTATAAACTGGCCGACAGTGAGGGATTGTTCCTCCTGGTGCAGCCAAACGGTTCAAAGCTTTGGCGTATGAAGTACCGGTTCGGCGGCAAGGAGAAGCTGCTGTCGTTCGGTGCCTATCCTGATCTGGGGATTTCTGCTGCGCGCGAAAAACGTTGTGCGGCCAAACAGTTGCTCGCCCAGAGCAAGGATCCGATGGCCAACAAGGCGGACATGATGCCTGAAGGCGCGGCTACATTCTTGTCCGTTGCTCAACGCTGGCACGAGAACCGAGAATCAAGCCTCGATGCTGCCCATTCGCAGCGCGTCTGGTCACGGCTAGAACGCGATGTGTTCCCCGCCTTGGGGAGCAAGATGATGCATGAGATCACTCCGCCAGACGTGCTTGAGATGATCCGTAAGATTGAGGCGCGGGGAGCTCTGGATATCAGCCGTCGGGCCAAGCAGGGTGTCGGTCAGATCTTCCAATTCGCGATCGCTTGTGGATTGGTATCTTCCGATCCGACTACCCACCTGCGGGGCGCCTTGAAGCCTCGTCCGCGCGTCAAGCATATGAGCCGGCTGCCGCTGACTGAGTTGCCTCAGTTCTTGCTGAAGCTCAAAAAGTATGAGGAGGAGGGAGACCGGCGGTCTGCGATCACTCGCGACGCTGTGACGTTTGCGCTCCTGACTTGGGTCAGAACCAAGGAGCTTCGGTTCGCTGTGAGATCCGAGTTTGAAGACCTGGACGGCAAAGCGCCGGTTTGGCGGATTCCCGCTGAACGGATGAAGATGGGCCGCGAGCACTTTGTGCCGCTCTCAAAGCAGGCTGCAACGATCGCCCAGCGCATGATTATCGCCAGTACCGGCGAATTCCTGTTTCCCGGGGTGGCGCCGAAGAAGCCGCTGTCCGAGAATACCATGATCTATGCTTTGTATCGCCTCGGATATCATTCGAGGCAGACTGTGCATGGCTTCAGGGGACTTGCGAGCACGTGGGCAAACGAGCAACTGGTTGAATTCGGCAAACCGGCCATGTGGATACGAAGGTATCACGAGGACTGGGTCGAAATGCAACTGGCCCACTCAGAGGACAATGAGGTGCGCGGGGCCTACAATGCTGCCGAGTATTTGGTCCCACGGCGCAGGATGATGCAGGACTGGGCTGACTTTCTCGCCGATCAGGAGAAAATGGGTTCGTCGCAAACACGCAAGAAGGCTGCTTGAGCCAGCGTTCGCCATTGGCCGCTATGCGCTGCCAATCCAGTCAACGCGCAGACGATCGAAGCCGGTGACTACCCCTTCCACGATGACCTTGCTCCCGACAAGGTCATCGCCGCATTCGTCGCGCTCGAGGATCCATACTTCATCCTCGTTTGTGGTCAGGATCAAGCCGCGTTGGCCGTGGCTCAAAATACCGACCACGCGTTTGCGTGAGCCACTCAAATCAGACCTCTTCATTGTCAGAATCGCCAACGGTTGAGCACATCCCGGACGTAGCCAGGAGTTTCGCCGTTGAGCGGGATGCCTCCGGAGCGTTCCACGGCGCCGGGGCCAGCGTTGTAGGCGGCCACCGCGAGGTGAACCACCCCAAACTTGTCGAGCATCTGCCGCAGGTAGCGCGCGGCTCCCAGGAGGTTTTCCTTCGGGTCGAACCGGTTCGAGACTCCGAGGTCACGCGCGGTGCCAGGCATCAGTTGCCCAAGGCCAGCCGCTCCAGCTCTACTGACGGCGACAGGATTATACCGCGATTCGGTCCAGATGAGCGCGTCGAGCAGCCCCGAAGGCAGAGAAAACTGTGCCTCAGCGGCATAGACGTGCGGCAAGTACACCGCCCTCCTGAAGCTTGTCGCCTGTTTGGCCGAACCGCGGATCGGCTTGGTCGCATAGAATGGGTTAGGTCCGATAGAAGGAGCCATCGCAACGGCTTGTTCGGATGCCGGGGCTTTCCACACTCCATGCGTCACCAGTTGAAAACCGTCGGGCTTTTCCTCCACGCGAAAACCCGTGGTTTGTAGTTCCTGGTTTTCGGGCGGGGCGGCTATTTGCTCCTGGGCAAACGCAGGTGGCCCGCTGCATACGCATGCTGCCACCATGGCCAAGCCAACGAATTTCAGTCTCATCGTCGATTCCTTCTCTAGCCGAATCGCGTGAGAACATATAAAGAACATAGGTTGTAGGAAAACGCATTGTAATGGGCGCAGAGCGGAGGCTGCGCGGTGGAGGCATGTTGGACTGGAGATAGCCCATGCCCCGTACCCGAGTGCAGGAACGCCTGGAAAAGCGTGCCCGAGAAATTGTCGAAGCCCTTGATGGCACCTGGTCGCGGTCACGCGGCATGTGCTGCTGCCCTGCACATGACGATCGGACGCCGTCGCTGAGCGTCACCATCGGCGTCCGCGCGATCCTGTTCCACTGCTTTGCCGGGTGCTCGAATGAGGCGGTCCTGGCGAGCCTGGGCCGGATCGGTGTCAAAGCTGCCGAACTCTTCGACGGCAGAGGGGAGCCGATTGCGGCGCGGACCAGGGACGACGTTGTAAACCAGAACGCCCTCAGGCTGTGGCGGGCAGCCTCGGCCCTGACGGATGGCCCGGCACAAGCCTATCTTGCGGGCCGCCAGATCAGGATATCGTCGCCCGACCTACGCTACCACGCTCGTACACCGCTTGGCCCCAAGGGATCGGTTCGGTTTCTGCCTGCCATGCTCGCCGCTGTTCGCAACGACGAGGGCATACTGGCACTTCACCGGACATTCCTTGAGCCGAAAACTTCCAGCTTGGCGCGTTTCGATGGCCCCAAGCGCGCGCTGGGCAGCCTTGGCTCGGGCACGGTGCGGTTGGCCATGCCGCGCGGCGGCAGGCTCGGCCTTGCTGAGGGCATCGAAAGCGCACTTTCAGCCCAGCAGCTCTTTGGGATCCCGTGTTGGGCGACTCTCGGCAATGAGCGGTTTGGGCTGGTGACCATTCCTGAAAGCGTGCGCGAACTCCACCTGTTCATCGATCACGATGCCGGTGGCAACCTTGCCGAAGAGCGCGCTCGCGAGGCCTATCATTGCGATGGCCGCCGCATCGTACCGAGGCGCCCCGTGCGGGACGGCGAAGACTGGAACGATGTCCTGACGGCGCGCACCAAGGCTGGCGCCTGAGCAAGTGCAGAGGAGAGAGGGCTTTGGGCCTTTTGAGGCCTGCAAACGGATTGGGTCTCGTCAGGAGGTTCCATGTCCAATTTATCGCCCGCGCTTGCCTTTCCAATCTCTCCCGAGCCTTTGGTCCTTTCGGCAGCAAGATCGCTCGCAGCCCGCCTTGATGCTGGCGAGGTCATCACGCGTCCCATTCTCAACACCGTGCTGGCCGAGCAGTTCGGCGGCAGCGATGCCGATGCCCGCTGGTCGGTCCGCGATGCCCATGCCGCGCTCGAACTCGCGCAAGTCCTCTGGTTGCAGAATAGCCCGCAGCTCAGGCTGTCATCACCGCCCGAAACAGCCAGGGACGTGTTTGACCGGCTTGGAGCCCAGTTGCCGAGCCAGACTGTGCGAAGCGAAGAGCAAATCGAGTTGCAACAGTTTGCCACACCGCCAAACCTCGCCTGGCTTGCCGCACGCGCTTGCGCCTTCGGCGCATCCGAGGTGGCGCTCGAACCATCTGCTGGCACGGGGATGCTGGCGGTGTGGGCCGAGGCCGCTGGTGCCCGTCTTGCCTTGAATGAAATCTCGCCGCTGCGCCGTGAATGCCTTGCCAACCTGTTTCCGCAAGCCACGCTTTCCGGCCATGATGGCGAGCTGATCGACGAATTGCTCGATCCCAATCTTGCCCCCAGCGTCGTCCTCATGAACCCGCCCTATTCCCATGGGGTGGAGCGCGGGGCTGATGGGCGAACGGGCGGTCGGCACCTGCGCTCGGCCTGGAAGCGGCTAACGGCAGGCGGCAGGCTCGTTGCTGTGATGCCAGAGTGGTTCGATCTGCATCGCTTTGTTTCAGGCGCGGCCGGTCCTATCGCTGTGCGCCTCAATGCCCGGATCGAACGCGCTTTCGTGCGTTCGGGCACCTCGATCACGACCAGGCTTATCGTCCTCGACAAGACCCTGCCGAGCAACGATCCCGTTGCCGCGACCACATCCACGCTTTCCGAGCTGTGTGATCTCATCGATACCCTTCCGCTGAGGGAGGCTGCCCAATTCCCGGCGGCGATGGCTACGAGGCCGCAGGGAGCTCTGCTGAGCCTTGTAACTGCGGGGAGCAGGCTGCGTCCTGTGCCACCTGCTCGCGCAGGCGTCTCGACGGGCTTTGTCCCGTGCACCTTCGAGGCGTTGGCCGAACCCGCGCCGATCGCCGAGCAGGTCGGGCATTATCTGCCCTATCGGCCAAGTCGCATTTTGATCCCGGATGCCGCCGATCATCCAACGCCCTTGGTCGAGTCCGTAGCCATGGGTTCGATCACCGCGCCAATCCCGACACAAGTGCCTTTGCTGCCTTCTGGCCTCATCGCCAAGGGACTGCTCTCTTCGGCGCAGGCGGAAACACTGATCTATGCGGCCAATGCTCATGCGCGCGATCTTCCGGGCAGGTTCGCGCCGGAAGACAAAGGCTGCATCCTCAAACCCAGCGCCGAAGGTCATGCCTATCGTATGGGATACTTCCTCGGCGACGGCACCGGGGCTGGGAAGGGGCGCCAGGTCGCCAGCGTCATTCTCGACCGCTGGGTGCGCAGTGAGAAACGCCATATCTGGATATCCAAGAACGAAGCCCTGTTGGAGGATGCACGGCGCGACTGGTTGGCCCTGGGAGGCCTGCCCATCGACATTCAGCCGCTCGGTCAATGGAAGCTCGGCACGCAGGTTTCGATGCGGG
Organism: Sphingobium sp. JS3065; assembly: GCF_026427355.1. Lineage (NCBI taxonomy): Bacteria > Pseudomonadati > Pseudomonadota > Alphaproteobacteria > Sphingomonadales > Sphingobiaceae > Sphingobium > Sphingobium sp. JS3065. Next base: position 364,247 of record NZ_CP102664.1, read on the forward strand.
AGGGTATTCTATTCGTCACCTATCCGACCCTGCGCTCCGGCAGGAGCGATGCCACCCGTCTCGACCAGATCATCGAATGGGCGGGTGAACATTTCGACGGGCTGATCGTCTTCGATGAAGCGCACGCCATGGCCAATGCCGCTGGGGGTGAGGGTTCGCGTGGCCGTGTCAAAGGTTCAGAACAGGGCATCGCCGGCGTGCGCCTGCAGAACCTGCTGCCCCGCGCCCGAGTGCTCTACGCCTCGGCGACCGGTGCCTCGGACGTCAACAACCTCGCCTATGCCACGCGCCTGGGACTCTGGGGGCCGGAGACTGCCTTTGCCAACCGCGAAACTTTCGTGGCCGATATCCGTGATGGCGGTATCGCTGCAATGGAACTGGTCGCGCGCGATCTCAAGTCACTCGGCCTCTACACGGCGCGCGCCTTGTCTTTCGCGGGCGTCGAATACGACATTCTCGAGCATTGCCTCACAGAGGACCAGATCGAGGTCTACGATGCCTACGCCGAGGCCTGGGCGATCTTATGGCGAGCTGCGCATAAGATGCCTTATCGCGAGGAAGCGGTAATGCGGAGGAGCGCGGCGTAACCGGCGAATTCCCATGATAGTGTGCGCAGTTGCTGCGCATTATATTGGTTGCGAACCTCGGCGGTCCCTGGACCAGCTGAGGAGGCAATCATGTTGAAGTTGCATGACGAGTTGATCACCGAACTCTCGAATTCGCTCACCACACAGAATTACAATCCCGTGGTCGTGGCGAACCACCGTCTCTACGCCCGCGCGTTTCTCGATTATCTGGCCGAGTGCGATATACAGGTCGAGACTGTGACGCCGCAGCAGGTCGATCAGTATTTTGGCTATGCGGTTCAGGATTTTGAGATCCAGTACGGTCGGCCTCCCAGTGCGCGTTGGCACATGTTGCCCCGCACCGCGATCGCCAAGCTCCTCCGGCTTGCTCAAGGCAATTGGCCCCCGGACGCAGAAATGATCGGTCCCGATGACGAGCATCGACATGAAATTTGCCGCGAATACGAGGCATGGCTGCGCGAGGAGCGCGGTTTGGCAAGCGCGTCCATTGCGGCGCTGATGTGGGAGGCGCGAAACTTCCTGCGATGGCAGTTCGACCGGGCCGGTGCCGCCAGCCTCGAAACGTTGAGCATCGTGGACATCGATCTCTACATGGACATGCGCGCGCCTGGTTTACGGCGCAAATCATTGGCCGATGTCGCTGAGCGTCTCCGTTCGGTGGTTCGCCATCTGCATCGGACGGGTCGCATCCCGACCGATCTGACGCCACACATCATCGGCCCCATGCTCTATGCCTACGAAGATGTGCCGTCGACGCTGGAAAGGAGCCAAATCGCCGCGGTTCTGGCGACAACGCAGGAGGACAGATCGCCACGCGGACTACGCGATTATGCGATACTTCAGCTGCTTGCCACGTATGGGCTGCGCGAAGGTGAGATATGCCGCCTTCGGCTCGATGACGTGGACTGGCGCGCAGAATCCCTCCGGATCTGCCACACCAAGACCAACGCGTACTCGTACATGCCGCTAATGGTGACTGTTGGTGAAGCGCTGCTGGATTATCTGCGCCTTGGGCGGCCCCAGGTTGAAGTGCGGGAAATCTTCGTCCGATCCTGCGCACCCTATATCGCAATGACGAACCTGTACGGCATGATCCGCGGTCGGTTGGCCGCCGCAGGCGTAGTGCCAGCAGGAAAGCGGGGGCCGCATGTCTTCCGCCACGCACGTGCGGTCGAAATGCTGCGGGCATCGGTCCCGCAAAAGATCATCGGCGACGTGCTCGGGCATCGATCCACCGAATCCACCAATACTTATCTCAAACTGGCAACAGATGATCTCCGAGCCGTGGCACTCGAGGTGCCTGGAATGGAGGTGCTGTCATGAGCGCCTGGCACGATCCCGATCGCACCGTCGTCGACGCCTTCCTGGTAAAATCGCAGTTCCGGCCGGGAAGCGTACCGACATATCGCTGGTTCCTTTGCACCTTCGAAGATGTTGCCCGCCGGCATCCGGCGGTGGACCGGCAGATGCTCGACGCCTGGCTGAAGGAGATGCAAAAACGTTGGCGATTGTCGACGCTGCTCAATCAGGTCTGCATTGTCGACCGCTTCCTCGACCACCTCGTCGAAATCGGGCTGATCGCCGACAACCCTGTTGCTGCACTTCGCCGTCGGTACAACGTCAAGCAAAGCAAGCCGATCTGGCGGGCCTTGGCTTCCCCGAATCCCGACGAATCCTTGGCCGCGTTACGACGGCCTGCGCCCTTCGGCAGCGTGCTGGGTGACTTCATGCAAGACCATGTCATGCTGATGCGCAGCCGGGGATATCAATATGAAGCGCAGGCTCACTGGCTGCTGCGGTTCGATCGGTTCCTTCAGGCCCGTCCCGACCTCGCGGAGCAACCACTTGAGGCAATGATTGCGAGCTGGGCGGCTGCCAAGCCGACCCGCAACCACGCGGCTGAATGCCAGAAGCTGGCGCGCATCCTGACCAAGGCGCGGTTCCGCCTCGATCCGACTATCCCGCCAAAGCGCTTCAATCCCCGGCCAGAGCGGGAAGTAGCGCGGGAGCATCGGCAACCGCATATCTTCAGCCCGGCTGACGTTCGGCGTATGCTCGATACCGCACGGACTTATCCGTCGCCGGACGCTCCGCTGCGGCCGTTGACCCTCTACACCATGATCATGCTGGCCTATTGTGCCGGGCTACGGCGAAGCGAGCTGGCATGGCTCGATCTTGGTGACGTGGACCTGCAATCAAGCACGATCACGATCCGGGAAACGAAGTTCTACAAGACCAGGATCTTGCCTCTATCCGACAGTGTCGCGGTCGAACTGCGCGCGTACATCGATGCGAGGCGGCGCGCTGGCGGCCCACAGAACCCGAAATCAGGGCTGTTCTGGCATGCCCACTTAAATGACCGCTACAGGCCCGAGGCGGTTACGACAATGATTACCAACGTCATGCGCCGTGCTGGGCTCAAGCCCGCTTCGGGCCGGACCGGGCCGCGGGTCCATGACCTTCGTCACTCGATGGTGGTGAACCGCATCCTCCAGTGGTACCGGTCCGGCATTAACCCTCAGGAAAAACTGCACTTCCTCTCGACCTACATGGGGCACCGGGATCTCCACTCCACGCTGGTCTACATCACCGTCACGCAGGATCTGTTGCAGGAAGCCAGTGAACGGTTCCGCGCGCTCGGCGCCCCGTGCCTTGTCACGGAGGCGCGGCCATGAGGAAAGGCAATCCATTGCCCGCGTTGTTGCGGGCGTTCTTCCAGGAGTGGCTGGCCGAGCAGCGCAGCGCGTCAATCCACACGATCCGCTCTTATCGCGACACCTGGCGGCTGCTGCTTCGGTTCGTCGCGGAGCGAAAAGGCTGCGGGGTCGCGCGGCTGACGCTCACCGACGTCTCGGCCGGCGAGGTGCGCGCGTTCCTTCATCATACCGAGCATGGCCGCAAGACCACGATCGGCACGCGGAACTGCCGACTGGCCGCCATCCGCAGCTTCTTCAGCTTCGTGGCGGACAAGAATCCGGAATACATCGCGCAGTGCTCAGAGGTCCTGGCTGTTCCGTTGAAGCGGGAGCCCACCTCCGCGCCGTGCTACCTCGAGCCCGAGGAGGTCGAGGCCATCCTCGCCCAGCCCAACCGATCGACACTCGAAGGGCTGCGCGACCATGTACTGCTCTCGTTCCTCTATAACAGTGGCGCGCGAATCCAAGAGGCGCTTGACCTCTGTCCCGAAGCAATCCGGTTCGATGCACCGAACTTCGTGCGTCTTTACGGCAAGGGGCGCAAGGAACGCATCTGCCCGCTCTGGCCAGAAACCGTGGCATTGCTCAGGAAGCTACTGGAGCGACAGCCGCGTGCGCCCGATGAGCGGATCTTCGTCAATCGATACGGTGAACCGCTAGGGGCGTCAGGGGTGCGGTTCAAGCTCAACGCCTACGTGGAACAAGCCGCGAAATCGACGCTGACCCTCCAGTCAAAACACGTTACGCCTCACAGCTTCCGGCACGCGACCGCCGTCCACCTCGTTGCCGCCGGGGTCGATATCACCGTCATCCGCAGTTGGCTCGGGCACGTCAGTCTCGATACGACCAATCACTATGCTCAGGCCAATCTGGAGACCAAACGAAAGGCGCTGGAACAGGTTGGCGCCCCGGCGGCGAGCAACGTGCCACCTTCGTGGAAGCGAGATGCCAATCTGATGGGATGGCTCGACACCCTATAGAATAATGTGAAGGACGTGGCGAAATGTTCCGCAGCTTTGCAGGACTACGCCGCGTTCCTCCGCATTACCGCTTCCTCGCGATAAGCGGTTATCCATACCAATCTGCGCGAGGCGCTCGAGGAAACTCGCATCGTCGATCAGGACAGCGGCAACACGCTCAACAGCGGTGCCAAGTCGGCCGCGCTGTCGATTTTCGAGGGAACCAAGCAGCGCTTCTTTGCCCAGCTCCTCCTCTCGATGAAATTGCCGAGCCTGATACCGGCAATCGACGCGGCGCTAGCGGATGGACATGCCGCGGTCGTCCAACTTGTTTCGACCGCTGAGGCCATGCTCGATCGCCGCCTTGCTGATCTTTCCGATGAGGAACGCGAAGACCTCGAAATCGATCTCAGTCCCCGCGACTATGTCTAATCTGGATCTCAAGATTAGACATACTCTTTGCAGTCATATTTTATGTCGAGTGCCGCCGCCGGGGGCGCGGATTTACGTCGTTTCGTCATGATTTTACTCCAGATAATTACAGGTTCTTCGACCTCAACAAGTCGAAGGATCCACCATGCCAACAAGATCATTTGTGTCGTTTCGGCGTGTGCCGTGCACGATCGAAGATCCGCCCAGTCACGACGCCTTGCTCACCGCATTCCTCTCCTCTCTGTCGGTCGACGAGGGCACAGCCTGTGCGGTCCTGTTCGGCGCGGCGGTCCGGCATTTTCTGTGTTGGCTGAGACTGCGCAGTATTTCGATCGGCGCGGTCGACGATCACATCACACGCCGGTTTGAGAAGCATCGATGCCGGTGTCCGGGGTATTCAGCGCAGGTGCCTGCCTACAAGGCTGATATTGCAGCGCGTGTCAGGCGTTTTGTCAGGTTTCTCGAAGACCAGGGCTTCATCGCCGTAGCCGATGGGATCGACGATTTCGGACGTCACCTCGCCGACTATTCGGATGTAATCGACGGCCTCCAGTTCGCCAAGGGGGTGTCGCAAGCCTACAGATCGGAGGCGGAGCACTTCGCGGCTTGGCTTCGCATTACGCGCCGATCGTGGGCCGATATCGACGATACGATCATCGACCACTACGCCACACACGATTGCCGCTGTCCGGTCTGGCGTAAGCGAGGCAAGCTGGTCGCCACGGGCACGAAGCGGCGACGGCGATGCGCTCGGCACTTGGTCGAGTTTCTGCGAGGTCGGGGCGTCATCCCGTCGGTTGAGCCGGTGGCAGACGATGACCGGCACATGTCGGCTTATCTGACATGGCTCAAGCAACATCGCGGTGCCAGCGACGAGACGATCCGGCGTTACCGGGCCGACATCGCGCGGATGATGCCCATGCTGGGCGAGCCTTCACAATGGGATGCGGCTGCTCTCAGGCGCGCGCTCCAACGACGAAGCAAGGAGACGCCGGGTTCCGCGTCTCTGCTCGTCACGATAATGAAGAGCTACATTGGGTTTCTGATAGTGCAAGGCGATTGCCGACCGGCATTGTTGCACGCCATTCCATCAGTGACGCGGTACCGCCTTTCAACGTTGCCCCGTTATGTCGACCCCGCAACGATCGAGCAGATCATTGCGGCCTGCCCCACAGATCGTCCGGTGGAAGTCCGGGATAAGGCCATCATTCTCCTGCTCGCCAGGCTTGGCCTGCGCGCCGGTGATATTCGGGATTTGCGCCTCGACGACATCGACTGGCGGTCAGGTCATCTGAAGGTGAAGGGCAAGACACGTCGGCCAGACCGACTGCCCTTGCCTCAAGATGTCGGCGACGCGATCCTGGCTTACATCGTCACGGCCCGCCCCAAGGCTGTCGATCAGCACGTCTTCTTGCGCTCGCAAGCTCCGTTCCGGTCGTTCCGGTCGTCCGCCGAGATCGCTGGGATAGTCGCACGCACGCGAGAGCGCGGCGGGATCGAGGGATTGCCGACCGGATCGCACATATTCCGGCATTCGCTCGCCACCAACATGCTGCGCGCGGGTGCGGGTCTGGAGTCCGTGGGGACCGTCCTGCGGCACAGCTCGCCTGAGAGCACAGCCATCTACGCCAAGGTCGATCTGCCGATGCTCACAAAGATCGCCCAGCCCTGGCCAGGAGACTTGCCATGCTGAACATGATTTCGAGATACGTTGCGCTCCATCGCAGCCTGGGACGGAAGTTCTCCGCACAGGACCGGCTGCTCCGCCTCTACGCGGATTTCGCCGCAGGCTTCGGTGATCGGTACACCAACATTCAGCGGATCTACGATTGGTGCCGCACATCATCTTCGCAGAATGTGGCCCGACACCGGTTCGACACTGTGCGCAACTTCAGCCTTTTTGCCCAAGCCGAAGATGCAGGTTACGAGGTTCCCCCCGCGGGTGTCTTCGGTCGAGGCAAGAGACCTCGTCCGACGCCTACCATCATCGAACCGGACCAGGTGCGGGCGATCATGAGGGCGGCGTTGGACGTTCCGCCGCAGGACATGATCAGCCCCCACACGTACCATTACCTGTTCGGCTTGCTCGCGGCGACGGGCCTGCGGATATCCGAAGCTCTGGCGTTACAATGCACCGACCTTGTCGAGGATGGCCTGATCGTCCGCAATGGCAAGTTCGGCAAGCAGCGCCTGATCGCTTTGCAGCCATCGACCCGCCAAGCGCTTGAAGCCTACCTTGTTATCCGCGACAGGCTCGGGGCCAAGGGCAGCGATCTGTTCGTTTCCATCCGGGGACGAGCACCCACCAAGACCAGGGCTCACGTTGTTTTTGTAAGGCTGGCCCGTCAACTCGGTTATCGCGGACCGACCGGCACCTCAGGCATGAGGCTCCATGACTTAAGGCATACATTTGCCGTACGCTCTCTTGAGTCCTGCCCGGCCGACAGGGAAGCCATTGCGCACCACATGGCCGGGCTCAGTGTCTATCTGGGGCACGTGTCGGTCGCCAACACGTATTGGTATCTCGAAGCTACCCCGGTTTTGCTGCGCGACATCGCGGCCGAGAGCGAGCACTTTTACCTGGGAGAAGCGGCATGACGGCGCTCGCTCCCCACCTCTCGGCATACTTGCGTGAACATCTCCCACGGGATCGTGCCGTCAGCCCGCACACGGTGAAGACCTATGCCAACTGCTTCGTCATCCTCGTCCAGTTTGCTGCCGATCGGCTGAAGCGCCGGCCGACCGATCTCGAGGTAGAAGATCTCGGCACCGAGATGATCTTGGACTTTCTTGACCATGTCGAGACCGGGCGCGGCAGCTGCGTACGGACCCGCAATGGCCGGCTCGCCGCGATCCGGTCCTTCTTCCGTTACATCGAGTTTCGGGTTCCGGCCTGCCTAGACCAGGCGCTTCGCGTTCGATCAATCCCCAGCAAGAAGACAGACATGGCGCTGATCGACTACCTGGATCGGACAGAGATCAAGGCATTGCTCGATGCCCCGGATCCCCGGACACGCCTCGGCACCCGCGATCGCGCCATGCTGCATCTGGCGTATGCCTGCGGACTCAGAGTGTCGGAACTCGTGTCGGTGCAATTGAACGATTTCCCGGACCGCTCACTTTCCACCGTGCACATCATGGGCAAGGGCCGTCGCCAACGGGTTCTGCCGCTCTGGAAGGAGACACAGGCCGCCTTGCGCGCCTGGCTGGCGATCCGCCCCAAAGCCGAGGCACCCGAGATATTCCTCAACGCCAACGGGCAACGCATGACCCGCGATGGGTTTGCATTCCGACTGGACGAACACGTCAAGACTGCGGCAGCAAAGCAGCCGTCGATCCTTGGTAAGCGCGTAACGCCGCACGTGCTGCGCCATTCCTGCGCGATGCATACGCTCGCGGCGACCGGAGACATCAGGAAGGTCGCGCTCTGGCTTGGTCACGCAAGCATCCAGAGCACCGAGAGCTATCTGCGCGCCGATCCCGACGAAAAGCTGCAGATTCTCGCGGCCCATGGCGCGCCGGCGATCAAACCTGGGCGCTTCAAGCCGCCCTCAGACGCCTTGATCACAATGCTCACCGATGTTCGGAGGCGGGCGTAGCTCGTCCCCGGACCATTCCGCCGACGCCCATATTATCTGGAGTAAAATCATGACGAAGCGACGCAAATCCGTGCCTCCGGCAGCGGCACTCGACATAAAATATGACTGCAAAGAATACGTGATCGATTATCTCGCCAAGAGCTTCCCCGTGCGGCTTATGGCGGTGTTCACCGACGAGAATGGCAATCCCCGTTCCGAACCCATGGTCGACGAGCAGGGGCAGCCGGTCCTGTGCCGCTCTGCACTTGCCGCGCGCGACCGGATGATCGAGCAGCTGTGCGCTCTCCCGCCGATCGCAACTGCGCTCGATGCGATCATTGAGCGCTTCGGGGTCGATGCGGTCGCCGAAGTGACCGGCCGCAGCCGGCGACTTATCATTGGACGTGATGGTCGGCAGAAGCTCCAGTCGCGCAGTCCGCGCGCCAACATCGCCGAGACCCAGGCCTTCATGGATGGCAGCAAGCGCATCCTGGTCTTTTCCGATGCCGGTGGCACGGGGCGCAGCTACCATGCTGACCTTTCCGTCCGGAACCAGGCACGGCGCGTCCATTTCCTTCTGGAGCCTGGCTGGAGGGCGGATGCCGCCATCCAGGGGCTTGGTCGCACCAACCGCACAAATCAGGCTTCTGCGCCCTTGTTCCGGCCGGTCACGACCGACGTTCGCGGCGAACGCCGGTTCATCTCGACGATTGCCCGGCGGCTTGACAGCCTTGGTGCGCTGACCCGTGGCCAACGCCAGACTGGCGGTCAAAACCTCTTCGATCCCGCCGACAACCTCGAAAGCACATATGCCAAGGAGGCGCTGAACCGCTGGTTCGGGCTTCTGTTCATGGGCAAACTCGAGGCTGTCGGCCTTTCCAGGTTTCAGGACCTGACCGGGCTGAGGATTGAGGGTGTTGTCGGGAGTTTGGTAGACGATCTGCCGTCGATCCAGCGCTGGCTCAATCGCATCCTGGCGCTGCCGATTGCGCTGCAAAACGCGATCTTCGACGAGTTCATCTCCCTGGTTGAGGCACGGGTCGATGCCGCACGACAAGCTGGAACCCTCGATCTTGGCGTTGAGACGATCGCCGTCGAAAGCTTCGAAGTCATGTCCGATACGCTGCTGCGAACCGATGCCACGTCCGGAGCGACCACGCATCTGCTGGAGCTGGAGATTGCCCGGGCTCTGAAGCCGCTGACGCTCAAACGGCTCGGCGAACACTTTGGTCTCGACACCGCGCGGCATCGCCTGATGCATAACGCCCGGTCCGGCCGTGTCGCTCTGCTGGTCCCGGCGCGCAGCCTGCTCTCTGACGAGGGCACACGCATCGCTCGTTTTGAGATGATCCGCCCGCTCAAGCGCACGCATATTCCCGCAGAGCAACTCGCCGAGAGCAGCTGGGAGGTGATCGAACAGCCGGAGTTCGAACGCCTGTGGCAGGCCGAGGTCGATGAGGCGACGTCAAGCTGCAAGCGTGAACGGCTTCACTTGGCTACCGGACTGCTCCTGCCTGTCTGGGACAAGCTGCCTTCGGACTACGTCCGGGTCAGCCGGATCGCGGCAAAGGATGGGAGTTCGCTCCTTGGCCGAGAAGTGCCGGTCCATAGTGTGCCCGACCTGTGCCGTTCGCTTGGCCTTGAGGAGGCCAGCGTCTTGTCTGCCGAAGATATCGTGCAGGCTGTCATGCGATCGGGTCGCCCGATGGAAGTGCGGGGCAGGGAGGCGCTGACCCTCAAGCGAAGCCTCGTCAACGGCGCGCAGCGACTTGAGCTTGCTGGTTGGTCGGCCGCTCGGCTCGACTGGTACAAGGCGCAGGGCTGCTTTACGGAAATCATCCGGTATCAGACGCGCCTGTTTGTGCCCACTGACCAGGCGAACGCGATCTTGGCCCGTCTGACCCGGTAGATCCGCTGTGATGACGGATCAGGCGGCGATCTTTTCGACCTTGATGTCCTTTTCGTGGCGGCGAGCCTCGGCAAGGTCGTGCGCCGCCTGCATCCGCAGCAGACTGTCTGCCCTGAGGCCAAACGCCTTTTCAAACCGGATCGCCATCTCGGCCGATATGCCGGCCCGGCCATTGAGCAGGCTGCTCATCGCCTGGCGCGAGACACCGAGCTTCTCGGCTGCGGCCGAAACGGTGAGGCCATGCGGCTCGACGATCTCAGTGCGCAGCCAGACACCGGCATGAACCGCAAAGCTGGGGTGAAGCTTGATAGCCATCAGTGATAGTCCTCCAGATCCAGATCTTCGATGGCGTTCGCCGCGTTGATCCGGAATGTCATTCGCCAGTTGCGCGTTACGGTCAGGGACCAGGTGCCAGACCTGTCCCCGCTCAGCAGATGCGCGCCAAAATTTGGCGGCACCAGAAGTTCGTCAGCCATCTCGATTACCGACAGCCAGGCGAGCATATTGCGAAGGCGCGCCACCAGATTTCCTGACAGTCCCTTGGCCTTGCCGGTTTCGGCAAAGCTTCGCAGCGCCTTGTGCGAGATGCTCTCGATTTCCACGCCGCTTGATACGCAAATTTCTGCCAAGCGTCAAGTGTCGCTTGTCAGATTGAATTTCTCTGAAACTTCGCGATTCGGAGCGAATTGACCCCATCATGCGTGGCCGAATCGGGATTTCGGAGCGCTCGGCCTGTCCAGTTACAATCCTGTAATCGCCCCTTTGAAGCGGCATAGCGGCTCAAACAGACAGCGGCCTTGGACGGGTCGTTAGCAGACAATCCCGATACGCAAGAAGAGAGGGGAGGGGGCTTTGCTTTGATGAGCCGATTGGGCGCCGATGGTCGGTCTGCCGGGCTCGCAATCAGGAGTATGTGCCATGATCCGAACGATCCCGTTGAACAAGCTCGTCCAGTCCCCCCGCAACGTTCGCAAGCATTCCGACGCCGCAGCCGATGCCGAACTCGCAGCGAGCATCGCCGCGCTCGGCCTCTTGCAGAACCTCATTGTCCGGCCTGGCGCCAAGGGTAAGTTCGAGGTCGAGGCGGGTGAACGCCGCCGCCGGGCGATGCTTGCGCTCGCCGACGACAATGTGCTGCCGCGCGATCACCAGGTGACCTGCCTGGTCCTTGAAGACACGGCGGAAGCTGCGGTCGAGACCAGCCTTGCCGAAAACTTCCACCGCCTCGCGATGAACCCTGCCGACGAAGCCGTTGCCTTCGCTTCGCTGATCGAAGGCGGCGCCTCCATCGAAGACGTCGCTCGCCGCTTCGGGCTCACCGTTCGCTTCGTCGAAGGACGCCTGCGCCTCGCCAAGCTCGCGCCGGTTGTCTTCGAGGCGCTCGCCGGTGGTGAGATCACGCTCGACCTGGCCAAGGCCTTTGGTGCGACTTCGGATCAGGCGATCCAGGCGCAGGTCTTCGAGCAGGTATCCTCGGCCTATTACGCCCCCAACCCGGACAGCGTCCGGCGCATGGTCCTCTCAGGCACGGTCCGGGGCAACGATCCCCGGGCACGTCTGGTCGGGCGCGACGCCTATCTCGCTGCCGGTGGACGCATCGAGCGGGAGCTTTTCGACGACGATGACAGCGAGGCCTGGGCCGACATTGCATTGCTCGAAAATCTCGCTGCGGCGAAGATGGATGAACAGGCCAAGGCGCTCGCTGCTGAACAAGGGCTCGCCTGGGTCAAGCCGACGCTGGATCCTTATGCCAGCCACGATCTGGTCGATGGTTTGGTTCGTCTCCCGGCCGAACCCGCGCCGCTGACTGAGGCCGAACTCGCGCGGCTTGATGAACTCGACGTGTCCTATGACGAGTACGCGGCGATCCTCGAAGATGAGGACAGCGCCGAGGAAGCGGTGGCTGCTGCCGAGGCTGCGATCGAGGCGATCGAGCGCGAATGCCAGGATATCCGCAGCCGGCCGCCCGTGCTGTCGCCGGAACTCAAGGGCGACGCGGGCATGATCCTGACGTTGTCACGCGACGGTACGCCGGTGCTCCAGCCGGTCTTCTATGGTGAGCGTCAGTCCGAAGGTCCGGGTGACGATGATGGAATCGAGGTCATCACTGGAAGCGGCGACAACGGTCCGCGCCGCGCAGCCCTGTCCAAGCGCCTGGTCGACGAACTGGCGATGCAACGCCGCGATGTCCTTGCCCTCCATGTCGCGTCCGATCCCGGCCTTGCGCTGGACCTGCTTGTCTTCACGCTGGCCGATGGCGATACGCTCGACTGGCGTTCGCGCTCGGCGACCACAATTCGTGGCGGCGTGCCAGCAGGGCCAATCGTCGGGTTCGAAGCGAAGGATGCGCCTGCGAGTGCGGCGCTGGCTGACCTGAAGAGTGGCCTCGACGAAAGCTGGCGTGCCGGGGAGGATGTCGCCACCCGTTTTGATCGGTTCCGCAGCCTCGGCGACGACACTCGTGCAGCCTGGCTTGGGTTCGTTGTCGGTCGGACGTTCGAGGCCAGTCTCAACATGGCGGGTGACCGGCACATTGCCCTCCAGGATCGCTTGGGCCGCCAGATCGGCATCGACATGGCCCAATGGTGGCGCCCGACGGCGGCGAACTACTTCGACCGCGTGTCGAAGCAGGTCATTCTTGATGCGCTCGCTGACGTCGGCGGACCGGAACTCTCGGCAAGGTTCGCATCGGTCAAGAAGACTGACCTGGCGATGAGCGCCGAGCGAGTGTTCGCCGGGACCTACATTACCGAAGCCGAGGTGCGGGACCGTGCGATAGGCTGGGTTCCGGAGGTGATGCGCTTCGCCGATCCTGTGGAGATCATGCCAGCCGAACAAGACGAACTCGACGCTGAACACGTGACGCTTATTGGCAGTGCCAACGATGATTGCCCGGCCCCCCGTGAGATGGCTGCCTGACTTCCTCCTGACAGGTTAGTCGTCTCAACCCCTGAAGCGGTCCCTCCCATCTCGGGAGGGGCCGCTTCTGATGATGTCCCACATCGTGGTGTAGCTGGGTGTTGAGGTGGTCACCGTGATTTCCGGATAGGTTTGGGTTGGAAGACTCGAACCTGAAGGAAGGGACCACGATGACCGATACCATGATGCACCTGCGCTCGCTGGTGGAACAGACCCCCGACGCCGATATTTTGCGCGACATGATCTCGTTTGCCGCCGAGCGGCTGATGGAGATGGAAGTCGGCGGCCTGACCGGTGCGGCTTACGGCGAGAAGTCGCCCGCGCGGCTCGTCCAGCGCAATGGCCACCGCGAACGTGACTGGCAGACGCGCGCCGGGACTGTCGAGCTGCGTATCCCGAAGCTGCGGAAGGGCAGTTACTTCCCCGGCTTTCTCGAACCGCGCCGGATGGCGGAGAAGGCGCTGACAGCGGTGATCCAGGAGGCTTACATCCAGGGCATCTCGACCCGCTCGGTCGATGATCTGGTCAAAGCGCTGGGCATGGACGGCATCTCCAAGAGCCAGGTCAGCCGCTTGTGCGAAGATATCGACGAGCGCGTTCATGCCTTCCTCGACCGGCCGATCGAGGGCGACTGGCCGTACCTGTGGATCGACGCCACCTATGTGAAGGTCCGCCAGAACAGTCGGATCGTCTCGGTCGCGGTGATCGTCGCGGTCGGCGTCAACAGCGATGGACGGCGCGAAGTGCTCGGCATGGATATCGGCCCTTCGGAAGCAGAACCCTTCTGGACCGCCTTCCTGCGCAAGCTCGCCCGACGCGGCTTGCGGGGCGTGAAGCTAGTCATCTCCGATGCCCATGAAGGCATCAAGGCAGCGGTCTCCAAGCTGCTGTGCGCAACATGGCAGCGCTGCCGGGTGCACTTCATGCGCAACATCCTGGCCCACGCCGGCAAAAGCGGCAGGCGGGTCGTATCGGCCTTTATCGGCACCGCTTTCGCCCAGGAGACCGCCGAAGCGGCCAGTCAGCAATGGCGCGCCGTCGCCGACCAGATGCGGCCCAAACTGCCCAAGCTGGCCGCGCTGATGGACGAGGCCGAGCCCGACGTGCTCGCCTATATGACCTTCCCAAAGGAGCACCGCGCCAAGCTCCACAGCACCAACCCGATCGAGCGGCTCAATGGCGAGATCAAGCGCCGCACCGACGTCGTCGGCATCTTCCCCAACGAAGCGGCCATCACCCGGCTCGTCGGCGCCATCCTCATGGAACAGAGCGACGAGTGGGCCGTCCAGCGCGCCCGCTACATGACGCTTGAAACCATGGCACCGCTCAGCGATAATCCCATCATCATGCTCTCGGCTGTGCCCGAAACATGACTGGCCCGGACTGAGGCCGGAAAACGCGGGGGACGAACCCAGCTACACCACGTCCGGGGACATCATCCCGCTTCTTTTTTTGAATTGGGCCGTTGACACACAGTTCTGTCTTGGGCGCATGAACAACAGCAGCTGACATTCCGGTAATTTTGAGGAGGTGTCAGATTCCGCTGACATCTCTCCCATTCGAGACCGTTTTTGCCCTGCCCGATAGCGGTCACTCGTTCATATGGCTCCAAGGTAGGTTTCAGTATCGATCTCGTTTTCCTCGCACGCCGCCAATGGATGGCCTCGGCCAATGTGAGAACCCGTGCTCTTAAGTGATATTCCCACCGCAATCAGATACGGCTGAGAGCTGGATCGCCGGCTTGGAAATTGGTGAACTGCCACCCTCGATGCGCTGAAGGAAGCCCAGCCTAGGGCCGTTTCGCAAGCTCTAACAACGGTGATTCCGGGCCGCTCATGCCGCGCATAAGGCGATAACCCTTGGCCCGCAGGTCACTAATTTCGCCAAGCATATCATCGTGGCGCAGAGCAGCATGGCCGCCGCCCATCAGCGTAATCTCGACACTGTCGCAGAGATCTTCAACCACGAGACCTTCGCAAAAGTCGGAGAGCGCCGACCAGCCGAACGGCAGCTCCTCAAGACCTCCGAGGCAGGGTGTTCCAACGTCGATCCGCGCGCGACCGCAGGCTATCGCGGCGCCAAGCGGAACGGCGGCGAACCCGATGAAGCTGGAATCATCACGTCCCATGATAAGAGACGACATGCGAAGATGGTCGAGGGGATCAGTCCAATACCCTGCGCTCTTCATGATGCGGCTTAGCTTGCCAACGGCGGGCATCCTGAAATCAAACTCGGAATCGAAGATATTCTTGGCGTCGGGCTTGAGGAAGCCGCTCATGACGAATGGCTCGTCCGCAGAAACCTCGCCATTCTCACGCATGCGCCGAAACTCTCCGGCCAGAAACCATGTGTGGACTAGATATTGGAGGAAAGTCATGCCTAGCTGGGCGCGGTTGAGCAGGGTCTCGTCAATCCGGAACATGGCAAGATTAGCTGCGACAGCGATCGCGTCTTTTTTCATGTCATGCCGCGGATCATGTCCGCCACCGTCGAACTCGATAACAAACTCGGGTATCTGATCCTCGTCACAGACGCAGATGTCGAAATGCGCCTGCAGCGCGTACGTCCCAGTGGCACGTGTCGGGAGGGCGTTGATATCGACGACATCCGCGACACGGACCTTGCGGTAGATCTCCGCGCGGTAATGGCCAACCGTACCGATGACTTCCTCGTACAGGCGCTGCTCGCTGAGGTTTGAAAGGCGCTTCTTCATGGCGCGTCAGTAAATCCGGGTCACTTCGACCGCTGGCCAGGCAGTCACCCTGAAATCGTGGCGGTCGGGGCGGCCGGTCAACAATGCTGCGGAGTAAGGCGAGCGGGCGACCGAGTATCCCGCCGCATCGATCCAGTCGATCCCGTCGTCGCGGACAACGGGGCGCACATCATAGGATCCGCGCCGCCCATCCACTTGCGTGAGCTGTGCAACGCTCGCCCGTACTACATCGGCGGCATCTCTATCTGCCGCGAGCGACCTCTGCCACGCCAGGAAGCGTTGCGGATCTATCAACGTCTCCGGGGCGCGATCGAATCCCTCCTGGGCAAGCCAGGCTTCGAACTCTGGACGCCGAGCGGCGGCTTCCTCACGTGTTCGCGCCAACCCTTGCGCAAGCGCGAAGGCGATGAAGGGATCGAGGGTTCCCCAACGCAGCAGCTCACGGAACCAGAACCCGACCCAAGGCAGCCCGCTGGTTGCGCACCAAGTTTCGAGTGTGGGCGTTTCCAGCGCGCCGGCATTCTGACCCCAGGCCTGCGCCACCGCCGCGCCAACCGCGACCCCAAGTTTGAACTCGACATTCTCGGTGACAAACCTTTGCCACGCGCGAAGGCGCTCGGCGTCCGGTGCAACGGCGTCTGGCAGTTGCATCCACCATCCAACGACGCCGCGCCAGTTGGCTAGAACAAGTTGGTCGCCGACCGTGTCGCGGACGCGAAAGCCGATCCCTGGCTCCGCGCGCACCCGCTCACCCAGCCGGACGAGCAAAGCGAAGCGCTGCTCAGCCGTCCATGTGCCATATTCGCCCGCAGCTCGAAGCTCGGCGATCAGCTGCGGGGCGACCAGCTCAAAGCGGCGGCCGATATAGGGTGTGAAACCATATTGGTAGAGCCGCCGCCGTTGCTGGGGATCCGGGTAGAGCCTCTCGACAAAGGCTCGCCCCCGCTTGATGAAACTAGCTTCCAGCCACGCTTCCTCGGCAGCGGCAACCCTGGCGAATGTGCGCTGCCAAAGGGTGCGCAGGAACGCTTCGGTTCGAGCACCATCTAATCCCACCAGATCAATCCGCGTCAGTTCCTCGCTGGCGGCGAGAAGAAACCCGTCAAGTTCATCAAGGCTGTCGCCAAGCTGATCAGCCATTGTTCGCGAGCCGACGCCGAGATTGGCACCGGCCGCTTCGGGCAGCGTCGCTTCCAGCCAGGCCAGGAACTGCTCCAGTGTCTGCAGGCCGAGCTGAGCCGCCGCCTTTTGCCAGATCGAGCGTAACAACACGACCAGCGGACTGTGAACGACACCACCGGCGTCTTCTGCCTGAAGCCGACCCAGCAGATTGTTGTAGTCCCGCGCCGCCCGCTGGATTTGATTCAACTGCTCGTTGCGCTGTCCCGGCGCTGTGGTTGAGGGTGCCTCGGGTACTGCTACCAGCGTGATGCCCTCGATTGATTCGGCGGCGCCCGGCCGTCCGGCCCGGCCCGCCAGGTTGCGGAATTCCGCAGTCGACATCGGCACGACAATCGGCTGTTGCGCCTGCGTGTCAAAGCTTCGCCGTTCCAGACTGGTGAGGAAGATAATGTCGAACGGCAGGTTCACACCTTCCGTCAATGTCGCCGTCGCCAACGTGACCGGACAGATTCTGCGATCGATCAGATCCGTCATGAGCCGCCGTAGACGTTGCGGCATCTGGCCATGGCTTGTGGCGATACCGTGATCGAGCAGTCGCACCTCGAACGATTGTTCACCGCAATAATCGACGCAGGCCGCGCTGGTCTCCTGATAGCGCGCTTGTCCATCGAGATCTGCCGGGGGCACGAACGGTGGCACATTCTGCCAGCCGGGGAGGTCAAACGCCTCCGCATAGCGCTTCATCAGCCTTTCGGGCGACTGCGCCACAGATATCAGCACCCGCCGATTGCCCTCGAGCAGATGCAGCGCGGTCCAAAGCACATAGAGCTGATTGTAGTGCGGCAAGCTGTTTCGGATGATCGCGGCGGGAAGCGGCATTGCCGGGATGCGCAGCGGCAGGTAGACCGGTGCGTCACGCCCGCGAACATACAGTGTCTGCCCGTTCATGATGTCAAGCACGGCTTCCGGCGCGCGCCGGGAATCGACCCGCAGCCCGCCGATCAGCTGCCGGCTGCTGCGATAGCTGAGCCCAACAGGCGTCGCATCCATCCGACCTTCAATCCACTGGGCAACGGGGAGCGCGGCGCCGCCAGCGACCGCAGTCAACGCGATCCGCGCCATGTCGGGCTTGATTGCCAGGAGCCGTGATACCATCGCCTCGAGCCGCATCGCGCGGCTACTGTGTGAGGCAAGCGCTTCCTGCGCCCCGGCGTCGTTCTCGCTAACCACCTGATGCGCCTCGTCGATGATGAGAAGGCGCAGCCGTTGGACGAGTAAGTGGCCGATATAGCGCATTAGCGCCTCGGCCTTCTCGACGGTCGCGATCAGCACCACAGGGCGATCGGCGGTCAGCCAATAGTCGGTGATGCCCCAGTCAGCCCCACCGTAGAGGCCCGTCACGATCAGGTCGCTGCCAAGTTCGGCCGTCAGCTTTGCTTCCACCTCGCTCGCCAAGGCCCGCGATGGCACGAGATACAGCGCCAGCGGCGCCTGCCCTGGTGGCGCATCGACGAGGAGCAGCTCCTTCACGATCGCGAGATTGGCGACAAGCGTCTTTCCCGATCCGGTCGGCGTACAGAGGGCAAAGCTGTCGCTCGCGATCAGACGCTCGAGACCCTGGACCTGCGACGTCCACAAGACGCCCCGACCACGGGCGAATTGCTCGCGGGCGAACCGCCACATACGAAGCTGCTGCTCTGGCGCGCGTGCGGCCAGCCGCGCGACGCGGCCATGAAGGCTGTTGGCCGCAAAGCGCCTCGCGGTCGCCTCGACAAGGTTGATCAGGATCCATAGCTCATCGCTGGACAGGCGGGTCGCCAGCGCGCTGAGCCCAGACAATTTGTCGATCGCCTGTTCGAGCCTGCCATCATTGCCCCGACGCAGGCTGTCGCCGATGAGGCCAACGGCCCTCACCAGCTCGACCACCACATACCAGCCGATCTTGCTGTCCGCGCGTGGCACCACGCCCACATCCGGTTCGCCTGCCACGAAAGCGGCTTGAGCATCGTCCTCGGCAGGATCGTCCGTCTCGGTATCCGCGTCGTCTTCGACGGCCAATAATGGCCCCGAGCCGTCGCGGCCGGTCAGCGCTGCGTGGTCGCTCCAAAAAGCTGCGGTGCGCGCGAGCAGCCGCTCGAAGTCCGCGCCGAGGAAGGCGGCGAAGATCTCGGCGACGCCGCCGCCGTAGCGACCCTGGCGCAGCAGACTCGTCGCCATCGCCGGCAATCCTGCCATCTGGTACGCACCCGCCGCGAGCAAGCCAACGGGCACGTCGCGCGTCACGGGATCGGAGGATCGTGCGAGCCACTCGAGCAGCTCTGCCGCGCGTCGATAGCAGCCGAGCGATTCCGGCGAGCCTTCGCCGTCGATCTCGCGGAAGATTCCTGCCGCATGCAGAAGCCGCCGCGCGTCATCGAACTGCTCATGCGATTCTCGCGGCCCCCACGCGATCGGCGGCACCTGCCACGAGGTTTGCAAACTTCGAACGAACAAACGAGCCTGCGCGGGCGTCAACTCATTCTCGGCGGCGCGATTGAAGCGTATGTTCATCGCCAACGCGCGGCGCTGCTCATCGAGCCGCGCCATCACGGGTTGACCCAGAGCGAGCGATAGAGCCGCTCGATGAGATCGACGCCACCCTCGACAACGAGTTCGACGACTTGGAGCGACCGCCCTGCGGTATATTCCACTGGTGGCGCGGCACCCGGCAAGTAGGTCTCGCCAGGGTTCCGTCGGGCGGCTTTGTTCCCGGCCACGAAGATCAAATCGGTTCGCGGAAGCGGGGCGCCGCCGATCAAAAGAGCGCGATCGAGCGACACGATCGCCTCAGCATACTGCTCGCGTGCCTTCTCGCACAGCAGTCGGTGCATCTGCTCCAGGCCCTGCGGCGCAGTCAGACCGCGGTTGAGCTCGTTCCAGACGCCATCATTAGAGCGGACCCGCGCTTCCGGTGGGCCGGTCCAGCCGCCGAGCATCATCTCGTCCATCACGCTTGGCGTGAGCGAAGCGCGCCACTTGGCCTCACCGGCAATGAAACGCACCACTTGGCCGGTGGCTGGATCGATCCCGAGCGCGATAAAATCGTTGCCATGGCGGCCGGAGATTTCCCGAACGCGCGCCGGATCCCGCGCCAGATCGAAGATATAGGCCTCGACCTCGGCATGGTAGCGGAACAGGAAGATCGGAATCGACCATTGGTGGCCGCCGACGAACTGGTAAGCCTGAGTCATCAGCCCGGCCATCACTTCGCCGAATAGACCCTTTTTGGCAGTCGCCGGAAGACAATTGGGATATTGCGCATTGCCGCCCGGTCCGTCGGCATCGGGATGCAAGTCGATCCGGGCGGCGCGGTGAAACACATCACGCGCGTCGAGGTGCGCGGACTCGAAATAGGGTCGCAGCTCGGCGACCATTCCATCATCCATCGGCTCCGCCTGCTCGAACAGCAGATGTCCGTAATTGCCGTTCACCCGTGCAACGCCGCGAAGCCAGCGGTTGAGGAGGGGCATTGGTGGGGGACAATTGTGGAGCATCGTATCGACCCTCACCAGATCGCGGTTTGAGGGATGGTCAACGTCTTCCCATCGACTAGGAGGATCCAACCTGCGCCATCGGCCGCGAGTACCTCGAACACACCATAATGCGCCTGGCGATGATGATTGGGGCACAGCACCATGACATTGCTTGCTTCGAGCACACCAGCCTGCAGCGTGCTCACCAGGATCACATGATGCGCTTCAGCATAAGGTTCACCGCTGCTTTTGACGAACGCGACCGCGTCGCGCCCCAGCGCTTCGCAGACCTGGCAGCGGTGCTTGCGCGCGGCTTTCACCATATCGCCGATCAGCCCGCGCTCGATCCGACGGCTGACCACGACGCGCCGTTTCGGAGGAAGGCTTGCGGCCATCGCTTGCAACGCCTTCAGCCCTGCATGGGAGCGCGAGCCTCGGATCGCCGCCAGGTCGAGCGGTGTGAACTCAGCATGTTGCGCCAGATGGGCGAAGCCGGCTGCCGGAAATGGCGTCGAGGCCCATTGCAGGCCTTTGCGCAGCAGGTCGAAGGATTCGTCGGCGGGTAGGTCTTTCGCGATGACAGGCTCATCGAATGTGGCGAGCCGCTCGAGGCGCACGCGATATTCTGGCTTTGCGCCAAGCACTGGATCGATAAAGAATTTGGGATCCGGCTCAGGCTGCTGCCTGGTCGCCTCCACGACTTCGACCAGCGCTACGATCGCAGCCGGAGTTCCCCGATGAGCCGTTCGGCGGATCACGCCAAGATCGCCGAGCTGGATCAAATCGCGATCATGCGGAGTCACATAATAGAGCAACGACCTCTCGCCCGATGATGTCCACGCATCGGCATCCCACCGCGTGGGATTGGCCTGGAAAATCCAGTATCCCGTCGGTGGGACCGATCGGCCTGCAGCAGATTTCGGTTGTGCCAACGGCGCGAAGGTCTCGGGAACCGCCATGACGGGCTGATTTCCCGCCTGCCAAATGCGAAACGAGCGATATTTGCCGGCGGCATGACGCAGCGTCGACATCGTTCGGTAGTAATCGCCTTTCGACACAATGCCCGGTGGGAGCGGCTTTTTCGCCGCGCCGTCCTTGGAGGAATATTGGAGCGCAGCGATCACCGTCGCCATCCCATCGGCATCGAAGGCGATATCGAGGTCGCCGAATGCTATTTCCAAGCGGTGGATGCGCGAGATCTGGTTGCCAGTAGTTTTATTGACGATCGTCAGGGTCGCTAGCCAGGCTCTATAGGCGTCTTCTTGCATATCCCCCGCCAAAATCTGATTGCTATGGGCAACCCTGCGCCAAACGATCACCATAGTGTCTTCAGTTAATCTTGTCGCGATTGCCTTGCCGACGTTGTGTTTTTTGTTTCCGATTCTGGCTCTGCGTCGGCGTGACAACCGAGCGGCAGTGCGCAGGCCATTCTTAGTCTGCGCCTCGAGCAGAGGTTATGCTTGAAAGGGCGCAGAGCCCCACTGATGCCATAGGCGCACTACCATTAAACGATAAATAGAACGAGCGGCCGCTTTTCAGGTGCAGCTTCCCGTTAGCCGCCTTTCCGGACTGTCCAAAATGTTCGTCATAGCGCCGCCGAGATGTGTTGGCGGTCGACGTAAACAGAACAAATGGACTCACCAACACTTCGTCGCGAATTTCGCCCGCTTCCGAAAAGGGGCGGAGAGAAGAGGCTGCGCCCTGTTCGTGGACTGATGGAGCATCGATGCCCGTCGGCCATATAAGGAGCCCGACATGACCAGACAGAGATTTCGCGGTGATGCCCAATCGCCTGCAACCCGCATTACGCAGGAAATCGTTGCGCGCCTCGAGGCAGGCACGAAGCCTTGGATCAAGCCATGGCGCGGCGTCCCTGTTTCACGCCCCTTGCGTGCTTGCGGAACACCCTATCGCGGCATGAACGTGTTCTGGTTGTGGATGGTCGCCGACATGTGCGGCTACGCGTCTTCTTACTGGATGACCTACAACCAGGCGCAGAAGCTCGGTGCGCAGGTCCGCAAGGGCGAGAAGTCGACCATCGCCATCTTCTACAAGAGCTATACCAAGGAGGTCGAAGCCCCCGATACGGGAGAAACCAGCGAGGAAGCCCGCCGCGTCCTGAAGGCCTATCCGGTCTTCAACGCTGACCAGGTCGAGAATCTTCCGGAGCGCTTCCACCCTGCCGCAACGCTTGACCTGGTAGAGCCCGAAGGCCGCGAGCTGGAACTCGACGCTTTCTTTGGAGCGCTCCCGGCAGTGCTCCGTCATCAGGGGGATGAGGCTTACTACGAGCCGACTGCCGACCGCATCACCATGCCGCCTGCGCACCTGTTTTCCGGCTTCGATCATTACTATGCGACTCTTGCGCACGAGCTTTCGCACTGGACCGGCCATGCCAGCCGTTTGGACCGCGATCTCAAGAACCGTTTCGGCACCGCTGCCTATGCGGCCGAGGAACTGATCGCCGAGCTTTCAAGCGCGATGCTGGGTGCTGAACTTGGTCTTCCGGTTGCACATCTCGACAGCCACGCCAGCTATATTGGCCATTGGCTCAAGCTGCTGAAGGAAGACGACCGCGCCATCCTTACGGCTGCCGCCAAGGCCGAGGAGGCCTCCAGCTTGCTGCTCAAGCTAGGCGGCCGTGGCATCGCCGTCATCGACGAGGCCAGCGTCGCCGCGCTGGCTGCTTGAGGGAGGGCGCTATGGGCCGCTCGGTCAGCTACCCTTCGGGCAGCATAGTCGCATTCACCGTGCTTGAGGTCGAGGATTCCGATGACTGGGAATTCGAGTATGAGTGGTTGCTGGACGATCTCAGGGAACGCGCTGCCGGTGCCTTTCCGTCGCTGGTGGCGCACGATGGATGGCGCGGACGAGAGGATCGCATCCTCATGCGCAACGCCTATGCCGATTTCGGTGTCTCGATCTACGGAAGCCTTGTTGCCGTCTGGACCGCCGAACGGGACGATGGATCCTATTGGGATGCCGAATGGCGCACCGTCCGTTCGCCCCGGACGCAGCGCTGGCTCCAGCAGATTGCACCCCGCTTCGATGCGCTATTCGGCGCCTATGACTGCCTCGGGCACATGTCGAATGGTGAAGGCGTCTACCGCAAACGGGCTGCCTGATCTGCCCAGAGACGGTCAGCACGACATGATCAGCAGTCGTTCCTGACGCGAGTGATCCGAATGGTGCCGCTCATGGCCTGCTCCATGCGAGAGAGGCCCTGGGCCAGCCGGCGGTCCCCGCAACCCGGCTTTGGCAGGCCCGTGTTGGCTTGGCTTTGGGCCAAGCCTGCCCGCGCCGGCCTGCCAAAGCGGGTTCCCCTGCGGTGCGGGGCTCCACCTGAATGCTGGCCCTGACGGGCTCTCGCTGGCGCAGCCATGGATGGAGGCGTCGGCGTCACACCAGTCAGGAGGACATCCCATGCACACGTCATTTTTCGACCAACTCGCAGGTCTCGATCTTGCCGGTTTTTCGATCGGTCCAGCCCCCGTCACCAGCACAGATTTTCCAGTCCGCGAAGCCGTCGTTCAGACGCTCGAAGGCGTCTGGTCCGATCTGTTCGCGCTGTTCTCTGGCACCGCGCTCGAAGTCGATGCCGAGGATCTCGGTTGGGCCTTCGTCAATTTGTTCCACCGTTCCGCGCAGCGCAAGTCGACGTCCCTTGATCGTGCCACCGACGAGGTCCGTGCACTCGTCGCCACCGCAGACGGATCGGAAATCCACACGCATGAACTCGAAACCCAGGTCGAACGCGCCCAGTGCGCTGAGAGCGCCATGCTGGCACTTGAAGAGATGCGCGAGGTCGCCGCGGCCCTCTACCTCAACGAATTCGGTTCGTCCTGGAAGCCCGTTTCCAGCTCGCGGTTCAACCATGGTGCCATGCTCACTTCCGCGCTGGTCGAAGGGCGTGATTTCATGCGCGCCCGGGCCGAGGCCAAGCGCCGTGCGGCCATGCCCGAGGGCATGCCGGTCGTCTTCGCTGGTGGCCGTATCCGCCACGCGACCGAGGACGAGGCACTGACCTTTGCCAACAACGTCTGGGCAACCCTCGACAAGGTTCGCGAGCGCGTCGCGGACATGGTGCTGGTCCATGGCGGCGACACCAAGGGCGTCGATCGCCTGGCATCGTCGTGGGCTGAGCGCCGACAGGTCCCTCAGGTCACGTTCTCGCTCGATATGCGGCTAGGTGCCCGTGCGGGCTTCAAGCGCAACGAGCGCATGCTTTCGCTCGACCCGCGTTACGTCATCGCATTCCCGGGCAATGGTGTCCTTGAACGACTGGTAATCGAGGCCAAGACGCGCCGGATCACTGTCGTCGACCGCCGCGGGCCGCTGGGCACCAGCCCCAAGGCTGTTCCCCCAAGCAGCGAATGAGGCCGCAAGCCCATCCGCGCCAGCGCCTCATCGGCGCTGGCGTTGCTGCTGAAGAGGGGAGGCAAGCGCCTTTGTCAGCGGGTCATGCGGATTGATCGCATGGCTGCACAGCACAGGAGGATTATCCATGACCGACTTCAAAGTAGCCTTGGCTGAATTTTCAGCGCGCCAGGCCGAGCGCGAAGCGAAGGCTCAGATCGAGTTACAGCACCTCAAGCTGGCGGTCATTCCAGCCTTACGACAGGCCGGGATCGCGAAAGTCGAGATCCGGTTCGACGGGTCCGGAGACAGCGGCGCGGTCGAGGAGATCGTCTGCCTTGATGCCGCCGATAGCGCGCTGGCTTGTCCCGAAACGGTGCTCGATCCGATCCCGAATGACCGACCGGATGAAGCGGATCTCGCCGATCCCGTGCTGCTGCCAGCGGCTCTGGAATCGCTCGCCTATCTTGCCCTCGAACGCCATCATCCAGGATGGGAAAACAACGATGGTGCGGGCGGACATCTCGAAATCGATGTCGAGGAAGCGAGCTTCGTGCTCGAATGCAACGTGCGCTTCACCGACTACAACCAGCACTGCACTGAGTTGTGAGGGAGGGCGTCATGGCACATTGCTACTATCACGCCCTGTCTTCAGTGCGGAAATGGGGCGGCACGCCCGACGACTATCTACCGCTGCACCAGTGGTTCGACCAGTCGAAGGCCATTCTCGCGGACCCCCGGCACCGCGCGCTGCGGCACCATGCCGAGGGCATCTTCATGCTCGAAGTCCTGTTCGGGGCGACGATCGTCAATGCTGACGGCCGGACTGTTCCGGTCCGCCTCATCGGCGAGCAGCACGTTCGTGACGATCTTGGCTTTATCCCCTCCTTTGCCGATTGGGCGCGCCTCATTGCACCGCAGGCCTGGATGCTCAGGGGGCACCATTTCAACGATCCCTTGGCAGCGCCAGGGGACCAGTCTGAACTCGGCAGTGAGCCGCCCGTCGCTGGGTCACATCCTGCTGCGGGAAAGTCGCTCAGGGTCGAAATCTGACCGTCGGTCCGGGGCGGTAAGGGACAGCGAAGCAGGGCTGAAGCCACAGACTTGAGCATGGTGTCTGCCCATTCATCCAGGCGCCATACCGGCTCTTCGCGAACCTTCCTTGAATCAACCCCCTGTCGTTCGCAACCCGGATCAGGTCCGGCCGTGTTGCCGGGCTTTGCCCGGCTGCCCGCACCACCCGAACCGGATCCGGGTTCCCCTTCGGTGCGATCGCCCGGTGGCCGCTTCTTCTGTCAGTTCGCAGCCGGGATGGACCCGGAATGCTCGATCAGGAGAAAACCCATGACCAATCTCGTTATCCTCGTCGGCCGTATCGCCCGCGATCCCGAAACCCGCACCACCACTGGCGGCACCACCATCACCTCGATCTCGGTCGTGACCGACCGGCCCGCCCGCAAGGATGGCAAGACCTACAAGGACGAGAACGGCTACACCGCCAAGGACAGCGAATTCCACCGCGTCACCTGCTTCAACGGTCTCGGCCAGAATGTCGCCAAGTATTGCGACAAGGGGCAGATGGTGACCGTCGAGGGGCGCATCCACTACACCCAGTGGGAGGACAAGGACGGAGCCAAGCGCTACGGCTGCGAGATCATCGCCGACAAGGTCGACTTCCTCTCGAAGCCGCGCTCGGGCAACAACGAAGATGCGCCGCCGATCGACGAAGACTGAACCCGGCGCTCCCCCGCAATATGGCCCCGATGGCGCGAGCCACCGGGGCCATTTTTGTGTTGGCTGGCGAAAGCGGCGGCACGCGGCATCGAGCCCCGTGCCGCCGCCTGGTATCACTTGCCCGCTGATACTCGTTCAAGCGCAGCATCGATCCCGATCGCCATCGTCGCCCGCACGAGCTGGCGTAACTTGCCCGGATCGAGCGTTTCCGCGCTGCATTCAATCAGCAGCTTGCCGAGTTCGCCTGCGGCATCCTCGCGCAGCTTGATTTCACGCTGGGCAAGTTCCTCGCGCTGTTCGCGCAGTCGTTTGAGTGCATCGAGCGCACTCGGTTTGGACCTGGCCATAGGGGTTCCTTTTCGTGGCCGTTGGTCCCCTCCGAGGTGACATTTGCCAGCCCGAAGCCCTGTAGGAAAACGGTTTGTGGGGCAGGTCCTGGTGGCACCCGCAAGCGTTGGGAGAGGTCTCTCTCGCAGAAGTCCAATGGTGATGCGGGCTTTGGGGCCGCGTCAAGGACGACGGGGCCCCACCATTTTTACCGGGCAAGCCCGGAAAAAATCGTTGCCCCCATCGCCGCTTCGCGGCCGCGTGTGCCACGCGGTCCCTGACCCGGCCCGTCGCCCACATCCTCACACTTCCCGATGCGAAGCATCAACCATCAGGAGGTTTGACATGAACGCTAACGCTGCCCTTTCGTATTCCGGTTTCCGCGCTGACCAGTCGGCCTATGTTGCCGCACTGGATCAGGCCCATGCCCGGGCCTTTCACAGCTACTTCACACAGTACATCCTGACCGATGAAGAGGCGGGTTATGTCGCTATCGACGAGGGAGATTACGGGGCATTGCCGCAGGGCATGATGGACCGGGTGATCGACACGGTTCCGGGCAAACTCAACGATGAATTCTGACGCTACCGGGAGGAGGAAGTCCACGCATGGGCTTCCTCCTTTCTTTTTGCTCGGCTCCAAAGGCAGTCTCGTAACCGGCGTTCGGGTGAACACGTGACTGCAGCATCAAATGTCCGCGTCGGCAGCATCGAACGCTTCGAGGCGCTCGGGCATATCGAGCAGCTTCATGGCCGCCGCCGAAATGGCTTCGGCTTTCGTTGGGTAGGACTCGGCTGAACTGATCCCGACACCGTTCGCGTAGGTGATGGTTGCCTGGAAGCCATTGCCCTTGGGCGTTGCGGACAGTGTTACGCTGGACATTCGCTGCACCCCCATTCGGGCTTAAATGCTGGACTGTCATACCATCGGATTGGGGCGCGGGCCAGCGCGGCAACCGCCGTGAATTCGCGGCCGAATGCGGCCAGGCCATCCCGCCGGAACGGCACATCTTGCCCTCCATCCATTATCTGGAACCGCACCTGGATCAGCTATTGGGAAGGGGGGAATTCAAGCACACCGTACGCGACATGTCGCCGGTCATTTAGTCCCTGATACCAATGAACTATACCTAGAAAATAGGTTCGGTCACTTCTCAATCACATTGATATAATGGAATTTATGCAATTTGAAGTGATTGGCGGGGAGGCGGAAAGGGGCGGAATTGCTGAGTCCATTCGTTCTTGACATGTTCTTCATTGTGATTTAACCGGGAAAGCACTTTCGCAGTGCGACCAGGCTCCTCGTTTGAAGGAGTCGGTCAATGTCACGACCAATATCTCTGCAAGTCTATGTTACTTCCGAACTCGCTGCGCGGGTTCGGATTGCTGCTGCCGCCGATGGTCTGGCGGTCAGCGAATGGCTGCGTTCGGTCATCTTTCGAGCCTGCGAAGACGAAATCTCCGTAACGAGCGATCGCGGTCTCCTGCGCCGGCTCTATCGCCAGTCCCTGTTCTCCATGGTGGGGGTCGATGCCCTCCTAGCCGGGCACAAGGATCACGCCTTGCGCGAGCGGGTCCACCAGGCCTTTGCCATCAAATGCAAGCAGGCCGGCCTCACCGCCAGCCCCGACGAGGGAGGCTCCCATGAAGCGTAACCTCGTCAACTTCACGCGCGGCAGCCAGCTCCTCGGCCACTTCGGTTTCATGTTCGCCGCCGGCCTCAAGGGGCCCCTGCTCATTGCCCTTGCCGTCATCTCCTCGATGTCTTGGTGGATGCTTTCGGGCGGGCTCACCGACCACGAAACCTACCTCGTGTGGATGCGGCTATATGCCTCTGCCTACGGCTTCATGGAGTTCGATCCCGCCAAGCAGGTGGCGCTCGAAACAGGCTTTGGCGGGACCGTCCAGTTCCCCATCGCGATGGTCGAAACTTTCCCGCCGGTGGTACGTGCATGGGGCCACATGGTGGACATTCTCCAAGGCGTCTTGTGGCGCTCGGCGCTCGCCCTCCTGCCAGCCTTCGCCCTGTTCTACTGGTTCGCTGCGCGCTTTGGCCGCAAGTCCAAAGAGCGCAAGCACGAGCGCGGCGCCATGCTGGCGACCTTGCCCGAACTGGTCGAGGAAATCCGTGTCCACAACCTCGCCGAACGGGCGAAGGATCTGACCCAGGCGATGGGATGGCGTTGGCGGCTCTGTATGCCGAGCGAACTCGCTAGGGTCTTTCCCTACCGCCCGTCGAAGCTCGCTAAGGTCAGCTATCCCTGGCGGCTCGAGCAGAGCCATGCGATGCTTATCGGCACGACCGGCATGGGCAAGACGGTGGCCCTGTCGGACATGATCGAGGAAGCGCGCAGTCGCGGCCAGCGCGCGGTGATCTTCGATTTGACCGGCACTTTCATCGAGCATTTCTACGACAGCAGCCGGGACGTCATCCTCAACCCGCTCGATGCGCGCTGTCCGCGATGGAGCGTGTTCGACGAGTGCCGTGACGAGGCCGAGCTCACCGCTGCCGCCGAAGCGCTCGTGCCGCACGATGGTGGTGGGTCAGAGCAGTTCTGGGTACTCGCCGCGCGCCTGTTGTTCGTCGAAATGTGCCTGAAGCTGCGCGCGCGCGGGCAGGGGACGAACGAGGCGCTGGCGTCAGAACTGATGACGGCAGACCTTGCATCAGTGCACCGGCTAATGCGCGGTACGATCGCCGACCCGCTCACTGCCCCCGAAGCCGCGCGCATGGCGGAATCGATCCGTGCCGTGTTCAACGCCAATGCCAAGGCACTGAAGCTCTTGCCGCAAAACGGGCGCCGCTTCTCGCTGCGGCAATGGGTCGAGCAGGACGATGGTTCGGGCTCGATGGTGTTCATCTCCGCACGATATGTCGACATGAGCGTGTGTTCGCAGCTACTCACCGTCTGGCTCGATCTGGCGATGAACACGCTGATGACACTCGACCGGACCAGGGACTTGCGCATCTGGTTCTTCGTCGATGAGCTCGGAGCATTGCACCGGCTGCCAGCGCTCGAGAAGGGGCTCCAGACGGCGCGCAATTTCGGCGGCGCGATCGTCACCGGCATCCATGCCTATGCCAAGCTCAAAGAGGTCTACGGCGAGAACATGGCGATGACGCTGTCATCGCTTGCCAGGACCAAGCTGATCCTCGGCACAGCCGACCGCGAGACCGCCACATGGTGTTCCGATTTCATCGGGCACACCCAGGTGCGCGACATGGAGGAGGGTTACACCTACGGCTACAACAACGCGCGCGATGCGGTCAGCCTGACCTCGCGCAAGCACATCGAGCCGCTGCTGCTGCCCGACCAGTTGATGAACCTCGCGCGTCTTTCGGGTTACATCAAGTTCCCCGACGGATTCCCGGCGGCACCGGTAAAGTTGACGCCCGTCACACGGCGCAGACGAGCCGAGCCGTTCATTCGCAGGGCCGGCGATGATGGCGGACCGGAAGGCGGCGGGACACCCGTGGTCCCTCTGAAGCCATGGCTCCCTGACGACGGAAACTCCGCCTCCGAGCAGCCTTCGTCGAACGACGACGGGGCGGGCAAAAGGGTCGTCCCCAAGCAGGGCGAACTGGCGCTCGAACGCTCTGCCAAAGCAAAGCCCGTGCAGGACGAGGCACCGGTATTGCCAGCCCAAGCAACCGCACCCGGCAGCGTTGCCGACCGCGACATGCGGACCGGAACCGGTGTGCCTGATGCCCCCGAAGGGCCCGCGCAGGCGGAGCAGCCGGACACGGCAAAAGTCCGGGAAACCGCCCCTGCCATGCCCAAGGACGGCGTGCTCAAGGCCGGGGCGGCCGATGGTCAGGAGCCGGCCAAGACCGATGGCGTGCGTAGCGATGCGCCTAGCCATATGGCGAGGCAGTCCGGGCAGGCTCCTGAGGAACGCCAGCGTGCACCCAATGCGGCGGCGGAAGCGCGCAGACTGATGCTTGAAGACGGCCTCACCGAGCCTGATCCGTCTGCCAAAGATGATCGCGGTTTCGGCGATGTCGACATGGATATCTGACCACTGACGGCGGCGCCGCACAAGGAGCCCACACCATGCTTTCCGTAGCCAATGTGCGCACCGCCAGCGGCGCCGCCAATTACTTCGCTTCGGACAACTACTACACCCGCGCCGATGCCGACCGGTCCGGCGAATGGTTCGGCAAGGGCGCGGAGCGTCAGGGCCTCGAGGGCCGAGTCGATGCGCGACAGTTCGAAGCTGTACTCAAGGGAATGCTGCCCGATGGCAGCCGGGTTGGCAGCGATGGGCGCGAGCATCGTGCCGGGACCGATCTCACGTTTTCCATGCCCAAGAGCTGGTCGCTTCTCGCGCTTGTCGGCGGCGACAAGCGGATCATTGATGCCTATGCCGCAGCCGTGAAGGAGACGCTCGCCTGGGCGGAAAAGAACCTCGCTGAAACCCGCATGGAAGTGCGCGGACGTGAGAAGATCGCCCAGACCGGCAACTTGCTCGTCGCGCTGTTCCAGCACGACACCAACCGCAACCAGGAGCCGGGCGCCCATATCCATGCCGTTGTCGCCAACGTGACCCAAGGGCCTGACGGCAAGTGGCGAGCGCTTCGCAATGACAAGCTCTGGGAGCACAATACGCTCCTCAATGCGATGACGATGGCGCGCTTCCGGCTCTCGGTTGAAAAGCTCGGCTACGAAATCGGCGAGATCGGCAAGCATGGCAATTTTGAAGCGGCGGGGGTGCCCCGGCACATCCGCGATGCCTTCAGTACCCGCCGCGCCGAAATCGTTGCTGCGCTTGAAGGGATGAACGGCAAGGGGCTGGCCGCGCGCAATGCCGCCAACCTCATGACGCGCGCGGCAAAGCAGACGATCGAGGATCGCAGTTCGCTTGGTCAGCAGTGGCGCGACCAGGCAGCACGGATCGGTTTTGACCCCGCCGAGGTTATCGCTAGGGCCAATGGCCGGGCTGCCATGGACATCGGCGGGGTGCCAACGCTCGGCGGGTTCGTTCGCGACGTGGTCGAGCACGGTCGGGGCATCGCTCAGGCATTTGCCGAGCGATTGGGACTGCGCGCTGGCGATCCACTGGTCCCGCGCGATCTGGCCAGAAAATCGCCGCAGGAGATTGCCGCTGTCCATGCGGTTGCTTCGGCTGTGCGCCACCTCTCTGAACGCGAAGCAGCCTTTGCCCGCACCGACATTTACAAGGTGGCCCTGGGGTTCGGATTGCCGGTGGCCATGCCGGAGATCGAGCGCAGGGTGGGGCAATTGCTGCGACAGGGCGAACTCGCGCGCGGCAAAGGGGCGGACCGGGGACTTGTCACAACGGTGGGGGCCATTGCGACCGAGCAGCGGATTGTCGCGGCCGTTGAAGCAGGGCGCGGGATGGCACCGCCCATCGTCGATCCAGCCGAGGCAGGCGCACGCCTACAGGCGCTTTCCCAGCTCAAATATGGGATCACCCTCAACCAGGGGCAGGAGGCCGCAGGAAGGCTTCTCCTTGGCTCCAGCAACCGCATTGTGGCCATCCAGGGGGTGGCGGGGGCAGGCAAGAGCACCGTGCTCCAACCCGTCGCCGACATTTTGCGGGAGGAAGGCAAATCCGTACTCGGGCTCGCCGTCCAGAACACGCTCGTGCAGATGCTGGAACGCGACACCGGGATCCCATCAATGACCGTGGCGCGGTTCCTGAAGCGCCATGCCGCGCTGCTCGAAGGCGGAGACAAAGCGGCCCTTGCGTCGGCGCGCAGCGAACTGCACGGCACCGTAGTCCTCCTCGACGAAGCCTCGATGGTCGGCAATACCGACAAGGAAAAGCTGGTCCGGCTGGCGAACCTTCTCGAGCTTTCGCGCTTCGCCAGTATCGGCGACAGGAAGCAATTGGGTGCGGTCGATGCCGGCAAACCCTTTGAGGTCATGCAGAAGGCTGGCGTCGAGACAGCGACCATGAACATCAACTTGCGCGGTCGTGACCGGGCACTGCGGGCTGCCCAGCATGCCGCACAAGGCGGGCAGATCGAAGAAGCCTTGCGCCACCTCGGATCGAATGTCGTCGAGGTCGGGGAAGGGGCGGCTATCGAGGCCGCCGCAGCATGGCTGGCGCTTGCACCCGCCGAGCGTGAGCGGACCGCCATCTATGCGTCGGGGCGCACACTGCGCAGCGAGGTAAACGAGGCCGTGCAGACAGGTCTCAAGGCAAATGGCGAATTGGGGCAGCCTGCGCTCAAGCTCGACGTGCTTGCGCGCGTCAATACGACACGCGAGGAACTGCGGTATACGGGCACCTATGTTCGCGGCATGGTGGTTGAAGTCGACCGCGACAAGCGCGCCCAAGGCCTCACGCGCGGAACCTACCGGGTGGTTGAAAGCGACCCGAAACGCGAGCGTGTCACCCTCGAGAACGGGCAGGGCAAGCACTTCGAATTCAGACCAGGGAAGCTCCGGCCGCAAGGCGAGCATGCCCCCCTGCGGCTCTACGAGCTGAAGCCTCTTGAACTCCATGCCGGCGACCGCATCCGCTGGACGGACACGGACCACAAGCGCGGCCTGATCAATGCCGATCAAGCCCGGATTACCGGGATCGACAGCAAGTCCGTTAAACTGACTACATCGATGGGCATCGCGCATGAGCTGGCAAGGGAGGATCCGATGTTGCGGAGGCTAGACCTCGCCTACGCGCTCAATGCCCACATGGCGCAGGGATTGACCTCGGACCGAGGGATCGCGGTCATGGACAGCCGGGAGCGCAATCTGTCGAACCAGCAGACGTTCCTGGTGACAATCACCCGTTTGCGTGACGGACTCACGCTCTTCGTCGACAATGCGTCACGGCTCGAAGCTGCGGTCGGGCGCAACACCGGCATGAAGCGCTCGGCGCTCGAAACCGTCGATCTGCTCCGCGATGCGGCGGCCCAGGGGCAAGCAAAGGGCGATCAGATGGATAAGGTACAAGCGCCCGGTCGCGAGCCACCCGAGCGTGACCGCTCGATCGTCAAACCCTTCGAAATCGGCATCTGACAGCAGTCGCAAGAGGGCTCGTCGCCTGAGTTCAAAGGCATGCAGATTGACTTTATGTTCCTAATTTGTTCTCAATGCGGCCATGCCCCGAATCGCTGACGATATTCTGCTCACCCATCTGGAAGTGGCGCTTGCGGTAGCCCCCGAGCCAGTTCTCTGCGGACTCAATGCCGACGACCCGCGCCAGCAGCGGAACGCCCGGGTCGATCTCGCGCGGCATCTGGTCGAGCGCATGCGCGGGTTCGTAATCGAAGGCGAAGGCGGTATGCGCGGCGAAGGGCAGGCCTGTCTCTTCCTGGGCGATTTTTCGCCGATCGGTTGAGCAGTGCCACAGGGCGCTGTCGACCACTTGAAGACGTATCGGTCAGTGCCGGGACGTCGGCGCATCCCTGAGGTCTGCCAGGTCGGCAATTCGTCTTGCGATCTCTTGCCAGGTGCGGACACCTTCCTGATCACCGGCGAGGGCAAGAGCGCCGATCTGCTCGGCCACATGGCGCCGGGCATCATGCCCATGGGTTGTGAGAACCTGGTTGGCGCAGGCCCAGAGCTCCCAGTCGCTCAGCGGCAACGGTGGTTCTTCCAGTAGCGGTCCCACCGCAGCACCGTTCCGGTGCGGACCATCGCACAGGATAGATCGGCGCCCGAGGCAAGGGTGCACCAGGCCGCTGTCCGCGAGCCACCGGCCGAACCTTCAGAGCGGCAGTGCATGGCCGGGGCAAAAACGATCACATGCCCTGTCGGGATTGTCCCGCGTGAGCCGCCGAAGAGCGAAACGAGGCGGTCGCGCGCTTCGAGCGCAGTGGCGGGCGGGCAGGGCTGGTTGGTCCGGCAGGTGCCGTCCATCTCGCGCGCTGCAATACCCGAAATACGGATATGCGGGCCCTCCGCGCACCAGATCGGTCCATCGCCGTCCCAGACATGGGTCGGGGTACAGGTGAAGCTTTGTCCTGCCGCGACGACGGCGGCTGCAAGTGTCAGGAACATTTTGAAACTCTACTGTAGTTTGCGGCCGAACCAGAGCACCCGGCCGACGATGTTGATGGCGCGGCGTTCGAGCCCGTGCCAGCTTGGATAGGCGGCATTGTCGCTCACCACCGAAATCCGCCGTCCCTGGGGTTCGATGGCGATCCGCTTGACGCTGAGCGCGTCATCCATGCGCAGGACATAGATGCCGTCGCGAAGCCGTGATTGGCCGTCACCGAGGTCGACCATGACCTCGTCGCTGTCGTTGAGCGTGGGTTCCATCGAGTCGCCATGAACATGGATGATCGACAGACTTGAAGCCTTGCTTGGGGTGAGCTTGCGGAGCCAAACTTCGTCGAAACCGAATTGTCCGCTTTTGCTTTCCATTTCGGCGAGCGCGCCGTGACCGGCGGAGGCTTCAACGTCCAGAACCGGGATCTGCACCAGTTCGACAACAGGTGCGCTGCGATGAGAGGGGGCGCCCAGCACGCGCTCATCCACGCCAAAGAAGCGCGCGAGAATGTTGCGATCGCTCTCGTCCAGATACCGCGGGCTGCCTTTGCGGATGTACTGCTGGATGTAAGAGACATTGCGACCGAGGAGCCGGGAAATTCCCGAGTAGGTGCAGCCCTTGCGGGATGAGATGAGCTCGTCGAGAGCCTGTCGTGCTTCGTCCATCACACTGTCCTGTCACGAATGCTAGGAAAAATCATCCTAGACTCTAGGACGCCTTCCTAATATGAACATAACAAGAACGCAAGAGCAAAGCGAGTCGGACGGCGATGGAGCTACTGGAGCAGATCGAGACCTTTCTGGTGCGGACGAATACACCGCCGAGCAAGTTCGGGCGCATGGCAGTGGGAGATCCGCGGTTCGTGGAAGATTTGCGTTCTGGTCGTAGGCCGAGGCGGAAAACGCATGAACGGGTGAAGGAATATTTGTCCATTGCAATAGCGGAAATAGGTCACAAGATTACGACGTCAAATGGAGCACTCTGTCCTACCAATGTATCATCGGCGCGGCGTATCAGGAATGCTTCGACAAAATGTACACCCCGCCAACTGAGTTCCTCCCAGCGTCTGGCACCAACGGACGGTGCGTAAAAATCACCACGTCCCTGATGACGGGAAAGCGCGGCATAGCCTGTATTGGTGACGCGCCACTCAACACGATAACTGGAATCGATCGGTGCACCGCCCCACAGGCGTGCCTCAAACCAGAGGCCTCCATGAGCAGGAAGGGTGTCACCAGACGCGACCCGCCTTTCATCTGATGAGCGTCGGTGAGGATGGTATGTGGCCGTTACATTGACGTGGACCGGCGCCCCAGATCCACGAACCCACTGGGGGTCATGAAGGTGTGGAGGGCGGTAAAACCACGACGGAAGTATCCTGGTTCCGAAATCGCGAACTGCCTCAACCAAACGATCGGGATGGTGCGCCACACTGCTTAGCAAGGATCCAACGGTGATGGTCGCCTCGTCAATGGTCGCTGCAATCTTGGCGAGAGCGCCCTTACCGAATTCCTCTCCAAAAATTCGCTGCCAGGCAGATATGCTCTTGCTGAAGTCTTCCTCGGCAATGGCGTCATCGATCCAGCCTCGATATTTGTTCACAAACGAACGGAAGTTCGAGTACTCTTCATCGGTGAGGAGGGTGCCGAAGTCCTCGTCAGCCTGAGACGGATTGGAAACCAACGGCCGCGTTGCATTCGCTTGAAGGTAGTCGTCCAGCCTTCCCATCACTGTCTGCAGCGCGGATGGGGTGTCCTCGAATGCGGTCGTATTTTTGTCCAGCCAAGTAATTCGGTAGCCCAGCAATGTGGTCAGAAGCACTGAGGGGCACTTAAATGTCTTCTTGATGCCCCGCAGGTATTTTAGAAGACGCGTGACCTTGCGGAAGCTGTTGCTCCCTGAATAGCCGTTCCGCTCATTGAACCACTCAGTGTAGCGCTGGGGGTCGCTGCTTTCAAATGCGTTGGTTATCCGGTTGCATACTTCTTCAGACCCGTTGCCGTCTCGACCGACTACGAGCGGCGCAACGTCGATTTTTCGTTCGCCGGCGTAGGTTATTGTCACACAATGTGAGTAGCTAGAGACCTTGTCCCTATAGGTGGCACTTTCGCGGAATACCTGCCGGAGTGTGTTGATGTAGTCCCTTGGCTCCCAACCATCGACGTGCGAGACGCGCACCAGAATGTCGGCGTCAAACGGGCTTCCGGCGATTGGCTTTATGATTGTCCTTTGGGCCCACGATCCCTGCGCAAGGAAGCTTCGCAAGCGGGGCTCCCAATTGGAGTCGCGGATAAAAGTCTTAATGGCTTCGACGCTCGATTCCAGTTGGCCGAGCCGTGTCGTGTTCAAGTCAACGACGCCATCCATGAAATTCTTAAACAGTGCGGTGTGCTTCATGCGCCAGCGCTCCCGGTAGCTGCACGTGCTTCGTCGCGGTCGCGCTTATATTCAGCCCATCTTCGGTTGAGCCGGTTCTCCATACTCGCGAACACGCCTGGGACGGCTTCAGGAGCACTCTCCATCGCGTTGTTGTAATCGGTCATCGCGAGCAGGACGTCGCCTTGAGGAAAGCCTTTGGCATGTGCAGCAGCCATGCGGCTCTGGACGGACTCGGCTTCCCTGAACGCCTCTCGATGCTCGGTCATGGCGCCGAATACATCGGACGAGAGCAGGAAAACGAGGATCGCGAGAACGACCTTGATGCCGGTGATAGCTGTCACACGGTCCGTGAAAGGCACGCTAGCCAATGCGGCTGCGACCGCGAGCGCGATGAAGCCGACGAACAACGCGCCCATCGCGTTTCCGCTCATTCGATGGATATCCTTCGAATAGAAGGCCGATTCTTCGAGCAGCTCGCCAAGCCGCCGGTAGCCGGGAGGGGCTCCACTCGCATAGTAATCTGGGTTGATCTTGGCTTCGGCAAGCCCTTCATCGACGGTGAAGACCTGCCGAAGGCGCTGATATTCTTCAGGCGAGAACTCGGCGCCAAGACCACCGAGGATCAGGCTGGCTCTGCGCGCGGAATGGGCGGCGGACCTAGCGCGCCGATATACGCCTCGGACGATCCACCAAACGACAATCAGAATGGGTCCGACTATGGCGAGCAAATAGAGTAGTGTTTCGCCAGCGATCACCACGGATAAAGCAGTTGGCACGACGGCAAGAAATTGGACAACCAAGAGAATGAGGCGCCACTTCGATGCCTTATCAAATTCGGCCCTGAGATAGCCGACGAGATCGTTGGCGGAAATGGACATTGTAAATAACCTCCAAGTTCACTTCTTCTTGTTCGGGCGCTGCGTCAACGCCGACGCAGCGGCCGATTTGGCTGCGGTGCTCGACTTGGGATCGCGCAGCACCTTCGAGGCCGCAGTCGCGACCTTTTTGCTCGTAACTTCACTCTTCGAAGGTGTCTTGGCCATGTGGTCCTCCTGTTGCCCGACACGGTTTTGCTTGACGCGACTCCCGTGATGGGAATAGAAACTACACACGTCGTGCAGATGTGTCCATATAGTTTTTATCTGCATCCGGTTTGGAGGAAGATTCGGATGGCGGAAAGCCTGACGACATTGAAGTGGGGCGTGGAGCGTCGCCTCGAGTTCATCGAGTTTCGCCTGTTCTGGGAGGGCGGGGTCAATCGTTCGGACATCATCGATATGTTCGATGTCTCCGTGCCGCAGGCATCGAAGGATCTGACGCTCTACCAGGAGCGAGCTCCACACAACGCCCTCTATGACAAGAGCGCCAAGCGG
Source organism: Sphingobium sp. JS3065 (assembly GCF_026427355.1). Lineage (NCBI taxonomy): Bacteria > Pseudomonadati > Pseudomonadota > Alphaproteobacteria > Sphingomonadales > Sphingobiaceae > Sphingobium > Sphingobium sp. JS3065. The sequence continues at coordinate 402,810 of NZ_CP102664.1, forward strand.
TACGTCGCGAGCGACCTTTTCGAGCCCCATTTTCTCAAACCCGACCCGGACGGCTACCTGTCGCGCCTTCGGTCGGTTGCTGAAGGGCTGATCGACTTGTCGGAATCTTGGATCACCCAGGTTCCTGAAACTGACATAGCCTTGACGCCACGAAGGGATGTCGACGCAGCGGTCCTGCGCACGGTTCTCAGCGCAGTGCGCGATCACCGCTCGGTGGACATTCATTATCAGTCGATGAGCAAGGATCGGCCTGACTCGATCTGGCGGCGGATAACGCCCCACGCCTTTGGTTACGACGGGTTCCGCTGGCACGTCCGCGGCTATTGTCACGTCACCGACAAGTTCAAAGATTTCCTTCTGCCGCGGGTTCTCGGGATCGGCACCCTCGGCGAGCCTGGCGCGGCCTCTGATCAGGATGCGCTGTGGCAAGAGCGGTTCGGGGTAGAGATCGGGCCTCACCCGGATCTAACCGCCAGCCAGAAAGCGGTCGTCGCCAAAGACTATGGGATGGAGAAGGGCTCGGCGGTCCTCACCGTGCGCTACGCGATGCTCTTCTATGTTCTCAAACGGCTCGGCCTGTTGGGGGACGCCGCCAAGCTGCCGGCCCGAAGCCAGCATATCGTTGTCGTCAATCAAGCCGAGACCGAGGCGGCTTTGGAGAAAGCAGACTTTGCGGTGTGAGCATCGGTGCGGCTGCGGTCAGTAAAGGTAGATATGGCAAGGCTTGAAGAGATTCGAAACGGCGCGTCGGTGCGGGGCATCGCCTCGCCCCAGGCGGCCCAGATCCTTTCCGTAGACTGGATCGGGGATCAGGCGATCAATGTCGTCTACCGCGATCTGAACGGCGCCGTGGCTGAGGCCGTGCTCTATCGCGACGACGAATATCGGCTTGAAGTCGAGGTCAACGGGCGGCCTTGGTCGTTCGACGGAGATGGCGCATTGCTGCGCCTGGTCACCGAGGCTAATCGGATCAAGCTGGCGCATTATTTCGACCCTTATCTCGCGATCCACACCAGCCTTGTCGATCCGCTGCCGCACCAGATTTCGGCGGTTTATGGCGAGATGCTTCCGCGTCAGCCACTACGCTTCCTGCTGGCCGACGATCCTGGTGCGGGCAAGACGATCATGGCCGGCCTGCTGATCAAGGAGTTGATCGCGCGCAGTGATCTCGAGCGCTGTCTGGTGGTCGCGCCGGGCAGCTTGGTCGAGCAATGGCAGGACGAGCTAGTCACCTGAATCCGAAGTTCGGCTCATTGTTTTTTGGCAGAAGCGTCTGACCGAGGCGAGGATATCGTCGGCGGATTTGACCCATTTGTAGGGCTTGGGTTTTTCGTTGTGAGCGGCGATGAAGGCGGCGATATCGGCTTCGAGTTCGGCCGTTGAGCGGTGGACGGCTCGCTGCAATTGCTTGCGCGTCAACTCGGCGAACCAGCGTTCGACCTGATTGATCCACGATGCTGACGTCGGCGTGAAGTGCACGTGCCAGTGCGGACGACGGGCGAGCCAGGCCTTGATCCGGGGCGTCTTGTGGGTGGCGTAGTTGTCCATCACAAGGTGGACCTCGGGGCCTTTGGGCATTGCCGCATCGATCTGCTTGAGAAAATCGAGGAACTCTGTCGCGCGATGCCGCTTGTAGCATTTTCCGATCACGGCGCCCGTGGCAATGTCGAGCGCGGCGAACAGCGATGTCGTGCCGTTGCGGACGTAGGTATGGGTGCGTCGCTCGGGTATGCCGGGCGCCATCGGCAATACCGGCTGTTCGCGATCGAGTGCCTGGATTTGCGATTTCTCGTCCACGCATAGCACCACCGCACGGTTCGGAGGTGACAGGTACAGCCCGACGATGTCCTGCACCTTGTCGACGAACAGTGGATCACTCGACAGTTTGAACGTCTCCGAGCGGTGCGGCTGCAGGCCGAATGCGACCCAGATACGGCGGATCGTCGTGTGCGACAGACCAGCCTCCGCCGCCATCGAACGGATCGACCAATGCGTAGCATCCTTGGGCGTGGTGTTCAGCGTGCGCTCGATTACTTGCGCGACTTGCGCATCGCTCACCGTGCGCGGCCGACCCGCCCGATACTCGTCGGTCAGCCCTTCAACGCCGGCTTGCGCAAAACGACGACGCCACTTGCCGACCGTGTGCTCGTGAACCCCAAGCCGCTCGGCAACCTCCTTGCTCTGCAGCCCGTCCGCGCAAAGCAGGACCATCCGGCAGCGGTCCGATAACGAGCGAGGTGCCTTGTGACGCCGCACCTGCGATTCCAGAAACGTGCGTTCAGCGGCACTCAATGCCAACACGTCCGCCTGACGACCAACCATCCATGCCTCCTGCCACCACCAAGAAGCATATACAATGTAACTTATTTCAGTTCCAGGTGACTAGGTCAGAAGTTCAATCTCGAATTCGACATCCTCACCCGTGACATGATCGAGACGTCACGGTCAGGTAACCCGTTCGAGGACCGAAACCGGCTGATCGTGCGCCTCGATGTCCTGGCCAGGAACGAGGAGTTGCAAGAAAAACTGGCGAGCGCCCGCGAGTGGGATCTCATCATCTGCGACGAAGCGCATCGCATGTCGGCGACCTATTTTGGCGGTGACGTCAAATACACCAAACGCTACCAAGTCGGTCAAAAGCTCGGCGAAGCGTGTCGCCACCTGCTGCTGATGTCGGCCACGCCGCACAACGGCAAGGAGGAGGATTTCCAGCTTTTCATGGCGCTCCTCGACGGGGACCGTTTTGAGGGACGCTTCCGCGACGGCGTTCACTACGCCGACACCGCCGACATGATGCGCCGCCTCACCAAGGAGGAACTGCTCCGCTTCGACGGTCGACCGCTGTTTCCGGAACGCCGGGCGTACACCGTCAAATATCAGCTCTCCGAGCTGGAGGCGGCGCTCTATACCGCCGTCACCGAGTATGTGCGAACCGAGATGAATCGGGTGCAGCGCTTCGCCGAAGGAGACGGAAAGAAGCGCAACAATGTCGGCTTCGCCCTGCAGATTCTCCAGCGGCGCCTCGCCTCATCGCCGGCGGCTATCTACCAGTCGCTCAAGCGCCGGCGCGAGCGGCTTGAAAACGAACTCGGGGAAGCGCGCCTTGCCGCCAAGGGCCGCCGTGCGGGCTTTACCGCGCCGGACGTAAACGCCGACATCCTCAAGAATATCGAGGAATATGGCCAGGACGAGATCGACGACCTCGAAGACCTGATCGCGACCGGCGCGACGACTGCAGAGACGGTTGAGCAGCTCGCGCTGGAAGTTGAGACGCTCAAAGGCCTGGAGACCATGGCGCTTGGCGTCCTGCGTTCCGGCCTCGACGCCAAATGGACGCAGCTCAATCGTATCCTCGACGATGATCTGATGGTCGATGCCGACGGCAATCGTCGCAAGCTGATCATCTTCACCGAGCCCAAGGACACGCTCCATTATCTGGTGGACAAGGTCCGCGCTCGGCTCGGCAATCCTGATGCGGTCGATGTGATTCACGGCGGCGTGTCGCGGGAAGAGCGGCGCAAGGTCATCGAGCGGTTCATGCAGGATCGCGACATGCTGGTGCTCATCGCCAACGATGCGGCCGGCGAAGGTGTGAACCTTCAGCGCGGCCATCTCATGGTCAACTACGACTTGCCCTGGAATCCCAACAAGATCGAACAGCGTTTCGGCCGTATCCACCGGATCGGCCAGACCGAAGTCTGCCACCTGTGGAATCTGGTGGCGGCCGATACCCGCGAAGGCGAAGTGTATGCCCGGCTTCTTGAAAAGCTCGAGGCGGCGCGCGAAGCCTTGGGCGGCCGCGTTTATGATGTCCTGGGCGAACTTTTCGAGGGCGTCGCGCTCAAGGATCTCCTGTTTCAGGCCATCCAGTATGGCGAGCAGGAGGACGTCAAAGCCAGGCTATTCCGTCAGGTCGATGGCGCGGTCGATCAAGGTCACCTGCTTGAGTTGCTCCAGCGGCGCGCGCTGACCAACGACACCATGCCCGAGGCCAAGGTCGAGGAGCTGCGCCTGGAGATGGAGCGCGCCGAAGCCCAGCGGCTTCAACCGCACCATGTCCAGAGCTTCTTCGTCGAAGCTTTCCAGCATCTGGGCGGCAAGATGAAGCGCCGGGAGGAGGGGCGTTGGGAAATCACCCATGTTCCGGTCCGGATCCGCGAGCGGGATCGCCAGATCGGGACCGGCGCGCCGATCCAGAAGAAGTATGAGCGCATCTGTTTCGAAAAGGGCCGGATCAACCAGCAACCGGTCGCGACATTCGTGTGCCCGGGGCATCCATTGCTCGAAGCGGTGATCAGTATCGTGCGCGAGCAATATGAGCAGATCATGCGTCAGGGCGCGATACTCGTCGACGACCTTGATGCGGGGACTGACCTGTCCGCGGTGTTTCTTCTTGAGCACAGTATTCAGGATGGCCGGGCGACCAGCGCGGGCAAGCCGCATGTGGTGTCTCAGAAGCTTCAATTCGCCTCGATCAACAAGGCCGGGGAGGCCGTCAACGCCGGCATCGCGCCGCACCTCAACCTGCGCCCTGCGACCCCTGAGGAGATCGCCTGCGTTCAGGACGTCCTCCACGAAGACTGGCTGACCACCGAGCTGGAAAAGACGGCCGTGCGGTTCGCGACGGTCGAACTGGCGCAGGCTCATGTGGCCGAGGTCAAGGCGCGCCGCTTGCCCGAGATTGAGAAGGTCGAGCGCGAGGTGCGCGCCCGCCTCAAGAAGGAGATCAACTACTGGGACTCGCGGGCGTTCGAACTGAAGGAAGAAGAGAAGGCCGGTAAGAAGACGCGCTTGAGCTGGCAAAACGCCCAACGGCGCGCCGAGGACCTAGCCGAGCGCCAAAAGCGGCGCATGGATCAGCTCGAACAGGAGCGGTTCATTTCATCGCAGCCTCCCAGGGTGCGGGGCGGGATGGTTGTACTCCCGCGCGGCCTTCTAGACGCGCGCGCCATTCCAGGCACAGACCCTGCCAAGGGAGCGCCACCTCCGTTCTCGGCCGATGCCGAGGCGCGTCGCGTCATCGAGCTGGCTGCGATGGAAGCGGTAATTGCGACGGAGCGGGCGCTGGGCAACGTGCCCAGCGATGTGTCCGCGCAGAAGGTGGGCTATGATATCGCGTCCTACGATCCCGCGACGAAACATCTGCGCTTCATCGAGGTCAAGGGCCGTATCCACGGCGCCGATAGCGTGATGATCACCCGACAGGAGGTAATCACCTCGCTCCATGAGCCGGAAAAATATATCCTCGCTATTGTTCAGGTTGAGAATGGAATTGCGCAGGCGCCGCGCTATCTACATGGCCCGTTATCGGACCATGAGCCTTCGTTTGAGGCAACTGCAATACAGTTCGACCTCGCAAAGCTACTCTCCCGATCAGGACTGCCCTTATGAGTGAAGAGAATTTGACCCAAGAGCCGCGCGGCCATTCTGTCGTGTATTCCTTTTTCAACAGGTGGGAAGCGCCACTGAAATCGGGGAAGGTCCATGTCTTCTTTCGAAAGCGCTTTCCGTCGAAGCTGCCTGACCGGGTCTACTTCTACATTGGCGCACCCGTCATGGCAGTCGTAGGCAGTGCGAAAGTAACGAAGATAGAGCGTGTAAGCGCAAGTCAGGCGCTCACCCTCGCCGCCCGAGGCTGCATACCCGAAGTCGAACTCGCTAAATATCTCGCTGGCAGAGATTCCGTTGGCGCGATCTATATGGAAAGCTTCGAGTTCTTCAATCATCCAGTTAGCGCGGACGATATTTCGAGCAGGATGGTCTTTTCGCCACCTCAGAACTTCCAAAATCTGAGCGCACAAGATGAGCAAATGTTAGTGGAGATGGGGCGTTGACCGTAAAGAAGCTTATCGAGGTGGCGTTGCCCCTCGAAGCAATCAATGCTGCGTCGGCCCGCGAGAAGTCGATACGACACGGGCATCCCTCCACCCTACACCTGTGGTGGGCGCGGCGCCCGTTGGCGGCTTGCCGGGCGGTGCTATTCGCACAGTTGGTCGACGATCCGTCCAGCCATCCTGAGGTTTTCACGACGGAAGCCGCGGTCGACGTGGAGCGGGCACGCCTGTTCCGGATCATTGAAGATCTCGTTGTGTGGGAAAACTCCGCCAACGAAGAGGTGCTTGAACGGGCGAGGATCGAGATTCGGCGAAGCTGTGATGGCCGTCTGCCGCAAATTTATGATCCTTTCTCAGGGGGCGGCTCGATCACGCTAGAGGCGCAGCGGCTTGGTCTGCCAGCGCAGGGCTCTGATCTCAATCCGGTCGCGGTGATGATCGGAAAGGCGTTGGTCGAGCTGCCCTCGCTATTCTAAGGGCAAGGCCCGATCCATCCCGGACCTCAAGACCGCATTTATTACCGAAACGCTGAAGGCTTGGCGGAAGACGTGCGTTATTACGGTGAGCGTCTGCGGGATCTTGCTTTTCAGCGGATCGGTCATCTCTATCCCAACGTGACGTTGCCCGATGCATACGGTGGTGGCGAGGCCATCCCAATCGCATGGATATGGTCGCGAACGGTGCCGAGCCCTGACCCCGCCTTCTCCGGTGCCCAGGTTCCGATCGCCTCATCGTTTCTCTTGAGCGCTAAGCCGGGGAAGGAAGTTTGGATTCAGCCTGTCGTCGATAAGGCCTCGATGACCATCTCCTATGAAATCAGGCGCGGTGGAACCAAGACCGAGCTGGCCAGGGCGAAGGAAGGCACAAAGGCCGGGCGAGGTGCCAATTTCCGGTGCTTGCTCTCTGATACTGCAATCACGCCCGATTATGTGAAGAGCATCGGACGTGCCGGTCGCATGGGCCAAGTGCTAATGGCGATCGTCGCGGAAGGCAAAAATGGTCGAGCTTATGCAGCTCCGACGCCTGAACAGGTTAATGCTGCCTTCGCGGCCAAACCGAAATGGAAGCCGACAACAAATCTACCCAATGATCCAAGAAATTTCTGGACTGTCGATTACGGTCTAACGACTTTTGGTGATCTGTTCACAGATCGCCAGCTTGTAGCCCTGACAACATTTAGCGATCTAGTTCACGATGTACGGGCTATTATCGAGAAGGATGCCTTGGCATCCGGAATGCTAGATGACCACGCGCGTTTAGCCGACAGCGGCAAAGGCGCTAAGGCGTATGCAGAGGCGGTGGCTGTTTACCTAGGCTTCCTTACCGGCCAACTTGCCAATCATTGTTCAACCATATGCGGGTGGAACGCGCCCAATCAGCAAATGCGCTCGACCTTCGCCCGCCAGGCTATCCCGATGACTTGGGATTTTGCCGAAGTTAATGTATTTAGCACCTCAAGCGGCAGCTATCACAGCCTCTTCAGCCGTATGGTGAAGGGGTTTGAGGCCATTGGTGCCGGCGTGCAGCAAGCATGTGTAACTCAGGCCGATGCACAGAGCCTATCGTACAATGCGGGAACAGTCGTCTCCACCGATCCGCCTTATTACGACAATATTGCTTATGCCGATCTGTCAGACTTCTTTTTCTGTTGGATGAAGCCGTCTCTGAAGGAAGTGTATCCCGATCTTTTTGGGCTCCTCGTCACACCGAAGGCTGATGAGCTTGTTGCCACCCCTTATCGGCATGGTGGTCGCGAGGCCGCTGACACATTCTTTTTGCAGGGAATGAGGCGGGCAATTACGACTATGGCTCAGCAGACGTCGGCTGATTTCCCGACGACCATATATTATGCCTTCAAGCAGAGTGAGGTGGAGCAGGAGGGTATAAGCTCTACTGGTTGGGCCACGTTCATTCAGTCTATCGTCGAGGCTGGCTACGCAGTGGTGGGAACATGGCCACTTCGGACCGAGAAGCCGGGGCGGATGATCGCCGTTGGAACTAACGCGCTCGCTAACTCAGTGGTGCTGGTCTGTCGTAAGAGAGACATTGCTGCAGAGGCGATCACGAGAGCCGAATTCATCCGCGCGTTGAAGCGGGAGCTACCGCCCGCAATTTCTGAATTGCAATCCGTGAGCATCGCGCCTGCGGACATGCCGCAGTCGGCGATCGGCCCCGGCATGGGGATTTTCTCTCGTTATGGCGCCGTCTTGGAGTCGGATGATACGCCAATGACCGTCAAAGTCGCCTTGCAGCTCATCAATCGTGAGCTGGATGAATACCTTGGCGGCATCCAAGGCGAATTTGATCCCGACACCCGCTTTGCGATTACATGGTTTGAGCAAAACGGTTTGAAGGCAGGTGATTACGGCACCGCGAACTCCATCGCTCAAGCACGCGGTGTGTCGGTCGAAAGTGTCCGCCATGCTGGGATCGTTGAAGGTCAAGCCGGCAAAGTTCGCATCCTCGCGCGCGACGAGTTGGACGACACCTGGGACCCTGCAGCAGATGGCCATCTGACAGTCTGGGAGGCGTGCCAGCATCTCGTTCGCGCGCTCGAGAATGACGGTGAAGCCAGTGCAGCGTTGCTCTTGAAGAAGCTGGGATCGGAGATGGCAGAAGCCGTCAAGGATCTGGCCTATTGCTTGTACGGCATCTGCGAGAAGCGAGCCGATGCCAAGGAAGCCACTTCTTACAATGCATTGATCGCCGTCTGGACCGAGCTTACCCGGCAGGCGGCGGCAATCCACGACACGGGTGGCGATCGCCAGACCCGGTTGGATCTCTGAGGGGTACGAGTAAATGGCCAAAAGTACGCGCCAGCAAGTGTTTGAAGGTATGGAGCTGCTGCCCGAGGCGCTGATCCCTTTTGTGGAAAAGCGGCTGGAGAGTTCGCTTAAGGGGCATTGGCAGGTCCAGGTGCTGGAGAAGCTGCCCGGCCTGCGCCCCAACGGCAAAGGCGAAGTGGGCTGGGATCAGGCCGCCCTCTTCAACGCCATGGACCGCTTCTGGATGGACGCGTTCAAGGCCGTGCTGGGTCGCGCCGAGCGATCTTTGGTCAATGAGTTGGTCGACGTCCGCAACAAGCTCTCGCACAACGAGACCTTCACTTACGATGACGCCGAGCGCGCGCTGGACTCCATGCGCCGTCTGATGGAGGCGATCAGCGCTGGCGAGACGGCCGAGCAGCTCTCCAGGATGCGCGATACGATCCTGCGCACGAAATTCACCGAGCTTCAGCGCAATGAGGAGCGTCGCAAGACGCAGCGGCTGGATATCTCCGTCGAGACCGTTGCTGGCCTGCTTCCCTGGCGCGAGGTGGTCGAGCCCCACCAGGACGTAGCCACCGGCGAGTTCCAGCAGGCCGAATTCGCGGCCGACCTCGGCAAGGTTCATACGGGCAGCGCTCCGGCAGAATACCGTGATCCGCAGCAATTCTTCAGCCGGACCTATCTGACCGAAGGCTTAAGTACGCTGCTTGTAGGTGCCGCCAAACGCCTGTCGGGCGGTGGCGGTGATCCGGTTGTCGAGCTGCAAACCAACTTTGGCGGCGGCAAGACCCACTCGATGCTGGCGCTCTATCATATGGCTGGCGGTACGCCGGCGCAGGATCTGTCGGGTCTCGATCAACTGCTCGATGAGCATGGTCTGGCGGTCCCGGCCAAGATAAATCGCGCCGTTCTGGTCGGAACGTCGCGCGGGCCGCAGGACGTTCTCAACGCCACTGGCGACAGGAAAATCCGCACGACCTGGGGCGAGCTGGCATGGCAGCTCGGTGGCGAAGACGCCTTCGACATGATCGCGGAGAATGACGCGAAGGGCATCGCGCCTGGGTCGAACCTCCTCGAGGAAATCTTCAACAAATACTCGCCGTGCCTGATCCTGATCGACGAATGGGTCGCCTATCTGCGCCAAATCTACCGGGTCGAAGGTCTCCCGTCCGGCTCATTTGACGCCAACCTGTCGTTCGTCCAGTCGCTGACCGAAGCCGTGAAGGCGAGCCCGGGCACATTGCTGGTGGCGTCGCTGCCCGCGTCGCAGATCGAAGTCGGCGGCGAAGGTGGCCAGGAAGCTCTGGCTCGGCTGAAGCAGACCTTTAGTCGCGTGGAATCGTCATGGCGTCCGGCTTCGCAGGAAGAGAGCTACGAAATCGTTCGCCGTCGGCTCTTCAAGCAGATCCCCGGCGATAAATTCCATCACCGCGATAATACGCTCAAGCAGTTCGCCAAGCTTTATCGCGAGAACTCGAACGACTTCCCGCAGGGCTGCGCCGACGAAGATTATCGTCGAAAGCTGGAGAAGGCCTATCCCATCCATCCGGAGCTGTTCGATCAGCTCTACACGAGCTGGGGCTCGCTGGAAAAATTTCAGCGTACGCGTGGCGTTCTGCGGCTTATGGCGCAGGTCATCCACGAATTGTGGATGAACGGTGACCCGTCCGTGATGATCATGCCTGGCAGCGTCTCAGTCAGTTCGCCGCGGGTGGAACCCGAACTGCTGCACTACCTCGATGTCAGTTGGCAGTCGATCATCGCGGCTGACGTCGATGGCACGGCCGCCACGCCGTACAAAGTCGATCAGTCCGCGCCGAACCTCAATCGCTACTCAGCGACGCGGCGCGTGGCCCGGGCGATCTTCATGGGTACGGCACCGACGCATCAGCAGCAGAATACGGGCCTCGACGACAAGCAGATCAATCTGGGCGTCGTCCAGCCCGGCGAGCGCCCTGCCATCTTTGGCGACGCGCTGCGGCGGCTGACCAATCAAGCCAAGTTCATGCACGCCGATCTGGGGCGCTACTGGTACTCGATGTCGGCCAGCCTCAACCGCATCGCGGCGGATCGTGCCGCGCAGCTTGAAAGCGCGCTGGTCCTGATGACCATCGACAATGAGCTGACGAAATACATCAACGGCATCGCTGACCGTGGTCATTTCGACGCCGTGCAGGTGGCGCCCTCGACCTCCGCGGAGGTGCCCGATGAGGCAGGTGGCGTTCGCGCTGTCGTGCTGGGTGTCGCCCATCCCCATACCGGACGCGACGGATCCGAGGCGCTGACCGAGGCCAAGGAGATATTGATCCAGCGCGGCAGCACGCCGCGCGTCTATCGTAATATGCTGGTTTTCATCGCTGCGGAGGCACGTCAGCTCGACAACCTCAAGGATGCCGTCCGCTCGGCCTTGGCCTGGGGCGAGATCGTCCGCGATACGGATCGGCTCAACCTGACCCAGAGCGACAGCGCGCTGGCCAAAGCGAAGCTCACCGAGGCGAACGAGACCGTCAAGACACGCCTGAAAGAAGCGTGGTGCTATCTTCACTATCCGGTCCAGGAGAGCGCGCAGGCCGAAGTCGAGTGGGTTTCGGGCAAGGTGCCAGCCCAGGACGGTCTTCTTGCGCGGGCGAGCAAGAAGCTGGTGGCGGAGGAGGGGTTGCTCCCCGAGCTTGGCCCCACTCGCCTTGACCGGGATCTCCAGAAATACATCTGGAACGGCAAGCCGCATCTCTCGCTCAAGGATCTGTGGGAATATCTGAACCGCTACACCTACCTGCCCCGGCTTAAGAACCAGGCTGTGCTGGTGAAGACGGTGCAGGCCGCCATTGCGGGGATGCTGCCCGGGCCGTTTGGTTTTGCGGAGCGGTGGGACGACAAGACCGACACCTATCTAGGACTGGCGATCGAGCGCGCCACCAACGCCGCCGTTGTGATCGATAGCGACAGTGTCATCATCAAGCCTGACGTGGCTGAAGCGCATCGCGCGGCGCCGGTGCAGCCCGGTTCGCCCACCGTCCCAGGCGCTCCCGCCAGTCCAGAAGGTGCGCCACCGATCGCCGGTCCCGCAGATGGAACGCCGGATACCCCGCCGCCGGAGCGCAAGCCGACCCGGTTCCTAGGAACCGTCATGATCTCGGCCGAGCGACCGGCGCGGGAAATTCATCAAATCGTCGAAGGTATCGTAGAGCAACTCACGACGATCCCCGGCAGCGTAGTTTCGCTCAAGCTCGAAATCGACGCCGACGTTCCATCAGGTTTAGACCGAGCCAAGGTCCGGACGTTGATTGAAAATGCGAACACCCTCGGGTTCATAGACAAATCTGTTGAATAAGCGAGGCAGCTTTAGGGACGACCTGCCTGCTGAAGAATGCCCTCGGCTGGGAATGGCGTCGGATATTCGGTTTGCATGTCTTGCCGGGCTGGCAGGAAGGGCCTTGGTCTCATCGGAGGAGAGAGGGCTTGGTGATGGGTGGGAGAATTTTCTACCCATCGCGCACGTTTCTGCTATGTTCCATGGAGATGCGAGATGAATGCCCTGATGTCCAACTTTGACCTCGATAGCGCCGACATCCACCGCTCCTCATCCAAATGGGAGGGGTTATCCGAAATCGATCAGGCGATCCGCGAGAACCGCCTGATGGAATACCGGATCAAGAAGTCGTGGGCGGATCCCTGGGGGCGGAAACTCACACTAACCGCGCTGGCGGTAATTGTTGCTGGTTTTTCGTTCCTGGTGGGGGCGTCATTCGGACTTTGGTGATCTACCAGTAGATTACCACTCCTTCACATCATCGGCAGCCTCGGAGCTCGCCCCTTGCGCCCCCTTGGTGACCGCATCGAGACGCCCTCTGGATGCCCCGATTCGCTGGCGGCCGGCTGCCTGAACGCGTTGGACCTCATCGTGGACGTTGCTGGGAGCCACCTGCGGTACGTTGGACGGCGCGCCGCCACTGATCGAGGCGCGACCGCGAACAGCCGCAGGGCCAGACATTGTGGGACGGGATACCGGTTCTCCCGGCGTAAGCACCAGACGATCGTCGATGCCATCGCGAAGCTGTTCCGCGTAGCTCTCAATGAATTTGCCTTGCAAAGCCTGCCCTTCGGGACTGAGTTGGAAGGTCACGTCGTCGAACCTTACGTTCCCATAGTAGTCGCGGTTGCGCTCGATCTCGGCGAGGCCCCATTCCCGGTATGCCTGAGACAGGTTGAGGCTACCGGCGGCACTGCTGCCCTCGACGAATGCAGCCTGGCTTTCCAGTCTGTTCGCAAGTTCCTCGGCCCGCCGAGCCTCGCGGCTGTAACTTTGTGCTTCGGTCAGAGACGCATTCATGCCGCTGGCCGTGGTTGTTACCGAGGAGCTGGATGAAGTGCTGACGGAACGAACAAACCCGTCGCGTGTGCTCGACCAGTTGCGGCTGTCCGACATCTGCGCAAGGCTACCGAAGATGCGCGAGCGATCTTCCGAGGCAATGCCGATGTCACTGTCAGTCCAGGTTCGATTACCTCCGCCTTTCAAGCCGACGTTTGCAGATGCGACGCCATTTGTGACGCCAGCGCTAGCGCCGGCCTCACCGCCGAGGAACCATGCGGTTGTAATGTCGTCGGCGGCGCGGCGCGAGAGGCCGAACTGGCGCTGCAGGTTGGTCGAGGCCTGATCGACCTCGCTGAATGCGGTCTGGATGCTGTCGGAGTTTGAGGTGCCGGTTGCGCTCTCGAATGCGCTGCCGCGGCTGAACTGGTTGCGCAGTTCGCGGAATTGAGAGACGGCGCTTGCGGTAGATTCCGTAGCGACGTTCGCATAGGTCTCGCTGTTCGAGCGGGCCTGCGAGGCCATGGTGGACAGGCGCGAGGTGAACTCCTGGCCGAGCGTCGGCGTGAACGGATAGCTGGAGTTCGGGAGCTGGTCGTAGCTGGCTTCGGGGAAGCTCGTTGTCGTCGTGCCCGTGTCGCTGAGCGTGCGGGTCTGCGCCGCACCATAGGTGAAGCTTGGCGCAATCGTGCCTTGCGCGAACTGCCGGGTCATCACGCTCGAATTCTCTAGGCTCGTGTTGCCCAGCGCCACATTGCCCGTGCTGGCTTCGCGAGCGGCTTCCTCGGCGGCATTCTGGCTGGGGTTGAGGTAGCTGGTCGCGTGGTGCGAGATCGCCATCGCGCCCTTGGCGACGCCGCCCGCCAGGAACGGCACCGAAGCGATCAGGTAACCGGCAAGCAGGCCGATATCGCTGTTGACGTCGGCCATGCCGGTGAAGCTGGCAAGGCTGAGGCCATTGCTGCCGGCAACGGCGCTCATGTCTGCCGCGCCCTTGAACATCAGCATCATGTGCAGGATCACGAACAGCGGACCCCAAGCAGCGAGATAGAAGAATCCGGTGACATAGCCTTTGAGCGCCAGCGGGCCGGTCTTGGGCAGCAGGAACAGCGGAAACAGCACCGGGAAGAGGGCGTAAAACAGGACCGTCAACACGACATTTAGGAGCGGCACCCATTTCATCGCATTGCTGGCGATCGAGCCATAGGTGCGCTCGGTCTGGATGTCGGCACGGGTCTGGGCATAGACGTCGACATTGCCCGCGCCGCTGGCGCCGCTAAGCGAATGCATCGCCTGGCTCATCGCATTGATCGTCAGGGTCTGCTTGAAAATGTCGGTCGCACTGGCCGACACACCGGCGAGGTACTGGTAAGCGACCGGCAGGTCTGAGAACAGTTTGGCCTTGGCGAGTGCTGCGGTTTGATTGGGGTAAAGCTGACGGCCGAAGACGGTTCCCATGCCGTCGATGAGGCCGGTCCACTGGGCATTCAGGGCATCGAATGCTTCGCGGCAGGTGATGATCGTCGAGGTGACCTGGCCCGAAGCGGCGTCGCGGGTCAGGAAGCGCTGTGCCCGGGCCTGGCTCCCCGGCGCAATCGTCGCCCAGATGTCGTTCGTCTCGGCCAGTTCCTTCATCGAATAGCGGCCAAGCAGCACGTCGTAGAACACGCATTGCCGGAAATGCTCGTCGAGATTGGCGGCGAATTCGGGGTCGGAGATGCGCAAGGACCGTGTCGCATCGTAGAGCCGTGCGCCGTAGATCATGCCGTTGCGCGAATAGTTGAGATCGCCGGGCAGGCCGAACACGACCTCGGCCGAGCCGGTGAGATAGTCGCCGACCTGGCTGGTGAAGCTCGCCATCAGCGCGAGGCCCAGAGGCACATTGCTGACATTGGCCGGTGCCAGGCTGGGGTTCAGCCGGTCGGTCACATGCACGTCGATGCGCGGCACCATCAGGCAGGAATACATGAGCGTCGCGCCGAGGAACCAGTTGATCCACGCGCGCCAGTCCTGGTTGAAGGCGAGGGTCAGCGCTGAGAGCGCCAGCCCCATTACCATCACCACCTGGAGCAGGCTCTTGTAGCCGCCGTTGCCGGTCCATGCCGCGACTGCCTGGAACACGTTGACCAGGTAGTCGCCGCCGCCAACCGTGAAAATCTCGACCATTGCATTCGCATCCTGCGAAGAGGGGGAAGAAGGGAAGCGTCAGTGGGTGAGGGCGCGGCTCTGGACCCCGCGCGACCAGTCGAGCGCGGCAGCCATGCCCGGCGACATCTGGGTCGCGAGCACGTTCTCGATGAACGCTGTCTTCTCGATGATCTGCATGATCGCGGTGACGCGCAGATGCGTGTTCGCCTGCCGGTCGGCGAGCGCCTGGCGCACCACGTTCACCTGGCCCTGCCACATGGCAATCTTGGCTTCGTCGGCGCCGATGAAGCTCGACATCGACCGGCCCGCTTCGCTGACGATCCGGTCCAGGACCGCGAACAGCAGATCGACACTGGCGATCTCCGCCAGCGTTTCGCGGTCATCGGTCGGCATACCGCGGCCATAGGCGGCCTGGACGGTCAGGATCTTGTAGAGCGGGATCGAGGCGACCTGGAGCAGTTCCTTCTGCGCATCGGTGATCGGGGTGTCGTCGTGGATCGCCTGGACCATGCCGTCGATGAGCGCCGCGACCCGCGGCCGCAGCGCCTTCGACGCTGGCAGCGCGAACGACTTGAAGCCGGGATCGAGGCACTTGTCGGTCTCATCGCAGTTGAAAATGAGGACACGGTTGGCCCCGGTCCCATCGAGCAGCGAGGTCACGAGCGTCGAGGAGGCTTCGCCGGCGATCGGCACGAACTTGCCCGGCTCGTCGTCCTTGGGCGGCACATAGATGATCGTGCCGATGAGCGTCATCGCATATTCGGCCAGTTCGCGGTCGAACGTCCCGCCGGGTGAGAAGAATGCCGACTTCTTGAGGATGGTCCAGGTGTAGTTCCGAGCCACCCCGGGATTGACGTCATCGTACTTGCCCGACCCTTGCGCCGTAGTGCTGGCGCGCTGGCCCTTGGTGCCGCAGCCATGTTTGGCGGCAGCATAGTCGGTGAAGATGCCTTCAGAGTTTCCGATCGCCTCGCAGATCGCCTTGTCGGCAAGGTCGCCCTTGGGCCAGATGCCGCCGACCAGACCCTGGGCCATCTCGCAGCTGTTGATGTTGAGGTTGTTCATGAGCTGAGCCTTCTGGCTGAACTCCTGCATGATCTTCGAACATTCCGGGCAGACCGTGTCGATCGCGAGGCTGAAGGCAAAACCGACCGCATTGTTGGCGACCGCTTTCAGCATCGCGACGATCTCGCTGGCATTGATGAAGCTGAATGAGCCGGCGAAGATATCGATACCGCCGCAGCCGGCGCGCGCGCGCGGCAGTTGCAGGTTGGCGATGTTGGTCGTCTTTTGGGGGAAGCGCGTCCAGACGTTGCCGAGGCTGTAATAACCTGCCGACTGGCCCTGGAACGCGGTCGGGCCGTTCACATTGGCCGCGCCGCCGACATCGTTCAGGAACGAGTCCATCGAACTGCCGACGTCAGCCGAGACGCTGCTGAGAGGGATGGTGGCCGCGAGGAGCGCGGCGAGCAGCACTGTCTTTGGGCGTTTCATCCTAGTAGTCACGTCCGGCTTCCTTCGATGTGAGGAGGTAAATGCGGTCCTGAAGTTCGTCGGCGGACATCACGCCGTAGCCGACCGGGATTGCGCGGCCCTTGGCGGCGTCCCACAGCACAACCGCCGGCGTGACCTTGGGCTCGAGCCCCATGCGGGTGCGCTGGTTGGTCTCGACGGTGTAGCTCGGGAAATGCCGTGAGGGGCCGCCGTCGGTCGAGATCGCGCGCACTGTGATGTGCCAGGTCGATGCAACGCCTTGGACGATCGGCGACATGACCTCGCAGGCGCCGCAGCTCTGCGCGAAGAAGTAGAACAGGCCGTATCGCTGCGAGAGATTGCCCATGACCGTGTCGCGCTCGGAAGTCCGCGCGTCCTGCCATTGGCGTTTGCCCAGCGTCGAGACGGGGCGTTGCAGCGTATAGTCGAGGTCGGGGTCCTGCCAGATCGCCCGCTGCCAGACATCGCTGAACAGCGAGGCGCGGTCGAGCTGTTCGCGCTGGAACCGGATATAGGCCGTCACATTGGCGGGGGTCGGCTCCAGGATCGCCTTGGCCTTGAGTTCGCGCAAGGTCGCCGTGACCGCGTCGAGCTGGCTGGTCGCGCTGGCACTCGGGGCCGGAATGGCCGCGTCCTGCTCGGGCTGCCTGGGCCTGGTGCAGTAGAACCAGTATCCGAGCCTGCGCTGCTCGCAGTAGAAGCTGTCCTGCTTTTCGCTGGTCGTAACAAGCGGCGGCTCCTCGGCCGACGCCGGGGCGGCTGGAAGCGGGCAGGAGGCGATGAGCGTGAGGCAGGCGGCCAGAAGCCGCCGCCTGACCTTACTGGCGTGCGCGGGCATAGTAGTCCTCGATTTTCTGCTGGATTTCGGTGGCAGCCTGCAGTTCGTCAGGCAGGCGGGCGGCATCGGTGAACTCGGCATAGACCTCGCTGAAATCCATCTTCGAGAGGTCGAGCCGGGCGAACTCGTCGATAGTGAAGCCAAGGCACTGCTCGGTCTTGGGCTTGCCCCAGGGCCTGCCGAGCTGCTGGCGGCCCTGCTCCTGGAGGATACGCGAGAGCTTGGATTCGAAGCAGCAGTAGACCTTCTTCTTGGTCAGGCAGACGCCGAGGAACGAGGACGAGCAATAGGTCCCGACATAGGCGCACAGGCCTTGCACATCGCGCTCGTGGAGCAGCATCTCCTCGCGGCTGCACCCCAGCGCCACGAGCAACTGGATCCCCGGGATGAGCGGGAAGCCCTTGCCCTTGCAGCAATTGAGAATGCCGAAGACCTTGGACGAACAGGTTTCGCGGGTGCCCTTGAACAGGCTGAGGGTGTCGGGATCGAACTCGCGGCGTGCCTGCCCCATCGCATTGAGGGCAACCGCGGCATCCTTGAACTCGTCATTGGCCTCGCGCTCGATCGTCTCGCACGAGCCGTCGATGCAGTAGACGTCGCCGTCGCAGATGAACTGGTTTGTGCTCGCCGGCTGGTCGGGAACCGGGCAGTCATAAACCCGCTCCCAGGTCCGGCATGGCTCGTCTGTCAGGCAATCTTCGCGCACCAGTTTGCAGCCGGGCGTGCTCTCCAGCGTCTGGCAGTCCTGCGCCTCGGTATAGGTCGCGCAAGCGTAGCTGCGCGACCAGGCCCAGCAGGGCTGGGTGACGGCCACGCCATCGACGATGCGCGTCACCGGATCGCTGTCGGCGCAAGTCTCGGTATCCTTCTGGCAGGTGCTGTCACCGGCGAGGCTGGCGCACTGGCTTTCGTCGCGGGTCGCCGTGACGACATTCTCGCCAGTCACCGTATAGGGCGTCGCGCCATCGACCGGTGACGTGCAGCTGACCAGATCGACCCGGAGGTCGCCCGAGTTGCAACCCCAGTAGATGCCCAGATAGGGATCGCACAGGTTGATCGGGTACGACTGCGTGACCGTGCATTGCGGCGCTGGATAGCGGTTGCAGTTGTAGACCGTAGCTGGATCGACCCCGCTGCCGCCAACGCAATAATAGCCGTAGACCTGCCGCTGCTCGACCCTGACGGTGAGCGTCACCGGGCAGTTCTTCATCTCCTGGGTCGCTGTATAGCCGGTGTTGCAGGTGGCCATGTAGCGTGCGGCGCTGCCGGTTCCCGGAGGCAGGGGGACGCAGCGGCCTTGCGTGCCGCCGATCGCCATACCGCTCGTATAGGAGAGCGGATCGTCACTAATGACCTTGCTGCGCGCAATAGTCGCATCGAGATCCTGCGGCGCGAAGCGTGCGCGCCGATCCATTGAATCCTTCATCGTGCGATAGCCGGTGCTGGTGCTCGTCTGACTGGCCGCTTCGCGGCTCATCCGGTCGGGGTCGTCGAAGTAGCCCGATTGGCTCGGCACCCCGCCGAAATTGGGCACCCGGCTGGCATCGGGCTGGACCGTCGCGGCATTTTGCGCCGTCCCGGCCTTGTCCTTGCCGAAAGCTTTCCCGTCGGCCTTGGCGGCGTCCATGGTGCCCTGGGCCTGAGCGTGGGCGAGGGTGGGGCACATGAGTGCGAGCGCGATGCTCGCGAAGAAGGTGCCTTTCATGGCCTTTGCCTTTCAAGTCGGGCGAGATGCTGGGCGGCGAGCTTCGCGCCTGGGCCGCTGCCTTGCGCAAAGGTCGTGAGCGCATGGGCCGTGGTCACGTTGCCGCTCATGCGATCGAAGGGCGGGACGGCGGTGGTGCAATCGAACCCGTCGCACAGGTCGAAGTCGCTCGAGGTGACGACGTAGGCAGGCACGGCTTCGATGTCGAAGGCGCGGAACAGACGCGGGTCGATCCCGACACCATCCATCTGCTCGCCGGGCTTCAGGACACGCGACAAGGCATCGGTCATGACTTTGGCCGAGCCTTGCGTAAGCCCGCGGAACACGACCACGCCGCCGGCGCGCGTCACGTCATCCATCATCTGCCGAAGGGCGGTGGCCGGCATCGACAGCGACGCAAAGGCAATGAAGCGGGGGGCCTCGCCCATGCCTTGCTTGGCCAGGTCGCCGGCATCGACAACCATTCGGTCGAAGTCGAATGTCGGATCGCCGGATTGCCCTCGCGGCTTGGGTTCGTTCGCATAGCGCCGACCGTTGGTCTTGCCGGCTTCAGCGCTTGCAGTGGCTTCGGCCGTGACCGCGCTGGCCCGCGAGCGGGCCTGGGCCGCGAGTGCATCGGCCTCACCGGCTTCGCTTGCCGCTCGCGCGCGGATCGCCTCGAGATCGATGTCCGGGGCGGTGCTCTGGGCAAGCGCGCCGCCGAGGGCCGCCGTGCTCGCAATTGCTGCCAGCACAATATGGTGGAGAGAGGTTTTCATAGCGCGCAACAGTTCCGCTTGCGCCAGACCAGATAGCCCATGTCCTCGCCGATGGCGGGGTAGACCTGGCCTGCCGACATGAAGGTGGTGGAAGCGCCAATGGGCGCGCAGGCGTAGCGGCCCTTGGTCTGCGGATTGGGATTGGTGGCCTGGAAGCGGTATTGCTGCTTGCGCATCACCGGCATCAGATACTTGCCGCACAGGCCCTTGCCGCCCATCGTGCCCCAGGCGACGAGTTCGCGGTGGAGCTTGTAGGCAAAGCGGGCGAGGGCAAGCCGCGAGGCCTGGACATGGCCGATCGTTGCCGAGACGTTGCCGTTGAGCGGATACATCGTGCCTTGGCAGCCCGCGCACCAGAACAGCGCGTCCGACGGCAGCTTGGCTGTCGCGAGGACGCAGTCGGCAGCGCATGCCGCCAGCGCCAGCGGATTGGCGAACAGCACGGCCTCGGGGTTGATGATCGCAGTGAGCTCGCTGTCCTGCCAGAGTGGGTCGATCTCTGTGATGTAGAGAATGTCGATCGAGCCCGATTCAAGGCAGAGGAAATCAGCGACGATCTCCATCCAGTAGATCAGCGGGTACGCATACCAGTGGACGTGCCACTGCGAGTTGTACTGCGTCGCGCCGCCGACCGCCGAGGGACCTGCCATCGACTTGAAGCCAATGTCGAAGCCGGGGTCGAGCTTCATTCCGCCGAGGTTGACGAAGCACCAGGGCTTCATGCTGACGTCGGCAAGCCGCACCGGCTCCCAGAACCCCATGGCAATGCCAGGGCGCAGCCCGCACAGGCACACCGGCAACGCCGGATTGTCGGGGTCTGGTCGCCCCGATGGCCAGATCTTCAGGCCACCGATCGAGATCGGGAACAGGCACGACCAGCAGATATCGGTGATCGGGTTGACGAACTTGCCGGTGCAGCGGCCCGGCCCCGCCGAAGCGGACGCTGGCGAACTGCTGGCAAAAGCCAGGAGCAGCGAGGCGAGAAGCGCAAAGCAGTGCCTTGCTGCTGGGCGAGATTTCCAGATCATGGCTGTTGTCCAGGCTTGGGCCTGATGGCCTGTTCGGTGACGAGGAGGACGCGGCCCTGCTGCTCGACCGTTGCCGGCACCGCGCGGATGCCGAAGCGTTCGACAAGCTTGCCGCCCTGGTCGAAATAGAAACGCCGCTGGCGTGCCTTCATCAGATCGAGCGGGGCGCCGTTCACCAGGATGAACTTGGCCGTCGTTCCGGCGTAGCGCCTGGCGGCCCAGTCAACCTGTGCGGCATCGTCGCCATTGAGGAAGACCAACGGCGCGCGCAGCGGCACCGTATCGAGCGGATTGACCCGGGTGCCGCGCGCCATGATGACCCGGCCCTTGTCATCGCGGATGTCGGCTTCGACCGTGATGGTCGGATCGAAGTTCCAGCGCCGCATGGCCGATGCCGTCACGATTCCCGCGACCGGTGCCGGGCGCTTGACCCGCGCGATGGTCCGCCGCTTCAAATCCTCGTTAAGCCGGGCCGTCTCGCCGGTTTTTTCGAGGTGCTGGAGGCGCGCATGGATCTGCTGGAGGAGATCGGGCTCGATCACCGGCCAGACGGCGCCTTGCTGGCCGTAGTCGCGGGCCTCTGCCTGCCCTGCGAAAATCTGACCGCCGAGAACCAGCGTCAGCGCAGTGACGCACAGGGGAAAGCTGAGCGCCTTCACAACACCGGCCTCCCGACCCCGAGCACGGATCTGGCGCAGATCCAGCCAATCGCGGCGTAACGGCTGTCGAACCCGTCCTTGTGATCGGTCGCCACAAAATAGCAGCCCTTGGGGATGATGCCGGTCGGCCCCAATGCCAGCGGTTCGCCCAGCCGGCTGGCGACCTTGGCGATAGCAACCGCCTTGCCGCCCACAAAGAAGGTGCGACCCTTTTCCGTGACCACGTCACCGGCGATCCCCATGACGCGCTTGCCGAAGGGCTGGGGGGCATTCCCGAAATGCCGGGTCAGCAGCGCCGATGGCGGCGGATCGAACAGGATCAAGTCGCCGCGTGCGGGCACTGCGCTGCGGTCAAGCCAGATTGCCCAGTACGGCAGTGACGGGCTGGCATTGATCATCAGTGCATGGGTCTGCGCGAAGTTCGTCGTCGCGCCGAGCGCGAGCGTAGCAGTGCCAAGCCCGGTCCAGAGGGCAAGCCGCGGCCAGCCCGTGCGGAGCCGGCCAGCGCGGGGCGAGGGAACATCAGCGGCTGGCATGGGCGACGGCCCCCATCCGGCGCGCAACGTCGGCGCGCACTTCGGCGGTCAGATCCGGCACGGTCCCGGCGACCACGGCTTCGGCGACCAGGACGGTGCGGCCTTGCTTTCCGAGCTTTGCGACCGAGGCTTCGACCGCCTTCAAATAGGTCTCGACACGCACCTTCATCGCTTCGGGCGGCCTGCCCGAACGCGCCTCGGCCTCGACAAAGTCACCCATGATCTGGCTGAGCTGGACTGTGACCACCTCGCGGCGCTCGAGCGTGACGATCTTGTGGGTTGCCCAGGCACCCCAGAGCGTCGAACCAATCAGGCTGGCCGTGATTGCGAGCGCGCCGAGCGAGATACCGGCGAAGCGGCGTGGTGCGGTTGATGTTGCCAGAATGTTCCTCACGGGACTTCCTTTCGGGGAGCAAGGGCGGCCGAGACATCGTCGAGGAAGCGCGGCAGGCGCCAGATCACGATGAGCGTGGCCACGCCGAACAGGCCGAGCTTCAGTTCATTGATGAAGCCTGCCTGGGCCGCGGGATCGGCCGCGAGGTAGTGCGCGGCGAGATTGCCGAGGTGCATGAAGAACAGGCCAAGGTCGCCGCCCGCCAGCAGCAGGAAGAAGAGCAGCGGCAGTCCGAGGACCGCGAGGTAGATCGAGCCAAGGTAAGCTCCCGCCTTGATCAGGATGAAGCAGATATCGCGCAGCGGCTGCCGCCAGTGCCGGGTGCTGATGGGGCCGGGCGGGTTGTCGCCGGGCGGCGTTTCCACTTCGCGGTCGAACGGCGAGACAAGGTGAAGGGGCATGGAAAGGTCCTTTGGTTGGCTGGATTCAGTCGTGGTCGGGAAAGGCGATGCGCTCGATCGCATCGGCAAGCTGGTGGCCGCGCGCGATCTCGGCATCGATCGCCGCGAAGGTCTGGGGCGAGCTGGAGAACAGCGTGGCCGAATAGTCGTCGAGCACGAGCCGGCCGATTGTCTCGGTTTCCGGTCCTTTGATGAAGACCTCGGAATAGGAGTTGCCCTGCCGCTTGAGGCTGCGGATCAACGTCTCGGTGCGGTCGTCCATGTCGAGGCGTTTGCTGGCCTTGAAATCGGCGATCGTCTCGGGCTTCTGCTGGAGGATCAGCATCCAGTCGCTGTTCTCGAGTGCCGCCGTCGCACCATCGGACTTGTAGTAGTCGTTCAAGGACTGGGTCGCGGTGGCGAGCGCGCCGCCGTATTTGCGGCAGGTGCGGGCATAGGTTTCGACGAACTCACCCATCGAGCCGCCTTTCAGCATCGACCAGGCCTCGTCGATGAGCAGCAACTTCCTCACCGAGCGTGGGCTTCGCGTCATCGCCTGGCTGGTCATGAACATGATCGCCGAGAGGACCACCGAGCGTAGTTCCTCGCGGGCCGCGAGATCCGACATCTCGAAAACGGTGAAGTCGCTGGTCAGGTCGAGGCTGGCCTGGCCCTCGAAGAAGGCGCCGTACGTGCCGCCCGCCATGAACGGGCCAAGCGCGGTCGCCAGGTCGGCCGCAGTGTCGTGGCCGGAGCTGGCCAGCGCCTCGCCGATCGCGGTGATGGTCGCCTGGGTGCCGAGCTCGCTCCACACCGTGTTCACAGCCCGGTCGATGAGCCCGCGCTCGGTATCGGTGAGCGCGGCGGAATGCCGCGCCATCTGCCCGACGATAGCCTTGACCATGCCAAAGCAGTCGAGGCGGTAATCGTCGTCCTCGTCGGCGCGGGCGGCATCGATCATCGAGAAGGGATTGAGGCAGAAGCCCGCCTTCATCGTGAACTCGACAAACCGGCCGCCCTGGAGCTTGACCGAGTGCTCGAAACTGCGCCCGTCGTCGATCACGACGACCTTGGCGCCGGCTCCGCGCAGCGCTGCGCACATCTCCTGCAGGAGCACCGACTTGCCCGACCCCGACTTGCCGCAGATCGCGACATTGTGGTTGCCGGCCTCGTTCTCGAACGGCGACCAGAAGAAGGGCTGCCCCCGCCGGCCAATGAACAGCATGTGCGGATGCTCGCTGCCGAGATATTCGCCCTGCATCGGCGCGATATTGGCCGCCGTGGTCGAGAGCAGCGTGCGGAAGCGCTTGAGGCGTTCCATGTCGACAGCGAGCCCATCGGCGAGTGTCAGCGGCATGGCGGCGAGCAGACCCTGAATCTGGAGATACCGCTCGTCGGCAAGATCCCAGCCCGCAGCCTTGTAGATCGACTTCACCGCGCGTTCGTGGCGGTCACCAAGCCCGGCCGGGGAAAAGGTCGTGAGGCCATAGAAGACCCTGACCAGACGGCGGCCTTCCTGGAGTTCGGCCTGGACGTGCTGCCATTCGGCCGACTGCTCAGCCAGACGCGGCAGGAAGCGCGCGCTGCGCGTTCCCGCCAGGCTGGTCGTGCGCATGAATTTGAACCCGGCCTTGGCCGCGGCGGCTTCCTGGTCGGGGTAGACAAGGCACAGCATGGTCGCGGTGGGACAAGGAAAACGCAGCTTGTCGGTAAACAGGTCGCCGATCAGGCGTGCACACTCCCAAGGCGCCCAGCGCGGCGGCATGTTGCGCGCGCCAAAATGCCGTACATCGAAGGTGTCGGGATAGACCGTGCCGATTTCGGGCACGCCGTCGTTGAGCGCGCCGGTCGCGCGGAAGCGCTCGGTCTTGAGGTGCATCCGGTCCTCATGGACGATGAGTTCGATGTCGCGCCGGATCGCTTGGTCGGCAATCGGGTCATTGGGGTTATACGGCACGGCATCGTCCTGCGGCGCGGTGGTCGGCGATGTGAGATCGTCGATCAGCGCGATCAGGCCCTGCGGCTCGACTTCGGCGACGCCGAGATTGAGCGACTTCAGCATGGCGATGAGGCCTTCGCGGGTCTGGACCAGCTCCTCATTGGGGACAGCCTTGGCTGCCGGCACGCCCACCGAAATGATCACCTGGTGGTGACGTGCGTGGAACGGTGCGTCGTCCGAGGCCGAGTGCCAGACCATGCCATAGAGGCGGCGTGCCCGGTGGCGGGCGATGGCCTCATAAACGCCGCCCTGGAGATAGCGCGGCGCAAACCACGGAGCGATGATCCGGCTGATGCGCGGGGATGCAAGGTGCAGGACCTGGAGGCAGGCTCCCGGCGGCAGTCCTTCGGAGAAGAACTGCCCCAGGATTTCGCCGGTGCGCTCGTCGGCGCCAATGAGCGGCGTGACCGCCAGGACGAAGCCCTTCGATCGTGCGTTCACATAGAGCCGGCTCTGCGGGTCATAAACCCGGTAGGGTAGCCAGTCCGACAGCATGTCGAGCATCAGCCGCGGACGCGCGTCCTCGGCATGTTCGGCGTCGCCAAGCAGCCCGGTCAGCAGCCGGTCGCACAGGGTTCCGATCGAGACGGCCATCACTTCTTCCCTTCAGGAGATGCGTCCGCAGCCTTGCTGACGGGACCGGCTGCGCTGTTGTCCGGCGCGCTTTCCTGGGCCTTGGCCTTTTTCGTCTTCGCGGCCGCGAGTGCTTCGAGGCTCGGGAACTGCAGGCCGGGCAGGGAAGAGTGTGGCCGAGGGGTCCGATCATGCGGGGGAGAGGACATGTCGAACCCCTCGACCGCCGGTGCCTGAGCACCGGCGATTGCCTCGGCCGCTGTGGAGGGGAGGGCCAGCGGCGAGGCAAGCGGGAAGGGGGAAGTGTCGCCGGTTATCAGCGGCGCATTGGTGTCGGCGGTGCCATCCGGGGTGATGGGGGCCGGGCTCGAAGTATCGGCATCGGAGGCAGCATTCTGCGCGGCTTTCAGTTGCTTGCGCAGCTGACGCATCAGCTCGGGTGCTTCCGCGCCGTCCTTGCGCCGCAGCGCACCGGCCCATTGCGGGTTTTCGACAACCGCCCAGGCCACGGCTTCGTCGTGGAGCGTGCCGGCTTCATCGACATGCGCGGGAAACACGATGCGGATCGTGCGCTCGGCCGTGCGGGCCACATCGCCGCTCGCGATCCCGGCGCGCACCCGTGCCGTCTCAAAGCCGGTGGACGGCAAGTGCCCGAGTTCGGCGGTCGCGCGCTGGTCGATCACATGGGAGGGTGCGCAATCGCCCTTGGGCGCGCGGCAGGTGAAGTCGCCTTCGATGTTGGTGCCGAGGCCCACGCAGCCGCTCGAGACGAGGACAAGCGCGGCGAGCGGGACGAAACGGACGTGGGAAGTCATGGCGATCAGCCTTTCGGGTTGGACGGCGCGGCCGTCAGGAAGGCGCGAAGCGCAGCGGCCGGGCGGTAGCCCTCGATCACCGCGCCATCGGACGGGCGAACGATGACGGGTGTCCCGCCGAAGCCGTGTGCCTTGGCAAAGGCCTCGTTGGCATCGAGCCCGCTGGTGTCGCAGGGCCCCGGTTTAGCGAGGGCGAGGCCCGAGTAGGCTGCGTTCAGCGCCACTTCGGGACGCGGTGAACACAGCACCCGCTCGGAGTCCTTGCGGCTTTGTGCGCCGAAGATCGAAATCGGGCGTTCCTCCACCCGCGCGCCGATCGCCCTCAGCTCCTCCTTCAACTTCTTGCAGTAGCTGCAGTGGAAGTCGGAGAAGACCACGACCCGGGGGCCGTTCGCCGGTCCCCAGTGGATCGCGCCATTGGCGGGAAGTCCGGCGAGCGAGACCGTTTTGGGTGCCGCCGGTCGCTGCGGCGGAGCCTCGTCGCTGTCGCCTTGGCGCCGCGCGGCCCCCGCCGCGAGCAGGTCGGGGTTGAGCGCGAGAAGCCGCGCTGCCGTGAGATCCTGGCGCGCCTCCATGTCGTAGATGCGCCCGATCACAAGATACTTGGCGTGGGCATCGACGTAAAAGAGCGTCGACTTCGAGGCGACCTCGCACAGGCCGCCAAGCCCTGAGCAGTTGATCGCATCGATCGGCGTCTTGGGCAGCCGGAGCTTCAGCGCAGCGCGTACCTTGGCAAGGTCGGGCGCGGTATTGGCAGGGCTCGCGAGATGTGCCGCGCCCCAGCCGGTTCCCGCCGAAAGCGTGGTCAGTGCGACAAGGCCGAGTGCAACTCTTGCCCAGCGGCGGGGCCGCGTTTGCGTTTCTTCGATCATTGGGAATTCCTCACATAGACGCCGTCCAGGAAGACGATCTCGACATCGATGCCGGTCGGCATCTCGACGACGGGCTGGTATTGTTCAGCCCGCTCGATCAGGTATTTGCTGACCGTATCGGCGGCATCGGCCGCGCCCTGCCCGAGGCCGCCGCCGAGAATGTCTCCGGGCGAGAGCTTCGAGCGGGTGCCATCGGCATTGGTGGTGACGCCTGAAAACGTGCTGTTGGCATTGGCGGAGAACCCCCGCCCGAAGCCGCCGACGATGCCGGCGAGCAGCGCCTGGGTGACCAGATTGCCTTCGCGGCTGACGACGCGGCCGCGCACCCCCGACTTGCCGGCAAAGCTGATGAAGCCCTTGACCTCGGAGACCGCGACGCGGCCGCCCGGCTGGTCGCAGGTCATGCGGGCCAGCTTCACATAGACCTTCTCCGATGAGAGATCGCCGCGCGCGGCTCCGTTGACGATGCAGCCCTGGATACGGGTGGTGAGCACCTTGCCGTTCTGCAGGACCGAGCGTGCCGCACCGGTGATCCGCAGGACCACCGGCAGCGGGTCGGTCTGGCTCGCAACCCCTGCCGAGGCATCGACGCCGACAATGACACGCGCCGAGGCATAGGAGTTGGGGGGCAGGAAGTCGGGCGAGTCCTCGACCACCAGCGGCGGGGCGTCGGGCCGCGATACCTTGAGACCGGCAGCATTGCCCTTGTCCCCGGTAAAGCTCATCAGCTTCACTTCTCCGGGTGCGGCACTGTCGGGCGGACTGGCAGCCTGGCCGCCGAGCCCCGGCGGAACCGGCGCACGGCCGCGTGCATCGTAGCCTCCCGCCTGCGGGCCATAGGCGGGCAGCGGAGCCGCTGGTTGAGGGGCGGCTGGCCCGGCTGTGGCTTGTTCCTTCAACCGGGTGTTCTCGGCAGTGATAGCATCGATCGCGGCCTGCCCGTCGGTGCGCATGGCCTGGTTTTCGGCCTTGAGCGCTGCGAGCTCGGCTTCGACTTGTTCGCGCGGAAGCTGGGCGTCCTTGAGCGCCTTCTGCTCGCGGGAGACGGCATCGAGTCGATTGCCATAGACCGCCACGAATTCGCGCTGGGACAGGTCGCGGTTGACGAGGCCCGCCGTGTCGATCGTCTCGCCGCCGCCTGCCTTGCCATCCTGCTTGGGATCGTCCGATCCGAAGATGAACCAGCTCCCGCCGACGAGCAGGACAGCGCCGACACCGGCCAGAAGCAGCTGCTGGCGCCTTGCGGTCCGGGCATTGAGGCGAACGAGATTGCTGCCTTCGTGTTCGTCCGGCTGCGCGCCGGTTTCGGGGGATGCCGCCTCGCGGTTCGTATCAGTCATGGGTCTGCTCCCCATTGGGGCCGACGACATAGGCGGTCGTGCTGGCACCGGGTTCGAGGGTGGGATTGGCGATCGCCACGGCCAGCGCGTCGCGCGGGGCCAGATCCTGCTCGGTGATGGTCATCGGCCGGTTGCCGCGATTGGTGAGATGGATGACCTTGCCGGTGAGTGCCGCGCCGCGGTAATCGGCGATCAACTGCACTTCGAGGGAACCGACGCGCGCTGGAAGTGCAGCCGACTGGCGGATCCGGTAGCCGTCGATCGCGGCGTTGTTCGCCATGGCCTGGACGAGGCGCACCGCGGTTTCGCCCAGTGGGGTCTCGCTTTCCCAGCGGGCCGCATCATTCCTGGCGATCGCTGGATTGGTGATGAAGACCTGTTGGGCCTCGATCCGTTCGACCGGGCAGGCGAGCTTGTAGACGTAGCCCTTCTTCGTCGTGGCGAAGAAGCTGATCTTGGCCGCCGCGTAAGTCTCGGGGACGGAGACATAGATGTCCCCGCGCACCGGCTCGTTGGTGACGGCAAAGTCGTTGTAGGGATAACCGGTCGAGAGCTTCGACACGCTGGCAAACTGGTCGCCGACTAGCGCAAACCGGGTCAGTTCGTGCGCCGAGACCGAGCATTCGATCGTGCCGCCATC
The DNA here is from genome assembly GCF_026427355.1 of Sphingobium sp. JS3065. Lineage (NCBI taxonomy): Bacteria > Pseudomonadati > Pseudomonadota > Alphaproteobacteria > Sphingomonadales > Sphingobiaceae > Sphingobium > Sphingobium sp. JS3065. The sequence goes on from NZ_CP102664.1 coordinate 431,900, forward strand.
GGCGGTCTGCTTGAACTGGTCGGCTTGCGCCGGACTGGCGAGCAGGGCCGCGAGCAGGGGGAGGGCTGCGGCCGTTCGCCGCAGCTGGGGCATGAGTTCCATCACTGGCTCTCCTTGGGTTTGTCGTCGGTGGGAAGCTGGGCAAACCCGGCCAGCGCGAGGCGGAGGCCCCGGTAAGTCCAGGTGAAACGGAAGCGCCGGTCGTCGCTGGCAATCACCTGGGCACCGACAAAGGTCTTGAGCGTGCCCTTGACCTCCGAAGTCAGCCCTTTGGGATCAACCGTCATCGACTTGATGACGAAGGCCTGGGTCACATCGGAACCGCGCTGTTCCTCGACAATCCGCACCAGGTCGGCCTTCAGGCGGCCGTGGCTTGCCGGATCGGCAAGGTCGAGGATCGCCGCCATCCAGTAGTCGAGGCCTTCAGGGCTGCGATTGAGCAGCATCAGCGCCGCATCGCGGGTGACAAACTCGAGGTAATCGGCGCTGGCGCCGGCGCTCGATACTGTCAGCGGCGCGCGCAACGTCGGGAGCAATACAACCTCGCGGTCGCGTGTGGCAGCAAGTCCGCCGGTGACGACGACCGCAAGGGCGAGACCGGCACTCGTCAGCGCGAACATGTTACGCTGCCTGAGCAGCGCCTGGCTGCGTTCATGAGAAAACTGGGCAAGCATGAGCCTCTCCCCTCAACCGGCCAGCAGCCGGCAATGGGAGGGCGGCGTCATCCTGAGGCCGGTGAGCCCCGCAGGCAGATACCAGTAGGCGGCATGCAAAACCCAGGAGCTAGCGCGTCCTGCTTTCGCCTTTCGCAGTGCGAACCAGGCGCCAAACGAGAGCCCGATGCCGATAAAGATATGCTGTGCGAGGATTCCCCAGGTGAAGGGGATGATCATCCCCGCGAACTCGTCGAGGGTCCAGAAGCCGATAAGCTCCGGATCGTCGAGCCGACGGGGAATGATGTACCGATCGTTCATGATGACGCGCGCCCTCCTGTCCGCCGCCGTCAGATGACGGCGGTGACGACCGAAGTGACGATTGGCACGCCCGTGCCGACGCCGATGCCGACGCCAACCGGGACCGCGATCTGCGACAGGGTGAACCGGCCCGAGGCGAGGCCGATGAGTCCGCCCGCGAGGCTCAGCACGGTGATGATCTTGCCGCCCGAGCCTTCGAGAAAGTCGGTGAACTTGGTCAGTGCCGGGGCGAAGGTGGTGTCCGCGCCGGCATAAGCGGCGCTCGCTGCAAGCGCAGCCACCGCGACCGGGAGAACGAGGCTGGCAGCCTGGGTGAAGCGAGGGGCGCTGAGGCGCCGGGGGAGGGCAAGTGCAGGCATGAAGAAAGCTCCGGTTGGAGGGTTGGACACAGCGTCTTGCGTTCGCTGTGTGTTCTTCATGCATCTAGGAAAAGATCGTAGGAAAGTGTGAATGTGTGATGGGACCGAATTGCGGATGCATATGGACAAAAAGAATGTGGGGAGGTGACTGAAAGCGGCGGGATAGACGCATTATAGCCAATATATCGACGCTGGAATCGGCGGAGTGCGACGGCGAATCGCGGCGTGGCCATGTCTCATTTCAAATGGCCTAGAACCTAGATGTTCTATTATTGTTCTTTTCTGTTTCCTACAGGTAGGAGGCTGCGATATGCCTGCGAATCATGCGATCGTGATGGAGTGACGCGACGATGCCCAACCTGCCTTCCATGCCAGACGCGGCCAATGAGCGCCTTGCACGCACGCTGTGCTGCGCAGTGGATGGAGCGGGCAAGCCGCGACACCAGATTGCCCGCGAGGCCGGTATGCACAAGGACACGCTCCTGCGTGTCATCCGCGGCGAACGCCCGATCACACTGGATGAGGCAGCCCGGATCCTTGTGGCTTGCGGCGCTCCTGTGCGCGCCACTCTGGCGCTCGTACTCGCTGGGCATGAAGCGCTCGCCGCGCAGTGGATGCACCATGAGATGGGAGCCTTCCTCGACGAGTTCTTCTCCGTGCTGCCAGGCGAGTTGCACGAAGCGCTCGGCGACAGGATTGGTGATTTGAGACCGCGTTGGGCGATAGGCACTTCGCGCCTGGTTGCGCGCATGTTGTCCAAGCATATCGATGAATTTGCCGATCGCGACCTGTCGCTCGCGATCGGCAGGTGAGGGGGAGGCAACGATCGGAGGGGAACCCGACGATTGCTTTGTCCAAGGATTTTCTCATGGCTCCCACTCAATTGAATACTGACTCGTCAGCTTCGCTTGCACCGGACATCATCCCGGCTCCGCCTGCGCCGCGGCTCATTCGCCTGCCCGAAGTGATGGCGCGTGTCGGAATGAAACGTTCAGCGATTTACCAACGGATGAGCGAAGGTCGATTTCCGAAATCCCGTTCGCTTGGCCCCAAATGTGCCGTCTGGGTCGAGAAGGAAATCGAGGAATGGATTGATCAGGTGGTCAGGTTTGGCAACCATCCGTGAGAGCGCGCTGCTGGCAGGAAGGAAGTTGCAGTTCCGCCAGCGAGCGGTTTTTCAGGCTTAAAAGGCAGAGGCGTGGCTGGGTTCAAACACAACCACGCCCCAATATATTTCCGCCCTGGAGCTTAAGGATCAGGAACCGGCCTTCTCGATCCTAGTGACGGTTCCCGCCTTGCCATCCCAGTCGATCTCGAAGTTGACCTTGTCGCCGACCTTGATGCCCGCGAGCAGTTCCGGCTTTATGGCAAAGCCCATCTTCATGGCAGGCCACTGAAGTTCCGCGATGTCGCCGTGATCGAGCGTCACCATGCCCTTGGCCGCGTCGATCTCGGTCACAGTCCCGACGCCCATGCCGTGCTTCATTTCGGCCGCCATCGGCATTTCGGCCATGCTGCCGGAACTGGCAGCGGCGATTTCTGGCGATTTTGGCGCTTCTGCTTCCTTCTTGCACGCGGCGAGTGACACCACAGCCAAGAGGCTGGACGCAACAATAAGCGATTTCTTCACTTCACTTCTCCTTCGGGTTGAATGGGGGTTTGGGATTTGCGGCGCATCAGCAGATAGGCTGCCGGGATAATGAGCATCGAAAGCAATGGCGCGGTCAGCATTCCGCCGACCACGGGTGCGGCGATCCGGCTCATCACTTCGGACCCGGTGCCGGTGCCGACCAGGATCGGGAAGAGCCCCGCGAGGATCACCGCGACCGTCATCGCTTTGGGCCGGACACGCAGCAGCGCGCCTTCTCGGACGGCGGCAGCGACATCGCCGTCCTGACGGTCAACAAGCGCGTGTTTCAGATAGATCAACATCACCACGCCGAACTCGGCGGCCACGCCCGCCAGCGCGATGAACCCCACGCCGCTTGCGACCGACTGGTTATAGCCGAGCAGATAGAGCAGCCACAGCCCGCCGGTCAGCGCAAACGGCAACGTGCCCATGATGAGCAAAGCCTCGTCCCAGCGGCGAAACGTCAGGTAAAGCAGCGCGAAGATGATCGCCAGCGTGACGGGTACGACGATCTTCATCCGCTCGGTCGCGCGCACGAGGAACTCGAACTGGCCGGTGTACGATACGCTGATGCCGGGCGGGAGTTTGACTTGGCGCGCGATTGCCGTCTGCATGTCCCCTACCAGAGTTTGAAGATCGCGCCCGCGCCCATCGACATAGATCCAGGTAACCGGTCTTCCGTTTTCGCTCCTGAGCATCGGCGGACCATCGCTGATCCGCACATCGGCAACAGTGCCGAGGGTGATCTGTTGACGTGAGGGCGTGAGCACCGGCAGATTGATGATGTCATCAAGACTGTCGCGGATTTCGCGGGGATAGCGCACGCTGATCGGAAAACGCGCCAGCCCCTCGACCGTCTGCCCAATGCTCTCGCCGCCGATCGCGCCTGAGACCACCGCCTGAACATCAGCGACATTGAGGCCGTAACGTGCCGCCGCCGCGCGATTGATGTCGACATCGATATAGCGTCCGCCGGTGAGCCGCTCGGCCAGCGCCGAGGCGACCCCCGGCACGGTCTTGACCACCTGTTCGATCCGCTTCGAGGTGCGATCAATCTCGGCCAGGTCGGAGCCTGCCACCTTGATTCCCACCGGGCTCTTGATGCCTGTGGCCAGCATGTCGATGCGATTGCGGATCGGCGGGATCCAGAAGTTGGCGAGGCCGGGCACTTTGACCCTCGCATCCAGCTCCTCGATCAGCTTCTCCTGCGTCATGCCGGGTCGCCACTCGGATTGCGGCTTGAACCGGATGGTCGTCTCGAACATCTCGAGCGGAGCGGGGTCGGTAGCGGTATCGGCGCGGCCAGCCTTGCCGAACACGCTCTCGACTTCGGGCACGGTCTTGATCAGCCGGTCGGTCTGCTGGAGCAGCAGCGATGCCTTGGCCGCCGAAATGCCGGGGAGTGCCGAAGGCATGTAGAGCAAATCGCCCTCATTCATCTGCGGCATGAACTCGCCGCCAAGCCGGGTCATCGGCCACAGGCTCGTGGCAAAGATCAGGACGGCGATCACCAGTGCCTTCTTTGGCCGATCGAGTACCCAATCCAGCGCAGGGCGGTAGGCGCGGGTCAGCCAGCGGTTGGCCGGATTGGCGTCTTCGCTGGGGATTTTCCCGCGGATCATCAGGCCCATCAGCACCGGGATCAGCGTGATCGACAGCAATGCTGCCGCTGCCATCGCATAGGTCTTGGTGAAGGCGAGCGGCGAGAACAGCCGGCCCTCCTGGCCCTGCAACGAGAAAATCGGAATGAACGAGAAGGTGATGATCAGCAGGCTGAGGAACAGCGCCGGGCCGACTTCCGCCGCGGCATCGGTGATGATCCGCCAGCGCGTCGGGTTATCCGGCTCGCTGCCAGGATGGTCATGGTGCCAGCGTTCGAGATGCTTGTGGGCATTCTCGATCATCACCACTGCCGCATCGACCATCGCGCCGACGGCAATGGCAATGCCGCCCAATGAGAGGATATTGGCGTTCAATCCCTGCGCCCGCATGACGATAAAGGCGATGAGGATACCCAGCGGCAGGGTGAGAATCGCAACCAGCGCCGAGCGCGCGTGCCACAGGAACAGCGCACAGACGAGCGCGACGATGATGAACTCTTCGATCAGCTTGCTGGTGAGGTTTTCCACCGCGCGGTCGATCAGGCCGGAGCGGTCGTAAGTCGTGACGACCTCGACGCCGGCCGGGAGGCTTTTCTTGAGTTCGTCGAGCCTGGTCTTGACGCCCTCGATCACTTCACGGGCATTCTTGCCCTGCCGCATGACTATGACGCCGCCCGCGACCTCGCCCTGGCCATTAAGTTCGGCGATCCCGCGCCGCATGTCGGGGCCGATCTGGACCGTCGCCACATCCCCCAGCATCACCGGAATGCCGCCCGCGGCCGTGCGGATGGGCACGCTGCGGAAATCGTCGAGTGTCTTCAGGTAGCCGCTGGCCCGAACGGTATATTCGGCCTCGGCCATTTCGACCGTGGCGCCGCCGGTTTCCTGATTGGCGCGCTTCAAGGCATCGGCCACTTCCGTCGCCGTGACGCCATAAGCCGCCAGCTTCTGCGGATCGACCACGACCTGATACTGCCTGACCATGCCGCCGATGCTGGCGACCTCGGCGACACCGGGAACAGCCTTCAACTCGTAGCGCAGGAACCAGTCCTGGATCGAACGCATTTGCGCCAGATCGTGCCGTCCGGTCTTGTCGACCAGTGCATATTCGTAAATCCAGCCCACGCCCGTTGCGTCCGGCCCAAGCGAGGCTTTGGCCCCTTCGGGCAGACGGCTCTGCACCTGGCTCAGATATTCGAGCACGCGGCTGCGCGCCCAGTAGAGGTCGGTGCCGTCGTCGAACAGGACATAGACGAAGCTGTCGCCGACGAAGGAATAGCCGCGCACAACGCGTGCGCCGGGAACCGAGAGCATCGTCGAGGTGATCGGATAGGTGACCTGGTTCTCGACAATTTGCGGGGCTTGCCCTGGGTAGGTGGTGCGGATGATGACCTGCACATCGGAGAGATCGGGCAGGGCATCGACCGGAGTGCTCCTGACGGCCGCCACCCCGATGATCGTCAGCACCAGTGCGGCCGCGAGCACCAGCCCGCGCGCCGCAACCGAGGCGCGAATGATCCTGGCGATCATCGGCCACCCTCCAGCGGCCGCACGGCGATACCGGTCAGGCTCGCTTCGGAATCGAGCAGGAACTGCCCTGATGCGACGACCTTCTCGCCAGTGCCAAGTCCGGCAAGCACCTCGGTCTTGCCGCTGCCTTCACGGCCTGTCCTGACTTCCGCCGGATGATAGCGGCCGTCGCCCGTCGCCAGCATGACGATGTTTCGCGTGCCGGTGCGGATAACCGCTTCGCTCGGCACCAGCAGTGCAGGCTTTGCGTCCCCGCCCAGCGTAACCTGAGCGAACATACCGGGGCGCAGGCGGCCACCCCGATTGGCAAGCTCGATACGCACTGTCAGCGTGCGACTGTCGGTCTGCGTGGTAGGCAGAATGGCAATCACCCGCCCGCCAAAGTTCTCACCCGGGAAAGCGGTGAGTGCCGCTGCCGCATTTTGCCCGACCCTGACGCTCCCGGCCTGCGCTTCGGGAACGGCGGCATTGAGCCAGACAGTCCCGATGCCAGTGACTTGCGCGAGCGTCTGTCCCTGCGCCAGGGTCACACCTTGCCGGGCATCGAGCGATTGGATTACGCCTGTGATCGGCGAGGTGATCGTCACTGTGCCATTGGTGCGGCCTGTCCGCTCAACCTGAGTGATCAGGTTGTCGGACATGCCCATCAGCCGCAACCGCTGCCGCGCGGCTGCCAATAGTTCAGGCTTGCCGAGCCGCTTGACACTGAGGAACTCGGTTTGAGCACCGCCCCACTCGGGCAATTGCACATCGGCGATGGGTGCGCCCGCGCCGATCACATCGCCGGGCGCGCGGCCATAGACGCGCGAGACGAAGCCGCCCGAACGCGCCTGAACGATCGCCACATCGCGCTGGTTGAAGTCGATATTGCCGGTCGCAATGAGCGTGGCGGAGAGATTGCCCATCTCGGCGGCGACAACCCGGATACCCAGATTCTGCATCGCCGCCGGGTCGATGCTGACCCCCTGTGCCGCCGTCCCGCCTGCCCCTTCATCGGCATACTTGGGGACAAGCTGCATATCCATGAAAGGCGACTTGCCGGGCTTGTCGAACTTCTGGTTCGGAAACATCGGGTCGTAATAATAGAGCGCCTTGCGCGCACCTTCGCTCGCCGTCGCTGGTGCCGCTTCGCCATTCCCCCGCTGTCCGAGCCAATATCCGCCGCCACCCGCGATCAGAACAGCTGCCAGTATCCCGGCGCGCCAGCGCGCCGCCGTTGAAACCTCCATGTTCATGGCCGCATTTCTCCATAGGTAAAATTGATCCGGATCGCGTCGCGTGCGACGTCGGCCTCGCGCGCCAAGGCATCAACTTCGGCTTCCGCGAGCGCCAGGCTCGAGAGCAGCGCGTTGCCGAGGTCCAGCTTGCCCGCAGCGTAACTTGCCATGTCGAGTTCAGCCCGGCGCTTGGCGAGAGGCACAAGTGTATTCCGCGCATTCATAAGCCGCTGATGGTGCATGGTATGGTCCGCAAGATCGCCTTCAAGCGCGGCCGCGAATTCGCGTTCCCCGGCCGTGCGCAGCAGCCTTGCCCGTTCCGCTTCGCTCGCTCGCGCGGCAATAATGGGATCCTGCCGGCGTTTGGCGAACAGCGGCAGATCGATGCTGACTCCAACCGATACCATGTCACCATAGGCGGGGTCGCGGCGACCATAGGAGGTGCTGACACGCCAATCGGGGCGCTTGTCGGCGCGGGCAAGTCCGGTTTCTGCATCCGCCGCGCTTACGTCGGCGTCGAGTGCCTGCAGACTGGGAAGCGAAGCCAACCCCGCCACCAGCCGGGCACGATCGACCTCAAGGACAGGCGGATCGCCCGACACGTCGGCCAGGGGATCGCCGGTAAAGCGCGCCAGCCTCGCCTGCGCCTTGGCGACATCGGCTGTAAGTTCGCTGCGGCGGTCGTTAACCGCAGCCCGCAACTGATCGGGTTCGAGCGCTGCGCTGGGCCGCGCCGAACCGGAAGCCAGTCTAGCAGAGACCGTCGCCTGGAGGTCGCCGAGGCTGTGATCCAGAACCTGCAACTGCGCGAGCCGCCGCTTGGCATAATAGAGATCCACCCATGCGAGCGCGGTCTCACGGCGGACATTCTGCGCCTCGACCGCAAGGACAGCTTCGGCGACGCCGATGCCCGCCTGGGCGCGGGTCCGCTCAGCGCGGCGTTTTGCCGGATTGGGAATAGCCTGCTCCACACCGATGCGCGCCATCGTCATGCTTTCGCGGGTGAAGCTGAAGGCGGGAGGGCCTGAAACGGGGAAGTTGTCGATGCCAACAGACAGGGTCGGGTCGGGTAGCCGTCCTGACGCAGTCTCGGCAGAACGTGCGGCATCGACACCGGACGCGCTCGCCTTAAGCGATGGCGCCTCGTTTGCGGCACGCTGGAGCGCGGCACCGAACGTCAGCGGCTCGGCCGGAGCTGCGCTTGGAACGACCGCAACCGATAGGGTCGCGAGAGCCGCCACGGCAGTGGCGGGCGCAATAATCATCTTCATGTGAAGCATCCCTGGTTGAACTTTGCGATGGCGCACGGCGAACCCGGGGGTTCGTCACGCGCGCCAAGCGTTCAGCCAAAGCGTGCGGGTGGTTCTGGTTCTGGACCCGTGTCACGCCCGACAAGCGGGGTGACAGGTGTCTGCAATGGCGCACCAGCGCGGAACTGCGGCACCAGGTCGAAGGCGAGCGGCGGAATCAGCGCCAAGGGCACTGCGCAGCCCATCTTGGCGATGCAGTCGGGCGTCATCCCCTGGCATGGCTGCTTCGCAGGTTGAGGCTGCGGCTTTGCGAGCCCCATCATCTCCGCACAATCCGCGTTCATCTGCGCGACCGTCGCAGTCTGCTCGGCCTTCTCGACCGGCATGACTTGCGCAAAGGCAGCCTCCTGACCCAGGAGGCCAAGTATTGCTCCCAAGAGCAGAGCCAAGGAAAACCAGCGCTTCACGCTTCGTCTTTCGGCTTGCAATTTGCCACTGTCAATTCTCGGGCCGGATTCTGCCGGGTTTCAGCAAGTCCGGCAAGGATTGGGCAGTCAGGCCGCGCATCGCCGCTACAGCCGTCGGCCAGATCAAGGAGGGTGCGGCGCATGGCTTCGAGCGCTGCCGCTTTTCGGGCAAGATCCTCGGCATGACCAAGGGCTATGGCCTTGACCTCGCTGCTGGCCCTTTCGCGGTCGTCCCAGAGGCTGAGAAGCGCGCTTATCTCTTCGATCGAGAACCCGAGGTCGCGGGCATTGGCGATGAAACGCAGGCGCTCGACCGAACGTGGGGGATAGTCCCGATAGCCGTTGTCGCGCCGGTCCGGCGGCGGCATCAGTCCGATACCCTCGTAGTGGCGGATCATCCGTTGCGACACGCTCGTCGACTTTGATACCTGTCCGATGTTCATGGACGTTGCTCGCCTGATCGCCGGTGCTGGCCATGATGGTGGCCGCCGTGAAAGAAGTGCAGCAACGGACAGGCGAACAGGAAGGCGTAGGGTAAAAGGCCGAACAGGTGCTGCCGATGCTCCGGGTAGAACAGGTAGCCCGCGATAAGGCCTGTCGATACAGCCGCGAGCAGCCAGGCCCGTTTGCTGGAAAGATTCATAGCGTGATCCTCCTCAGGCGCAGCGAATTGCCGATGACGCTGACAGAAGACAACGCCATCGCCGCCGCGGCGATGATGGGCGAGAGCATGAGGCCGAACAGAGGGTAAAGCGCGCCCGCCGCCACCGGGATACCCGCGACGTTGTAGGCAAAGGCGAAGAACAGGTTTTGCCGGATGTTCGTCATGGTCGCATGACTGAGGTGGCGGGCCCGGGCGATGCCGGTGAGATCGCCCTTAAGCAGCGTGATGCCTGCGCTCTCGATCGCTACATCGGTGCCCGATCCCATGGCGATGCCGACGTCGGCGGCGGCCAGCGCGGGGGCATCGTTCACGCCGTCGCCGGCCATGGCGACGATCCGGCCCTGTTCCCTCAGGCGCTTGACGATGTTGCTCTTCTGGTCGGGCAAGACATCGGCCTCGATGTCCGCGATGCCCAGTCGGCGGGCGATGGCTTCGGCCGTGACGCGATTATCGCCGGTCAACATGATAACATGGATGCCCGCCTCGGCGAGCGCCAGAAGCGCGGCGGGCGTCGTTTTCTTGACCGGATCGGCGACGCCGATCGCACCAGCAACCTTGCCATTGATGCTTAGGAAAATTGCAGTTGCACCTTCGCCCCGCAGACGGTCGGCTCGTTCAGCCAGTGGCTCGATGGAGATGCCTTGTTCATCGAGAAAACGGGCGTTGCCGGCGTGAAGCCGATGACCATCGACAGTGCCAGTGATGCCTTTGCCGACGGGCTGATCGACGTCGCCCGGTTCGCTGATCGCGAGACCTCTGGCTTCGGCTTCCCTGATGATCGCGAGAGCCAGGGGGTGTTCGCTGCTGCGTTCAAGGCTGGCGGCAAGGCGCAGAACGTCGTCCTTGTCGAAGCCGTCAGAAGTTTCGATGGCTACCACCGCGGGCTTGCCTTCGGTAAGCGTGCCGGTCTTGTCGACGACGAGCGTATCGATCTTTTCCATACGCTCCAGCGCCTCGGCGTTCTTGATGAGGATGCCTGCCTGCGCGCCGCGACCGACACCGACCATGATCGACATCGGGGTGGCAAGCCCAAGCGCGCAGGGACAGGCGATGATCAGCACAGCGACCCCCGCGATCAGGCCATAGCCCATCGCAGGGGAGGGGCCGACCAGCGACCAGACGACGAAAGCCAGAGCCGCGACCGCGATCACGGCCGGCACGAACCAGGCGGACACCGTGTCGGCAAGCCGCTGGATCGGCGCGCGGCTGCGCTGGGCATCGGCGACCATCTGGACGATGCGCGCGAGCATGGTGTCGCGCCCGATCTTCTCGGCACGCATGACAAGGCCGCCGGTCTGGTTGATCGTGCCGCCGATCAGCTTTGACGCCGCTTCCTTGGTCACCGGCATGGACTCGCCGGTCACCATCGATTCATCGACCGTGCCGCGACCATCGAGAACCACACCGTCAACCGGCACCTTCTCGCCGGGGCGGACGCGCAAGGTGTCGCCGACCACAACCTCTTCGAGCAGCACTTCCTCATCCGATCCGTCTGCACGGACCCGGCGTGCAAATTTGGGCGACAGATCGAGCAACGCACGGATCGCACCGCTTGTCGTCTCGCGTGCGCGCAGTTCAAGTAATTGGCCGAGCAGGACCAGCACGGTTATCACCGCGGCCGCCTCGAAATAGGCGGGAACAGCACCATGCGCTGTCCGGAATGCAGTCGGGAACACGCTAGGCAGGAGCGCGGCCACCATGCTGTAGGCCCAGGCAACGCCCGTTCCCATCGCAATCAACGTGAACATGTTGAAGTGGTGGCTCTTCACAGAGGCCCAGCCCCGTTCGAAAAACGGCCAACCCGCCCACAGCACCACGGGCGTCGCCAGAGCCATTTGCAGCCAGTTCGACCACTGCTGGCCAATCAGACGATTGAGCCCGAGAAGGTGCCCGCCCATTTCGAGCGCCACCACCGGCAAGGTCAGAATGAGCCCGACCCCTAAGCGCCTTTTCATGTCTACATATTCGGCTGAAGGCCCATCGCTGAGCGTCGGGGTCATCGGCTCCAGCGCCATGCCGCAGATCGGGCAGCTTCCCGGACCCGGCCGCTGGACCTCCGGATGCATCGGGCAGGTCCAAATTGCGCCTGCGGGCGCCGGCTCTGATGGACGCGGCACATCGTCCGCATAGCGCGTCGGATCGGCATTGAACTTTGCATGGCAGCCCGCGCTGCAGAAGTAGTGATGCGCGCCGGCATGGGTGGCGATATGCGGCGTTGTCGTGGGATCGACGCTCATCCCGCAGACGGGGTCGGTGGCCATTCCCGGTGTCGAAGGTCCGGAACGGGCGCAGTGGGTATGATCGTGATGCGACTCGGTCATGCCAGTTGCTCCTTCAGTCGCTACTCCATGAACCTTGACATCATGTCAGGGTCAAGCGGTTTGGCGACTAGTGGCAGATTGAGCGCACCTTCGTTTACACCTGCGTTGGATTGGCGCATTCACCGTCGGGAAAGAGCGCGCTCAGGGGCCTTCTCGTTCATGCCATTGTGCCGATCGTTTTGCGGAAGCGGGCCAACGCGATCAGGAAAAACGCCCCGCCAATCGCCGCGATCGCGAGGAATTGCGGCCAAACCACGTCGAAGCCGGCCCCACGAAACAGAATGCTCTGTGCAAGCTTGACGAAATGAGTAGTCGGCGCGGCTTCCATGAAAATCCGGACCGTTTCGGGCATGCTCTCGCGAGGCGTCATGCCGCCCGACAGGAGTTCGAGCGGCAATAGAACCATCATGAGCAGCAAACCGAATTGCTGCATCGATCGGGCAATGGTTCCAAGGAAAATGCCGAGCGAGGTTGTTGCAAAGATCTGGAGGCCCGCTCCGGCCAGAAATAGCGGCACCGAACCTTGAATTCCGATTGCGAGCACGCCTTTGAGTACGATCATGATGGCGAACGCGCAGGCGATGAGTACGACCAGTCCCATCGCCCAGACCTTGCTCGCCATAATCTCGAAAGGGGTCACCGGCATCACCAGCAGATGCTCGATCGTCCCGTGTTCACGTTCGCGGATCAAGGCCGCGCCGGTCAGCACAATGGAAAGCATGGTGACATTGTTGATCACTTCCATCACCGCGCCGAACCATCCCTCGGCCAGCGTCTGATTGTAACGGGCGCGCACTGCCAATGTCACGGGAGGTTGGGTGGAGCCACGATAATGCTGCAGGAATTCGGCCGCTTCGGCCTGCAGGATTTCCTGGATATAGGCATTTCCCGCGAATGCCTGGCTCATGCGTGTAGCGTCGATGTTGAGCTGGATGGCAGGCCGGCGCCCGGCCAGCAAGTCGCGCTGGAAATTGGGCGGAATGTTGACTGCGAAAGTAAACCGGCCGGCATCAAGACCAGGATCCATGGCGCCCCGCTCGATCAGTGACGGACTGGTGAAATGGGGCGGATAGAAGGCGGCGGTCATGCGTGTCGAAAGGGGCGACCGATCCTCATCGACGATTGCGATCGGTGCATTCTGCAGCGTCTCGGGAAACGCGGTCGCGCCCATGTAGATGGCGAGCGAAAATGCGTAGACGATCAGCACCATCATGGTCGGATCGCGCCAGAGACTGCGCAATTCCTTGACCCCAAGCCGCAGAATGTTCGCTGCCTGCATCTCTATTTCTCCTGTTTGGGGAGCAACAGCGCGCAGGCCGTCAACAGGATCGGAACCGAAATTGCCAGTGCCAGAAGCGGCGACGCGAGATCCGAAAATCCGAGACCCTTGGCAAAGACTCCGCGGGAAATCGTGATGAAATGCGTGGTCGGGTAGACCGCGCCGATATAGGCTGCCGGACCCTCCAGGGAGGACACTGGATTGGAAAGGCCCGAGAATTCCACTGCCGGCAATATCGAGCCGATCGCTGTGGCAAACAGCGCGGCGATCTGGCTGCGCATGAAGATAGAGAACAGCAGCCCTATCGCGGTGGCCGAAAAAGCATAAAGAAGCGCGCCTAAAGTCATAGCTAGCGGATTTCCGGTAATTGGAATTCTGAATAAAAATAGAACAACAATTACCATTAGAAGATAGTTTATCATGGATAGAAGGACATAAGGTAGCTGCTTGCCAAGCAGAAACTCGATTCGCGTGATCGGTGTCACGTAATAATTTATGATCGAACCGAGCTCCTTTTCGCGCACTACGCTGACAGCAGTTAATATGGCCGGTATCAGCATGAGAATGACGGGTATCATTCCCGGGGCAATGGAAACCCGGCTTTTGACGTCGGGATTGTAGCGGTATCGCGTCTCGACATTGATCGCGCCGGCCATAGGTCGGACACCCCGCTCTTGCATGACGGCTTCAATCAGCCACTGCCCGTGCATCGCCTGCAGGTAGCCGCGCACGGTTTCTGCCCGCTGCGGCATTGCGCCGTCGATCCAGACGCCGATCTCGACCGGCCGTCCCCGGCGCAGATCGCGCGCGAAGCCAGGTGGTATTTCCAGCGCGACGCTGAGTTCGCCGGTGCGCATCCGGCGATCGAGTTCTGCGTAATCGCGGATCGGGGGGCGTTCGACGAAATATCGCGAACCCGCAATATTGAAGGCATAGTCTTGGCTGGTTGTTGTACCGTCGCGATCGAGGATGGCGAAGGGAAGATCTTCGACATCCATGCTGATACCATAGCCCATGACAATCAGCAGGAAGACCGTGCCAAGTAGCGCGAGCGTCGCCCTGATCGGATCTCTGCGCAGCTCGAGCATTTCGCGGTATGAATAGCTCATCATGCGGCGCGTACTGAATATGCGGGACCAGACGCTCTTGGGTACGGAATGGGCCGGGGCAGGCGATGCAGGGTTCGAATGATCCTCCCGGACGCTCTGGACAAGGTGCGTCGTCTCGCCGGCGGCGGCTTGCAAATGCGTGACGAACGCATTTTCGAGCGATGTTGCCCCAGCCTGCTCGATGATCTTCCGGGGTGTTTCGCTGACCAGCACTTTGCCCGCATGCATCAGGGAGATGCGGTCGCAGCGTTCGGCTTCATTCATGAAGTGGGTGGAGATGAAGATCGTCACTCTGTCGTTGCGCGACAGGTCGAGCATGATCTGCCAGAACTGATCCCGTGCGATCGGATCGACGCCGGAGGTCGGCTCGTCGAGGATCAGCAACTCGGGCTTGTGGATCATGGCGACTGCCAATGACAGGCGCTGTCGCAGACCAAGCGGAAGTGCCGGAGGCAAGGCATCCATGAGATCGGCGAGGCCGAAGCGCTGCGCCAATTCAAGAACCCGCCCATCCATCTCTTCGGCGGGCACGGTGAACAGCTGAGCATGCAGTTCGAGATTCTGCCGGACGGTCAGTTCCGAATAAAGCGAGAAGGATTGGGACATGTAGCCGACGCGCCGCCGGGTCGAGAGATCCCTGCTGTCGACCGGATGGCCGAAGAGCCAAGCTTGCCCCTCGCTGGCCGGCAGCAGTCCGGTCAGCATCTTCATCGTGGTTGTCTTGCCACAGCCGTTCGATCCCAGAAATCCGAAGATTTCGCCGCGCTCGATGCGGAAATCGACGCGATCGACGGCGGTGAAGTCGCCGAAACGCAGCGTCAGCCCCTGGGCTTCGATCGCGATTTCTTTGGCGCCGTCACCAGTTCGCGGCGATAGTATGATGGGCTGGTGTCCGTGCCGCCGGCTCTCGGGCAGCAAGGAGATGAACGCCTCCTCAAGATTCGACCGTCCCGTCAGCCGGTGGATATCGGCGGGCGTGCCGGTAGCAAGGATGCGGCCACCATCCAGGACGATGAGCCAGTCAAACCGCGCCGCTTCGTCCATATAGGCGGTCGAGATCAGCACGCTCATACCGGGGCGTTCAGTGCGTATGCGGTCGATCAGCTCCCAGAATTGCACGCGTGAAAGCGGATCGACGCCGGTGGTCGGCTCGTCGAGCAAGAGCAGGTCCGGATCGTGAATCAGCGCGCAGCACAGCCCCAGCTTCTGCTTCATACCGCCCGACAGCTTTCCGGCGGGGCGGTCGCGGAAGGGGGCAAGTCCGGTGCTTTCGAGCAGGTCCGTAATCCGCCTCTCCCTTTCACCGGTGTCCTGCCCGAAGAGGCGGCCGAAGAAATCGAGATTTTCGAACACCGAAAGCGATGGGTAGAGATTCCTGCCGAGGCCCTGAGGCATGTAGGCTATGCGCGGAAAGGATTTATCGCGGTGGCGGCGGTCGGCCATGTCTCCGTCAAACACCTCGACCAGACCGTCTTGGATCTTTCTTGCGCCGGCTATCAGCGAAAACAGGCTGGACTTGCCGACTCCGTCAGGGCCTATCAACGCCACCATCCGGCCAGCAGGAATTTCCAGATCGACGCTATCCAGCGCAGAGGTCTTGCCATAATGCAGGCTCACCCCGGCAAGGCGTGCGACCGGGCCGAGGGTGGGTTGCACTGGCTCGGCCGTCATCGCGGCGTTCTGATTGAAAGCTTGGCAGGCCAAGCCACATTGGGATCAACGCGCACATAGGCCATGCCGGGGACGCCGGTCTTCACCTGCCGAGTATAGCGCTGCAGCACCGCCGGATCGATGCGGGCCTTGACCCGGAACATCAGCTTTTGCCGTTCGCTCTCGGTTTCGACCGTCTTCGGGGTGAATTGGGCGACATCGGCGACAAAAGAGACTTTCGCCGGGATGACGATTTCGGGCATTGCATCGAGGACGATCCGGACTTCGCTACCCAACCCCACACGGCCCGCGACCGTTTCCGGCAAAAAGAAGGTTATGAAGACGTCCGAGAGGTTGACGAGGTTGAGCACTTTGCCTCCGCCAGCGACAACCTCGCCGGGCTGGGCAATCCGGTATTGGATACGGCCCGAACTTGGCGCCCTCAGATCACTGTCGGCGATCTCGACATCCAGCCGGCGGATTCTGGCCCGCGCTGCTTCGACATTTGCGCGTGCACCGATCATCTGGCTGCGGGCGGTCTCGACCGCGGAACCGATGGCCGCGAATTGCGCCCGGGCTGCCTCAGCGGCTGCTTGCGCGCCCTCCACCCGCGCCTGATCGTCATCGCGCTCCTGCACCGGTGTTGCGCCTTCGCGAGCGAGCGTTGTGGAGCGCGCAAGACGTTTGCGTGCGACATTCAATTCGGCGGCGCGCTGCCTGACCGTGGCTAGAGCCGCCGCGCGCTCGCTCTGCCGCTGCTCAACCTGGCTCTCCGCGAACTGGATCGCACTCAAGGTTTGCGCGAGTTGAGCAACCGCCTCTGCCCGTTGCGCCAGCAGCGCGTCGGTATCCATATGTGCGACGATCTGGCCGGCCCTGACGGTATCGCCCTCGTCAACAAGGATGTCACGAATACGACCCGGCGTCTTTGCGGAGATGTCGATTTCGACCGCCTCGATGCGGCCATTCCCCCCTACGATTCCGGCAGGAAGGTCTTCGACCTTCAGCATTTGCCAGACGACATAAATTGCCACGGCTACCACAGCGGCAACGACGCCCCTAATAAGCCAAGCCCTGCCCATTGGCTTCATTGTTCCGTTTCCTTGGTGTGCGTCAAAGCCTGCCCCTGATCCGCGTCGGCGGGAAAGCCGCCGCCAAGCGCCGCGTAAAGTGCAATACCGCTGGCGAAATAACCGCTGCGCAACTGGATCAGCGATTGCCGGACCGAAAAGAGGTCACGCTGCGCGTCGAGCACTTCGAGATAGGCGGAGCGCCCGTTGTCGAAGCGCAATTGTGCTAGGCGTGCGCGTTCGGTGAGCGCGGCGAGCATCTCTTGCGTGGCTACGATCTGCTCGGCAAGCTGCTTGCGTGCGACAAGCGCATCGGAGACATCGCGAAAGGCCTCCTGAACCGTCCGCTCATATTCGGCGACTGCGATGCTTTGGCGCGCCTTTGCGAGATCGAGAGCGGCGGCGTTGCGGCCCGCATTGAAGATCGGCACTACAAGAGTCGGGGTAAAACCCCACGAATTGCTCCCGCTCTTGAACAGTCCCCCGAGTTCGGCGCTCGCGGTGCCGAGGTCGCCGGTCAGCGAAATATTCGGAAAGAACGCCGCTCGTGCTGCGCCGATATCGGCCTCGGCCGCGCGCAATCGATGCTCCGCCGCGATGATGTCAGGACGGCTTTCGAGCAGTTCCGAAGGCAATCCTGCCGGCAAGTCCTGGCGAGGGGTCTCCTCGGCAAGTCGCAGCGTTCCGGGCACCAGCTCGACCGAATGTCCGATCAGGAGAGCCAGCGCATTGCTGTTAGTGCCGCGCTCCTGTTCGAGCGCGGCAAGCGTGGTTCTTGCGGCGGACAGCAGCGTCTGCGCCTGTGTCACTTCGAGGTTCGATCCCGAGCCTACCTCATAGCGGCGGCGCAGGATCCGCAAGGATTCCGCGCGCGTGGCGACGCTGTCGCGCGCGATAGCGATGCGCGCATCGAGTTCCTGGGCAAACAGGTAAGTTGCCGCCACCTGAGCAACAAGACTTGCGGAAACGCCGCGCCGTCCCTCTTCGGTCGCCAGATATTGCTCGCGTGCGGCTTCGCGAAGATTGCGCAGCCGCCCCCAGAAATCGATCTGCCAGCCGACGCTGAGCTGCGAATAGAGCTGCGTGCGTTCCGCCGCCTGGCCCGTGAACGACAGGTCAGCCGGAGTGCGCCGCCGAGATCCCGTCAAAACGCCGTCCAGTTGCGGGTAGAGTGCTGAACCCCTTATCCTGAAAGCGGCACGCGCTTCCTCGACGCGCCCGGCCGCGATGCGAATGTCCCGGTTGTTCTTCAAGGCTTCGACGATCAGTTGCCGAAGCTGCGGTTCCTCGAAGAAGTCACTCCAGCCGATCCGGGCGATCGAGCCGGACTGAGGGGCCTGAGCGCCGAAGCTTGCCGGCACTGGCGTATCGGGCCGGACGTGCTTGGGCGCGAACGAACAGCCGCCAAGCACGACCAGAGCGAAAAAAGCTGCGCAAGCGGCCGGTGACATCCGTTCCCGATCCGTCGTCGACTTTGGCCGGCCGGATGCGGAGGGCATTTGACTGATAAGTTGATCCGCGCAATTCGTTTGCTTCAGCCAACCTCGGTCCCGGCAGGAATATCCCACTCCAAAACTGCGCAGTTTTCCGGAGAATGTCGCGCGGGGATTTCCTTTGTTGCGGATCATCGCCAACACTTAACACCTCCAGTTACTGTAGAAGCAAGCGCTGTCTTGCTGCTGGCGGCAGGATATTGATCGATGGACGACGCTTCGCGAACGTAGGAGGACAGGCGGCGGTTTGGTGTAACTGGTATGATGCTTCGAAGTCCATCTGTGCGAGACAGGTGACGGAATCGAATTTGGGCTGGCGACCGGTTTGTCTACCCAGTATCGCAGGAAAAAAGGATATGTCGCAACTTTGTCGACCAAGTGCATCAAGAACTTGAGGGGGTAATTATGAGCGCGCAAAGCCGAAATGGGAAATCACCGCGCACAGCCGTTGCTGTCGCTTTATCTATCCGGTTTCTTGGTGCGGCCGGGACGGTTACCGGGTCTCGCTATCTCGTCGAAGGGCCTCATACCCGGCTGCTGGTTGACTGTGGGCTGTTTCAGGGTGGCAGGGAACTGCGCGAGCGCAATTGGGAAGAAATGCCCGGTGGGGCCGAGACAGTCGAAACAGTCGTTCTGACCCATGCCCATATCGACCATTCAGGCTACCTGCCTAGGCTTGCTCATAACGGTTGGTCCGGTCGAGTACTGAGCACTGCCGGAACTGCGGATCTCTGCCGTCTTCTCCTCCGCGACAGCGCCTTCCTGCAAGAGAAAGACGCCGACTTCTCGAACCGTCATGGCTTCTCGCGTCACCAGCCTGCACTGCCGCTCTACACCGAAGAGGATGCACGGACAGTCCTTGAGTATTTTACCCCTGTTGATTTTGAGACGCCTCATGTTCTTGACGATGACACAAGCGTCTGCTTCCGGCGTGCAGGTCACATCCTCGGTGCATCGAGCGTCGAACTGACGACCCGGGGCCGCAAGATCATTTTTTCTGGCGACCTCGGCCGTTTCGGAGATCCCGTCATGTGCGATCCGGAGTTGCCTGGCGAAACAGACTATCTGGTCGTTGAATCGACCTACGGCGATCGCCTGCACGAACGCGTGGATCCGGAGGAGGTGCTGGGTGCGCTGGTAGAGAAGTGTGTGCAGCGAGGCGGAAGCGTGATCATACCGGCATTTGCGGTAGGCCGCGCCCATTCCCTTCTTTTCCATCTCTCCCGGCTCAAGGCTTCAGGGCGCCTGACCTCGATCCCGGTATATCTGGATAGCCCCATGGCGATCGACGCCAGGGAAATCTATTGCCGCCACCGCGACGATCACCGTCTGACGCCGGAACAGTGCGAAGAGGCATGTAGCGTTGCCGAGTATGTTCGCGACGTCGAGATGTCGAAGCGCCTGTCCCGTGACACCAACCCGAAGATCATCATCTCAGCCAGCGGAATGGCGACTGGCGGGCGGGTGCTCCACCACCTCAAGCAGTTTGCTCCCGATCACCGGAATCTGATCCTGTTTGCCGGTTTCCAGTCTGCCGGGACACGTGGAGCCAAGATGGTGGCGGGTGCGCGCTCTGTCAAAATCCACGGGGAACTTGTCCCCGTGCGCGCCGAAGTCGCCAACCTGACGATGTTGTCGGCCCATGCCGACGCCGACGAAATCATGCGCTGGCTTGCGGCGATCCGGACGCCGCCGCGCATGACCTTCATCACTCATGGCGAACAAGGAGCATCGGAAACCCTGCGAGCGCGCATCGAAAAGGAACTTGGCTGGCCTTGCCGCGTGCCGGTCCAGGGAGAACTGGTCAATCTGGCATGATCTCTCAGGTTCCGAAGGAGTCGCAGCACCCGGAGCATGAGCCACACCTCATGCGTGCGCGGCGCATGGGAATCACGACCAGCCAATATGAGCCTGTCGTATTCATGCGGGAGGATTGCTCCGTCTGCCGCTCTGAAGGCTTGCTGTCTCGTCCAGCAATTTTGGTAAGCATTGGGGGCAGGCAAATTGTCGCGACACTCTTCCACACCTCGTCCGACGCGCTCGCCCCCGACGAACTGGGTATGTCGGAGGCGGCCTGGGCCATGCTTGGTGCTCAGCCGAACGATTCGGTTACCATTCGTCATCCGGCACCGGTTGCATCGCTTGGTGAGTTACGCAGTCGTGTCTATGGCAACCGACTAGGCGAAAATGCATTCCGGTCGATCATCACTGATATCGTTGCCGGGCGGTACAACGACGTCCTTCTGGCTTCATTTGTTACGGCCTGCTCGGCGTTCCCACTTGATCTGGCTGAGACGGTTGCGTTGACCAGAGCCATGGTCGCTTCCGGCGATCGGCTTTCCTGGGGCTCAGACCTTATTGTCGACAAGCATAGCGTTGGCGGGCTGCCCGGAAATCGAACGACACCGATTATCGTGGCCATTATCGCGGCAAATGGCCTTGTCATGCCAAAGACTTCGTCCCGCGCCATTACCTCGCCTGCTGGAACGGCCGACACCATGGAAACCCTGGCGCCGGTCGATCTTGACCTGGCAGCCATCCGCCGGGTCGTCGAACAAGAGAACGGCTGCATCGTCTGGGGCGGCTCGGTCCGTCTGAGTCCGGCCGATGATATCATCATCGGCGTGGAAAGGGTTCTTGATCTCGATGCGGTTGGCCAACTTGTCGCATCGATCTTGTCCAAAAAGGTCGCTGCGGGCTCGACACATCTTGTCATCGACCTTCCGATAGGCCCATCAGCGAAAGTGCGGTCCGCCGCGGCCGCTGAAGCCTTGTCCAATGCGCTTACCTCGGTTGCCGCAGAATTCGGTTTGTGCACCCGGATCATGGAAGGACCGGGGGCGGAGCCCATTGGCCGTGGTATTGGTCCGGCATTGGAGGCCCGAGACGTTCTTGCCGTTCTCACAGGCGTTTCTCCCCCCGAGGACTTGCGCCGCCGCGCGATACAATTGGCCGGCGCGATACTGGAACTTGGCGGACGGGTTCCCGAGGGCCAGGGCGAAGCCCAGGCGGAACTGACACTGGCCAAAGGTCATGCGTGGGACAAATTTCAGCGGATTTGCGAAGCGCAGGGCGGCATGAGGGTTCCTCCGACGTCAAGCCACAGGCACACGCTGACGGCTTCCCGGCCTGGTCGGATATCGTATCTCGACAACCGTAAGCTTGCCAAGCTGGCGAAGTTGGCCGGAGCCCCCGTGGCCAAGGCAGCGGGTGTCGAGATGCATGTGCGGCTAGGAAATCTGGTCGACCACGGGACGCCATTCTGCACGGTGCACGCGGAGAATCGGGGAGAACTGGAATATGCGCTCGCTTTTGCCGAGTCTGACGGCGCAATCTTCTCGGTGACAGAACAAGAAGCGCCGATTTCCTGACTGCGGCGGACACATACCTGCGGTTGGCGGCGGCTGGTGGTTCGGGCAGCGGTTCGGCCTTCGAGTGAGGTTGCCCACGGTGGAATAGGTCGTTTGCGCGAACCTCCCTACTCGCGACCGGGCGGGAGACATTTGCACAAGATATCAAGGGCGCGACCCAGCGGGGCAGCAGTCCCAAAGCGCGCTGCATGGCGGAGGCGCGCGAGGCGTTCGATCTGCCCCGGGTTCAGATACGAGGCTGCGCGATCTCTGCTCCGGAACCGCTCGAGGGGATCAGTCTGTAATAGTGCTTGATCCTCCAGTAGCTTCAGGTGCTAGCTTCAATCGATGAGCACAATCATGAGCGTTAATTGGCGGGTGGCCAATTTGGACTGCGAGCATGACGCGGCGGCGCTGAGTCGCGGATTGGCTGGTTGCCCCGGCATTGCCGATATCGACGTCCTTCCCAAGTCAGCCAAGATCAAGGTGAGCATCGACGTTGCTCAGATTTCTCCGGCCCGTCTTCGGGACAAGCTGAGAGAGATCGGCTTTCCGGTTGTCGAAGGTGCCGAACTTCCGGCACAGCCGAAGCCGTGGCGCAATCCCAAAGTGCTCGCCTCGCTGACATCCGGGCTGCTGTTGCTGACCGGCTGGCTGGTGAGCGCAGCGCCGTCAATGGCTGCCGCAGCATTGCCTCTCAATGTGGCGGCCATTGTCATCGGCGGATATTTTTTCGGGCGGGATGCGATCGAGGAGTTTGTTTTCGAGCGCAGGATCGGCATTCAGATGCTGATGAGTATCGCGGCGATTGTCGCGGCAGCACTGGGGCAACCGGCCGAAGGTGCGGCGCTGGTATTCCTCTATTCCATTTCCGAGGCGGCTGAAGGCTATACGGAGGAAAAGACGCGCTCGGCGATCAAGGCGTTGATGGCGCTAGCCCCCAAGATTGCATTGGTGCGCCGCGATGGCGACGAGATCGAGATTCCAGTCGAGGAACTGGTCGTCGGAGACGTGTTTATCGCCCGGCCGGGACAATCGATGCCGACGGACGGAGAAATCCTGAGCGGTTCTTCGAGCGTAAATGAGGCACCGGTCACAGGTGAAAGCATTCCCGTGGAAAAGCGCCCGGGCGACGAGGTGTTCGCTGGCACCATCAACGGCGAAGCAGCGCTCGAAGTCAGGGCTACTCGCACGCACGCTGACAACACTCTCGCCAGAATCGTGCATATGGTCGAGGAAGCCCAAGAGCGGCGCGGCCAGAGTCAACGCTTCATCGAACGCTTCGGAGCCTGGTACAGCCCGGCCGTACTCGGTCTCGGCATTGCCCTGGCGATCGCACTTCCACTGCTGATGGGCCTGTCGTGGCACGACGCCATGGTGCGAGCGACAATCTTCATTGTCGCGGCGGCGCCTTGCGCGCTCGTGATTTCGATCCCGATCACCATGGTGGCGGCGTTGGGAACGGCGGCCCGCAACGGTGTGCTGATCAAGGGCGGCATGTACATCGAAGCGCTTGGCCGGGTGCGGGTTGTTGCTTTTGACAAGACCGGCACGCTTACGCGTGGGGAGCCGCAGGTCACCGACATTCTGCTGGGCCCAGCCGACGGTGGTGGTCCCGAAACCGAAGAGGCGCTGTTGTCGATGGCGGCGGGCGTGGAGCGGCAGAGCGAGCATCCGCTCGCCCGCGCTATCGTGCGCCATGCGGAACAGGCGGCGCTGCCAATCCCGTCAGCAATCGACTTTCAGTCTACGACCGGCGCGGGCGCCGTCGCTAAAATCGACGGACGGCATGTCCACATCGGCAGTCCAGCCATGTTCGAGGATCGGCTCAATATCGATATTGCCGAAATGAGGCCCGAAATTGTCCGGCTTCAGGATGACGGCAAGACGGTCATCCTGATAGGCGATCACCGGACGGTTTGGGGACTGCTTGCGCTACGTGACGACCTTCGACCGAACGCCCGCAAGGCAATCGCGGCGCTCCACGCCGCCGGAGTGGGGCATGTTGTAATGCTCACGGGCGACAATCAACGCACCGCCCAAGCGATCGCGAGGGAAGCCGGGATCGACGAAGCCTTTGCAGACTTGAAACCGGCGGACAAGGTCGCAAGAGTGCGTGCCCTGGCGAGGGAGCGTGGCCATGTCGCCATGGTCGGAGACGGGGTGAACGATGCCCCTGCGCTCGCCGAGGCGTCGGTTGGCGTCGCTATGGGCGCTGCCGGGACCGATGTCGCCTTGGAGACCGCTGACGTGGCGTTGATGGGCGACGATCTTGAAAAGCTCGTGTTTGGCTTGAGACTGGCCCGGCGCACCCAAGCTGTTGTCCGCCAGAACCTAGTCTTGTCTACTGTCGTGATCGGCGCGCTGATCATCGGCGCTGTCGCCGGGATATTCTCACTTCCCCTCGTTGTCGTGGCGCATGAAATCAGCGAATTTGTGGTCATCGCATCTGGCCTGCGGATGTTGCGTGCGGCCGGAATAGACGCCGCATGAGAACCATCGTCCAGCACGCTGAAGGTTGCTCCGTTTGGACCGCATCGACTGGCTTCGCGATCGCGCTCGAATGGGAAATGGTCGGCCGGACTGCCAGAATGTCGGACCAGATGACTATGACAAGGCGGACCGCTCCATGATTGTCCTGTCGCTACCCGAATGTCAGGCATTCGGATTGAAGCTTGCAGGGGCGCTTGTGGCTGAGCATGCGGTCATTGAAGTCCGCCGTTTTCCAGATGGTGAAAGTTATTTAAGGCTGCCACCGGATCTGCGCGACAGGTCTGTAATCCTGAATTGCACGCTTGCGAATCCCGATTCGAAACTTGGGCCGATAGTCTTCGCTGCGGACGCCGCGCGCGAATTGGGAGCGGCGACTGTTGGTTTGGCAGCACCCTACCTCGCCTATATGCGGCAGGATACACGGTTTTCTCCGGGCGAGGCAGTAACATCGCGCAGTTTCGCGAAAATGCTATCTGCAGCCTTCGACTGGCTCGTGACGGTCGATCCGCACCTGCATCGTCATGACTCGCTAGATGCAATCTATACGATTCCCGCCAATGTTGTTCACGCAGCTCCCCTGCTTGGCGCCTGGATCGGCACCCATGTCGAGCGACCCCTGCTCATCGGCCCGGATTCAGAAAGCGAACAATGGGTGGCGGAATTGGCGAATGTCATCCAAGCCTCCTATGTCGTGCTCAATAAGCAGCGGCTGGGCGACCGCAGCGTAAGAATTGACTTTCCTGATATGAGCCCCTTTGCCGGTCGGTGGCCGATCCTCATCGACGATATCGCATCATCGGGCAGGACAATGATCGAGGCGGCAAAGCGTCTCCATGAACTGGGAATGGCTCGCCCCGTTTGCGCCATCATTCATCCATTATTCGTTGGTGATTCTTTTGCTTCACTCAGTCAATTGAGTTCGAGGATCGTCAGCACCGACACTGTACCACATGAAAGCAACACCATCTCTGTTGCTGGACTTCTTGCGGCCGAAATCGTCCGGATACTCGATAAGTTGGAGCCACCGAGCCAATCTGGCGGATAGGGTTTTGCTTCACCGGAGGTCATGACCAGCACATCCGGTTCGGGGCGCGTCATGCTCCTCTGATCTCAAAGCTGGTCGATGACTCGCTTCAGTTTCTCGCCGACCTGATGCGCGGCTAACTTGAGTTCCTGATTGTCGATCGCCTGCATCGAGGCAAGCGGATCGATCGCGGCCACTTCGCTGTGACAATCGTCCACTTCCTGGACGATGACATTGCAAGGCAGCATCGTCCCAACCTTGTCCTCGAGCTTGAGCGCCTCGTAAGCGAGGGCCGGATTGCAGGCGCCAAGAATCCGGTAATTGCGGAAGTCGACGCCGATCTTGCGCTTGAGCGTCGCCTTGATGTCGATCTCAGTCACGACGCCGAAACCCTCGGTTTTAAGCGCTTCGACGACCGCCTCAACCGCGCGGTCGAAATCAAGCGGCATGATCTTGCTGAAATAGTAGCTCATAGTCACTCCATCTCGAACCGGTCACTGGATCAGGACTGCGCAGTCAGGTCCGTCTTCTTCTGGAGATATTCCTCTCGCTCCAGTTCGCCCTTGGCGTAGCGCTGCTCCAGTATCTCAAGGCTGGACGATCCGCGTCGTTCGTCGACCCCATGCGTGCTCGACCGAAAGATTGAACGGGCGAGCGCCACAAGCCCGATGATGGCAAGCACGATAAGCAACAGGAAGAAGATGCCCTGAAACGGCATCCATCCGCCCCACATCGCGTCCCGGCAGGCGCCATTCGACCACATGGGCATCAAGGCACCTGCTGCCAACAACCGGAATGGCGGTTGACGTTGAAGCGCTGAACCAAAGCCTCCTTTTCGACCGTCACGACGTCTGCCGTAATCGTGTCGTTGTCCTTGGCTGCCACTCGTCCGGGCTTGAGACGCGGATTGCCCATCGCTGCGATCCAGCGTTCGAGATAGGCCTTTGCATCGTCCACGGAGAGATTGAGGTTGGCCGAGGGGGAATTATAGCCCCACATCATGCCGGGCCCCATCATCCCTGGCCCCATCATGCCGGGACCCATCATCATCCCGGGGCCCATCATTCCCATCATGCCGGGTCCGCCACCCTGCATCATGTAGCCACCACAGGTTGTCGCGACCGGCGGGGTCGCAGGCGCGGCTTGAGCCTGAGCGACAGCGGCACCCGCGAGAAGAGCCGAGCCTGCGGCGAACGCAAACCCGAATTGAACGATATTACCTGCCCTACGCATATCATTACTCCTCGTTGTGGAGCCGGCTGAGTCGGCCATTTCAAATATACAGCCTCCAGTAGCTAGAGGAGCAACAACTCGCTGCAGATTATGTTGCTGTGTTGGTAGGCCGAGTCTCTGGAACGCGCTTTGACAGATATCAAAAGCCTTCCGAAGCCATTGACCTCAGGTTGATCGGTTACCATCGGCCGGCTCAGGTCGATTATTGCTTCGTGCACCTCTGTGCGAGCAGCATCGCGGAAAATGCTCAGGCCAGCCTTTCCGTGGGCAGCGTCAATGCATCGAGTATCTTGCAGTCGGCGACTATGCCGTTTTCACAAGCTTTTATTATGCGATCGAGTTCGCCGCGAAGATTGGTCAGATCGGTGATCTTCTGGTCGATCGCAGCGATCTGTTCGCGGGCAATCCCATCGACCGCCTTGCAGGACTGGTCAGGGTGATCGGCAAGGGCCAGCATTTCCCGGACAGTGTCGAGGGAAAAGCCAAGACTGCGGCCTTTGCGAATGAATGTCAGACGCCGGACATCTGCACCATTGTAGACACGGCGGCCAGCGGCCGTCCGTAGCGGCTGGTGCAATACTCCTTCGGTCTCGTAAAACCGGATAGTGTTGACCTTGGTGCCAGTCAGCCTGGCGAGTTCGCCGATCGGCATTCGATCCTGATAGGCCATGCTCACCTCCATATTGCGAATGACTTGCAAGAAAAGCCTTGCTTCTACAGTCACTGGAGGTTCTATCCTCAAGGGATGGACCACGTCGAATCGATTTTGCGCGCACCCTGGCGCGCCCTTGCAGCTTACCGTCAATCGGCGTTCGCATTTCGGCGAATTGTTCCCGCGATTTTCCTGACTTTGGCATTGCCGGGTGTGGCCCGCGCCTCAGATGAAGATGTGCGGACGGCCTGGCGACTGCTTGACTACGTTGCCGTCGACTATCGCGGCGCAGTCGAGCACGGGACCATCAAGAATCCGCAGGAATTCGCCGAGATGATCGAATTCTCGCAAT
Organism: Sphingobium sp. JS3065; assembly: GCF_026427355.1. NCBI lineage: Bacteria > Pseudomonadati > Pseudomonadota > Alphaproteobacteria > Sphingomonadales > Sphingobiaceae > Sphingobium > Sphingobium sp. JS3065. The sequence goes on from NZ_CP102664.1 coordinate 459,618, forward strand.
CGGTCGAAGCTAAAATATCAGCCCTTCCGGCGTCGCCTAGGCGCGGGGCCCTGCTTTCCGAAGCCCGAGAGTTCAAGGCGTCCGTCGCGCGCAAGGCCGACCCTGCTGCCGTGGCGACATCGGCGCGTGCACTGAGCGCTCATCTGCTGGAGGCGTATCCAGTACCGTTGACGCCGGACAAGATGCCGGATCTGAAGCGCGGCGCCGCGCTCTATGCGGAGAATTGCGCGAGTTGCCACGGCCTCAATGGAGACGGCCAAGGCACGGATGCAGCCAAACTGGATCCCCGACCGGTGGCGTTTACCGACAAAGTGCGCGCGCGGGAGCGGAGCGTCTTCGCGCTCGCCCAGGTTATTGACCAGGGTCTCGACGGCACGGCGATGCGCGGCTTCAGCGAACTGCCAGTCCAAGACCGATGGAACCTGGCTTTCTATGTCTCGAGATTTGCCTTTGCAGGCAGCGACCGCGGTCAAGCCCTGTGGTCGAACGATCCGGCATTGCGCAAGCGCGTCCCCGATATGGCAACGCTGGCAGGCATGACGCCTGCTGCCCTTGCCGATGGGATCGGTGAGGGAAAAGCCGATGCGGTCATGGCCTATCTGCGCGCGCACCCCGAGGCATTGCAAGCCGCACCAGCGGGATCGTTGAAACTGTCGCGCGACCGCTTGTCACAAAGCCTCGCAGCTTATGAGCGAGGCGACCGCGATAACGCCGCCAAGCTGGCGCTCTCGGCTTACCTTGACGGGTTCGAACCGGTCGAAGCGGTTCTCGCGACCCGCAATGCGTCTCTCATGGGCCAGATCGAAAGCGAGATGGGCAAATTGCGCGCGATGATCGGTCGCGGTGAGCCTGTCCCGGCAGTCAAGGAACAGGTTGCGGCCCTCGATACATTGTTTGCCGATGCCGAAGAGGCGATCTCACCACAAGCGGAGAGCTCTGTCTCGACCTTCATCGGCTCGTTCACGATCCTGTTGCGTGAAGGTGTTGAAGCGCTCCTGATCGTGGTGGCCATGATCGCTTTCCTGCGCAAGGCGGACCGCCCCGAACTGCTGCGCCATGTTCATGCCGGGTGGATCGCAGCATTGGTGGCTGGCGCCGCAACCTGGGCCGTGGCCACGTTTTTCATCGGGGTGAGCGGGGCAAGCCGGGAACTCACCGAAGGGTTTGGCTCGCTTTTTGCGGCCATCGTCCTGCTGTCCGTTGGCATATGGATGCACGGCAAGTCCCAGGCCGGCGAGTGGCAGCGCTACGTTCACGAAACACTGAATCGCGCTCTATCGCGGCAGTCGGCCTGGTTTCTGTTCGGACTGGCCTTCATCGTGGTCTATCGCGAGGTGTTCGAGACCATCCTGTTCTATGCCGCACTGACAGCTCAGGGTAACGGTGCGGTCGTACTAGCCGGGGCTGGCTCTGCGACGCTCCTTCTCGCGGTTTTGGCCTGGATCATGCTGCGATACAGCGCCAGATTGCCGGTGAGCCAGTTCTTCAAATACAGTTCGGCGCTCATCGCGGTTCTCGCCGTGGTGCTTGCCGGAAAGGGGGTTGCCGGCCTGCAGGAGGCCGGGATGATCGGCATCAGCCCGCTCAGCCAGGTCCCGCGAATTTCGGTCCTTGGCCTGTTCCCGTCCTGGCAATCCGTGCTGGCACAAGTGGCGGCGCTTGTCACCGTCATCTGGGGCATTTGGTATAACGAACGGCGAGCGGCAACACGGGAAACAACGAGGCCGGGAGGAGCGTGAGCGATGGCTGATCAATGTTGCGCCAGCGCTTGCGGCCGCAAGGACACACTCAACGATCCGCGTTGGCGCAAGGTGCTGTGGATCGCACTTGGTCTCAATGCGACAATGTTCGCGGTCGAGATCATTGCCAGTATCGTTACGGGATCACGTTCGCTTCAGGCCGATGCTCTCGACTTTCTGGGCGACTCGGCAAACTATGCGATCAGTCTGGGCGTCGCAGGGATGGCGCTGGCATGGCGCGCTCGCGCGGCCCTTGTGAAGGGTCTTACAATCCTGCTGTTCGGGCTGGCTGTTCTGGCGTCGGCTGTCTGGGGCTTGATCGAAGGCGTGACGCCCGATCCACTGGCGATGGGTGTCGTCGGTTTCATGGCGCTGGTAGTGAATGTATCGGTCGCGCTAATGCTTTATCGTTACCGGACCGGTGACTCTAACATGCGCTCGGTGTGGATATGTTCGCGCAACGATGCAATCAACAATCTTCTGGTGATCGGCGCGGGACTCGCCGTGATGTGGAGCAGCAGCGGCATCCCCGACCAGTTGGTCGCTTTCGTCATGGCATTGCTCGGGATCAGCGGAGGCTGGCAGATCGTTCGGCAGGCGACCATCGAACTGAACGAACTGCGGGCGGAAGGGGCGTTGTAGGGGTAACGCATGTCTTCGGCCGTTAGCTTCCTCGCCCTCGTGGCATTCATCATGATGGCATTCCATCGCTTCATTGCCATTCGTCGCCGCACGAGGAACATTGCCGAGGTGGCGAGTGGTCCTGAACCGAAATCGGCGCCCAGATCAGATGATACCAACCACGGTAGACCCAGGTTCATTATATTCCCGAGTTAAGAGGGAAATTGAACGGAATGCTTAAGTCATGTTGAAATCAAGCATGCAAGTAAAGATGGCGCGCGGGCGGGTCGAGGAGCTCAAGGGGAAACTCGATCAACTGAATGGCGCCTACAGCAGGGGCGAGACGCCATCCAATGAGGAGTTTCGGGCAAAGCTTATCGCCGAAATTGGCCAGCTTGAAAAGGATATCGAACTCCACGACCGCTTGCAGATCAGCGACGATACTCTCCTGCCATCCGAAAGTCTGGCAGATCTCCCCGAAACCCTGATTGCGGCCCGAATCGCGCGCGGCATGACCCAAATGGATTTAGCCAAATTCTTGGGGTACAAAATGCAGCAAATCCAACAATATGAGGAGGATCGCTATCGGGCGACCAGCTTATGGCGCCTTATCACGATTGCAGAAGCGTTGGGCGTCAAGATACATCAGGCAGGGAACCTGATGGGAAATCGGACGATGGGTCCTGTCGATGCGACGAAGACAGCCCGTTTTCCAATAGGCGAGATGTACACACGGGGATGGATCGGGCCGTGGGATGGTGGCGCGATCGACGCTGCCAAAGAAGCTCCGGGGCGTCTCGAACGATTCTTGGCCAAGGCCTACGGATCAAATCCCGCATCACGTAACCGTCACGTCAGGTCGAAGGGGGTTCCACATGAGGGAGCCATATCGGCATGGGAAGCCAGAGTGATAAGCCTAGCCGACGCAGGACCGCTCGAAACTGCCTTCGACCCTGCGAAGGTCAATCCCGCATGGGTGCGTACCATGGCTCGGTTCAGCGCGATCCGGGGCGGCGTCAGACGCATCAAGAACCACCTGAATGACATTGGCATCCATTTCATAATCGAGTCGCCTTTGCCAGGCATGCAGATCGATGGAGGCGCCATTCGTACTCCGGCCGGCCAGATGATCGTTGCGTTGACTTTGCGGGATTATCGACTTGAATGGTTCTGGCTTGCGCTCATGTACGAGCTTGGCCATCTCGTTCTCCATATTGCGCCAGGCGAATATGATGGGATCTTCGATGAGATCGCAGCTCCCGCGATGTCGGCAATCGATGAGGATGCCGATGTTTATGCTCGCGAAGCTCTGATTCCAAGCGCGCAATGGCAGTCCTGCAAGTCAAAGGATGCCTTTACGCATGGCACGATCCTGGAGGATGCGGAGCGCTTGCGTATCGATCCGAGTGTGGTGGTAGCTCGTGCGCGAGAACTGTTTCCCGACAAGCGCATGCCAAGCGGGGTGATTCGCGACAGAGACGTTCGGCGACAACTCGGCAACGACACCGAGGGCTGAGCGGCGAAAGGTGCTCCTTTCCCGCAACAGTCTCTCCAGCAGGCGTTCCGAACCAACACCGAAGCCTTGCGCGATTCGGCTCATCCCGAGGGTCTGCTCGAACCTGCGAAGGGCCGCCCTTCATTTGCGGCCCTTCACCCATTTTATCGCCGAACTAGAAAGCGACTCCCAAGGTCCCGACAACACCTGCCTTGGTTTCATTGCGCGTTCCCACTATCATGTCCTTGTCGGTATCGACGTAAGAAACCCCGAGCGACAGATTTTTCCAAGTGTAAGTCGCGCCGATGCTCCAGTCCGTATATTTGTTGCCGAACGTGATGTAGCTTGGGCTGAAATTGTGGCCAATATGCGCCGAAAGGCTGATTGGCGTGTCAGGAATGCCTGCAGAAAGATCGTAGGCATTCGGTGAAGGCCGCGGATCAGGCGGCTTCGCGTTGATCTTCGGCGGCGCGCCAATTCCATGGCAGCAATTCGTGGAGACGGTTCTGGGGGATGTCGGCGATGCGGCTGAGCACATCGGCGAGCCAGGCCTGCGGATCGATGTCGTTGAGCTTCGCCGTGGCAATGAGGCTCAGCATGAAGGCGGTGCGCTGACCTCCGCGATCTGAACCAGCGAAGAGCCAGGATTTTCTTCCCAATGCTATGCCTCTGAGCGCCCGTTCCGCCGCGTTGTTCGAGAGGCAGATACGGCCGTCGTCGAGGAAGGCTGCGAAGGCGGGCCATGCCTTGAGCATGTAATCCATGGCCTCGGCCACATCGCTGTTCTTCGATAGCTTCGACCGGCTGTCGCGCATCCATTCTTCCAGATCGGTAACCAGCGGTGCGCTGAGTTCCTGCCGAAGGGCGAGACGCTCCTGTGCCGGTCTGCCGTTGATGGCGCGCTCGATGTCGAAGATCGCGTCGATACGGCGGACCGCCTCGACTGCCAGTGGCGAGATGACGGCCTTTTTGCGGCGCTTCTTGAGCTGCGCGGCGATATCGGCCAGCTCGAAGAAATAGCGGCGCGCGTGGCTCCAGCATAAAGCACGCGTCAGCGGCGCCGGCAGGCGGTCGGCATGGAACAACGTGTTGTAGCCAGCATATGCATCAGCCTGAAGGATGCCTCTCCAACTGCGCAGATGGCCCACAGGATGTTCGCCCCGGCGGTCACGGGAATAATGAAAGATCGCCGCTGGCGGCGCTGGTCCGCCAAAAGGCCGGTCATCACGGACATAGGTCCAGATCCGGCCCGTATCGGTCTTGGTCTTGGCCAGCACTGGCACCGTCGTATCGTCGCCATGCAACCGCTCCGCGGCCAAAACGTGGGCCTCGATCAGTAGGTAGAGCGGCATCAGCGCGGCGGTGCAGGTGCCGACCTGATCGGCCAGAGTGGAAAGGCTCAGGTCCACGCCTTCCCGGGCATAGCGATCACGCTGGCGGTTAAGCGGTTGATGCGCGCCGAACTTCTCGAACAGCAGCATCGCCAGGAAGCTGGGTCCAAAGAGCCCGCGGGGCGTCACATGGAACGGCGCTGGCGGTTGGGTGATCTTCTCGCAATCGCGGCAGGAGAACTTCTCCCGAACGGTCTGGACCACCTTCCACTGGCGCGGCACGACCTCAAGCGTCTCGGTGATATCCTCGCCCAGCTTGCACAGCCGATCCGAGCCGCAGCAGGGGCAGGCCTCGGGCGCGGCGATGACGACGCGTTCGCGTGGCAGATGTTCGGGCAAGGGCTTGCGGGCGGGCCGCTTGCGCTCGAAAGGCACGACGTTGGTCTTCGCTGCTGCCAGCGCAGCCAAGAGCTCATCTTCGCTGGCAGCGGTCTCGCACTCCTCGAAGGCCAGTTCCATCTGATCGAGCAGATGGCGCGTGCGTTCCGATCGCTGGCCGAAAAGGGTGCGGCGCATCTTCTCGTTCTGCAGTTCGAGAAGGGCGTTACGGGCTTCCAGGTCGGCGTTGATCGCCTTGATGCGGGCGACTTCAGCGGCAACAGCTTCCGCAGCGGCGAGCCGCTCGCGAAGGCTATTGATCTGTGCTTGCGCCTCGTCCCCCATGCCGGCGCGTATAGCAGAAAAGCGCCGGAATCCCTAGCTTTTTAGGCAATCTTGACCTTCTATCCGGCCAATGTCGGGCGCCATGTGGCTTGCGGATTACGCCAGTCGATCGCCTCCAGCATGCAGGCCATCTGCGAGGGGGAAATGGCGATCACGCCGTCCACGGCCGAGGGCCAGATGTACTTCCCGCGCTCCAAGCGCTTGGCATAAAGCGACATGCCAACGCCGTCATGCCAGATGATCTTGCAAAGATCGCCGCGCCGTCCTCTGAAAATGTAGAGATCGCCGGCAAAGGGATCGCGGCCGAAACTCTGCTGCACTTGCAGGGCCAGGCTGCGCATGCCGCGCCGCATGTCCGTGTGCCCCGTTGCGATCCATATCCGAACGCCAGAGGGAACTGGGATCACGGCTTGACCGACCGCAGCACCGCCGACACCAGTCCAGGCGAGGCACCAGCGGGAATGCGCACAATCGCCCGCTCGAACTCGACGGTTATCGCCGATCCCATGGCCGGCGCCGGATCAGGGTGCACCTGCACCTGCACCTCGGCAAAGCCCCGCGCTGCCTGCTCTATCTGTCGCCGCCACCTGTAAATCTGGTTCGGCCGCAGATCAGCACGGCGGGCGATCTCCGCCACGTTCGCCCCAGGCGCCGCAATCGCCGCGACCAACTGCCGCTTCTGTTCGTCGGTCCATACCCGCCGCCGCTCCGGCCCCGAAATTACTGTGATCTGGCTCATCGCACCGTCCTTAGTATCGGTGCAAACACCGACGCTTGCACCGATGCCATCTCGAAATATCAGCCGATCACCGCAAGGCGGCCCTCACCGGAGCGATACGAAAGATCCGCCGCAAGATAGAGATTGTCATCCTTCGTGACGCCGTTGACGGAAAGAGCCTGTTGCTTGGGAGCGTAGAGCAGGCTGACTTTGCCGGTGACAGGGCCCAGTGTGTGCGAAACGGCGACATAGGGTTCGATGAAGTCCGAAAAGGGCAAAGCTGAACCGGGATAATAATAGTAGGTCGCGCCAACATCGACGGTGGTGGCGCCGAAGGAGTGCTTGTAGCCGCCAACGAAATCGATTTCCTGGCTGTTGCTGGCGATGTAGTCGCTGACCGAAGAACCCCAAACGGAAGCGTAGAATCCGGAGGAATGGCTGACAGTAAAGGTTCCTTGGACGGCGAAGTTTTTATCCGTCTGGGAAATGCCGCGGAATCGATAGTCGCTGACGAGCGTCGCACCGCCCGAAATCGTAACATCGCTGGCAGGGGGGTCGGTTTCGTCAGCCCACGCGGGCGAAGATAGGACAACCACAAAGGCCGCCACAGCGATTGGAACAGTCTTCTTCATGAGCGAATTTCCTTATTGATCCGAAATTCGTTCATCCTGCGGCCTCTCGGCTAGCCCTCGTGGGAATGGGGCGTATTATCGAGAGGCATTTCCCCTTAACTTGGAATGGTGCACTGCACAAATCCTGCTGCCAGTCACGGCACATTTCTTCCGGGGGTGTGGCATTACAGCAACAGTCATAGGCGCCGGCGTTTCGGCATTGCAGAGCGTGCGGAGGCTGGTGGAAAACTCAGCTAGGTTGAATCGATCAAAGCCGTTGTTGGCCTAGATGGTTGGAGAATTGCGCCGCTGCCGCTTCGCTTAGTGGCAAAGTAGGACCGGTAATCGAGGATCATGAATGACAGACCGTGTCGCGCCTCCGAGCACGAACTCCCGTGTTCTCGAGTGACCATATGCCCCCATGATCAGAAGGTCTGCACCGGTCTCAACGCCGCGTTTCAAGAGGGCCGTACCTGCATCGCATCCATCAGCAGGCACTTCCTCCATGCTACTGGTTAAGTCATGGCAAACCAAGTGACGATGAACCTCCTTGAGGATCAGTGCCGCGTCAAGCGCCTTCTCTCCCGTTATCGCAAGCACACGAATGGACCGGGCGGTGCGGCAGATCGGCAGCGCCTCTGCCAGCGCCCTAGCGGCCGATCGACCACCGTCCCACCCGATGATGACATTATCGAATCGGCGCCCGCTGGATACGGGCTGGGGGAGAAGCAGGACAGGGCGACCCGAATCGAATATCAGGCCCTCAGCGGCGACCTGGTATTCGACATTTGTTTCGACCGGAACCACGGCGAGGTCATGCGTGCGAGCTAGGCGCGCTGGCTCGGTGGGATTACCGATCAGGCCGCATTCGACAAGGAATTGCTCGCCACGCCGGTCTTCGCTGACGAGCAAAGAGAATTCGTCCAGAAGTTCCTGAGCGGCCTCGCGGCTTCGGATATTTTCGGTGGCGACTAGCGCGTTGGTATGTGCGAATTTATCCGAAAGCCAATTGCCGACTGCCGGGATGTGGGTCTCGCAAAGGATTCCGGAAAGACGTGCTCCAAATTGGTCGGCAAGCCGCACCGCTTCGTCGAGAGCCCAACGCGGCGTGCGATTGGGATAGGTTTCCATGTATAACAGGATGTCCCGGATGGCCGTGGTCATATGATAATCTCCTTACTTGGCTGACGTATGACCAGAGAAGTATCCTGTAAACGGCATGCGTTTATCTGTCTTTAGTATGCTCAACAATCTAGCGACACATCGACTGTGAGAGGTCATCATCATCCCCGGATTGTTTCTATGGTGTGTTTGTCCATTAAAGGCGGCGTTGGGCCCCTTGAAATTGTCGATCTGGACCGGCAAACATTGGTGGGACTGAACCGCCCCGGGATTGTCGGAGGCCATTTGGATTAAATTACGCAGCCATGGGTGTGTCGTCCAGCATGGCGTAGTATCGTTGTTCGGCTTCGGCGGGCGGGCCGCGAAGGGGACTACCGGACATGGCTGACGATTGCTGCGCGAGCGCCTGCGGCAGTGAGAAGGCAAAGGCCGATCCGCGCTGGCGGCGGGTGCTATGGGTGGCGCTAATCGTCAATGCGGCGATGTTTTTCGTCGAGATGGTGGCAGGCGCGGCCGCGGACAGCCGCGCGCTTCAGGCAGACGCACTCGATTTTCTGGGTGATGCCGCCAACTACGCCGTCAGCCTTGCCGTGGTCGGCATGGCGCTGGCATCGCGCGCACGGGCGGCGCTGCCTGGGTCTTTAGCAGTGCGATCCTAGCATTTGTAAATGGCACCGCACCTGACCCGGCGACGATGGGCGCAGTCGGCGCGCTGGCGCTTGCAGCCAATGTCGGGGTTGCGTTGTTGCTCTATCGCTACCGGACGGGCGACGCGAACATGCGTTCGGTCTGGATATGCTCGCGTAATGACGCGATTGGCAATGTCGCGGTTATGCTGGCGGCCGTTGGCGTATTCGGCACCGGTAACGCTTGGCCTGACCTGATCGTTGCGAGCGTTATGGCCGCACTGGCGCTGACCGGAGGCGCACAGGTGCTGCGGCAGGTGCTGCGGCAGGCGCTGGGTGAGTTGCGGTTGGTCGCAGAATGAACCGGGTCAAGGCAATTTTGCTTGTTGCAAACGAGATGGCCGTGTTCCGGAATGCGCGGATCGAGGGGAGCATCGAGAAGGCATGGCGCGCGCTCGAACGCGCCCACATCATTTCGCAACTCCATATTGGGCTGCACCTGAACAGTCACTGGGAAATGCTGAAATTCGCGGTGGCAGTTCACGACGCCCGGGAGATTAGTGGTCAGCTCGCACGCTTAGTTCTTGCACCGCTTGGTACGCTTACCGGGCGCATCCCGAAGGGAAATACCGGCCGCTCAAACGTCAGCGCTTTTGCGCCAATGCCGATACCTGACGACTTGCGCGATGTCATCGAGGAAGGTGCCAGGTGACGCGCCCTACCGTTTCCGTCGTGCTGCTTGTTCCAGATAGGGCTTCAGAGCCGACCCCACGGCTTCTGTCAGGGTCGTCAGATTTCGTTTTGCACGCGACATTGCCAACCATGCCGCCATGCCGCTTATGTCATACCGGTGCACGAGGCGCGTCGCCGCCTTGCCATGCGTTTCAACTGAAAATTGCTCATGGATCGATAGCAGCATCCCGAGGCCATAGCGAAAGGCGAGAACGCGCTGCGGTTCGAAGGTCACAATCTGCGCATCGACCGTCATGAATTTCGGATTTCGGTAGTCAGTCCTGATCGAGTAGCGCAACGGTGCATCCACTCCGGGTTCGCCCTCGATCCGAGCCATGGGATGCCACTTCGCATAGTCGTCAAAGGAAACAAGCGCCGCCCAGACCTGCTCGGGAGGCGCGGCAATTAAGGTCTCTCTGAAAACGCTCATTCAAAGCCTCGCGATCATCATTTTGCGTATTAATTTTTTCGATGCGCGCACTTACACATCGTCCGCAAGTAAAAATAGAAGTGCAAAGTTGTTATGTCGAAAAATACCAAGTTGGCGAACAAATTAGAATAGTGTAACAGGGAGTCGCAACAGGTGATATTGTCACATAAGAATGGCAAATTTTCTTATTTGCAACATGTTGCCAGAAAAGCTGTTGCAACGCCAGAATGCGACTGATATAGGCCCGGCCATGGCTCGCTGGGTATCTTGTCTGATAATGATGCTGTCGGTGCTCGCGTGCGACATCGCGGGCTCGCCATTGCTCGCCAATCCGGTAGTGGAAGTCGCAGGCTTTGCGCAAGTCTCAAGCCAAGTCTCAAGCGAGGATAGCTCGCAGGACAGCGATGAGTCAGGTAAGTCACAGACTGGTGCGGTCGGGCACATGGCGCATGGACATTGTACTGCGAGTTTGGCCGAGCCAGCAGACATATCGCAGCAGCCGTGCCTGAAGGCCGGTCAGCCACGTCCGGCAGACAGGCAAGCCAGCCTCAACTCCTGGTCTACAGCCCCCCCCACACAACCGCCCTCAGCCTGATCTTTGCCTGACGCGGGCACGCATTGCCCGCGCCATCTTGCATTGATCAGGAGTTTTTCATGCCAATACGATTGCGCGCCCTGCTGATGGCCGGTGCGCTGGTGATACAGGCCGGCCCGGCATGGGCCGAGCCGGTGACCTTGGATGATGCGCTTGCCAAGGGCCGTGAAGTCTCCCCGCGCATAACCCGTGCCGAGGCGGAGTTAAGGGCCGCCGAAGCGCGTGCGGTGCGGGCCGGGCTGCGGCCAAACCCCACGATCGGGGTTGAAGTCGAGAATTTCAGCGGCACCGGTCCTTATCGCTCGTTTCGCCAGAGCGAAGTCACGGTCGCGGTCAGTCAGGAGTTCGAGCTGGGCGGCGAGCGGCGGGCGCGCAAGGCCGTGGCGGGAGCCGAACGCGAGTTTGCCCGGCTGTCGCTGAGCAGGGCGGCCGCCGATCTCTCCTATGATATTGCGGTCGCTCATGCGGAATTGCGCGCGGCGGACGACCGGGCGGTGCTCGCCCGTGGCAATTTGACCCGCGCGCAGGAACTGGCGCGGATCGCCGGAGCCCTTGTCGATGCCGGGCGTGATCCGCCGCTGCGCAAGTTGCGCGCCGACGCTTTGCTGGCCGAGGCCGAGGCCGAGAGTCTGCGCTCCTTCGGGCTGTTGCTGACTGCAAGAAGGAAGCTGGGTCTCTTCATCGGCAGTGAAGACCCAGACCTGTCGGCGATCGGTGGAGACCCGGTCCCGACCGTGCCTCTACCCCCGGGCACCGCGAGTCTCGATGAACGACTGGCTGCGGCCGAGCGCGATGCCGCCTCGGCTGGCATCACGCTGGCGCGGGCAGAGGCTGTGCCAAACGTCACAGCGTCGGGTGGTTTTCGCAGTTTCCGGGAGAGCGGGGCGACGGCCGTTGTGATGGGTCTTTCGGTTCCCTTGCCATTCAACAATCGCGGCCGCAGCGGTGTGGCGGCGGCAAGGGCGGGACTGTCAGGATTTCCGTGTGCGGCCGGGCGGTTGAACATTACGCCGCCATGGCCCTGATGAAGCGCTCACCGAAGATTACGGCGAACTGGGCCTTGGCCATGGTCCACTCACGTGGCGGCATTTTCCACTCTTTTTCCGACCTGTTCAAGATCAGATAGAGCAATTTGGTGGCAGCTTCGTCGCTGGGGAAGTGGCCCCTGGCCCGGACCGCGCGCCTGAGCTTCGAGTTCAGCGCCTCGATCGCGTTCGTCGTGTAAATGATCCGCCGCACGTCGTCTGGGAAGGCGAAGAACGGGATGACCTCACCCCAGGCACGCCGCCAGCTCTGGCCGATCGCGGGATAGCGCTGGCCCCAGGGACTGGCCTCGAACGCCGTCAGCGCCTTTTCGGCAGCGTCAGCATCTGTGGCGCGGTAAATCTCCTTGAGCGCGGTTGCCAGCCCTTTGCGGTCTTTCCAGGATACGAAGTCCATGGAGTTGCGCAGCAGATGGACAATGCACGTTTGAACAATTGCCTCCGGGAACACGGCGGTGATCGCATCAGGGAAGCCCTTCAAGCCATCGACGACAGCGAGAAGGATATCTTCGACGCCGCGGTTCCGCAGTTCGTTCATCACCCGCAGCCAGAACTTGGCGCCTTCGTTTTGCTCCAGCCACAGGCCCAGAACCTCCTTGGTGCCATCAGCACGGACGCCCAGCGCGATATGGATCGCCTTGTTGCGGACCATGCCTTCATCGCGGATCTTGACCCGGATCGCGTCGAAGAAAACCAACGGATAAACCGGGTCGAGCGGCCTTTGCTGCCAGGTGGCAACTTCGTCGAGGACAGCATCGGTCACCGTGCTGATCAGATCCGGCGATACGTCGATACCGTACAGATCGCGCAGGTGCCCGGTGATCTCCCGCGTGCTCATGCCCCGCGCATACATCGACACAATCTTCTCATCGAAGCCCGGAAAGCGGCGCTGATACTTGGCTATCAGCTGCGGGTCGAAGCTAGACTGGCGGTCGCGCGGGACATCAATCTCCAGCTTGCCGGTCTCGGTCATTACGGTCTTCCGGCCATAGCCGTTGCGCGTGTTGCCGGCACCTTCGCCTGTCGCAAGATGGTGATCCATCTCCGCGTTTAACGCGCGCTCCGTCAGCGCCTTCTTCAGCGAATCCAGCAAGCCACCTTGTTCAAATGCCGCACTGGCAGCGCCTCCGGCCAAAAGCTCGTCGAGAAGCGCATTGGGAATAACGGATTCTTTGCGTCGTGACATAGTGGGACTCCTTGTTACCCATTAAGCCCGGCCACACACGGAAATCCTGACAGTCCCGCAAGGGCAGACAGCGATGCCGCAGAGGCAATGTTTGCCCAGACCCGCCTCGACACCAGCTTCACCCGACAGGAGGCGCAGACCTTATTGTCGGCGGCAAACGAGCGGCTTGCGGCTCTCACTGGTCCTGGCCTGCGTCAGGCCAGCGAAGCCGAACGTCTCGCTGGCATCGGCTACCGGGCGGGCAAGTTCTCGCTGCTCGAACTGATCGACGCGCAGCAAGCGCTCACCAGCACTCGTCTCGCCATCATCGAAGCGCAACTGGATCGCGCCCGCGCGCTCGCCGCGCTGGCTCGCGCGAACGCGCAGTAAGGAATTATCCCATGGAATTTGCAGAAAACAGAAAAGCCCTGATCGCCACGGTGGCGGCAGGCGCATTGGTTCTCGCCGGTGGCGGTGTCATGCTGGGCCGCACGCTGCTCGCACCCGATGCTGCTCCTACCGAGGCCGCCGCGCCGGATGAGAAGGCAGAGGAAAACCATGGCCCCGAGGGCTTCGTCGAAATGGATTCTGCCCGTGCACAAGGCGCGGGGATCGTTACCGAAACGGTGCAGTCCGGAGGCCTCGGCTCGGAAATCCTCGCACAAGGCGTCGTTGCCGCGACACCCGAAGGCGAAGCGGTGCTGACAGCGCGCGCCGATGGAGCGATTACCGCCATCAATCGCCGCCTCGGTGATTATGTCCAGGCTGGCCAGTCGATTGCGACGATGGAAAGCCGCGACGCGGCAAGCATCGCGTCGGAGCGCAGCACGGCACAGGCCAAACTCGCCCTGGCGCGCTCGACCTATGCGCGTGAAAAGCGCCTGTTCGACGCGCGCGTCACTGCGCGACAGGATCTCGAGGGCGCGCAGGCTGCGCTATCAGAAGCTGAAGCCGAAGCGCGGCGCAGCCAATCTGCCGCAGCGGCATCGAAAGTGAGCGGCGACGGACGGACGCTTGCCGTGGTCAGCCTGATTTCGGGCCGCGTCACCAGGTCCGATGCCAAGCTTGGTGCCTATGTGCTCGCCGGGGCCGAACTGTTCCGCGTATCCGACCCCAATCGTATCCAGATCAACGCCTCGGTGCTGGCCGCCGATGCCCGGCGCATCCAGCCGGGCGATACGGCGGTAATCGAATTGCTTGGAGGCGAGACCATGAGCGCCGTGGTCCGCTCGACCACGCCCAGCCTCGATCCCGAAAGCAAGTCGGCGACGGTCGTGCTCCAGCCGCAGGGCGTTGGCGGTCTGACTCAGGGTCAGGGATTGCGCGTGCGGATTACGCCGCGCGGGGCCTCCTCAGGCAGCGCCATCGCGCTACCTGAGGAGGCCGTGCAGTCATTCGAGGGACGCGATGTCGTGTTCGTGCGAACCGCAAAGGGGTTCCAGGCGACAAATGTGGTCACCGGCAAGCGCGGCGGGGGACGGATCGAAATCATCGACGGGCTGAAACCGGGCGCGGTCGTCGCGACCAAGGGCGCGTTCCTGCTCAAAGCCGAACTCGGCAAGGGCGAGGCGGAGCACTGAGATGATTGAAAAACTTCTCGATGCGTCGATCCGCTTCCGCTGGGGCGTGGTCATCCTGACGCTAATCGTTTCCGCTTATGGTGTCTTCCAGCTCTTGAAGCTGCCGATCGATGCCGTTCCGGACATCACCAACAAGCAGGTGCAGATCAACACCGTCGCGCCGAACCTCGGCCCGCTCGACATGGAGCGGCTCGTCACCTTCCCGGTCGAAACCGCAATGGCAGGGATACCGGGGCTGGAAAGTTCGCGCTCGATCTCGCGCAACGGGTTTTCGCAGGTCACGGTCGTCTTCGAGGATCACACCGACCTCTATTTCGCCCGCCAGCAGGTTGCCGAACGGCTCAACCAGGCCAAAGGCACGCTGCCTGAAGGCGTGGAACCATCGATGGGGCCGGTTTCGACCGGGCTTGGCGAAGTGCTGATGTATGTCGTCGATTTTGCGCCGTCCGGCACAAAGACCAATCCCAAAGTCGCGGGCAAGCCCGGTCCGCAGCCCGATGGGTCATACATGACGCCTGCGGGCGAGTTGCTGACCGATGCCATCGCCAAGGAAGGCTATCTTCGTTCGGTGCAGGACTGGGTGATCCGTCCGCAACTCAAGACGGTTTCGGGCGTCGCGGGGATCGATTCCATCGGCGGCTATGAAAAGCAGTTCGTGGTGACACCCGACGTCGCGAAGATGTCGACTTATGGCATCTCGTTTACCGAACTTGCCGACGCGCTCGAAAAGTCCAACATTTCGGTCGGCGCGAACTTTGTCGAACGCGGGGGCGAGGCGTTCCTCGTCCGCGCCGATGGCCGCATCCGCACGCTCGACGAGATTGCGCGTGCATCGATCGATTCCCGTGGGGGCGTTCCGGTCATGGTCCGCGATGTCGCGACAGTCCGCATCGGCGGCGACCTGCGGACAGGCGCGGCAACGCAGAACGGCAAGGAAGTTGTCGTCGGTACGGCTCTTATGCTGGCGGGCGGCAACAGCCGTATCGTCGCGAAATCGGTTGCCGATCGACTTGACACAGTCGCCAAGTCGCTACCACCGGGCGTTACCGTCAAGACAGTACTGGATCGGTCCGAACTGGTCGATGCCACGATCGGCACAGTCGAAAAGAACCTCGTCGAAGGCGCTCTGCTGGTTGCTGCGGTGCTGTTCTGGCTGCTCGGCAATTTCCGCGCTGCGGTGATCGCCACGCTCGTTATCCCGATCTCGTTCCTCGTGATGGGAACGGGGATGAACATCACCGGCACCTCGGGCAATCTGATGAGCCTTGGTGCGCTCGATTTCGGGCTGATCGTCGATGGCTCGATCATCATCATCGAAAACTGTCTGCAACGGCTGGCGCACCGCCAGCAACAGCTGGGCCGGGTGCTCAACCTCAACGAACGGCTGCACGAGGTGTTCGAAGCATCGCGCGAGATGGTCAAGCCGACGCTTTACGGCCAGGCAATCATCTTCCTCGTCTTCGTGCCACTGCTGACCTTCACCGGTGTCGAGGGCAAGACCTTCTCGCCAATGGCAATCACGGTCATGCTGGCGTTGGCCGGGGCATTCGTCGCGTCGCTCACCTTCGTTCCAGCTATGGTTGCACTGCTGATCCGGGGCGAAGTTGCGGAGAAGGAAGTCAAGGCGGTCGCCTGGGTCAAGGACCGCTACGAGCCAATACTCAAGCGCGTGATCGATCGCCCCTGGCCGTGGGTCGGCGCGGGTGCCGGTACGTTCGGTGCTGCGATCCTCGTCTTCCTGATGCTCGGCAGCGAATTCCTTCCCGTTCTCGGCGAGGGCAATCTTGCGATGCAGGCTTTGCGCATTCCTTCGACGTCGTTGGCAAAATCAACGGAAATGCAGCGGCAAGTCGAGGTAAGTGTCGCCAAGCTACCCGAAGTGGCGTTCGTCTATTCGAAGACCGGCACCGCAGAGGTCGCCAGCGACCCGATGCCGCCCAACGCATCGGACACCTTTATCATCCTCAAACCGAAAGACGATTGGCCGGCCGGTGTCGAGACCAAGGACGATGTCATCGCGCGCGTCGAAAAGCAGCTCGAGCCGCTGGTTGGAAATCAGGTCGAGATTAGCCAGCCGATCCAGCTTCGTTTTAACGAACTGATCGCCGGGGTGCGCGGTGACATCGCCATCAAGGTCTATGGTGACGATCTCGACGCGATGGGCAAGTCGGCTCAGCAGATCGCGAGCGTTCTGAAAACCGTCAAGGGCGCGGCAGACGTCAAGGTCGAACAGACGGCGGGCTTTCCAGTGCTCGACGTCCAGTTCGATCGCGATGCAATCGCGCGCTATGGGCTGAGTCTCCAGGACGTCAGCGATACCGTGGCGGCCGCCATGGGGGGACGTGAGGCTGGGATCGTGTTCGAGGGTGACCGGCGCTACGACATCGTCGTCCGGCTCGACAACCTGACCCGCAACGATCTCGATGCGGTCGGGGCTTTGCCGGTGATGCTGCCCGGCGAGGATGTGGACCGGGTGTCGGTGCCGCTTCGCGAGGTAGCCAGGTTCAATTTCTCGGAAGGACTAAATCAGGTCAGCCGCGAAAACGGCAAGCGGCGCGTGGTAGTTCAGGCGAACGTGCGCGGCAACGATTTGGGTTCGTTTGTTGCCGAAGCCCAGCAGAAGGTGAATGCTCAGGTCAAATTGCCGACGGGCGCCTTCATCGAATGGGGCGGGCAGTTCAAGAACCTGCAAGCCGCGTCGCAGACGCTGTCCGTGGTCATCCCGATCATCTTCGCCGCGATCTTCGGCATCCTGTTCCTGGCGCTGGGCGGGGTCAGGCAATCGATCGCGGTCTATTCGGCAATTCCGCTGGCGCTGGCGGGCGGTGTATTCTCGCTGCTGCTGACCGGTTTGCCGTTCTCGGTGTCGGCGGCGGTCGGTTTCATCGTGTTGTCGGGCGTCACCGTTCTCAACGGCCTGGTCGTGATGACCAGCATCAACACGCGATTGGATGCGGGCAAGCCGGTCGATGAAGCGATCGCGGAAGGCACGATGGAGCGCGTTCGCGCGGTGTTGATGACCGGAATCGTCCCGGCCATCGGCTTCGTGCCCATGGCGATTGCGACGGGCACCGGTGCCGAGGTGCAGAAGCCGTTGGCGATCGTGGTGATCGGCGGGCTGATT
Source organism: Sphingobium sp. JS3065 (assembly GCF_026427355.1). NCBI lineage: Bacteria > Pseudomonadati > Pseudomonadota > Alphaproteobacteria > Sphingomonadales > Sphingobiaceae > Sphingobium > Sphingobium sp. JS3065. The sequence goes on from NZ_CP102664.1 coordinate 477,273, forward strand.
ACCTCGACCCTGCTGACGCTCTTCGTGCTTCCTGCGATCAGTCATCTGCTGCTGCGTGGTCGCCACAAGAAGCACGTTCCTGGGGATTACAGCGATGTCTCGGTGCTCGGTGAGCCCATCGTCGATAAATAAGGAGAAAACGCAACATGAACCAGCCAACAGTTTCGCAACAGGCCATGCTTTGCCCCGCGTGCCGCGTGCCGCTTTCAATGTCGGATCGACAAGGAGTCGAAATCGACTTTTGCCCGCAATGCCGCGGGGTCTGGCTAGATCGTGGAGAACTCGACAAGATAATCGAGCGATCCGAACGGGCTGCCCCGCCGGCATCGGCACCTGCTGCCGGTGTACGTCCCGAAAACGGCGAGCGCGGCTATGACGATTATCGTCGGTCGGGACATCATGGTGGCAAGCCCCGCAAGAGTTTTCTCGCCGAGTTGTTCGACTGATCGGCTGATGGCCGGTCGAAGGAGAGTGCGCATGGGGTCTGAACACAGTGACGATGACGGCCACGCGCACGGCCACGGCGAAAGCACAGGCCTGCGGATATTTCTGTTTGCCTGCGCCATTGCCGCCATTGCCTATGGCGTTTCGTGGTTGCAGCCCGAATGGTCGCGATGGGCTTATGGCGTGGGCGCAGTCCTTTCGGTGGCGCCCTTCGCCCGAACGGCATTCACCAAGGCGCTGAAGGGCCGCCCGTTCAGCATCGAAACACTGGTCACAGTGGCGGTGCTGGGCGCGATTCCCATCGACGCCGGGGCCGAAGCCGTTGTCGTGGTGGCGCTGTTCTCGCTGGGCGAACTGCTTGAAGGTTTTGCCGCAGCCCGCGCGCGTTCGGGATTGAGCGCGCTGGCCAAGCTGTTGCCATCGCAAGCCGTCATCGAGGTCGATGGTGAGCGGCGCACTGTGGATGTCACAACGCTCAACATTGGGGCGATCATGCTGGTCTCGGCGGGAGACCGAATCGCCGCCGATGGCCGCATCATCAATGGCAGCTCCGCGCTCGACGAAGCAGCGATCACGGGAGAATCGCGTCCCGTGGAAAAGACGGTTGGTGCCGATGTCTTTGCCGGATCGATCAACGGCGATGGCACGCTGAAAGTCGAAGTGACCAAGGACGCATCGAACAGCGTGGTCGCCAGGATCGGTGATCTCGTGGCGCAGGCTCAGGCGTCAACCGGACCTACCGCCCGCTTCATCGACAATTTCAGCAGCTGGTATACACCCGCCGCGATCATCCTGGCGACGCTGATCGCTTTGGTGCCACCGCTGGCCTTTGGCGGCGAATGGGCCACCTGGACCTATCGCGCGTTGACGGTGCTGCTGATTGCCTGCCCCTGTGCGCTGGTGCTTTCAACGCCTGCCGCGATTGCCACCGGCATCGCAACTGCAGCACGCAGCGGCATCTTGATCAAGAGCGGCGAAGCGCTGGAACAGCTCGCCAAGATCGGCATCGCCGCCTTTGACAAGACCGGCACGCTGACGCGCGGACATCCTGTGGTCACCGATGTCGCAGGCCAGGACACGCTCAAACTGGCCGCGGCTATCGAGACCGGATTGACGCATCCAGTAGCCAAGGCGATCGTTACAGAAGCAGAGCGGCTGAAAGTAGCCGTGCCCAAATCGACGGACGTCACCATAAAGCAGGGTCAGGGTGCGGTGGGCATGGTTGGCGGCAAGCAGGTGGCGCTGTTCAGCCCGCGCGCGGCGGGATCGCTCGAAACCGATGTTGCAGCGAGCATCGATACGCTCGAACGCGCGGGCAAGACGGTTGCGGTGTTGCTGGTGGACGGTAAATATCAGGGTCATATCGCGGTTCGCGATGAAGCACGCGACGATGCCAGACCCGCCATTGCCGCGCTCAACGCGCTTGGCATTCGCTCGCTAATGCTCAGTGGCGACAATCAGCGGACGGCAACGGCCGTCGCGCAGGGGCTAGGGATGGAGGCCGAGGGCGAGTTGATGCCAGCCGACAAGCTCAAACGGATCGAAGCCCTCAAGGCCGAAGCGCCGGTCCTGATGGTGGGTGACGGCGTCAACGATGCTCCCGCGCTTGCCACCGCTACGCTTGGCCTGGCCATGGGCGGCGGCACCGATGTCGCGATAGAGACTGCCGATGTCGGCCTGCTCAAGGATCGTTTGTGGGGCGTCCCAGATGCCATCCGGCTGGCCCGCAAGACCCGCAGCACGATCCTCACCAACATTGTCATCGCGGTCGGGCTTAAACTCGTGTTCCTGGTGCTTGCCGTGTTCGGCATCACCAATCTGTGGACCGCCATCATTGCCGATACAGGGGCGACGATTCTGGTTACGTTCAATGCACTGCTGCTGTTCTGGACGTTCCAGCCAACGGAGGTGGAAGAAGGTCACACCGCCAGCACGAGGGCTTGAACATGGGCGCAGGACATAGCCACGCTGACGCCGGACATGGAACACCGGGGCATAGTCACGGCGCGGGGGCGAATGGCAGAAACCTGACCATTGCCTTGGCGATCACCAGCACGTTTCTCGTTGCCGAGCTTGTCGGCTCGTTTGTCTTCAACAGTCTCGCGCTGCTTTCCGATGCGGCGCACATGTTCACCGATGCGGCCGCGCTTGCAATTGCGCTCGTTGCAATCAAGGTAGGGCAGAGGCCGGCCGACAAGCAACGCACCTATGGCTACCGCCGGTTCGAAATTCTCGCCGCATCGTTCAACGCGTTGCTGCTCTTTGCTGTCGCGGGCTATATTCTTTGGGAAGGCATCAATCGGCTTATCGACCCCGAGCCAGTGGCCTCGCTCGGTATGCTCGTTGTCGCAACATTCGGACTCCTTGCCAATTTCGTGGCCATGCGCGTGCTCGTGGCCGGCAAAGATAGCAGTCTCAATGTAAAGGGCGCCTATCTCGAAGTCTGGGCCGACATGTTGGGCTCGCTCGGCGTTATTGGGGCGGCTGTTGCTATCTACTTCACAAGGCTCACCTGGATCGATGCCATCGTCGCCATAGCCATAGGACTGTGGGTGCTTCCTCGGACCTGGATGCTGCTAAAGGACACGACGCACATCCTGTTGCAAGGTGTGCCGAGCGGGATGGACCTCGAAGAGATTCGAAAGGCGGTCAATGACGTGGCCGGCGTCGATAGCACACACGACCTTCATGTCTGGTCCGTCGCTGGCGACGATGCCAGTCTGACCGCACATGTGGTCCTGGCTGCGGGCGCGGAGCCGTTCGCAACGCGCGCCGCAGTCGCAGCGATGCTTGAGGGCAGGTTTGGCATCCATCATTCGACGATCCAGGCCGAAGTCGTTCCCTGTGATGATGAAGCTGCGCTCCATGCTTGAGATTGGCCGCCCCGCGTGTTGGAAGGAAATTGTCTCCACCAAGCGAGACCCCGGACATGTCGGAAAGAGCGGCCCCGCCGGAGGCGAGGCATTACCCCTGCCGCGCCTCCGGCGAAAATGTGCACGCCCAAGCGTATGCTTGTACCCAGGCAAGTGTCACAATGACCGAGAAGTTGGCTGCCGTGGCTGCAAGGTCGGGCTTCCTTGATTCCGCGCTTCGCCGCTATTACCCGAAAGGCCAATGGAAATGGGGCTGAAGCAAATGGACGTTAAGATTGCCAGGATTCCGGTGATCGGGTGGAAGTGGACTCAAAAATCATGAGCTATTGTGACATCGTCGTCGATGCTTGCCCCAAGAAGGACGTCCAGCTGCCGCTCGAATTTGCGCGAAAATTGGCTCTCGAAACCGGGGCGAGGCTATCAGTGGTATCTTATGCTTGGCCGCGATATTCTGGCATGCGTCCGCTGGTCGGAAACGCATTATCCGCTCAGTTGCAAGAGCGGGAGATGATAGATGCGTTGGATACCGCTCGCAGCGCATTCGGCACTGTCTTTGACGACAACGCGGTTGAAGCCGAGTGGTGCTCCGGCGTTGCTGAGCCGAATGTTGTGCTGCGAGATCATCTGTGGACCGCAGACCTGCTCATCACCAGCGCATCTGAAAGCAAGACGTGCGCTCCGCTGAACGCTGCCGACCTTGCCTTGCGATCGGGCGCGCCCATTCTGCGTCTTGGCACGAAAATGCCGGAAGCCAGCTTTGCCAATGTGCTAGTCGCATGGAAGGATTGCTCGCAAGCACGCCGCGCTGTGCATGATGCACTACCGATCCTCCAGCGTACCGGGAAGGTGACGGTCGTCGGTGTCGGTGACGAAGTGGCGATCGAACGCCTGGAAATGGTTGCTGATCATTTGCGCCGCCATGGCGTGACTGCGGAACATCTGCATATTCCCCGCACTCACGGTAAAATCGGTGAGGACCTGCTGGCCGAGGCTCAACGTGTCGATGCCAGTCTCATTGTTGCCGGGGTTTTCAGCCGGGGTTCCTTAAGGGAGCGAGTGTTGGGAGGCGTGACCAGAGACTTGCTCGGCAATCCCGAGATTTCCTGGTTCATGGCTCATTGAACTGAACGCGCATGCGAGCGACTGCCGTTCCACTTGCTCGGCAGATCAGTGCAAATATAAGTCTTCTCCGGCGGGCGCGACGAGGTAACGTGGATCGGTAAAGTCCCAGGATCATTTTACCAATAAGGACACAGTATCTATCTAAAATCTTGGGCCAACTTTTCGCGAAATCTGGGGTGAGCCAGGGCGATAAGAGCATCGGCTCGTTGACTCATTGATTTACCCTTCAAATCAACCCAGCCGAATTCCGTGACTATGATATGCGTGTCGTTGCGCGGCGTTGTGACGGGACCGTCTAGGACGGGGACAATCCGGGAAACGGTGCCGTTGCGGGCGGTGGACTCGCAGGCAATGATGGATTTTCCACCCTTCGACGCCGTTGCGCCCCTGACGAAATCGAGCTGTCCGCCCGATCCGCTGTACTGCCGCCCAAGGAGGTGTTCGGAATTGCAGGCGCCGCCCAGGTCGAACTGCAATGTCCCGTTTACCGAAACGACATTGTCGTTCTTCGCGATATGCCGCGGATCGTTGACAATGTTCACGGGCAGGGAATGGATGGCCGGATTGTCGTCAATGAAATCGTAGAAGGCAGCATCACCCATCGCGAAAGTGAAGACGCTGCGACCCGGGTAGGTCGCCTTGGCCTTGTTGGTGACTGCACCGCACCGGATCAGTTGTGTCAGGGCCGGGGTCAACAACTCCGTGTGGATCCCCAGATCCTTGCGATCTTCGAGTAGCGCGCAGACTGCCGCGGGGAGCGTGCCGATTCCCATTTGCAGGCAGGCGCCATCGTCGATCATTCCGGCAATGATTCGGGCGATGGTCCGTTCTTCAGGGCTTGGTTTCCCGCACGATATTTCCGGCAGGGGGCAGCGATTTTCAACGATTGAATCGACCTCGGACACGTGCAGCAGCGAGTCTCCAAATACGCGCGGCATGGCCGGATTGACTTCCACTATGAGCCTGCGGGCACTGCGTGCGGCAGTCGACGTGTAATCGTTGCTGGTTCCGAAGGTGAACCAACCGTGGCGATCCATCGGCGAGACGGTGGTGATGCAGGCGTCAAGATCGACGCGCTCGGACAAGAGTTGCGGCGATTGGCTGAATGCCACCGGCACGAACTCGATTGGCCCATAAGGAGCTGGGGATGGATCCGCTCTGATCAGCGCCCGCTCGACACTGCTCAGAAACATACAGTGCGGTCGCACCCGATCTAGGAGGTCGCGTCGCAGGACCGTTTTGCCGGCGGCATCGAGGGAATGGAAATACCACAAGCGCAAATCGGCAAGCTTGGAGGTTTCGATCCGGCCTGCCAGGGCTTCGAGCAGCGCTGGCGGTTCGGCGACCGCCATCCCCATCGCCAGATTCATGCCCGAGTCAATGAACGCCAATGCGTCCTCGGCCGTGGTCAGTTTTTCGCGGTAGGCGTCCTGATGGGCGGTCATTGGCGGTCCTTGAAGCTAAGATTATGCCGGTCCCTTGGGCTATGCGAGGCGCCCGTGGGCCGCAGATGCGGCAAGCGAGAGAAGCAAAGCGCCCGCGTTCTTCGAGACATGCTACGGCCTCGGTGTACTGGCCTCCAACGGCAGTTGCGTCTTCATCAATACGGGAGCCGAGCGACAACGGAATTCGATACTTCGCGTAATGCAAGTGGCCGCGAAGCAGCCGGTCTCCGTTACGTCACGCGCAGTTGATGCACATGGCGGCAGTAGGGAGGGCTTCGAGGCGCTTGGGGTCGATGCTGACGCCGCATTTGGTACAGGTGCCATAGGTCCCGTTCTCGATGCGCGACAAAGCGGCTTGGATTTGCGCGACTTCCTCTTTGAATCCGGCGTCGAGCGCAGCGAGAGTCTCGTCGTCGGCAAGGTCGATGGCCTGTTCAGAGGAGTCGGCATCCAGAGGGTGGCGAAGCTCGTCCTCGATTATATCGGCGCGATTAATCAACTCCCGGAGGCGTGAGTTCAAAGCAACGATCAAGGGCTCATGGTTCTTCATGATTATCAACTCCATTATTTTTGGTCTGTTCGATCGACCTTATGCCGATCTGAAGCACATGGACAATTCCTGGTCGATTTCGGACGTACATCGATAGTCCGCACAATTCGAAGGAATCTTGGGCAGTGCATTTTCAAATGACCGCCCAGCAGGATCACCCGCAAAGCGGCAGCCTGTTTCAATCGCGGGCAGCACGAAGATGCGGTACCATAGCCGCCACGGCGACGTCCGCCATTTTCAGCGAGGCGGCGCCTTGGCGAATGTAGGAGGCCCGCGATGACCGACAACGATAAAACAGCCGCAATTGCTGTTCTCAACCGCATCATGGAAGCCGAACTGGCGGGCGTCGTCCGCTACACCCACTATGCCCTGATGGTTTACGGTTACAACCGCATCCCCATCGTTTCGTGGCTGGAGGGGAACGCGTCCGAAGGACTGGCCCATGCCCGCAAGGCGGGTGAGCTGGTCACGCTGCTGGGTGGTCACCCGTCGCTCCAGATCGGCCCGCTGCTGGAGACGACCAAGCATGACATCGGCGACATCCTGCGTGAAAGCCTGGAGCACGAGAAGTTGACGCTCGGCCTCTATTACGAACTGCTCAAGCTCGCTTCCGACACGTCGGTTTTGCTTGAGGAGTACGCACGCGAGATGATCATGCTTGAGGAGCTGCATCTCGACGAGGTCGACAAGATGCTGCGCAAGCCGGGCGAAGTTGCAGCATTCCACGACTGATCTGGCGGCCGGGCCTCTTGGATTTGAAGGCGCCGGGCGAACGCGCGGTTTAGTCCCGACGGTTTCCCCTCGATGATGGGGCTGGCCGTAGGCATCTTTTTTCCCACGCTGCGTGAGACTGACGAAGATCAAATACCGGCCCTCGACGAGCCGCTAGCTGGTTGCGCCAAGCTCCCCGGCATGACCGAGGGTTCCATCCGCACAAACAATTATTGCAAATAGGTCGCAATAGCATTAGCGGCTGACCAATGATGATTCACTTACAGGGGGTTTTCTTGAAGAAGCTGTTGCTCTTTTCCACCGCGCTGATCGCGGTGCCCGGTCTGGCACTAGCATCCGAGGCTGATGGCGATGATGGCCGCACGATCATCGTCACCGGCAAGGCGGTCGGCTATCTGGCAGACGACTCCGTCACGGCAACCAAGACGGATACGCCGCTGATCGACGTGCCGCAGTCTGTCACGGTTGTGACCCGCGAACGGCTCGATGATCAGGCACTGCGCAGCATGGCCGATGTCCTGCGCTATGTGCCGGGCACCACCGTCGGCCAAGGCGAGGGCAATCGTGACCAGATCACCCTGCGCGGCCAGAACACCAGCGCGGACTTCTTCCTCGACGGCGTACGGGACGATGTCCAGTACTACCGCAGTCTCTACAATATCGAACGGGTCGAGGTGCTCAAGGGACCCTTTGCGCTGATCTTCGGCCGGGGCGGTAGCGGCGGCATCATCAACCGGGTCCAGAAGACGCCGTCAGCCGACGCTCTGAAAATCGGCGGATCGGCCAGCGTCAATACGTTCGGATCATGGGATGCGTCTGCCGACATCAACGCTCCGCTCGGTAGCAATGCCGCGTTCCGTCTTAACGGAACCTACGAAAGCCTCGACAATCACCGCGATTACTTCGAGGGCGAACGGTATGCGATCAATCCCTATGTCGCAGTGGATCTAGGCGGCGGCTGGAAAGCCGGCTTGTCCTATGAATATGTCCACGACGATCGCGTCACCGATCGCGGCGTCCCTTCGATCGCGACAGCCGCGAACGAACCGAACCGGCCGCTCAGCGGCCACCGCGATACATTCTTTGGCGTGCCGGGCGTCAATCGCACGGGTCTCGAGGCGCACATCGTCAAGGCGCGGCTCGACGGCGAATTGACCGACAATCTCGATTGGTCGACCACCGTGCTCTACGGCGACTACGACAAGTACTATACCAACGTCTTCGCCAATGGCGCTGCTACCGGCCAGACGGGCACCGTGGCGCTGTCGAGCTACATCGACCCGAACAAGCGGCAGAACTTCATCGCCCAGACCAACCTCGTCTGGGATGTCAATCTCGGCCCGGTTGGCAACAAGATCCTGATGGGGCTTGAATATGGCGACCAGGATTCAGCCAACCAGCGTCGCAACGGTACTCTGTCGAACACGACGCTGAACCTTGCTAATATCGTCTATCCGAGCGTCACCTTCGGCGCGCTCGCGCGCGATACCGTGTCCAATGTCCAGTTCTTCTCGGCCTATGCCCAGGACCAGATCAGCTTCGGCGAGCATCTCGATCTGGTGGTCGGCCTGCGTTACGACCGCTTCGAGATCAAGGGAACCGACCGGATCGGAACGCCGCGTCCGTTCGCGCGCACCGACGAGAAGGTTTCGCCGCGCGTCGGTGTGATCTTCAAGCCGCAGGAAAGCATCTCGATCTACGGCAGCTATAGCCAGTCGTTCCTGCCGCGATCAGGCGACCAGTTCCTGACGATGAGCGCAACCCAGCAGAACCTCGCCCCGGAAAAGTTCACCAACTATGAGGTCGGCGCCAAGTGGGACATTCGTCCCGATCTGAACGTCACGCTGGCCCTGTTCCAGCTTGATCGGACCAATGCGACGACGCCGGACCCGAACAATGTCACCGCCACGATCAATGTCGGGGAAACCCGCACCAAGGGGCTGGAACTGGCGCTGACCGGACGGATCACGCCGAACTGGCAGATGAGCGGCGGTTACACCTATCAGGACGCCAAGCTGCGCGGGAACGACTTCGTGCGCCTCGCCCAGGTGCCCAAACACCAGTTTGCGCTGTGGAACCGCTACGATTTCAATCGCAGCGTCGGCGTCGGCCTGGGTGTCGTTCACCAGTCGAGCCAGTTTGCCGCGATCCGCACCACTGCCACGACGACCCGCCTGCCTGACTTCACGCGTGTCGATGCGGCCCTATTCTTCAAGGCCAGCGACAGGCTCGAATTCCAGGTCAACGTCGAGAACCTGCTCGATGAGGCGTATTTCTCCGACGCACATAACAACAACAACATCACGCCGGGCGCGCCGATCAATGCACGCTTCACGGCGCGCGTGAAATTCTGATCGCTCGCGGCAGGGGAGGCGTAGCTCGCCTCCTCCTGCCGTGAAGCAATCGTGCTTTACGGAACCTCGCGAACCATCAGGGTGTCGGTCCTGCTCCAGAACAGCAGGGATTCCGCCCTGCTGCCGACGACGAACTGGAGAAACCCGGTCTCGCCGTGTGTCCCGAGCACGAGAAGATCAGCGTTTACGTCCCGTGCGGTCTGTTCGACGGCAGCATCCATCACGCCGTGCCCAAAGTGCATCGAGATCCTGTTTCGCATGGTCTGCGAAAAGTCCGGGTGATCGAGAAATGCTTCGAGTTCGCGCCGCGCCTGCTCTTCCAGGCCCGGGCTTTTACGCTCCGATCCCGGCCATCCGTCGAGCGGGACATCGAAGACATGCAGGACATGCAGGGCCGCGTCCGGAAACATGTTGGCCGCCTTTGTCAGGGCCAAGCGCGAACAAGTTGAGAAGTCCGTCGCGACCAGAAGCGAGCGATAGGCGCCATGCACGCGTTGCTTGACCACAAGGACCGGAACCTCGGCGTTTCGGACCGCATGATCAACCGTCGTCCCGATCAGGAAGTCGCCGACCTGATTGAACCGTGCAACGCCGGCAACGATCAACCCGCAGCCGGTCTCCTGCGCTGCCCGGACAATAGCCTGTGGCGCCGGTTCATGGGCCAGGAGAATTTCCGCGGCCAGAGATGGATCCGGCAGCACCGCGCGCACCCCATCCATCGCAAGAGCAGGGTTCCTGTCAGCCCACGATCCCGGTTCGACGGCGTGCAGCACCTTGAGCGGAGCGCCCCAGGTCTGGGCCAGGAGGCAGGCACGATCGACCGCGCGATCCGACCGCGCCCCGAGGTCTGTTGCGACGAGGACAGGCGTAGCGGGACTTGTCATGCGTTATCCTTCCAAGAATCAATTTCAGCTGCGTCCGGACAACCTGGTGGTCGCGCAGCGAGCCGGCCTAATGGGCCAGCAGGACCGGCAATTGTGGGTCATCCAGGATAGAACGCGTTGCACCGCCAAGCAGGAATTCCCGGGCTTTCGAATGCCCATAAGCCCCCATCACGAGCAAGTCCGCGCCGCTGCTACTGCCGTGATCGAGGAGAGCCTTGCCGGCATCGCGCCCCGTAGCCTCCACTTCCTCAAGGCGGGCAGCGATGTCATGCAGCGCCAGATGACGCCGGGCTTCTTCCAGCACGTGCTGCGCTGCGAACGGCTTGTCGCCCGAGATCGCCACAAGGCGGACCGAACGGGCAGCGCGGCAGAACGGCAGCGACGCCGTCAGACTGCGGGCCGCTGCGCGGCTGCCGTCCCAACCGATGACGATGTCCTGAAAGGCGAGGCCTTCCGATCGCGGGCGGGGAAGCAGAAGCACGGGGCGACCGGAGTCGAAAACCAGCGCTTCCGCGGCGACTTGGAATTCGACATTGGTTTCGACCGGCACCACCGTCAGATCGTGCGTGCGGGCGATGCGCGCGGGCTCCATGGGATTGACCAGCGGTCCGCACTCCACGAGAAATTGCTCGCCGCGTCGTTCCTCGCCTACCAACTTTGTCAACTCGTTGAGGAGGTCGGTGGTCGCCTCGCGGCTCCGCACGTTCTCGCCAGCAATCAGTGCATTGGCGTGCACGAGTTTGTCCGCCAGCCAGTTTCCCACCGCCGGAATATGCGTCTGGCACACAACCCCGGAAAGGCGCGCGTCAAACCGCTCGGCTAGTGACAGCGAGGCATCGAGTGCCCAGCCAGGCGTGCGGTAAGGGTAGCTGACCATGAAAAGCAGGATGTCGCGAATATCGGTCATCATTGGATTTTGCCTCTCTCACGAGCGATAGATATCATCCCATGTGCAAGCAGCCTTGATCTATCGCATTCTGCCTTACGGCCGCGCCGCTGCGTCGCTCTGACTATTCTGGTCTGCATGGCGGATCGAGATTGCCATTTCGGACAGGGCCTTGAGGACATTGCGCTGCCTGACCATCGGGCGCCGGTCGTAAAGGAAGAATTCGATGGGCTTCCAGTTCGCAACCCATCCGATGATCAGCAGTCCCTCCCTGAAGAAATCACCGTAAGGTTCCGGGATCTGGTTCATCGCCACCATTCCCAGGCCCCAGCAGATCGCCAGAAAAAGCAGGCCCGTGAAAAGCGATCGGTGCCCGTCGAGCATCCTGATGCGCAGGTGCCGCTGGTAGACCTCGAGCTTGTAGAGAAAATATTGCCGGATCGCGTCCGGTATCTGGGCGGTTTCCGCCAGGCCGATCTTGTCCTCCGGGGCATGGATCAGGAGTTGGTATCGAGTCTGCGGCGCTTCGAGTGCGCTTTCCAGAATATATTGTTCGACTTCGTCGTCGAGGTCGCGCCCGACCATGGGGGAGGGATCGAAGGCATGGAACAGGTCGTTCGGGTTGGCGACGCTCAGTCCGATCAGTCCGGGATCCGGACTCGGCGGTGGTCTGAGCATTGGTACTTCCCCTTCGCGACCTTGGCTTGTTCGCCGCATTTCTAGCACAGGTGTTTTAGCGCGGCGAAGGCTTCGAAGTCTGATTTCCTGTTCGCTAGGAAATGCGGTTTGTTTTGGTGAGCCGACAGTGTCGTTCTTTCTTCGCGCAAGCGCGCTATAGTTGGCGAAGATGGCGACTGGACGAGAATCGCTTCGTTCAAGGCCGCTGCTGACCCAAGTTCCGCCCTGGAGGACATCATGCCAAAAATGAGAGCCGCGATCTTCGTCGAGCCGGGCCGTATCGTCCTCGATGATAAGCCGATCCCCGACGTTGGTCCGCTCGATGCGCTCGTGCGCATCACCACGACCACGATCTGCGGAACCGACGTGCATATCCTGAAGGGCGAATATCCCGTAGCGAAGGGACTGACCATCGGTCACGAGCCCGTCGGCATCATCGAGAAGCTCGGTTCGGCGGTCGAGGGTTACGCGGAAGGGCAGCGGGTCATTGCCGGCGCCATCTGCACTTCGGGACACAGCCACGCCGCGCTGTGCGGCTGTCATTCGCAGGATGGCCCCGGCACCCCGCACGGATGGAAACCGCTGGGGGGCTGGAAATTCGGCAACACGATCGATGGTACCCAGGCGGAATACGTGCTCGTGCCCGACGCGATGGCCAATCTGGCGCTGGTGCCCGAAGGCCTGTCGGACGAACAGGTGCTGATGTGCCCGGATATCATGTCAACCGGACTGTCAGGTGCGGAGAGCGGTGCTATCCGGATTGGCGATACCGTTGCCATTTTCGCCCAGGGCCCGATCGGCCTGTGCGCGACCGCAGGCGCCCGGCTCATGGGCGCGACGACCATCATCGCGGTCGATAGCGTTCCGGCCCGGATGGACATGGCGCGACGCATGGGGGCCGACCACGTGGTCGATTTCAGCCGGGGCGACCCGGTGGCCGAAATTATGCGGCTGACCGGCGGACGCGGCGTCGATGTCGCCATCGAAGCACTGGGACGGCAGGCAACCATCGAAGGGGCGATGCGGGTCTTGCGCCCGGGCGGAACGCTTTCATCGCTGGGGGTCTATTCGGAAGACCTCCATATCCCGCTCGATGCGTTTCTTGCCGGGCTGGGCGACCATACGATCCGGACCACCTTGTGCCCCGGGGGCAAGGAGCGGATGCGGCGGCTGATGGACGTGATCGCCTCTGGCAGGGTCGATACCCGTCCGCTGGTCACGCATCGTTTTGCGCTCGACGATATTGAAGCGGCCTATGATCTGTTCGCGAACCAGCGCGACGGCGTGCTCAAAGTCGCAATCACCCCGTGACGCCGCTGGCGCGAACAGGAACCCCCATGCATGATCCCTGGCCTGGCTCGGCCGGCAGCGCACACGTCCTGTTGCCCGATGAACTGCTCGAGGCATTTGGGGTCGCGCGCGAAGCCGGCCTGAGCGATGCGGAGGCTGCGCGCCGGTTAGCGAAGGTGGGCGAGAACGCATTAAGCGAAGCTCCACCCCGCACGGCAATAGCCGTCTTGATGGCCCAGTTTCGCAGCGTCTTTACCCTGGTGCTGTTGATTGCCGCGATCGTAGCGGGCGCCACCGGCGACCTCAGGGATGCCCTGATCATTCTTGCCGTCGTAGTGCTGAATGCCCTGCTCGGCTTCTACCAGGAGTACCGGGCCGAACACAGTCTCCTCGCACTCCGCCGCATGTTGCCTAGGACGGCGCACGTCTGGCGTAGCGGCCAGATCCATGAAATCCCGGCCCGTGAGGTTGTTCCCGGGGACATTCTGATGGTTGAGGCAGGCGACCGGGTCGCCGCCGATGCACGGATACTGCTGGCAGCCGGGCTCCAGGTCGACGAGTCCGGGCTGACCGGCGAATCCGCGCCCGTCGCCAAGGACGAAACGGCCTGTCTGACGGCGGAAACGCCCGTTGCGGATCGCACCAACTGCGCGTTCATGAACACCGTGGTGACGCGAGGCCGCGGCGAACTCGTGGTGACCGCAACCGGCATGGCCACGGTTATGGGGCACCTCTCGCAGTCTCTCGAGCAGGCCAGGGAAGCTCGCAGTCCGCTGCAACGGCAACTGGACGAGGCCGGACGTCGGCTCGGCATGATCGCTGTCGTGCTCGTGGCTGTGCTCTTTGCCTTCTCGATCGCCCGCGGAGAGGCCCTGGCGCACGTCGTCCTGGAATCCATCTCGTTGGCGGTTGCCGCCATTCCCGAAGGCCTCCCGGCGGTCGTGACTATAACACTGGCGCTGGGCATGCGGCGCATGGCCCGCCATCAGGCGCTGATAAAACGCCTGGCCAGCGTCGAAACCCTCGGGTGCGCGACGGTCATCTGTTCCGACAAGACGGGCACGCTGACGGTCAACGAGATGACGGTCAGGGCGTTTGCCCTCGGGGCCGACAGCTTTGCTGTCTCGGGCGAAGGCTATGCGACGCGCGGCGAGATCACGCCGATCCGCACGGCAGATCAGGTTGGCACTTTCGAGCTGTTTCTCCAGGCCGCTGTCCTGTGCAACGACAGCCAGTTGCGCGACGGCATGGTCATCGGTGATCCGACCGAGGGCGCGCTTCTTGTGCTGGCCAGCAAGGCAGGATTGGAACCTACCGAACTCCGCAGCCAATATCCCCGGGTGGCCGAACTGCCCTTTGATTCTGCGCACAAGTTCATGGCGACGGCTCACCGCGACGGCGGCAACATCCATATCTTCGTCAAGGGCGCGCCGGATGTGCTGCTGAGCCGCTGTAACGGCAACCTGGCGGCAGACGTCAACTGCATGGACAGCACCGAGTGCGACCTCATGTCGGAACATTACCGGCAGTTCGCCGGGCAGGGCATGCGCGGGCTGCTGCTGGCCGATGCGATCGTCCCCGAGGCCGAGTTCAGCGCCGGGCAGCTGGAGGTCGAGAATCTGAGCGGGCTGCGCGTTCTCGGCATCGTCGGGATCGTCGATCCTCCCCGGCCCGAGGCGCGCGATGCCATTGAACGGTGCCGGCGCGCCGGGATCGATGTCAAGATGATCACTGGCGATCATCCCGACACGGCCGCCGCCATCGGGCGTGATCTGGGGCTGACCGGCGGCGTGCTCACCGGAGCGCAGCTGACCGCGCTGGCGCCCGCCGAGCTCGCTCGAACAGTGGCGCAGACCGCCGTATTCGCCAGAGTTGCGCCCGAACACAAAGTGCGGATTGTCGAGGCGCTCCAGGCCCAGGGTCACATAGTCGCCATGACGGGGGACGGGGTCAATGACGCGCCAGCTCTGAAGTGCGCCGACATCGGCGTCGCAATGGGACGCAAAGGGTCAGACGTTGCCAAGGAGGCAGCCGCGATGATCCTGACCGACGACAATTTCGCCACGATTGTCAGGGCTGTTCGCGAGGGCCGGGCGCTCTACGACAACATCATCAAGTTCGTTCGTTTCCAGCTGTCGACAACGATCGGCGCGATCATGACGGTGTTCCTCGCCCCTTTGCTCGGGCTACCCGATCCCTTGACGCCGGTGCAGATCCTCTGGGTGGCGATGATCATGGACGGCCCGCCAGCTGTCGCCCTTGCGCTGGATTCGCCGCGACCAGGCCTGATGAGCGAACCGCCGAGGAAAGCCGATGAGCATGTCGCTGCGCCGACTGGCAAGGCTCATGGTCTATGGCAGCATCATGACGATCGGAACGCTTGGAATGCTGTCCTACGGCATGCAGGAGGTTTCGCGCGGCTATGGCCTGACCCTAGCCTTCACGACATTCGTTCTTTTCCAGGTATTCAATGTGTTCAACGCCCGCGTTGAACAGGGCACCACTTTCAATCGCCGGTTCTTCGACAACCGGCTGCTGTGGTCATCGCTGGGCGGCGTGCTGATCCTGCAGGCGCTGGCCATATATTGGCGACCCGCCTCGCAGATCTTCGGCACCGTTGCTTTGACCTGGCAGGACCTGGCTCTGGCGGTCGCAGTAGCCTCGTCCATTCTGTTCCTGGACGAAGGGCGCAAGCTGGTTGTCAGGCTTTGCCGCCGCTGACCAGTTCGTTCCTCGCTTGTCCGGGGTGAGCGGTCAGCCTCATTGCTTATGCATCGGGGCGCAAACGCGCGAGCAGCAACATCTGTCCCAGATTTTCCAGTGTCACCAGTCCGACCAAGTGACCGCGTTGGTCCGCGACAGCGACCGCCGGGAGATTCTCTTCGTCCATGACCCGCAGTGCGTCTTCCAGTTCTGCTCGGTCGGAAACGGTCGGGACATCGGTGCGCATGACATCTGCGACCGAAGCGTCCGCTCCAAGATCGTGAACCGCGCGCAAGAGCCGGTCGCGTGTCAGCAGGCCGATCATCTTGCCCACGCCATCGACGATCGGAATGTCATGCTGCGTCGAGTGGATCAGGAGCGATACTGCGTCTGCGACGCGGCTCGTTACCGGCAATGTCGAGAACTGGGTGATCATCCCATCCGACACTTTCAATCGCCGGGCCAGCTGGTGGAGCTGCGTATTGTTGTTTTCGGCGGTGGCTCCGAGGAAGATGAATAAGGCAACCAGCATCAGCAAGGGGTGGCCGGCGATGAAGCCCAACACGCCAAAGCCGATTGCCAGGACATGGCCGATCCGCGTCGCCAGCGCTGTCGCCGCCGCGCGGTCCATCCGGTAGGAAAGCAGCGCCCGCAATGCCCGTCCACCATCCATCGGAAACGCGGGCACAAGGTTGAACACGGCCAGTGCGATGTTCGCGATGGCCAGTTGAGATAAAATGGGGATGTCCTTTGCGGACCGGGTGACATCCTGCAGGATCGTTTGCGATCCCAGCACCATGAACAGCGCAGCAGCAATCACAAAGTTTACGCATGGACCAGCAAGCGCCACCGCCAGTTCTTGGGCAGGTTTTTCCGGAATGCTCTTCATTCGAGCGACTCCGCCGATTGGCAGCAGGACCACGTCGAGCGTCTGCGATCCATAACGCCGGGCGGTCAGGATGTGGCCGAACTCATGAAGGACGACACATGCGAACAGCAACAGGATGTAGACCAGGCCATTGGTCATGGCTGGCCTTCCGCCTTCATTCCAGAAAACGACCCCGATCCAGATGAGGAAGAGTACGAATGTCAGGTGGATCCGGATGTGGATTCCGCTGATCTTACCAATAGAAAAGGACCAGCCCATCGATTCTCCGTATGATCTCTTTAACTCTTAGCGTGCCGTAATGGGCGCACATTAGGTGAATGTTTCAATAGCAGCAGGCAGACTGGTGTCACCAAGCACTTGGTCGGAGGCCCGGCCGTCCAACCGACGTCCAAGCCTCCGTCGCCAGGTCGGCGTTAAATGAGGCCAGCAGTCCACCCCGCCGTCTGCGCGATCACCCACAGGCCGATTACCAGGAACAGGACCGCAGCGATCATCCGGACAATGTTGAGCGGCACGTACTTGAGCAGTTCGTGACCGACGAACACGGCCGGCACATTGGCGATCATCATGCCAAGCGTCGTGCCCATCGTCACCGGCAGGACATCGTGGAAACGCGCACCCAACGCCACGGTCGCGATCTGGGTCTTGTCACCCATTTCGACGAGGAAAAAGGCGATCAGGGTCGTGATGAAAGCACCAAAGCGCGCTGGCTTGTGCTCGTCATCGTCCAGCTTGTCGGGGATCAGCGTCCAGGCAGCCATTACAATGAACGAGGCGGCGATGGCGTAGCGGAACCACTGGCCATCAAGGATCGAGGCAACTTGCGAGCCCACCAGGGCTGCAAGAAAATGGTTTGCAATCGTGGCAACGAAAATCCCGGCCACGATCGGCAAGGGCCGCTGAAAGCGGGTAGCCAGCACGATGGCGAGCAACTGGGTCTTGTCGCCGATTTCGGCGAGGGCGACCACGGCGGTAGAGGTCAGAAGGGCTTCCATGGACAGTCTCTGGGTCGGGCGGCGTTTCAGATCCAACGGACACCGATCTCGCCGCCCAACCCTGAGCGGAGATTCGGTGCCATTGGTCTCGCCCAAGCGGTGTTCCGCTTCCTTCGCACCACGGCCTCTCGACCGAGTATGTTGACACGAAGGCTCGCCCTGGCAGGCGACTGGCTACTCCCCAGATGACGCTGGTTCCCTAGACGATGGACGTGCGCCTGGCAAGATCAGCTAGAGATACTTGGCGAGTTCCGTCAGCTTGCCGAGTTTTTCGCGCGTCTCTGGCGACAGTGGACCGATCGCTTCTTCAAGATGATGCTCGATATGGTCGGCCACCAGGACCTTCTTCGCCTTGTCGAGCGCGCTTACCACAGCCTGAAGCTGCTGGGCAGTTTCCAGTGCATCGCGGTTGTCCTCGATCATTCGGACAATCGTCGCAAGATGCCCGTGCGCGCGTTTCAACCGATTGATCAGGTCTTTGTTAAAGGCGTGGCTCATCGTTGCTTCCTGATCATGTGGCGGCGAGATGCATCCAGCCACTGAGTCCGACATAGGCGCCGACTGCCAGGATGATAATGCCTGACACGTAAGGGGCCCTGCGCACGATCTCGCCAAAGCCTGACCAGCGCTGCGCCATGTGCTTGACACTGAGCGCTGCCAGCACACCCGATGCCACCATGGTCAGGGCAAGGCCGACGCTGAAACTGACCACCAGGACCGCGCCCAAGGCGACCTTCTGCAACTGCAGGCACAGCATCAGCACGGTGATTGCGCCGGGACACGGAATAAGCCCGCCCGTCAGCCCGAACAGGGCGATCTGGCCTGTCGTCACCTCGCGATTGGCAAAGCGGCGGCGGATGTCCTCGGCGTGTTCCATTTCGTGGGCATCGACGTAGCCGCCGGTTGCCAGTTCGATGGCATGGACTTCCTCGTCGGTCGGTTCATGATCATGGGCGTGATCATGGCCATGATGGTGATGGCCATGGTCATGGTCATGATGATGGCCATCGTGCTCATGGTGGAAGTGGCTGGCCGCTTGTTGTTCGCGGCGCGTGCGCCATAGCATCCAGATGGCAAGGCCGATGATGATCAGGCCCGACACCAGCTGAAAATAGGGCTCGGTATCTTCGGCGCGCAGACCGCCGAATACCCACATGCCAACCAGCGCGACCAGCCACACGACGGCCGTATGCGACAATGTCGCGGCCAGTCCCAGCAGGACCGCCTGCCTGACCGTACCCCGCACGGCGATGATGAAGGCAGCCATCATAGTCTTGGAGTGGCCGGGCTCGAGCCCGTGCAGTGCACCCAAAAGGATGGCGCTGGGGATGAACAGCCACGCGTGAGCGCCGCCCTGCTGCAGGAGGTAGGTGAAGTCGGTCATAAGCTTCTGTATCCCCCTGGGGAGGATATGGCAACGGCAGAACAATGGTGCTATTGGCAGTAATTATGTGCGGTATAGGACGGGGTATGATGCTGACGGCGGCGTGGCTAAGCGCCTAGGAAGGAAGCACGGTGGCATCGTTTAAGAACGCAAATTTGCCGAAGATTTCCCGAACTGTCTGGACACTCGGCTTGGTCAGCATGTTCATGGACATCTCGTCGGAGATCGTCCACGCGCTGCTGCCCTTGTTCCTGACGGTGACCTTGGGCACCAGTGTGGCGCTGGTTGGTGTGATTGATGGCATCGCAGAGGCGACGGCCTCTATCTCCAAGATGTTCTCAGGTTATCTGTCCGATCGAATTGGGCGTCGAAAGCCGATGATCCTTTTGGGTTACGGCCTTGGTGCGCTGTCCAAGCCGTTGTTCGCGCTTGCCGCCGGGCCCATGCCCGTACTTGGAGCCCGGTTCATCGATCGGATCGGCAAGGGACTGCGCGGTGCGCCTCGTGACGCGTTGGTTGCTGATGTCACTCCGCTCGAAATTCGGGGCAGGGCTTACGGCCTACGGCAAGCCCTGGATACCGTTGGAGCATTCGCCGGCCCACTTGCTGCAATTGGCCTGATGGCCATCTTTTCCGACAACATGCGAGCTGTCTTCTGGGTCGCGGTTTTTCCGGGTCTTATTGCCGTGCTTCTGGTCATCTTCGGTATCGAGGGCCGACGCAGCGAATTGCCGAATGTCAAAGTGCATGTGCCTTTGCGAATAGGGGATCTGAGAAATCTGGATCGCGGGTTCTGGGCGGTAGTCGGCATCGGCGTGATGTTCACAATGGCCCGATTCAGCGAAGCATTCCTCATTCTGAAGGCCAATAATGATGGCTTGCCGCTGGCGCTGGCACCGCTCGTCCTGGTCGTCATGAACCTCGTTTATTCGCTCGGCGCCTATCCCGCCGGAGCCTTGGCCGACAATGGGGGGACGCAACGGCCTTTGCTCTGCGGCCTAGCCTGCCTTGTCGTCGCAGATATATTTCTGGCATCGCGGCTGGGGCTTGTCGGTACCTTTGCCGGGATCGCGCTGTGGGGCGGGCACATGGCACTGACTCAAGGTTTGTTGGCCCAGCTTGTCGCCGAGCGTGCGCCGGAGGCGTTGCGAGGATCGGCTTTTGGCATATTCAATCTTGCAACCGGTATCACGATGCTGGCCGCCAGTGTGCTCGCGGGAGTGTTGTGGGATTATGCCGGACCGTCGGCAACATTTATCGCGGGTGGCGGGTTTGCAGGAATCGCTGCTTTACTGATCCTATTCCGACGAATGGCGTCGAGGAAGTAAACAGTTGCCGGGAGGCACCAATTCAGAAGCAAGGCGAGCGATATGGGACCATGATGCCCTATTTAGCCTTGGCCTTGCCCTGCAGATTGTTCTGAATGCGCATGATTCTGGCAACCCGCTCCAGATCATTCGTTTGTGATGTAGTTCGAAGTCATTACCAGGAGAAATGCCGGTGTCCCGCCTTCACAAACATCCGGAAAGCCATCTCGTCTCTCGTATAGGTTGGCTGCGGGCGGCCGTTCTCGGGGCCAATGACGGGATCGTTTCGACCGCCAGCCTGATCGTAGGCGTGGCAGCAGCATCCGCCGCTACCTCCGAGGTTCTAATCGCAGGCGTCGCTGGCCTTGTTGCTGGGGCCATGTCGATGGCGGCGGGTGAATATGTCTCCGTCAGTTCCCAGTCGGACACCGAACAAGCCGATCTCGCTCGGGAGGGGGCGGAGTTGTCCGCTCAGCCGGAATTCGAACGTCAAGAACTGACCCGTCTCTACACGGAGCGTGGCGTCGAGCCTGACCTTGCGCGGCAGGTCGCCGACCAACTGATGGCGAAAGATGCGCTCGGCGCCCATGCGCGGGACGAACTCGGCATTTCGGAAGTCACCGCCGCGCGCCCGATCCAGGCGGCCCTGACTTCGGCGGCAACATTCGCGGTTGGCGCCGCGATGCCCCTTGCTATGGTATTGCTGATGCCACGCGCTTTACTGGTTGCGGGTGTCTCAATCGCCTCGCTGGTTTTCCTCGCTTTGCTCGGAGGCATCGGGGCACAGGCCGGCGGTGCCAACGTTTTCAGAGCTACTTTGCGCGTAACCTTCTGGGGCGCTCTCGCCATGGCACTGACCGCGGGTATTGGGGCGATCTTCGGCACAGTCGTATGATGACCGGCATTTTTACGTCGGGTGAGGTGACTACGTCTCACAGTACGCGCAACATGTCAGGGCTCGTAAAACAGACTAAGTCCGACAATGCCGGGATTTCGGATATGAGAGGATCAACGATGACCTACTATATGGCCGCCAAGCTTCGGGTTCCGTTCGATGATGCCATCGCGCGCACCGAGGCAGCACTCAAGACAGAGGGGTTTGGTGTCATCAGCCGGATCGACATCCAGCAGACCCTCAAATCGAAGATCGACGTGGACTTCCGGCCATATACGATCCTTGGGGCATGCAATCCGGGCCTGGCCCATGAGGCATTACAGCTGGAAGACAAGGTGGGGCTGATGCTGCCCTGCAATGTGATTGTTCAGCAGTCCGACTCTGGCGAGGTTGAAGTGGCCGCGATTGACCCGGTGGCCTCGATGCAGGCGATCGACAATCCTGAATTGACGAAGGCCGCGCAGGTCGTTCGTGAAAAGCTCGCACGGGCAATCGGGCGATTATCTGAACCCGCAGCTTCATGAGCCTTGGGCCTAACACCAAAGAAAGTTCGATCCAAAACACCGTTGCACCGCGTCTCTCGTCTGCTCGCCGCGTTCAGGGATATACCTAAGCGGAGAGGACCTGCCTCACCCAAGAGACAATGGCAGTAGTTGGCATCGCGCCAGACTGGCGGGCGACCTCCCGCCCCTTTGAGAAAAGGATCAACGTCGGGATCGAACGAATGCCGTAGCGGGCGGCAACGGCCTTTTCGGCTTCCGTGTCCACCTTGCCTAGACGCACATTGGGTTCGAGTTGACCGGCGGCGGCATTGAAGGCGGGAGCCATCTGCTGGCAGGGACCGCACCAGGACGCCCAGAAGTCAACGAGCAGGGGAATGTCGCTTTTTACGGCATGTGCATCGAAATTGGCTGCGGTGAGGATCACGGGTTGCCCAAGGAAGAGCAGTGATCCGCACCGGCCACACTTTCCACCCGCGAGAAGCTTATCCCTCGGAACCCGGTTTGCCGTCGAGCAAGATGGGCAAATGATGAGCATCGCATCTTGAGTTGGCATTTGATCACCTCGTGCTGCTGAGATGGGTACGCATACGTAATGGGTTAAGGCACAAAGCGGGCAGATTTGAAAATGTCGGTCTGGGTCGACTCTTGGATGATGGGTTGCGTCATATCTCGACGGCATCAGGTCCAATAAAACGACTTCGACCCTCGGTTCGTCGTCAATTTGTCAATCGGCGTCCAATCGGGACCCCCTATCGGCGCGCAAAAGGGACCCCCTTGCGGTTATGTGGATCGGTTGATGCTGGGCGCAGGTTTCGCGCTGCTGGCGGTGTAGGGAGGGCGTAGCCCGACCGGAGGCGGCAGCAGCGCGAAGATCGTTTTTCGGGGTCGGCTCGGTTCAGCTGCGGTGCTTGAAGCGCCAGCTGTCGTTGCCGGTCTCGACGATATCGCAATGGTGCGTGATGCGGTCGAGCAGTGCTGTGGTCATCTTGGGATCGCCAAAGACGGTGGGCCATTCGCCAAAGGCCAGGTTGGTGGTGATGATGACCGAGGTCTTCTCGTAGAGCTTGCTGATCAGGTGGAACAGTAGCTGCCCGCCTGAGCGGGCGAACGGCAGGTAACCCAACTCATCGAGGACCACGACGTCGAGCCGGCTGAGTTGCGCGGCCATTGCGCCCGCCTTGCCGATGCGGGCTTCCTCCTCGAGCCGGGTGACCAGGTCGACCGTATTGTCATCGGTCATGCAATTCTCCGCAAAAGTGGGCTTTGAAAATTCCCTAGTTGGTGGCCCCTTCATCTCATTCTGCCGGGGCTAGCCCCGGCAGAATGAGATGAGCCGACATTGTCCTCATCTCCTTTGCAGACGCGGAGACGGGGCCGATGATCCGACTTGGAGAATTGATGATGATCCTCGAATTACATCGGCAGGGCGTATCGATATCCGCCATTGCCCGACGCACTGGTCGCGATCCCAAGACCATCCGAAAATATATCGAACGGGGTGTCGAGGCCCCGGTTTACGGCCCACGCATGCTGGGTCGACCGAACAAACTGGCACCCTATCTAGAATTTTTGCGTGAGCGAGTGGTGGCCTTTCCCGATCTGACGGCGGCGCGTCTGACGCGGGAAATCCGTGAGCTGGGGTATATGGGCGCCTATACTGCGGTAAAGCGGTTCCTGGCAGCGATTCGACCGGAAAACGGCCCCAAGCCCTTCGAGGTTCGGTTCGAGACGCCGCCTGGCGTGCAGGCACAGGTCGACTTTGCCCGGTTCGTCGTCGAATTTACCGATGAGCCCGGCGTCAGCCGGATCGTCTGGCTATTCAGCTTGGTGCTGGGACATTCGCGCTTCCTGTTTGCACGCTACGTCATGCACCAGGATCTCCAAACTCTGTTGCGCTGTCATATGCAGGCCTTTGAAGCGCTCGGTGGCGTCCCGATCGAAATCCTCTACGATCGCATGAAAACCGCCGTAACCGGCGAAGATGATCAGGGCCATATCATCTACAATCGATCATTGCTGGCCCTGGCGGGGCATTACCGCTTCGTGCCACGCGCCTGCCGTCCCTATCGGGCCAAGACCAAGGGAAAGGTCGAGCGGCCGTTCAGCTATATCCGCAAGGACTTCTTCCTGGGCCGCAGCTTCCGCAATCTGGACGATCTCAATGTCCAGCTAATCGACTGGCTCGATACCGTCGCCAATGTCCGTGTCCACGGGACGACGCAGCGGATTATTGTTGAAGCCTTCGCCGCCGAGCAGCCTGAGTTGCAGCTGCTCCCGGCGGGTCGCTTTGACGCCGTTCTGAAGCTGGAGCGCCGCGTCAGCCATGATGGGATGGTCTCTGTCGGCGGCAATTACTACAGCGTTCCCGATCGCACTCGGCGCGTCGTCGAAATCCAGCAGTTGCCTGACAAGATCAGGATCGTAGACCTGGGCCAGGTCATTGCCGAGCACCCGGTTCTTGAGGGGCGTCGGCAGTGTAGGATCGATCCTGCGCATCGGACAGGCGGCAGCGGCGCCAAGCGCCGTATCCATGGCAAAGAGGTAATCGCCATCGGTCGTATAGGCGAGCATGTCGCTGTGCGCTCCCTGGCCATCTATCAGGCGATCGGCAGCCAACTGGCGCGGGGAGAACGGCCATGAACCAAGGGGGTGCCGCATCCCGCGTCGATAATATCCGCCGCAGCCTGGTCCATCTCAAAATGCCACGCGCTCTGGAGATGCTCGACGCCACCCTGCGCGGCATAGAGCAGGGCAAAATCGATGGCATCGAGGCCATCGACATATTGCTGAACGAAGAACTATCGCTCCGGGAGAACCGCAGGATCAAGGCGGCCCTGCGCATGGCAAGGCTGCCGATCATCAAGACGCTGGACGGATATGACTTCTCCTTCCAGCCATCGCTCGACCGGAACCGCATCCTGGCGCTCGCTGGCCTGGACTTCATCAACCGGGCCGAGGTGGTGCATCTGTTGGGTCCGCCCGGTACCGGAAAAAGCCATATCGCCACTGCTCTTGCAGTCGAGGCCGTGAAGGCGGGCAAGAGCGTCTACTTCATCCCGCTCGCCGATCTGATCGCTTCACTGACCAAGGCGGAACGGGAGGGCACGCTGCGCGAAAGGATCCGCTTCCTATGCCGATCCGCGCTGCTCGTCGTAGACGAGATCGGGTATCTCCCTGTTACGCCGGGCGGTGGCAACCTGTTCTTCCAACTCGTCAATGCCCGATACGAAAAGGGCGCTATGATCCTGACATCCAACCGCGGCTTTGCCGAATGGGGTGATGTCTTTGGCGATCCGGTGGTGGCCACCGCGCTGCTCGACCGCCTCCTTCACCACGCGGTGGTCATCCAGATCGAGGGCTCCAGCTATCGCATGCGACAGCACGCTGACCTGCTGCCCGAGCATGCGCGCATGGCACCGTCCATCAACCCGCCGCCCTTGCCCAAACGGCGTGGCCGCCCGCCAGCAAAGGAAAATCCCGATCTCCATCACGGCTGATCACCGACACAACCGTCCCGCCAAACTAGGGAATTTTAGATGCCCACTTTTGCGGAATCTTCGGCGCCCGTTGACACGTATTGAAGTAGCGCCCGCGGGCGCCGGCACAGACGACGCTGGCGGTGATCGCGGTCGCCAGGTGGGTCTTGCCCGTCCCCGTTCCTCCGATGAGCACGATATTGCGCCGCCCTGGCAGGAAGGAACCGGCGTGCAGGGAACGCACCAGTCCCTCGTTGATCGGGGTGCCCTCGAACACGAAGGCATCGATGTCCTTGACCACGGGCAGCTTGGCCGCGGTCATGCGATAACGGATCGAGGCGGCATGGCGATGCGCCGCTTCCGCGCGCAGCAGGTCGGTCAGGATCTCGTGGGTCGTGCGCTTGCGCTGCAGCCCGGTGGTGACCGCCTCGTCGAACGCACCGGCCATGCCCCTGAGGCCGAGCCCGCGCATGGCCTCGATCATCTCATGCCGCTGCATCGAGGCCTCGCACCGTGTCGTAGCGGGCGCAGTCCGCCATCGGCGGATGGCTGAGCTTGAGATCGACGACCACGTCGAGGGGCCGCTCGGATGCCGGCTCGCGGTATCGGGCCAGGATGTTGAGGATCACCTCGTCGCTGGCGGCACCGGCATCGAGCGCTTCGCGGACCGCGGCTTCGACCGGGTCGACGCCGTCGGTCAGCACGGCTGCCAGCACACGCACAAAGCGCCGGTCTGCCTCGTCGCCGCTGCCCAGCTTGCGGCGCAGCCGCGCCAGTGCCGGCGGCAGGTCCCAGCCCTGGAAGGGTGCGCCGTTCCGCAAGGCACCGGGCTTGTGGGCCAGGACGGGGAGATAATGCCAGGGATCATAGATCGTCCGATCGCGACCGAAGTGCCGGGCATGTTCGGCGATGACCTCGTCACCGAGGCGTACGACGATGCGGTCGGCATAGGCGCGGACCTGGACGGCCCGCCGCGCGGCCTTGGCCGTGACCGAGTACCGGTTGCGGTCGAAGCTGATCAGACAAGTGCCAGTCACGGCATGAGCGGTCTCGTGGAAGCCGTCGAACGGCGCCAGCATCGGCTGCAAGGCCGGTCGCTCTAGATCCAGCGCCTCGGCAACGGTCAGCTCCTTTTGCTCGGGATGGGCGTGCATCGCGGCCCAGCGCAGGCACTCGGCCTCAAGCCATCCGTTGAGCTCCTCGATACTGGCAAAGCGCAGGCGGGGCTGGAAGAAGCGACCCCGGATGGTCTGGACCTGGTTCTCGACCTGACCCTTCTCCCATCCCGCCGCCGGTGAGCAGGCCGTGGGCTCGACCATGTAATGGTCGGCCATGACCAGGAAGCGGCGGTTGAACAAGCGCTCCTTGCCGACGAACACTGAGGTCACCGCGGTCTTCATGTTGTCGTAGACCCCATGCAGCGGAACGCCGCCGAAGAAGGCAAAGCCCCGGGCATGGGCATCGAACACCATCTCCTGCGTCTCGCGCGAATAGGCCCGGACGTAGACCGCCCGCGACGCGCACAGCCGCATATGCGCCACCTTCACCCGCATCGGCTTGCCGGCGATCTCCACGTCCTCGTGGCTCCAGTCGAACTGGTAGGCCTCGCCGGGCTGAAACAGCAGCGGGATGAAGGCAGGCGCGCCGTCGCCCGCATCCTTGCGCCGCGCTTCCGTCCAGCGTCGGGCGTAGCGCCGCACCGCATCGTAGGACCCCTCGAAGCCCTCCCGGCGCAGCAGATCATGGATCCGCGTCATCCGCAGCCGATCGCGCCGGTGCCGCGCCTCGTTCTCGGTCAGCAGCGTATCGAGCCGCTCCTGGAACGGCCCAAGCCGGGGAAGCGGCTGCACAGTGCGGTGGTAATCGAACGCCCCCTCCGGCGCCCGGATCGCCTTGCGCACCACCTTGCGCGACAGCCGCAGATCCCGCGCTATCGCCTTGATCGCCTTCCCACTGGCGTGCTCGCGCCGAATCCGAACGACTGTCTCCACCACCAACATCCCGATCTCGCCACCTGGAAAACCAGGCAGCCCGCTACACCATCAGAATGAGGGGTCCCTTTTAGACGCCGATCACCCCGCTAACGGGGTCCCTTTTGCACGCCGGTCCACACGAGGCGGAACAAAATGACGAGTTGAAGCGTGTGAGAGCAAGCCTCGCCGGTCGTCACCGTGATATGGAAGCCGTCCTGGAGCGGCGGTTTCACGAGATCTGCGATCCTGCGTCGGATGTGCACTCCGCTACGCTGGAACAGCGGCTCTTGATTGGCGCCTACTTCACCGAGGAGTATTCGTTCGAGGCAGTTGCGCTGTTCAATCCGAGTATGGTCCCGCATCCCGACCAGTCAGGCGTGCCCGACGGATCGGTCCGGTTCGTGCTGTCGCTGCGGGCAGTGGGCGAGGGACATGTCTCGTCGATCACCTTCCGCACTGGTTTGTTCGGCCCTGGCGATGAAATACAGGTCGAACCGCCCAGCGAGTTTGCGATTTCGCCGTACATAGAATTAACGCCTGGCGGAGCTCCGGATGACCCCGGCGTGCGGTTGTTCTGCCGGGATCATGAGGATCTCTCGGCTGTGGTGATCTTCCCCGTCACCTATCGGCAACGCCATGGCCTTGAGGACTTACGTCTCACACAGTTCACTGAAGATGACGGGACCACCACCTATCTCGGCACCTATACGGCCGTCGGCGGCGAATCGATCCGACAGGAGCTGTTAAGGACCACCGACTTCATAACATTCGAGCTCAACGCCTTAAGCGGGCGGTACGCGGCCACAAAGGGCATGGCACTCTTCCCGCGCAGGATTGACGGCAACTATGCAATGCTTGGTCGCCAGGACCATGAGAACATCTGGCTGCTGCAGTCGAACCAAATCTACCATTGGGATTCGGGTAGCGCCATCATTAAGCCACGGTGGCCTTGGGAGTTCGTGCAGCTCGGCAATTGCGGCTCTCCGATTGAAATTGACGAGGGATGGCTCGTAATCACCCACGGCGTTGGGTCTGTGCGAAACTATTGCCTGGGTGCCTGCCTTCTCGACAAGGACGACCCGGCCAAGCTCCTCGCGCGTACTACCGAGCCACTGATCGTCCCGACGTGCATGACTCGAGACGGCTATGTCCCGAATGTCGCCTACAGCTGCGGCTCACTGTTGCACGGGCGGACGCTGGTATTGCCCTATGCGGTCGCGGATTCGCTCACCACCTTTGCAACACTATCGATCGATTGGTTGCTCAGCGTGATGGAGTAGATTCTCACGAGACGGTGGCCGTTCGACCGCGAAAGCCACATCACTATCTACCGGTCAGAAGCCGCCAAGGCGGTGCGCAAGATGATTTCGGACAGTGCAGCAGCGCTCGCGACCGATCATCCGGTCCTGACCGGATCAGGCAGGCAATCTCAATTGCCGAACCACTCCGTTAGAGCAATGGGCTGACCAAGCGCGCGATATTCTCGATAATTTTTGTCGGCAGCGACCGCTGGTCCCATTCCTCCGAAACCAGGCGATCGCTCCTGGCGATAGTGGATGTTTGTTCGGCTAGAAGGCTGGCCGTTGCGACCGGATCATAGAGAATCAGGCTGGCCTCGCCGTTCAGGAGAAATGACCGGATATCGATGTTGCTTGATCCAATGACGGCAATCTCGTCATCAATGCTGAGATGCTTGGCGTGGAGCAGGCCTTCGCGGAATAGGTGGATTGCTACGCCAGCGCGCAGAAGTTCGTCATAATAAGAACGCTGCGCGAGGCTGACGAGGGGATGATCGGTGATGCGGGACAATATGAGGTGAACCTCGACGCCGCGCAGAACAGCCGTCTGAAGCGCCTGCAGCAGCGCTTCGTCGGGAATGAAATATGGGGTTGTGATCACAATGCGGCGGTGCGCACCATGGACCAGGGCCACTAATAGCCGTTCGGCACCGGCAACCGGATAATCGGGTCCGCTGGGCAGTAACTGGGCGATAACCCCGGCCCGTCGATGATGATGCGGGAAGAGATTGGGTGTGTCCAGCACACGCCCGGTTTCCAGGAACCAGTCGGCAACAAACACCGCCTGAAGCTCGAGTACAACCGGTCCATGGGCTCGCCAACCATCTCGCGATTGACCACCTCTGGCGCGAAATTCGCCGCGATGAGATTCTGTGAGCCGATGTAGCCGTAGCGCCCGTCAATGATAGCGATCTTGCGATGATTGCGAAGATCCGCTCGCGTCGAGCGCGGACGGAAAAAGGTGACGGGTAGCGCGCGTTCAATCTCGACGCCGCCGGATGCGAGGCGTCGGATGAGCCGACGCGCCCAAGGGCGGGAGCCGAGCGCATCGATCAGTACCCGGCAGGCGACCCCGCGTGCGGCTGCCCGAAGCAACGCCTCGATCACCCGGTTGCCGGTGTGATCATCGGCGAAGATATAGACGAGGACATGGACATGGTCGGAGGCCCGCTCGATGTCGGCGATCAGGCGATCGATCACACCCTCATAGTCGGCCAGAAGTTCAATGCTGTTGCTGCCGAGCGTAGGAAACTGACCAAGCTGTTCGATCAGGAGCGAGGCCGGCAAGAATCGTTCCGGTAATTGTGGCCGGCAGCAATGCTGAGATTGCGTTATCTTGTGCGTGGCGCTCGCGAGAAGCTCCTTGGCAACCGTGAACCGCTGCCTCCGCCAGCGCGGATAGGAGGGCCGACCGATCAGCAGGTAAAGAATGAGCCCAGGCAACGGCAGAAAGAAGACAAGAAGCAACCATCCACGCGCCGCATCAGGCGAACGTCGGACAGGTACGACGGCCAGCATCGTGATGCGAATTGTCCACTCGACCACTATATAGGCGAGGGCAAATGGATCAGAGGCAATTGCGTTCATGATCGGATCACAGGTCTACTGATCGATGTTTCGTGTGGCCCGGCGGTCGTCAACAAGGGAGCTTCAAGCCGCCGCTACAGCAACCTCGACAGGTGTTACCGGGCTGCCGCCCGTCATGCTGCTGCGGGTGATCCCCACTAGGCGGGTGCACTTCAACATCAGCGCATTGATCGCAACCAGCGCCGAACTGCCTGACATTGCGAGCGCAGCGATTTCTGGGCTGAGCAGGACCGGGTAGAGCACACCCGCGGCGAGCGGAAAAGCAATGACATTGTAGCCCACCGCCCACCACAGATTCTGGTGCATCTTGCGCAGCGTCGCTCGTGAAAGAGCGATGGCGCCAACAATGTCATAGGGATCGCTTTTCATCAGGACAACATCGGCGCTTTCCATGGCCACGTCGGTGCCGGCACCGATCGCGAAGCCAACGTCGGCCTGGGTGAGGGCGGGGGCATCATTGACGCCGTCACCGACCATGCCGACGCGCTGGCCTTGCGCCTGTAGTTCCTTGACCTTGTCGGCTTTCTGGCCGGGCAGCACATCGGCAAGCACGATATCGATCCCGAGTTCGTCGGCGATACGCTTGGCGGTGCCGGCATTGTCGCCGGTGAGCATCGCGACCTTGACCCCGCGATCGCGCAGCGCCGCGACGGTAGCCTTGGCAGTTGGACGTGCCGCATCCGCGATTGCGATCAATCCCATAATTTCGCCGCCGCGCGCCACATGAACGACCGTACGACCCGCACCTTTCAGTCGCTCGGCGGGTTCGGTGAGTTCGCCCAACGCAATCTTCTCGTCCTCCATCACACGCCGGTTTCCGAGCACGACCGTTGCGCCTTCGACTTCGGCGGTAGCACCCTTACCTTCGCGATTGGCAAAGTCGCGGGCGTCGGGCAGCACGATGCCGGCTGCCTTTTCAAGGATCGCGACCGCGAGCGGGTGCTCCGAATTGCGCTCTACTGCACCTGCCATGCGCAGCACTTCATCCTCGGCGTACCCTTCTGCCGTGACGACCTCGACTACCTTGGGCTGGCCCATCGTAAGCGTTCCGGTCTTGTCGAAGACGATCACGTCGAGCTTGGTCGCGTCCTCGAGCGCGGCAGCATTCTTGAACAATATACCGTTCATGGCGCCAAGACCTGTGCCAACCATGATGGCCATTGGCGTGGCGAGGCCGAGCGCGTCGGGGCAGGCGATCACGAACACGGTGATCGTCAGCGTAAGCGCAAACAGCAATGTGCTTCCCAATACCCAATACCAGACGGCAAAGGTCGCTAGCCCGAATACGATTGCGGCGAGCACGAGCCATTGTGCGGCTCTATCCGCGAGCAACTGGGCCGGTGCCTTGGAGTTCTGGGCTTCCTGGACGAGCTTGACGATCTGAGCGAGCGCCGTCTCAGAACCGACCTTGGTCGCACGGTAGCGGAAGCTGCCGCTGCGATTAATCGTGGCGCCGATGACGGCATCGCCGGGCGCCTTTGACACCGGCATCGATTCCCCCGTCAGCATCGACTCATCGACTTCCGACTTGCCCTCGAGAATCTCGCCATCGACCGGGATCTTGTTGCCAGGCCGGATCAGCACGACATCGCCGGCCAATACCTCCGCAGTCGGTAACTCAACTTCCTTGCCGTCACGCAACACCGTTGCCATCGGGGGGGCCAGATCCATCAGCGCGCGGATCGCCGCCGAGGCTCCCGCGCGGGCGCGCATCTCGAGCCAGTGCCCCAGCAGAATGAAGACGAGCAGGACCGCTGAGGCTTCGAAGAATTGCTGCCCCTTGAACAAAAAAGTCGACCCGACGCTGAACAAATAGCCGGTGCCGACACTCAGCAACACCAGCACAGCCATGTTGAGGATGCCGTTGCGCAGAGCCCGGATTGCCGCCACCACAAAGGGCCAGACCGGGTAGAGGATCGCCGCGCTCGCGAGCAAGAACAGAGTGACGTCGAGACTGAGTCCGAACATTGGCCTCAACAGCGGGCGGTCCAGGCCCATCGGCGAAAGCGCGAATATTGGCAGGGTGAAAATAAGGCTGATGATGAACCGATTGCGCATGTCGCGCGCCATCGCCGCCATGTCCATTCCGGCGCCATGACCCATTTCGTGCGCCACCGCGTCATGAACGGGTTCCAGCCGCGCGGTTCCAGCGGCCGCTTTTGGTGCGGACTCCACGTGAGCCTCATGACTGTGATGCGCAGAGCTCGACCCGTTGCGGCTGATCTGACCGTCGGGATCGACCGTTGCGTCTCGCACACACACGTGCCGGGGAACCAGCCGACCGCCGCAATGAAAGCCGCAATTGTTGATTTCTTCGCGCAAATCGGCGGCGCTAGTCACTTTCTCGTCGAAAACCACTGTCACGCCTTCGGAGGCCGGATTGGCCACTGCGCTCGACACTCCCTGAAGTTTCAGCAGCTGTTTCTCGACAGCAAGATGGTCAAGGGCTTGGAACAATCCGAGGGTTTCGAGCGTGATGGTTTGCATGGCAGGCCTCCGTTATTGCGTTGAGTGTCGCCAGCGGGAATCAATTCCAAGCGCATGGCCGCCGCATATCTCAGCTCATTCTAATCGTTGATCCCGGTGTGGATGGTTGACGGACCTGCCCGCAAGCTTGCTCCAGGCAAGATACAGGGCCGGTCACTTCCAGTACGGGGGCAAAGCCGCCCCCTGCAGTCCGCATGTTGGTGGTTTGGCCTTTATATAGCCGTGCTGCGGCGAGCAGCAGCTCTCCAGCATAAGTGTATA
Source organism: Sphingobium sp. JS3065 (assembly GCF_026427355.1). Lineage (NCBI taxonomy): Bacteria > Pseudomonadati > Pseudomonadota > Alphaproteobacteria > Sphingomonadales > Sphingobiaceae > Sphingobium > Sphingobium sp. JS3065. The sequence continues at coordinate 510,289 of NZ_CP102664.1, forward strand.
GTCGGATGTCAGTCTTGAGAGCGATGCTTTCGCCCGCCAGGGTTGCATTGCGTGCAGTGGGCGCGGCGAATGCCTGCGCGACATATTCGCCGCTGACGATCTCATCCCACACCCGGCGCGTGAGCTTGTCACCTCGATACGCCGCTTTGCTGCCGTGACCGCGAGCCGGCTTGAAAAACAGGTCCCGACGCTCGCGCCAGAGATCCCCGCTATTAGCGGCCGTGACGACAGCGGTCCGCGGCAGGCCGCTACGCAGAACGGCTCGTCGTGCGGCTGAAAGCCCCCACTTCTCCAGCCGTGCATCTTCTGACAGCAGCGCAAGGTTGCGCTTGTCTGCGAACAGCGCGTGCACGTGGGGCGACGGCGTCAGGACGACTGCGTCCTGAAGGTACGCGGCCTGGAGTGCGGCATGTCGCGGCTCCTCAAGTGAGAAGTCGACAAGGCGGTTGTAGACAAGGTCGACCGTACGCCCGTTAGCTGTGAGTTTCTGTCCGTCGAATCCTAATTCTGAGGGATCAACGATCACTGCAGGGATGCCCTGTCCTTCCAGCATCTCCTTCGCCAGCTGGAACTCCGGGTATAAATGCTGCTGCTCGGGCAGGTCATCGACAATTGCGATCAGCGCCGGCTGGCCGCTGCCCCGCTGCAGCTGCCATTCGGCTGCAAACATGCGAGTCACGCGTTCGGCAAAGTCACTTTCGGTTAGGGGGCGGACCTGGAACTCTGCCTCCGGACAGCAGGCGTGCTGCGCCCCCGCCAGAAACGCATTGAGGAAGGCCCCGCCAGCGTTTGTGTTCACCTCAATAAGTTTCGGACCGTCGGGAGCGAGGTGAAAGTCATAGCCCATGAATGCCCCAACCGGCCCGAAGTTCAGCCTGGCAGTAGGTGGTGCATAGGCTAAGGCTGCCGCACGATAGGCCGGCAATTGTGCTGCCCCCTCAACGGCATCGACTATCAGCATCATTTTGGCCAGCATGGCAGATGGCACGAACACGGGAACACTTGAAAACAGCGTCGGATGCGACGCACTCAGCCGCTCCGCAAAACCCTCTATCCGGACCGCTCTGTCCAGGGCTTTTCCCAACTCCTTGCGGTCGAGCGAGATGCAGAAGCAACCCAAGTTAAGCTGCTCTGCCACTGCATCCGTAGCAGCCAGCAAGCCGTTTGGGGGTGCAGTGGCCGACACCTCATTCCTTTCTGGGATCAATTTTTGGCAGCATGAACGCTTAACCTAAGCAGATGAAGCAAATTCGGCTGGTGTTGGCGTCATCATGAATGCGCTGCTGACAAGCGGGTTATTGAAAATGTCTCTCGAAGCCGTATAGTCATCAGGTCGGCGAATTCCTTGACCTAGCCGGTATGAGTTCGAAAATCGTTTGTTTCATCTCTTGCGCATGCTCGAAGATCGAAATTATTTCGTTTGTTGTACCGTGTCGACATGGCGGGCGTCATTCCAAAGACGAATGACCGGCTCACCCAGATCGTGATGATAGCCAAGAATACTGAGTGATGCCGTCGTGAGAAAGAAGTGGCGGGCATTAGCCGCCGGCAGGCCGAGCCAACGTGCGGTGAGAACGCGCATGATGTCGCGATGTGCGAATATGAGAACATTGCCCCTCTGCGTCCGGATCCGATCGATCACACGCTCCGCGCGCGCGCTCACAGCTTGCAGCGTTTCTCCTTTAGGGCAGCCATCCTCGAGCAAACGCCAACCGGGCCGCTCGGCCTGGATCTCCGCCGTGCGCCGACCTTCGTACGTACCGTAGTCCCATTCCATCAGATCGGGATCGGGCTGTGCGCGATCGCCGAAGCCCGCCAATTCTGCCGTTCGCTGCGCGCGCTGCAACGGGCTGGTGAGCACCTGGACGAAGCTCAGGCCCTGCAACACAGCACCCATCTCTTGCGCATCGTGCTCGCCCCGATCGGTCAGCGGAATATCCGTGCGGCCGGTCGCCTGCCTGCTCAGGCTCCAGGCGGTCTCACCATGCCTGGCAAGATAGACCTCGGGAAGGATGTCGCTCATGTGGGCTGGGCGCTCTTGGCTCCCGCACCATTCGCTCCCCATTTCCAATTAAGAATCTCTGGCATGTCCTCGCCGTGTTGCCGGATGTAGTGCTGGTGTTCGAGGAGTTTGTCGCGGATGAATTGGGCGAGGTAGCCGGCGCTGGGACCCAATTCCGGCACGCGATCGATAACGTCCTTGGCCAGATGGAAACGGTCGAGTCCGTTAAGTACCGCCATGTCGAAAGGTGTCGTCGTCGTGCCCTCTTCCTTGAAGCCATGGACGTGCAGATTGTGGTGGTTGGTTCGACGATACATCAGCTTATGAATCAGAGAGGGATACCCGTGGTGGGCGAAGATGATCGGTTTGTCCGTGGTGAACAGGATATCGAAATCCTCGTCACGAAGGCCGTGGGGATGCACACTCTGGGGGTACAGAGCCATCAGATCCACGACGTTGATGACGCGAATCTTGAGCGCCGGGAAATGTTGTCTTAGCAACTCCACCGCAGCCAGCGTCTCCATGGTCGGCACATCCCCGGCGCAGGCCATCACCACATCAGGCTCGCCGCCCTCGTCGCTGCTCGCCCATTCCCAGATGCCCAACCCTGCGGTGCAGTGTTTGATGGCAGCGTCCATATCGAGCCATTGCGGCGACGGCTGCTTGCCGGCGACGATGACGTTCACATAATTGCGGCTGCGCAGGCAGTGGTCCGTCACGGAAAGCAGGGTATTGGCGTCGGGCGGCAGATAGACGCGGATGACCTCCGGCTTCTTGCTCATGACGTGGTCAATGAAGCCAGGGTCTTGATGGCTGAAGCCGTTGTGATCCTGCCGCCATACGTGTGATGAAAGCAGGTAATTCAGAGACGCAATCGGCCGTCGCCATGGAACGTGGTTCGCAACGTCGAGCCACTTGGCATGCTGGTTGAACATCGAATCTATGATGTGGATGAAGGCTTCGTAGCACGAAAAAAAGCCATGCCGTCCTGTGAGCAGGTAGCCTTCGAGCCATCCTTCACACTGATGCTCGCTCAATACTTCCATCACCCGGCCATCGGGCGCGACGTGGTCGTCGCCCGGAACGATTTCGGCGGTCGAGCAGCGGCTCGTCACCTCGAACACTGCGCCCCAGCGGTTTGACGCGGTCTCATCTGGACTGAAAACTCGGAAAGTTTCCGGATTCATTTTCACCACGTCGCGGATCAGTTCACCCTGGACGCGCGTGGACTCGGCACTCACGCTGCCCGGCTTCGGTATCTTCACGGCGTAATTGCGGAAATCTGGCAGCTGCAAGTCGCTCAACAGGAGACCGCCGTTGGCATGCGGGTTGGCTCCCATCCGGCGGGTGCCGCTCGGAGCCAGTTGGGCCAGTTCGGGACGGAGCCTGCCCGTCTCGTCGAACAATTCGTGCGGGCGATAGCTCTCTAGCCACTCTTCCAGGATCTTCACATGGCCGGGGTGGCTCATGTCGCCCATCGGCACTTGGTGCGAACGATAGGTCCCCTCGGTCGGTTTGCCATCGACTTCCTTCGGACCCGTCCAGCCTTTCGGTGAGCGCAGGATGATCATGGGCCAGAGCGGGCGCTGTTTGAATCCGTTAGCGCGGGCCTCGCATTGGATGCCCTTGATGCTTGCGATCGCGGTGTCGAGCGTCGCAGCCATGAGCTGGTGCATCTCCATCGGGTCGTCGCCCTCGACGAAGTATGGCGTGTAGCCGTAGCCGCGGAACAGGGATTCGAGCTCGTCACGAGGAATGCGGGCAAGCACGGTGGGGCCGGCAATCTTGTAGCCGTTGAGATGCAGAATAGGCAGGACCGCGCCGTCCCGCACCGGATTGAGGAATTTGTTCGAGTGCCAGCTGGTGGCGAGCGGGCCGGTTTCGGCTTCGCCATCGCCCACCACACACGCCACAAGAAGGTCAGGATTGTCGAACGCGGCGCCGTAGGCGTGTGCCAGGGAATAGCCGAGTTCACCACCTTCATGGATGGAGCCAGGGGTTTCCGGCGCCACGTGACTCGGAATGCCTCCGGGGAAGGAAAACTGGGTGAACAGCTTCTTCATTCCCTGTTCGTCTTGCGAGATGTCCGGGTAGAATTCGCTGTAGGTGCCCTCCAGATAGGTGTTCGCGACCAGCCCCGGGCCGCCGTGTCCCGGTCCAGTGACGTAAAGCACATTCAGGTCGTGCTCGTTGATGATGCGATTCAAATGAACGTAGATGAAGTTCAACCCAGGAGTGGTGCCCCAGTGACCAAGCAGCCGGGGCTTCACGTGATCGAGCGTCAAGGGGGTCTTCAGCAATGGGTTGTCGTACAAATAGATCTGTCCGACGGAGAGGTAGTTGGCCGCACGCCAATAGGCGTTCATATTTGCGACGAGTTCCGACGACAGGGGTTTGTTCATGGACCTATTCCTCGGATTGAGAGATGCGGCTTGGATCGGTGCCGGAAAGCATTCGGAAGACCGCTTTTGCTATGATTACGTCTTCGTCTGTCCGAATCAGGCGCACTTCGACCTGGCTTGAAGCGGCTGAGATAACCGCCTCTCCGGCTGCGTTCCGGATCTCATCAAACTGGACGCCGAGATAGTCGAGACCATCACAAATGCGTGCGCGGATTGCGGGGGCGTTCTCGCCGATGCCACCCGCAAAGATGAGCGTGTCCAGTCCGCCGAGCGCGGCGGTAAAGGCTCCGATCCACTTCTTTACCTGGTAGCAGAACAGCGCAATGGCTTCGGCAGCCCGAACATCGCTCGCCTCGAGGCCTAACAAATCCCGCAGGTCGGAGCTCGTTTCCGAAACGCCTAGCAACCCCGACTCATGGTTGATCATTCTGTGAAACTGCTGCGCGGTTACTTGTTCGGTTTGCGCCAGGTACCAGACCAGACCAGGATCCAGATCGCCGGAACGCGTGCTCATGGGTACGCCTGCCGCTGGGGTAAAGCCCATGCTGGTGTCAACGCTCTTGCCGCTGCGGACCGCTGCAAGGCTCGACCCATTTCCGAGATGACACAGGATCACCCGCCCTTCGGCAGCCTGGGCGCCTGCCACGCGTGCGAGCTCTCCCATAAGAAACTCATAGGACAGGCCGTGAAAGCCGTAGCGCTCGACGCCCTTGTTTGCGAAGCGCCTTGGAATGGGAAGTATCTTGGCAACACGCGGCATATCCCGGTGAAACGACGTGTCGAAACACACCACCTGCGGCAGGCCCGGTATCCGCTCATGGATCATTTCAATTAGACCGATCTCGGCAGGCAGATGCTCCGGGGCATAGGCGCTGATACGGTGCATCTCGCCCAGCAGTTCCTGCGTGACGCGATGCGGCTCGCGGTAACTGCCGCCGCCGTTGACTACGCGATGGCCCACCGCCGTGATCGACGCGAGACCCACCTGCTTGTCCAGCCAGTCGAGCAGAAAATTGGCCGCCGACCGGTGATCGAGGTCACCGATGCCCCGATCGTCCTGACGCTTCCCGGCGGGTTCATCGAAACCGAAGGTGGTTCCACGCAGGCCGATGCGGTCGACTTTGCCATGTAGTCCACGCTTTGGCGGGTCGTCCATCTGATACAAGGCGAACTTGATACTCGACGAGCCGACGTTGATCGTCAGGACATGATGAGACAAGTCGGTCACAGCCGGACGATCCGCAGGCGCAAGGCATTGGTTATGACGCTCACCGAAGACAGCGCCATGGCCGCAGCCGCGATGGCGGGCGAGAGCATCCAGCCAAAGGCAGGATAGAGCGCGCCCGCTGCGATCGGAATGCCGGCGACGTTGTAGGCGAAAGCAAACACGAGGTTCTGGCGGATGTTGCGCATCACCGCACGCGACAGGCGGCGCGCCCGGACGATGCCGTTCAGATCGCCTTGCAGCAAGGTCACTCCCGCGCTTTCAATGGCGACATCCGCGCCGGCTCCCATCGCGATCCCGACTTCGGCCGCCGCCAATGCCGGGGCATCGTTGACGCCGTCCCCGGCCATGGCCACGCTGCGGCCCTCGGCGCGGAGCTTCTGGACGACGCTGGCCTTGTCTTCGGGAAGCACCTCGGCCTCGACATCGTCGATGCCGAGGCGGGCTGCAACCGCAAGCGCCGTGGTGCGATTGTCGCCGGTCATCATGACAACGCGGATGCCATCGGCCTTTAACTCGCGGATTGCCTGAGCCGAGGTTTCCTTGATCGGATCGGAGATGCCCAGAAGCCCGACGATCTTCCCATCGACGCTTGCGAAGATTGCGGTTGCGCCCTCGGCGCGCATCGCTTCGGCTGCTTCGTTAAGCGCAGTCGTATCGATTTTCTGCTCCGCCATGAACCGTGGGCCTCCGAGCAGGACATGCTTGCCCGACACCGTGCCGGTGACGCCGCGCCCGACCGGAGAGTCGAAGTCGCTCGCCTGCTCCAGAACCAGCTTGCGGTCTTGAGCGGCGCGCAGGATGGCATCGGCCAACGGGTGTTCGCTGCCGCGCTCAATGCTCGCGGCAAGGCGCAATATCTCACTCTCATCCCATCCGCTGACGGTGCGGATAGCAGTGACTGCAGGACGCCCATCGGTCAGAGTCCCGGTCTTGTCGACGATCAGCGTGTCGATCTTCTCGAACCGCTCGAGTGCTTCGGCATTCTTTATGAGGACACCTGCCTGCGCGCCGCGTCCGACGCCCACCATGATCGACATCGGCGTGGCGAGGCCCAGCGCGCAGGGGCAGGCGATGATCAGCACGGATACTGCTGCGACCAGCGCATAGGTCAGGCGCGGGTCCGGTCCGAACAGGGCCCATGCCGCAGCAGCGATCAGTGCAACCGCAATCACCACCGGCACGAACCAGCCGGAGACCTGATCGGCCATGCGCTGGATCGGCGCGCGGCTGCGCTGCGCCTCGGCCACCATCTGGACGATGCGCGCAAGCAGCGTCTCGGCGCCGACCTTCTCGGCGACCATGACGAAGCTGCCGGTCTTGTTGATCGAGCCGGCGATGACTTTGGCCCCAGCCTCCTTTGTGACCGGCATGGATTCTCCGGTGACCAGCGATTCATCGATCGAGACCCGCCCTTCGGCAATCACACCATCGACAGGAATCTTCTCGCCCGGACGGACGCGCAAGTGATCGCCCACAACGACGAGGTCGAGCGTGACTTCCTCGTCCTGACCATCAGCAGTAACCCTGCGCGCGGTCTTGGGTGCGAGGTCGAGCAGCGCCTTGATCGCGCCGGAGGTGCGCTCACGCGCGCGCAGCTCCAGAACTTGCCCCAGCAGGACAAGCACGGTGATGACGGCCGCAGCTTCGAAATAGACGGGCACTGTGCCCATCGTGTCGCGGAAAGCCGGGGGGAACAGCGACGGCGCGAAGTGCGCGACGAGGCTGTAGAGATAGGCGACACCGACCCCCATGGCGATCAGCGTGAACATGTTGAGGTGGCGCGACTTGAGCGAGGCCCAGCCGCGTGTGAAGAATGGCCAACCCGCCCACAGAACAACCGGCGTCGCCAGCACGAACTGGATCCAGTTCGATGTCTGCTTGCCGACGAGCATCATGAGGCCTGTAAGGTGGCCGCCCATTTCAAGGGCAAAGACCGGCAGGGTAAGCACCAATGCCACCCAGAAGCGGCGGGTCATATCGGCGAGTTCAGGATTGGGACCGGGATCGGCCGACACAGTTTCCGGCTCCAGCGCCATCCCGCAGATCGGACAGGAACCGGGGCCGACTTGCCGGACCTCGGGGTGCATCGGACAGGTATAGATGACGTCACCGGTGCCGGCGGGCACCGGCGGTGAGACCTTCTTAGACAGATACTGATCAGGATGGGCGACGAACTTGGTTTGGCAGCCTGCGCTGCAGAAATGGTATTCTTGTCTCGCGTGGGTTGCGTGGTGTTCGGTGGCAGCAGGGTCCACCTTCATTCCGCAGACCGGATCTGTCGCGCTTTCTGCGCCTGTTTTCGCGCCGCCGCCGCAGCTTGCGCCATGTTGGTGCGCCTTGTGATCAGTCGATGCCATATCGATTCTCCTTCAACGCATCATCATGTGGGGTCTGACATAATGTCAGGGTCAAGCGACTATTTTGCCAGTAACAAGGGAAACCGCTCAATCTGCGCTTCGGGTTCGCCATTTTGGAAAGAAGCTACCCGTGCGCCCCATGTAGCCGCGATAGGCATCGCCAAATTCGGCAATGGCGGCCTTTTCTTCATGACGGGCGAGGCGGACGTACATCACGACCAGAACCGGATACATGGCCAGCGTCAGCAGCGTTGGCCATTGCAGCAGAAACCCGGTCAGGATCAGGATGAAGCCGACGTATTGCGGGTGCCGGAGCCGTTCGTAGATGCCGGTGGTCGCCATTGCGCCGCGCTGTTGCGCTGCATGGAGTACAGCCCAGCCCACCGAGATCATCCAGAACCCAGCACCAATCAGGACAAAACTGGCCATGTGAAATGGGCCGAAGTGGGGGTTGACCCGCCACCCGAACATCATCTCGAGCAGATGGCCGGCGTCATGCGAGAACCAGTTGACGCCGGGATAGTGCGACTGGAGCCAGCCGGCGAACAGATAGATGGTGAGTGGGAATCCATACATTTCGGCAAAGAGCGCGACGAGAAAGGCGCTGAACGCGCTGAAGCTACGCCAGTCCCTTGCCAATTGCGGTTTGAAAAAGCTCAGAGCGAACAGGATGAACACCACCGAGTTGACGAAGGCGAGGCCCCACAGGCCGAAGCCCTGCATCTGATGCATGGCCATCGTGCCCTCCATCACTGTGCGCCGGCGTCGCCGGCCCCCTGCGTCTTGCCAGACGGCGGACCACCGCCGTGTTTGTGACCATGATGCATGAAGAGGTGCATGATCGGGCAGGACAGGAAGAGCAGGAGCGGCAAGGCGCTCAGCAGGTGCACGGTGTGCTCGGTGAAGAGGTAGTAGCCAGCCACGATCGCGAAGCCGCCGAAGACGAGTTTGGCGAGGCCGGACATCTTTCCACCGCCATGGGGGTCATGCTCTGACATGGAATGGTCCTTTCAAATGAGGGGATGACTGACGGCCTGCGCTGGCAGGTGAAGATGGAATGCGACGCGTCACCAGCCTGGTTCCAGCGTTCCCAGCCATGCGACCAGGCCAAGGATCAGGAACGCAGCAGCCAGTTCGACGACCATACTTGATCTTATTCGGCGAATGGTCATCGCTTTGTTTGAGTGGTCGGTGGCGCGTTCCACTGCGGGAACAAGCTGGAACCGGTGGAGCGCTGCGAGCGCAAGCATGAGACCGAACAGCGCCAGCTTGACCACCATCAGGACAATGTAGGTGGAACCGATGCCGGGACCGAGAGGCTGGCCGCCGAGAATAGCGAACCCGTTGATTAGCCCTGTGACAATCAGCAGTGCGACAACGAGCGACCCTAAGACACCGAAATTTCTGAGGCATCGTTCGGCTACGGTCAGATCAGCGAGCGAAGGCTTCGGACGGGCCACCATATAGAAGAGGCAGGCAATCGCGCCCAGCCACACGCCAGCGGCCAGCAGATGCACAATGTCGGCAATCAGGTGAGGCCACGCCAGCGCGCCTTCGGTAGCAACGCCATGTCCGTTCCACGCCAGTGATGCGAGAGCGATGCTGCTCAGAGCGGCAATCCCAGTCAGCGCGTTCGTGTTGTTCGTCGAAACCAGCAAGACGAGAGCGAGGGCAAGCAAGGTGACCGCAAGGCGTAGTGCAAAGGCCCAGCCCACGGGAGCCGTCAGCAGGATTGTACGGGCAAGGTCAGGATCGATGGTATCGATGGATGTGCCTGACATGCTGGCTATCCACAGGGTAAAACCCAGAATGTTCAGCGCTACTGCGCCGAGCCCCAGTAGGATCAGGCAAGCCCGGAATGGGAGCAGGCTGCGTTCCGACGGGCGCAACGCATAAAGACCGAACAGCGGCACGCCCAGTTGAAGTCCTTCAACTGCAAAAAGACCGAAGCGTATGGCTATGACCGGCCCCTCCGACATATCTGCTACCTGACGGAGAAGGCGAACTGGCCCTGGATTCGATGCGTGTCAGCCGACACCGCATGCCAGGTCACGGTATAGGCCCCGCGTGGCAAGGCCCTCGCAAAAGTAGCGATCAGTGTCTTGCCGTCGGACGAAAATTTCGTCCGGATCGCGGGCAACGGAGCCATGCCCGTGTGAGCCGCATGATCAGCATGGGACATACCGGCAGGCGCAATTTCCAGACCTGTCAGTTGCGGCATCAGCCGTTCGGAGAAGCGAAGGGTTATCTGGCGCGCATTTTGTACCGCTGACTGCGCGGCGGGGATCGAGGATACCAGCCTTGGATGAGCCAGCGCGGGAACGGCCGTTGTCATCGCAATCGCAGCGATGGCGGTGGCGATCGATCTGATGGTCTTCATGCAACACTCCTGGGATATCTGCAGGCAATACGCGGGTCGCGCCCTGACCCCTCACATTCCAGCCCAAAATAATTTGAGGGATTGGTCCTTCCGTTGCGTATGAAGGCTGACGAGTTTGGAGAGGAAAAATGACAGATATCGAAAGCGCACTTGCCCGATTGCGAGACCTTCCGGTTGATCCGCGCCTGAGCATGATAGATGCTGCGGTACTTGACGGGTTGCAGCGGGAACTGGCTGCGGGCGGTCGTCAGTCAGGCGGGCTGTTTGCAACAGCGGCCGCAGTCGCACTCGTTACCGGGCTTTTGGGTTCCGCCATTCCTGGTGCACCTGCGAATGCAGCGTCAAATTCGTTTCCGCTGGGAGCGCCTGCGGCGCTGGCCCCGTCGACGCTGCTGACGAGTGCGGAATGAACAATCGATCCCGTTACCTGCTGGTTATCCTCATCGCCTTTGGTGCGGCATTGGCAGGCGTCTTTGTGGGCCGCAGCTACATTGTTCCGCCCCCGCCAGTTGAAAGCGAGCTTCACCACCTCCTCCACGAGAAACTCGATCTGGATTCTGGCCAGGAAACGAAGATCGAAGCCCTTGAAGCGCAATTTGCCATCCAGCGGCAGGCGCTCGAACTGGAACTGCGAGCGGATAACTCCCGCCTCGCGCAGGCTATCCAGACCGAGCGCGGCTATGGCCCGCAAGTCAGCGCAGCGATCGACCGTTCGCATCAGGCGATGGGAGAACTCCAGAAGGCAACGCTCGAGCACATATTCGCCATGCGCAGTGTGCTGAGACCGGAACAGGCCGCGCAATTTGATGACGCAGTGGTCAAGGCGCTGACCGCCGAGGCAAAATGAGCCTCGATCTTGGTGCGTGTTCGGACGGCGAACTGGCAGCTCTGGCGATCGGAGGAAGGCAAACCGCCTATACCGAATTGTTGCGTCGGCATCGCGATGCCATTTTCCGTTTCGCCAGGGCGCATACCGCCGACGACGATGCAGCTCTCGATATAGCCCAGCAGACCTTCATTGCCGGATTTGCCGCGCTGGGGCGCTTCGATCAGTCGAGGCCGCTCAGGCACTGGCTGACCCGTATTGCGCTCAACAAATGTCGTGATTGGGCACGGCGCAGAAAGGTGAGCGCGCTCTTCTCGTTTGCTACGCCATTGGAAAGCGCCCCTGATCCGGTCGATCTCTCGGCCGATGTTGAACGCGAAGCCAGCGATCGTGAGGAACTGGCCAATGTTCTTAGCGCAATGAGCAGACTTCCGGCTAAGCTCAAGGACGTAATGGTGCTGCGCACGGTCGAGGGGCTTTCGCAGGTGGAAACTGCCGTGCTTTTGGGCATTACCGAAAAAGCTGTCGAAACGCGGCTCCACCGCGCACGCAATAACTTGCAGGAAATTTTGAGGGTCTGACGCAACTTCTGCGTATCTGTACGCAACAGGTATCAGGCAGGACTGCTTCCCATGACTTCCAACTACGCGTCCGTTCCGGGCATAGATCGCCGCGCGCTGCTGCGCGGTGCCGGCCTCGCTGGCAGCGGCTTTGCACTTGCCGCGTGGATGCCTGCCTGGGCACAGCCGGTTTCCCGCGGCATCGCCCGACCGGTGCCGCAGCTCTCGGGCGACACCATTGCTCTTCGAGTTGCCCACGAGATGGTTCGTGTCGACGGCCGTGATGCCCACGTCATTGCAATGAATGGCACCGTGCCAGCGCCGCTGCTGCGACTACGTGAAGGGCAAAAGGTCAGGATCACGGTCGACAACGCGCTGGATGAGGAGACCTCGGTTCACTGGCACGGGCTGCTTGTGCCGTTCCAGATGGACGGGGTGCCGGGGGTCAGCTTTCCGGGGATCAAGCCGCATTCGTCATTCACTTATGAGTTTCAACTCGAGCAGTCGGGTACTTACTGGTACCACAGCCACTCCGGCCTGCAGGAGGCGATGGGCCATTACGGCCCGATCGTGATCGATCCCAAGGATGTCGATCCGATCGCTTATGATCGCGAACATGTGGTTGTCTTTTCCGACCACAGCTTCATCCACCCGCATACGCTGTTCACGAAGCTCAAGCAGGAATCCGGATATTTCAACCGGCAGAAGCAGACGCTGGCGGGGTTGGCGGAGGGCAAGGACCAGACCCATGCCGAGCGCCTTGAATGGGCGCGGATGCGGATGGATCCTACCGACATCCTCGACGTGACCGGTTCGGTCTATACCTACGTTGTCAACGGCTATGGTCCGAATGACAATTGGACGGCGCTGTTCGAGCCTGGCGAACGCGTCCGGCTGCGGTTCATCAACGCATCGGCGATGACGATCTTCAACGTCCGCATCCCGGGTTTGCGGATGACGGTGGTTGCGGCCGACGGACTTCCGGTGCGTCCGGTTCCGGTCGACGAACTGCAAATGACCATTGCCGAGACGTACGACGTGATTGTCACGCCGACCGCGGATCGCCCCTATACGATCGTCGGTGAGGCGGCTGACCGGTCAGGTCTCGCTCGCGCTACACTGGCTCCCCGGCCGGGGATGGCTGCTGAGGTTCCGCCGTTGCGCGCACGTCCGCTGCTGACGATGAAGGACATGGGCATGGGAGGCATGGATACTTCTGTCTCCGATGATCCACATGCCGGGCATGACATGGCCGGCATGGATATGCCTGCCACCGGTAGCGGCGCGGCAGGGCAGGCGGGCGCTGCCGGACACTCGATGTCGATGCGTGACGGGGCCAATGCGCCCCAGGTGGTGCTTGGCCCCGGTGTTCAGTCGATCGCGCCGATGCCTGTGGACCGAACCGGAGAACCCGGCGTCGGCCTTGAGAACGTCGACCACAAGGTTCTGGTCTATCGCGATCTCGTGGCGCTGGAGCGAAATCCAGACGAACGCGGGGCTGCGCGGGAAATCGAGGTTCACCTCACCGGCAACATGGAGCGCTACATGTGGTCGATGGACGGTAAGACGCTATCGGAGGCGAAGACGCCGATAGCGCTCCGGACGGATGAGCGGGTGCGCGTGACCCTGATAAACGACACCATGATGAATCATCCAATCCACCTGCACGGGCATTTCTTTGAACTGGTCACCGGACACGGGGCGTACAGCCCGCGCAAGCACACGGTAAACGTCGCACCGGGCGGCAAGGTCAGCTTCGACGTGACCGGTATCCACGGCGACTGGGCCTTCCACTGTCACATGTTCCTGCACATGCACGCAGGGATGATGCGCGTGGTGCAAGTGCGTGATGCGGGAGATGCGGCATGACCCGGCTTACATTGCTCGCGGTGTTCCCGCTCGTTCTAGCTACTGCGGTGTCTGCCCAGACCACCATCCCGCCGGTGGATCACGGGATGCATCATGGCCACGCCTTGCCAGCCCCGCCAGCCTCCCCGGCGACACCATCCCCCCCGCCGGCCGAGACTGAAGCCCATGCCGGGCATGACATGCACGGCATGGAAGCGATGCCGATGCCCGAAGCCGCACCTCAGGATACGAAAGAAAGGGCCGGCACCGATCTGGAGCCGGGCAACGCTTCGCCGCCGCCCGTGGCAGGCGACCGCGCTGCCGACACTTACTTCGATCCCGCTGCGATGGCTGAGGCGCAATCCGCGCTGCTAGGCGAACATGGGGGTATGAAATTCCACAAGGTGCTGTTCAACATCGCCGAGTTTCAGGCGCGAAATGGCCGCGACGGGTATCGCTGGGATGCCAGCGCCTGGTTCGGCGGCGACATCGACCGTCTTGCACTCGAGTCCGAAGGCGAAGGCAACTTCGGCGAAGCGAGCCATCATGGTGAGTTGCAGGCGCTCTGGTCCCATGCAGTGGATCCCTACTGGAACCTGCAAGGCGGTGTTCGCCAGGACTTCGGCAAGGGGCCAGACAGGACTTATGCCACTATCGGCATCGAGGGGCTCGCTCCGTATTGGTTCGAGGTCGAAACGGCGGCGTTTGTCTCGACGAAAGGCGATGTCCTCGCCCGGATCAAAGTCGACGTTGACCAGCGGATCACGCAGAAATTGATTTTGCAGCCGCGCCTCGAGGCGAATATCGCAGCGCAGGACGTTCCGGAAAGTGGGATTGGCTCCGGCCTGTCAAATCTCGAACTGGGGCTGCGCCTGCGCTATGAACTGCGCAAGGAATTCGCGCCCTATGTCGGTGTGTCGTGGGAACGCAAATTTGGTGACACGGCGCACTATGCACGCGCAGCTGGCGAGAACGCGTCATCGACGAGCTTCGTTGCCGGCATCCGTTTCTGGTTCTGAACGCGCAGCATCCGGGAGCCGCGAATATTTTGCTCAGGTTGCGAGGGGGCATTGCGGCACGTGCGTATAGCTTTTCAAGACCGGCTCAGGAGAAGCAACATGAAGATTTTGGCACTCGCAACGACCGTCGCACTTGCCATGACGGGGACAAGCGCCGTCGCGCAAACTCAGCCCTCAACGAGCGCCGAACACGATCATACCCATGGCCAGACCGCTGCGCCTGTCGCCACTCTTCCTGCACTGCCCCAGGCAACTCCAGCCTCGCCCGCACCTCCGGCAGGCCAAAGGATGGAAGGCATGCCCGGAATGGGCGGCATGAAGGGAATGGAGGGCAAGCCAGGCATGGGTGGGATGCCGGGCATGGGCGATATGCAGCATATGCCGATGATGCAGCCAACGGCAGCTAACCCGTTTCCGCCGGCTGAAATGGACATGCACATGGCGATGATGCATGCGACCGGCGCCGATGCGAACGAGACCTATGTGCGCAAGATGATCGAGCATCACCGCGGCGCGGTTGCAATGTCGCGGCTTGTCGTGGCCAGCAGCAAGGATTCCCGCGTCCTGCGATTGGCGAACCAGGATATCGCGGCACAGACTCGGGACATCGTCGGCCTTCAGGCCTGGCTGAGCCAGCACGGCAAGGCCGCACAGTAACAGCGGCAGCGCGAGGAACCGCAATGAGAAGATCCCTACGCCTCGCGGTCTTACTTGCCGCTGCGGTTCCATCCCTTGCTCTCGCTGCCACAACCGGGGTCGTTCACCGCGATCCAGGCTGCGGCTGCTGCGAGAAGTGGTTCGCGCTGGTCAAGCAGCAGTTCGGTCAGAATATCAGGATGATCGATGACGCCCGGCGCAATGCCTACCAGACCCGTCTGGGCGTTCCACCGAACCTGGTGTCCTGCCATACAGCGGTAATCAATGGGCTCGTCTTCGAGGGGCATGTGCCGATTGCCGATATGAAGCGAGTTCTCCGCGAGCGACCGCGCGGCGTTACTGGGCTTGCCGTCTCGGGCATGCCCATGGGCTCGCCCGGCATGGAAGTTTCCGGCAACCGGAGCGTAGCCATTGTCGTAACGGCGTTCGGGCCCGGCGGGACGCGGGTATACGCCCGTTACGCAGCCAGAGGCCTCTAGGTTTCCAGGCCGCCTGACGAGAGGGTGTGCCTCGCAGAGGGCAAGTATGAATGCTGGGGTCACCGGATTAGCGCATAGAACAGGCCTGCATCCTGACCTCGCACTGGCAGTA
Source organism: Sphingobium sp. JS3065 (assembly GCF_026427355.1). Classification (NCBI taxonomy): domain Bacteria; kingdom Pseudomonadati; phylum Pseudomonadota; class Alphaproteobacteria; order Sphingomonadales; family Sphingobiaceae; genus Sphingobium; species Sphingobium sp. JS3065. Next base: position 526,159 of record NZ_CP102664.1, read on the forward strand.
GGAAGAAAGGGGCGAAGCGATGAATGCAGCGAAAGGAACTGCCAGAGAGACAGCAATGCCAGCGGCTGATGAATTTTCCATCCGCTTCCTTGGCGCCGCCGGGACGGTCACTGGGTCGCGTTACCTCGTTGAAGCAGCCGATACCCGCCTGCTCGTCGACTGCGGGCTTTTCCAAGGGGGGCGCGAGCTGCGTGAACGCAACTGGGAAGAAATTCCCCATGCGGCAGAAACGGTAGATGCGGTCCTGCTCACGCATGCGCACATCGATCACTCCGGCTATCTGCCGAGACTGGTCAAGAACGGTTGGGCAGGGCGGATCGTCAGTACCACCGGGACGGCCGATCTGTGTCAGCTCCTGTTGCCGGACAGCGGTTTCCTTCAGGAGAAGGACGCGGATTTCTCGAACCATCGCGGGTTCAGTCGTCACAAACCGGCACTGCCGCTATACACGCAAGATGATGCAAAGGCTGCCCTTGAATATTTTGCACCGGTTGACTTCGAAACCGAGCAGGAGCTGGCCGACAGCACCCGGTTCAAATTTCGCCGCGCTGGGCATATCCTTGGCGCCTCCTTCATCGAATTGACGACCGGGTCGCGGAAGGTCACTTTCTCAGGTGACCTTGGCCGTTATGATGATCCGGTCATGAAGGATCCCGAAGTTCCCCTCGAGACAGACTACCTCGTTCTGGAATCTACTTACGGCAACCGGCTGCATGAACGTGTCGATGCGATGGAAGCCCTTGGCGAGGCCATCGAGAAATGCATTGAGCGTCGCGGGACAGTGGTTATCCCGGCCTTTGCTGTCGGACGCGCGCAGACGCTGCTTTTCCACCTGTCACGCCTCAGGAAGGCCGGACGGCTTCGGGGGGTGCCCGTATATCTGGACAGTCCCATGGCCATCAGTGCCAGCAAGATATTCTGCCGGCATCTGGGGGACCATCGTCTTACCCCCGAACAGTGCGAAGAGACCTGCGACGTACCGCAATATGTGCGCGATGTCGAAACGTCGAAGCAGATTTCGCGGAGCCATGAGCCGAAGATCATCATCTCGGCCAGCGGCATGGCAACGGGCGGCCGCGTAGTCCACCACATCAAGCAGTTCGCCCCCGACCCACGCAACCTGATCCTCTTCGCGGGGTTCCAGGCTGCTGGAACGCGCGGCGCAAGAATGGTTGAAGGCGCCAGAAGTCTCAAGATCCACGGTGAGCAGATCCCGCTCAATGCCGAGGTGGCCAATTTGCCGATGCTTTCGGGCCATGCAGACGCGGATGAGATCATGCGTTGGATTTCTGCAATCAAGAAGCCGCCTCGGATGACTTTCATCACCCACGGCGAACCGACTGCTTCGGAAGCCTTGCGACAGCGGATCGAGAAGGAACTGGGCTGGAAATGCAAGATCCCGGTTCAGGGCGAACGGGCGATCCTGGCATGACCACTGCCGGACCGTCTTTCGTTGCGTCGTCCGGCGAACATGCGCCGCACCAACTGACGGTTCGCCGCCTCGGAGTGACCACTACCCAGCATCAGCCGAGCGTGTTCATGCGTGAGGACTGCTATGTCTGCCGTGCAGAGGGGTTCACGGCGCGTTCCGAGTTGCTGATCAGTTCCGCTGGCGGCGAAATCATCGCCGATATCGTGCGCACATCCGGAGATTTACTGGCCGAGGGAGAAATTGGTCTGTCGGAAGACGCTCTGGTCAACCTAGGCGTAAAGCCGGGCGATCTGGTGACTGTCCATCACCCGCCGCCGATTGCCTCTCTGAGCGATCTGCGCAGCCGCGTATACGGAAACCGTCTCGCGCCAGGTGCATTTCGATCGATCGTGACTGACATCGTGGCTGGTCGCTACAATGATGTTCACTTGGCCTCCTTCGTCACGGCATGTTCGGCCTTTCCCCTCGATTACGAAGAAACGATGGGTCTGACCGGGGCAATGGTGGACGTTGGCGACCGCCTCTCCTGGGGTTCGGAAGTGGTGGTTGACAAGCACAGTGTCGGCGGCCTTCCCGGGAACCGGACTACCCCCATTGTCGTGGCGATCATCGCTGCCCACGGTCTGGTAATGCCAAAGACCTCGTCCCGGGCGATCACGTCGCCAGCCGGCACCGCCGACACGATGGAGACGCTCGCGCCGGTAGACCTCAACCTGGCAGCCATACGCCGGGTTGTCGAACAGGAGAACGGTTGCATAGTATGGGGGGGCTCCGTGCGGTTGAGCCCGGCAGACGACATCATCATAGGTATTGAACGGGTGCTCGATCTCGATGCGGTCGGTCAGATGGTCGCCTCCGTGCTTTCGAAGAAGATCGCTGCGGGTGCAACCCATCTGGTAATCGACATGCCCGTCGGACCATCGGCAAAAGTGCGCAGCAAAGCAGCGGCACGCGAACTCGGCGACGCCCTGCTGTCGGTTGCGACTGCATTTGGTCTGAAGACCCGTATCCTGGAAGGGCCGGGACTTGAACCAATCGGTCGTGGTATTGGGCCAGCGCTGGAGGCGCGTGACATTCTGGCCGTGTTGCAGAACAAGGATGGCCCGGACGACTTGCGTCATCGTGCTGTGCAACTGGCAGGCGCTATTCTGGAGCTGGGAGGCCGGGCTCCGGCGGGGCAGGGTGATGCCCTCGCCGCGGAGGCGCTGCTGGATGGGCGGGCTTGGGACAAATTTCAGAGGATCTGCGAAGCGCAAGGTGGAATGCGCACTCCACCTGTGTCGAGCCACCGGCACACGCTGACGGCCGCTCGGTCCGGCAAGATCGCCGAGATGGACAATCGCAAGCTGGCCAAGATCGCGAAACTGGCAGGCGCGCCAGCAGCCAAGGCAGCTGGTATCGAGATGCATGTGAGACGCGGCGACATTGTCGAATCCGGTGCTGAGCTCTGCACGGTCCATGCGGAAAGCCGGGGCGAACTCGATTATGCTCTTGCCTATGCGGCAGCAGATGGCGCGATCTTCACGGTGATCCAATGACGGGGCATCTGCAGGTCCTTTCACTGCCCGACGGACAAACAGCGGGAAAGCGTCTGGCACAAGTCCTGAACTGTGACCATGCAAGCATTGCCTCACGCCGTTTCCCGGATGGCGAGAGCTATTTGCGATTGCCGCCCGACCTGGCCGGAAGCGAGGTGGTGCTGGCCTGCACCTTGGCAGATCCCGACCCCAAACTCGCATCGCTCCTGTTCGCCGCAGATGCCGCGAGGGAACTCGGCGCCGCGCGCGTCGGCCTGGTCGCACCTTATCTGGCCTACATGCGCCAAGACAAGCGATTTGCCCCTGGCGAAGCAATAACCTCACGTACCTTCGCAAAGGTCCTCTCAAGGGCGTTTGACTGGCTGATTACCGTCGACCCCCATTTACATCGCTACGCCGGGCTCGACGAAATCTACGACATGCCGACTAGCGTGGTGCATGCTGCACCCAGGCTCGGGGCGTGGGCAAAAACCAATGTTGCAAAGCCGCTGATCATTGGGCCCGATGCCGAGAGCGAGCAGTGGGTCACCGAGGTCGCACGCGCCGCTGGGGCGCCGCATGTGGTCTTGGCAAAGCAGCGGTCGGGTGATCGTGACGTGCGGATCGAAATGCCGAACTTGTCCGGCTTTCGCGGCTGCCAGCCTGTTCTGGTCGATGATATCGCGTCTTCGGGTCGTACCATGATCGAAGCTGCCCGAAATCTGCGGGCTGCGGGGTTCGTCGATCCCATTTGCCTTGTCGTTCACCCACTTTTCGCTGGCGATGCGTATCCCGAAATCCAGCAAGTGGCGGCAGCGGTCATAAGCTGCGACACCGTGCCACATGTCACAAATGGCATCTGCCTCGCCGAGGACATTGCCAGCGCAGTGGTTCGGTTATGTGCTCGATGAGCAAGGCCGCTGTTCGCCTCGTCCCGGCATTTCGTTGGCCCGGTGCATTGACGCGCAGTTGAAGTTCAGCTTGGCAATGGTGGCGTTTTAGCATTGGTTCTCGGCGTCGTCCGGTCGTTTTATCTTGCATTGGCCCGGCGTCTTGCCAGCTTCTCCAACTCCAGAATGAGCAACGGTACCGCGCCAACGCCGAGCGACAGCGCGCAGTCTGCCAGTGAGAGCGGGCCGATCCGGAAAACTTCCTGGGTCGTGGGCATATGGTGGATGGCAAGTTGAGCCAGCAGCGACACCACGACAATCAGCACCAGCTTCATGTTGCTGAACAACCCCACTTCCCAGAAAGGCCGGTCCGGGTCCCGAGCAGAAAAGGCGCGCAGCAATTCGCCAAAAACGAGCACGGAGAAGGCAAGATTGCGTGCTTCTTCGAGGTTTCGGGCATCGCGTGCCCACAGGAACACCCCCATTACACAGACCGTCTGTATTGCGGCTGCCAGAAGGATACGGCGCCATTCGGGACGACCCAGTATCTGCTCGCTTGCCGACCGGGGCGGACGGGTCATCAAGCTGGAATTTCCGCGGTCCGTCACCAGTGCAAGAGCGGGAAGTCCATCGGTCACCAGATTGATCCAAAGCAGGTGAATCGGCAGCAGGATGGTCGGAAAACCCAAAGCAGCACCGACAAACACAACCGCCAGTTCGGCCATGTTGCCTGCGACTAGGTAAGCCGTGGACTTGCGGATGTTTTCGAAGATCCCTCGACCTTCTTCAACCGCCGCTACAATCGTCGCGTAATTGTCGTCGGCCAACACGATGTCTGCCGCACCGCGCGTGACCTCCGTTCCAGTCTGGCCCATTGCGATGCCGATATGGGCTTCCCGCAAGGCCGGTGCGTCATTGACGCCGTCACCGGTCATGGCGACGATCTCGCCGCGGGACTTCCATTCTCTTACTATTCGCAGCTTGTCTTCCGGGGTCGCGCGAGCGTGCACTATATCGTCCGCACTTTGCCCCGGTTTCAGGATGCCCATTTCCTGGGCAATTGCATGGGCTGTCAGCTTGTGATCGCCTGTGATCATCACCGTGCGGATACCAGCTGCCTGCGCCAGCGCGATTGCATCGATCGCTTCTGTTCGAGGAGGATCCGCAATGCCGAGCAGGCCGACCAACTCGAGATCTGCTTCACTGTCGGCGCGACCCATGGCGATAGCCAGAACCCTCAATCCGCGGGCGGCCATGTCGCTGGCGGCCTCCTCGGTGCCATCGGGAATAGTCGTCGATCGTGCAGAGATCGCCTCGACGGCGCCCTTTGCATAGAGAAGGCCGTCCGTGCGGTAGATGGACATGCATTTGCGGTCTGCATCGAACGGGTACACCGACACACGCGGGCGTTCCGCTTCGATCGCATCTCGCCGGATATCGCGCTGCGCTGCGGCCACAATGATGGCAACCTCGGTCGGGTCGCCAACGCCGCCTTGTTCGTCGGCTGACAGCTCTGCGTCCGAACAGGCCGCCGCCGTGTCGAGCACACGCTGGTGATCCTGGCCCCAGATTTCGCGGACGGCCATAACTCCCGTCGTCAATGTTCCTGTCTTGTCCGTGCAGATGACCGTTGCGCAACCAAGTGTTTCGACAGCTGTGAGCCGCCGCAGGAGTGCGTGGCGCGCGGCCATCCTTTGCATGCCGACCGCAAGGGCTATGGTAACGATGGCTGGCAGGCCTTCAGGCACTGCCGCAACCGCGAGGGAGATGGCGGGCAAAAGCAGATCGAGGCCGGTCAGGCCTTGGCGCCAGCCGAGTATGGTTACGGCAACGACGATTCCCAGACAGATGAGCATCAGCCGACGGCTAAGCACCGCGAGGCGTGCCTGGAGCGGTGTGGCCTCGTCGGTTGCCGCAGTCAGCATTTCGGCAATGCGACCGAGCTCCGTCCGCATCCCGGTGGCAATGATCTCTGCCAGACCTGTCCCCGTTCCGATATGCGTTCCGGCAAATACATGGTCACTGCGCTGGGCCAGGGGGGCAGCCGGATCTCCCGGCTTCGCAGTCTTGGTTACCGGTGTGCTCTCTCCGGTAAGCGCGGCCTCCATAGCCGTCAGGACATTTGCCTCCAACAGCCGGGCATCGGCGGCGACAACGTCTCCTGCCTCAAGTGCCAACAGATCGCCGGGCACGACAGCAGCAGCGGCAATCACCTGCGTCCGGCCATCGCGGATGACGCGCGCGCGCGGAGCGGTCATCGCCCTCAGCGCGAGGACGGCTTTTTCCGCTCGGTACTCCTGAAAGAAGCCTACCAGTCCATTGACAATTACAATCGTCCCGATTGCGGCAGCATCAATGATTTCGCCGACCAACGCGGAGACGACACAGGCCACCAACAGCAACCAAATGACGGGACTGTTGAACTGGGCGAGGAGAAGGCGCCATGCTGGCCGTGCCGACTTCACTCCCAATTCGTTTGGTCCCGCCTCCACGAGAAGGCGGGCCGCAATTGCACTCGTCAGGCCGACAGTTGATGACGATCGAACCGCTTCCAGGGCCATTACGCGTCGCTCCGTACTGTCCCGGACGCCTTTAGCTGGGAGTGACGCCACAGGGCATATGCGGCCGGTATGACGAGCAAAGTCAGGAACATGCAGAACCAGAGGCCGCCAACCACGGGGGCGGCAGTGCGCGCCGAAAGATCGGCGCCCACGCCCGATTCCCAAAGCAGTGGCATGAGCCCGAACACCGTGGTTGCGACCGTCATGAGCATCGGGCGAAGGCACCGGGAAGCGCCCTCCATCACAGCAGCATCGATATCGTCCCCAGTGCGTAACCGATCCTGTTTCACCGCTTCCGCATAAGCCTGGTCGAGGTACACCACGACCACCGTGCCGGTCTGGGCCGCGACCCCCCCGACGGCGATCAATCCGACCCACACAGCGGTTGAAAGGTTGTAGTCAAGGAGTGCCAAGAGCCAGATGCTGCCGGCAATAGCAAAGGGCAAGCTCAGCATAACCAGCAAGGTTTGCTGCCAGCCTCCCATGGACAGATACAGCAATATGCCAACCAGAACGACCGTGAGGGGAACCACTGTCCGCAAACGCGAAGTCAGTTCCGCCATGAATTCATACTGTCCGGTCCACTGCAAGCGATAGCCAGGTGGAACTTCGATCCGATCTGCTACGACGCTTTTGGCATCATCCACCCATCCGCCAAGGTCGCGCTGTGATGTGTCGATATCCGCGAAAACGTAGCCCACCAGTATGCCGTTTTCGTTCTTGATCATTGGCGGCCCGGTGACGACTTTCACGTCCGCGAGTGCCGCCAAGGGTACGACGGAGCCGGCCTGCTGCCCATTGCTCCACTCCGCACCGGTGCGGCCGGCTCCATTCATCGGCCCGGCATTCTTGTTCGTGCCACTGCCGCCGGAGGCCCCGCTACCCATGCCGCCGCCCATGGCGTCCATCCCGGCGCCTGATTGAACCTGGCTTTGTCCCGCCGGCGATGACCCGCCACCTGCCGTTCGGCCTTCGGTGAACGACAAAGTCTTGGGTGCCGGGATCGGGACGAGCAGTTCGTTCAGAGCCTGCGGGTCGGCCCTGAAGTCGGCCGCGTAGCGGACGTTTACGGAATATCGGGCTCTGCCATCAATGACAGTGGACACTGGCATGCCCCCGATCGCAGCCTCGACCAGATCCTGAACGTCCCGCACGGTCAAACCATATCGGGCTATCGCATCTCGCCTTGGTTCAATGTCGATGTACTCCCGTCCGCTCTGACGCTCGGCGAAGGTGCTGCGCGTTCCCGGAACTGTCCGCAACGCCCCCTCAAGAGCTACGCTCAAGCGCTCGATGCCTGCGAGATCGGGACCAAACACCTTGACGCCTACCGGGGTCCGCACCCCGGTTGTGAGCATGTCAATCCGTGTGCGGATGGGCGGTGCAATCGCCATCTGGTAACCCGGCATGCGCAAGGCCGCATCAAGATCGCGCGATAGCTCCGAAACGGTACGCTGTCGGCGATCCGGCCAGATTGTTCTCAGGCCTCCCTGAACCCACGATGGGGCCGTATCGCTATACCAACGTGTGACGGGAATTGTCGGCCAGTCGTCATGGGGTTTGAGTGTGATCACCGATTCGCTCATGTCCAACTGGGCTGGATCAGTGGCGGTTTCCGCGCGCCCTGCTTTGCCATGGACCATCTTAACTTCACCGAAGGTCATGATGATCCGATGCTGCGTGTTCAGCGCGCGCCGGGCTTCTTCTATTGAGATGCCGGGGAAGGTCGTGGGCATCACCAGCAACGATCCCTCGTCCAGCGGGGGCATGAATTCAGAGCCGAGACGCATGAAAACAGGCACAGTTGCGGCCATCACGAGTGCCGCGACGCCGACCACGGCGAGGCGCCATTGGATGATGAATCGTGCGATGGGGCGATAGAAACTGCCGAGTATGCGGTTGAGCGGGTTCTCTGTTTCAGTGCGGAACCTGCCACGCAGTAGCCAGATCATCAGCGGCGGTGCGAGCGTGATCGAGAGGATTGCTGCAAAGAACATGGCCAGCGTCTTCGTATAGGCCAGCGGCATGAAGAGCTTTCCGGCCTGCCCGGTCAGCGTGAAGATCGGTAGAAAGCTGACTGTTATGAGGAGGAGGGAATAGAAGATCGGTTTGCCGACTTCTTTTGCGGAATCGACGATGACACGAATGCGTTCCTCCGGTTTTGCATTCTCGGCCAGTCGCTTGTGCGCATTTTCGATCATCACGATCGCGGCGTCACTCAATTCACCGACCGCAATCGCAATTCCGCCAAGGGACATGATATTGGCTGAAATGCCAAGATAGCGCATGCCAATGAATGACAGGAGCACAGACATCGGAAGGATGATGAGGGCAACCAGCGCCGATCCGCCGTGCATCAGGAAGATGAGGCAGATGATCGCAATGATAGCCCCTTCGATCATCAGCGTATCCGTCAATGTCTCGATGGATCCGGTAATTAGTTCCGAACGGTCATGCGTCGTTTTGATGCGCACTCCGGGTGGCAATGCAAGCTGGCCAATCTGACCTTTGAGCGCCTCGATCACTTCCTGGGCGTTTGAGCCCAATCGCATCACCACAATGCCGCCGACGGCTTCACCCTTGCCATCAAGGTCTGCAGTCCCGCGGCGAATCTCCGGACCGAATTGCACGCTGGCGACGTCGCGCACGCGGATCGGTGTGCCACCATCGGCAACAGTAACGACGCTTTGCTCGAGATCCTGCAGGGTCTTGGCATAACCGCGTCCGCGCAGGACATACTCCCGTCCGCTCATTTCGAGGACGCGGGCACCGACTTCGGAGTTTGCGTCGCGCACGGCGCGCGAAACGTCCGCTGGGGTGATGCCGAAGGCCGCAAGTTTGTTTGGGTTCAGCAAAATCTGGTATTGCCGCTCGAAGCCCCCCATTGAGGCGACTTCCGCGACGCCTTTCACACCTTGGAGCGCTGGGCGCACTGTGAAGTCCTGCAGCGCCCGCAACTCAGCGGCATTCAAGCGTCCTGAGGTGTCCTCGAGAACATATTGATATATCCAGCCCACGCCGCTTGCATCGGGACCGAGCGTCGGGACTACGCCCGCAGGCAGTTGCTGCTGCACACGACCAATCTGCTCGAACACTCGGGTGCGGGCCCAGTAGATGTCTGTGTCGTCACCGAAGATTGCGTAGACAAAGCTCATCCCGAACATCGAATATCCGCGAACAGTGCGGACACCGGGTGTACTTTGCAGGGCTCGCACCAGCGGATAGGTAATCTGGTCTTCTACCAGGTTGGGACTGCGACCCATCCAGTCGGTAAATACGATCACTTGCGGATCGGAAAGGTCCGGAAGTGCATCCAGAGGCGTCTTGCGCATTGAGTCGACCGCCCAGGCCGATAGGACGAGCGCGATCGCCAACACCACCCACCGCCGCTTGGCGCACCATTCGATGATGTGCTCGATCATGGTTGATGCTCATGTTGCGCAGGCGCGGCAGCAGCTGGCGCAGTCTGTTGTCCCGCCGGTGCCGGTTGAGGAGAACCTCCGTGCCCTCCATGTCCGGTCGCCCCCGATGCTCGCAGGCGGCTTTCAGAGTCGATGAGGAACACTCCAGCGGAAACGACGAGTTCTCCAGCCGCAAGTCCATCCAGGACTTCCACCCGGTCTCCAACCTTCGCACCGAGTTTGATCGTGCGAGGTTCGAACCGATTGTCACCACTCCGGACAAAGACGTGCTGCGTTATACCGGTATCAACCACCGCATCGCGGCCGATAGTGAGGGCATTACGTGGTGCTGCCGAAATCTGGGCGCTGCCGTACATGCCCGGGCGCAGGGCACCGCCAATGTTGGGCACGGACATTCGAACCCGAATTGATCGCGTTCTTTCCGTGAGCATTGGATAGATGAATTCGACCCGCGCGATGAAGGGAGGTCGTCCTGACAGAGGGAATGTCAGCGAAGTGGGCGAACCGACCTGGATCCGTCCGGCACCAGCTTCCGCGACTTCGACGATGATCCAGAGCTGCGACACATCGGCGATCGACAGAATATTGGTGGAGGGGTCGACGGTAATCCCCTGGGTCGCGCCGCGATCCAGTACGAACCCGCTTCGCGGGGCCACAATGGTCACGAGCCGATTGGCCTGTCGGGTCCTTTCAATCTGCCTGATTTCACCATCGCTCATTCCGAGCACCTTCAGCCGGGTCCTGCCCGCTGCGAGTACGACGCTTGCAGGCGCGGTGTTCGCGCGCCGCAAGGCTGCCAGATATTCCAGCTGTGATGCGTACAACTCCTGCGAGAAAACCGCTCCGAGCGCCTGTCCGGCCCGGACATTCTGGCCGGTAGTCCGCACGTAAAGCTGCTCCAGCCAGCCTGAAACTCGCGGATGCACCTCGACGATACGGGATTCGTCGATCACCGCAGTTGCGACGCCTGGGACAGTTTCCTCAAGTTTTCGGACCTCGGCAGCCTCCATTTGAACGCCAAGCATATCCACTTGCTTCGCAGTCAACTCAACCGGCGCCCGCGCTGCAGCGGTGCTCGCCGCTACCGCCGTCCCCGGCGCAGTTTTTACGCGACCGGCAACTTCGCTGGACGGGTGCTGTGGTGCAAAGGGCCATTTCTCGCGTTGTGCCTGAAAAGCGAGGATTGCGATCAAGACCCCAACGGGAATGACGGCGCTAGCAATGAGCGCGCGGGGTGAGTAGGTTTTCACTGGCGCCTCCGCTGGCTGTCCCCGGTCGCCCGTTCGAACTTGGACCAGGCTTCGCCCAATGCACTTTCGGCCATGACTTCATCCCCCTGTGCCTGCCAAAGCGCCCGAGCGGCCTCGACGACCGCGATGAGGGACCCTTGCCCCGACGAATAGCTGCCAAGCGCCGCATCCATCGCTAATTTTGATCGAGGCAGCACATCCTGGCGCAACAGGTTGACCTGCACCTGGGCTGCAATCACGTCTTCGCGCGCTGCAAGGGTTTCGCCAGCGACCATCCGGCGCATGGCTTCCAGATCGGCGTCTGCCATGCGCTCCATGGCCTGTGCCTCTGCGACTCCGCTACTCAGGCGTCGCCGCCATATGGGAACGCTGATGCCGACCATCAGCATCGCTCCGGGACCCTCGGCCATGGTCTCGGCATACCCAGCTTTTACGGTCGCCATGGGTTTGTACATCGAGCGCATCGCGCGAGTTTCTGCGCCAGCGCGCTTTACCTCTGCGGTTCCCACCGCGAGCTCGGGCCGGTTGTCCGTGGCCAGTTCGAGCACTTCTGCAATTGACGCCGGCTCGGCAAGGCTGGGCTGATAAGCCAGTTCCGGAACTGAAGCATCCACAGGCAGGCCGAGGCCCGCGTTAAGCATCGCTTCGGCGCCGCGGATCTGGGCGGCGAGGGACTGCCGTTTCGCCTGCAGGCGGGCGACCTCGGCCTCGGCCCTGAGGATGTCGGCTTGTGCGCCACCGCCGCTCGCATAGCGACTTGCGGCCACATCGACGAGCAAACTGGCCAACGTGATCTGTTCGTCGATTACGGGCCGCATCCTGCGGCGTTCCAATAACATGAAGAATCCGCGCTGGGCATTGAGTACAACATCCAACTCGGTCACGCCCGTAAGCGCCGTTGCTCGCTCTGCCTCGGCAATGGCGGCGGAGCGCCGATGGGAAAGAACACCCGATAGCGGGAATTGCTGTTCGACACTGATACTTCGATCGTAACGCCGTCCACCATCCATCATCGCGCTGAATGGGTAGTGGTCGACCGAAACCGACACCATTGGATCCTGGAGGGAAGACACGATGGCGGGGCGCTGAGCAAGAGCATCGGCACGGGCTTTTGCCGCCGCTATTTCGGCCCGGTTCTGCAGAGCAATGGCCGCCACGTCCGATAGGCGCAAAGGCGAGCGGAGGCTGGAGGTTTCCTCGCGCACAGCTGCAGTTTCAGCGATGTTTTGTGCTTTGCTTTCGTGCGGCACACATACCGAAAGCACGAGGGGCGCAGCTACCCAGATACGGTTTAGCATGAGGCCATGTATCCTGATGGGTGAATACGCGGGAAAGTTTGATCGAACATCCGGTCGCGTCGTTTGGTTGCCGCATGGCGACCTGCGCCATGACCCAACCGGACGTACCAAGGTAACGGCAGCGCGAGAGCCACGCTCTTGCTGGCCGTTTTAAATGCAGCGATCTCTAACCCCGAAATTTGAATTTCGTTTGTCTGGTCTAAACCGGAATGCCTCATAGCCCCCTCCGTTGCCCTGTAACCTTATACGCTGCTGCGGCCGTTCCCCCTCATTGCCGCTAATTTTTTTTGAGGGCTATGTCCGGGCAGTGCGTATGTACCGAAAGGAAGCTCGAGACCTGCATTCGAATGGTCTTTGGTTTGTCGACATGGCATTGCCGTAGGGGTTGTTTGTTTCGTTCCCGGCGGGTAGCTTGTGCGGTGTCTCTATGTGTTTTCTGAACTCAAGCCGACATTAGAACGGCAGTGTTCGCAGGAGTGAACTCATTGAGAAAGGGGAATTATGATGAAATATTTGCCGATTCTGGGCCTCGCGCCATTTGCGCTTCTTGGTGCCTGCGCGACCATTCCGCCGACCAGTGCGGAAATCGAAAGCTGCCAGAAGATGGAAGCTGAAATGGGTGTCGGACAGGTCCACGATCATAATGAGATGAAGGGACGTGGCATCAATCCGATGAACCTCTCCCATGCCCGGTGCATGCAGATTCTGAAAAATTGATCTGACACGCATCCCCGGAGTCGACAGTCTGTTGTTCGTCTCCGGGGTGCGGGTAATACGCTCGCGTCAAATTTACACTCACCTTCGCTCCACAGGTCGGATTGGGGAAATCTCGAAATGCTGAGAAGAACATTTTCGACTGCTTTGGTCGCAGCCTCGATCTTCACGGCGGCGCCGGTGCTCGCACAGGGTATTGGGCACACATTCTTCATGCGTGGCTCCATCGTTGGGTCCGATACTGGCGGGATCGTGGTATGCATTGGCCGCGCTGATGGGGCTGAAGTTGGTCAGACTCTCGACGTTTATCGCGTTACCTACCGTCCAGGCCCTTCAAAGGGCGTGGTGAGCAATTACACGCGCGAACTGGTCGGGCATGTCCAGATTTCGCATGTCTTCGACGACCATTTTGCTCATGTTACGGTCGTTGATGGCCGCCCCAAAAAGCATGATATCGTAGAATTGCAGCGCCCCGCTCAGGATTGAGTTCTTCATTGGCCGGGATCCCTCCAAACATCCCCGGTTCGGCTGCGCTATTCCGATAAGCAGTTGCCACAGTTCTGCATCATCAGAATTGGGGCTGTCCTTGTGAACGACTGCAGGCACATCTTCGATCATTCGATCAAAGGTATTTCGCCAGTTCCGTTAGTTTGCCGAGCTGCTCGCGGGTCTCAGGCGACAAGGGACCAATCGCTTCTTCAAGATGATGCTCGATATGATCGGCAACCAGCACTGTCTTGGCCTTGTTCAGAGCACTTACGACTGCCTGCAACTGCTGCGCCGTTTCCAGCGCGTCGCGATTTTCCTCGATCATCCTGACAATCGTCGCCAAATGACCGTGTGCACGTTTCAGGCGATTGATCAGTTCCTTGTTTGCAGCGTGGCTCATTGCACTCTCTCTATCATGCCGCGAGCAGATGCAGCCACCCGCTGATCCCGACGTAGGCACCAACAAGCAGTATGATAACGCCCGACACGTAAGGTGCCTTGCGGACGATCTCGCCAAACCCCGACCAGCGCTGCGCCATGTGTTTCACGCTGAGCGCCGCCAGCACGCCTGATGCCACCATGGTCAGGGCCAAGCCGACGCTGAAACTGACGACGACAACCGCGCCCAAGGCGACCTTTTTCAATTGCAGACACAGCATGAGCACGGTTATCGCGCCGGGGCAGGGGATAAGGCCGCCCGTCAGGCCGAACAGGGCGATCTGGCCAGTGGTCACCTCGCGATTGGCAAAACGGCGGCGGATGTCTTCAGCGTGTTCCATTTCATGGGCGTCGACGTAGCCGCCAGTTGCCAGTTCGATGGCGGGGACTTCCTCATCGCTGGGCTCGTGATGATCGTTATGGCGGTGATTGTAGCCATGATCATGATCGTGACCTAGGTGGTGCCCTTCATGCTCGTGGTGGAAGTGGCTGGCTTCCTGTTGCTCGCGGCGCGTGCGCCACAACATCCAGACAGCCAGGGCGATGATGATCAGGCCCGATGCCAGCTGAAAATAGGGCTCGGTATCTTCTGCGCGCAGGCCTTCGAATGCCCACATGCCAGCCAGCGCGACCAACCAGACGACGGCCGTATGTGATAGGGTGGCCGCCAGCCCTAGCAGGACCGCCTGCCGGACAGTTCCTCGCACGGCGATAATAAACGCCGCCATCATGGTCTTGGAGTGGCCGGGCTCGAGCCCGTGCAATGCCCCCAGGAGGATCGCACTGGGGATGAACAGCCACGCATGAGCGCCGCCCTGCTGGAGCAAATAAGTGAAGTCGGTCATGAGGCTCCTGTATCCCCCTGGGGGGATATAACAACGGTTGAAAAATGCGTGATCCGGGCGCGATCAAGTGCGCTATGGACAGCAGATGGTGCTGATGACAGCGTACCTATGCGGATCGGAAGGAAGCAGATTGGCACTGCCCAAGAACGCAGATTTGCCGAAGATTTCCCGAACGGTCTGGACGCTCGGCTTGGTCAGCATGTTCATGGATATCTCGTCGGAGATCGTCCATGCGCTGCTGCCGCTGTTTCTGACCGTGACCCTGGGCACCAGCGTGGCGCTGGTTGGAGTAATCGATGGTATCGCCGAGGCGACCGCATCCATTTCCAAGGTGTTCTCAGGATATCTGTCCGATCGGATCGGACGCCGAAAGCCGCTGATTCTTTTGGGATATGGACTTGGCGCATTGTCCAAGCCGTTGTTCGCGCTCGCCGCGGGCCCAGTGCCGGTTCTCGGAGCCCGATTGATCGACCGGATCGGCAAGGGGCTGCGCGGTGCGCCTCGCGACGCATTGGTTGCCGATGTCACTCCGCTCGAGATCCGGGGCAGGGCCTACGGTCTACGCCAAGCGCTTGATACCGTCGGCGCATTTGCTGGCCCACTTGCGGCGATCGGCCTCATGGCCATTTTTTCCGACGACATGCGAGCCGTGTTCTGGGTTGCCGTCATTCCAGGACTTATCGCCGTTCTGCTCGTCATTTTCGGTATTGAGGGGCACCGCGACAAATTGGCACCCGCCGACGCGCGTGTACCATTGCGGATAGCGAATCTGAGAAAGCTGGAACGCGGCTTCTGGCTGGTGGTCTGCATCGGTGTGATGTTCACAATGGCTCGGTTCAGCGAAGCATTCCTGATCCTGAAGGCCAATGAAGACGGCTTGCCTCTGGCGCTTGCGCCGCTCGTTCTGGTCGTCATGAACGTCGTTTATTCACTCGGCGCCTATCCCGCTGGAGCATTCGCCGACGATGGGGGAGCGCAACGGCCATTGTTCTACGGCCTTGCCTGCCTTGTCGCCGCCGACATGTTCCTGGCATCGCGGCTGGGCATGGTCGGCACCTTTACCGGGATCGCGCTATGGGGCGGTCATATGGCGCTGACCCAGGGATTGCTGGCTCAGCTTGTCGCCGAACGCGCGCCCGAGGCATTGCGGGGATCGGCCTTTGGCATATTCAATCTTGCCACTGGTATCACGATGCTTGCCGCCAGCGTGCTCGCAGGGGTATTGTGGGATCATGCCGGACCGTCGGCAACATTCATCGCAGGCGGTGGGTTTGCAGGACTTGCAGCCTTGTTGATCTGGTGCCGCCAAATCGTGTCATCACGGCGTCGAGGCGGTATCAGGTGAGTGCGACGACGGCCAACGCCGACAGGTCATGGCCCTCCTCCCGAACGGATGATTCTGATGAGAAACGTCAAAATCAGTGCCCAGTGGAGAGGTGAACACGCCGGCAAAGTCGGTCTGCCGCACGCAGGAGTCGTTTCATCGCAGGGGCCGGAATTGGGGGTATTGTGGGGGGTATTTCTATAACGCACGTGAGATTAAATACTATATATCAATTAGATAGATGTATTCCGTTGGTCCCTCCTCCGCTACCATTGCTTTCGATCCTGTTAGGCATAGGCGGATTTTCCGCTTGCATTCGTTTTTCCCTGTTGCACTAATGTTGCAACGCACAACTAGCCGAATGCCGGCTGAGGGAGGATCGACACTTTGCCCTTCCATGAAATGTTTGAGCCGGACGGTTCGATACGCCCCTGCTATGCCGAGGTGCAGAATTGGGTGGAGCGGACCGGCATTGCCGGGCTCAATCGTCGGATGGATGAGGCGGAGGCGATTTTCCGGCGCATCGGCATCACCTTCGCCGTCTATGGCGAGGGCGGCGATCCGGAACGGCTGATCCCCTTCGACCTGTTGCCGCGCATCTTCACCGGGCAGGAATGGCGCGTTCTGGACAAGGGCATCCGCCAGCGGGCGCGGGCGCTGAACGCCTTTCTCCACGACGTCTATCATCGTGGGGAGATTGTGAAGGCGGGGGTCATGCCTGCTGACATCATCTATCGGAACAGCGCCTATCTGGCGGAAATGGCGGACTTCACGCCGCCGGGCAAGGTGTACAGCCATATCGTCGGCATCGACATCGTGCGGACGGGGCCGACCCGGTTCGAGGTGCTGGAGGATAATTGCCGCACGCCATCGGGCGTCTCCTACATGCTTGAAAATCGCGAGATCATGACGCGCATGTTCCCGGAACTGTTCGCGCAGGGAATAGTGGCGCCGGTCGACGATTATCCGGCGGAATTGCTGAAGAGCCTGAAGGAAGTCGCTCCCCCTGCCTGCAAGGGCGATCCGGTGGTGGTGGTGTTGACGCCGGGGTCGCTCAACAGCGCTTATTATGAGCACAGCTTCCTTGCCGACCTGATGGGCGTGGAACTGGTGGAGCCTGCGGACCTGTTCGTCGACAATGACCGGGTGTGGATGAAGACCACGCTGGGGCCGAAGGCGGTGGACGTCATCTACCGGCGCATCGACGACGAATATATCGACCCGCTGGTATTCCGGCCGGACAGCCTGCTGGGCGTGCCGGGCATCTTCAACGTCTATCGCAATGGCGGGGTGACGCTGGCGTCCGCGCCCGGATCGGGAATCGCCGACGACAAGGCCGTGTACATCTATGTGCCGGAGATGATCCGATTTTATCTGGGCGAACAGCCGATCCTGGACAATATCCAGACCTGGCAATGCGGCAAGCCCGATGAATGCGCCTATGTGCTGGAAAACCTGCACGACCTGGTGGCCAAGGAAGTGCATGGTTCGGGTGGTTACGGCATGTTGATCGGACCGAAATCGACCAAGGATGAGATCGCTGCCTATGCCGATCGGATCAGGGCCAATCCCGGTGAATTCATCGCCCAGCCGACGCTGGACCTGTCGACCGTGCCCACGCTCGGCCCGGCGGCGGTGGTCGGGCGGCATGCGGATTTCCGGCCCTACTGCCTGGTGGGCAAGCAGATCAGGCTGGTGCCGGGCGGGTTGACGCGGGTGGCGTTGACCGAAGGATCGTTGGTGGTGAACTCCAGCCAGGGCGGCGGAGTCAAGGACACCTGGGTTTTGCAGGACTGAACGGATGCTGAGCCGGACCGCTGAAAATCTCTTCTGGATGGCGCGCTATATGGAGCGGGCCGAGGCCACGGCGCGCCTGCTGACCATGGGCCAGCGCATGGCGATCCTGCCGGGCGCGCATCATCGCGACGAATGGCGCTCGGTGGTGCGGGCGACGGGCGCGCTCAACCATTTCCCCGAAGGCGCGCAAGTGACGGAGAGCGACGCGATCGCTTTCCTGATGCTGGATGTCGACAACCCCTCCTCCATCCGGTCCTGTTTGCTCAAGGCCCGCGCCAACGCCAAGTCGGCCCGGACCATGCTGACGCAGGACATGTGGGAGGCGCTGAACGAAGGCTGGCGCAAGCTCGACAGCTATGACGTGGCCGAAGCGCGGCAACAGCTTCCCGCGCTGATCGACTGGGTGAAGACGCGGGTGATGACCTTCCGCGGCGCGGCCCATTCGGGGCAGCTCCGCAACGAGGGGCATGATTTCCTGCGCACCGGATCGGCGCTGGAGCGGGCGCAGATGACGCTGCGCCTGCTGGACGTCAAATATTATGTGCTGCTGCCGGAGACGGAGGTGGTGGGCGGCAATCGCGACCATTATCAATGGACGTCGGTGCTTTACGCGCTGTCGGGTGCGCGGGCCTTTCACCATATTTATGGCGGCACCTACACGCCCTGGCAGATCACGGATTTCCTGGTGCTGAACCGGCTGTTCCCGCGCAGCATAGCCTATTGCTACGACCAGTTGGCCTATCGGCTCAACCGGCTGGCGGGGTGGCATGATGCACGGGCGGCCTGTCATGATACGGTGCGGGAGATGGTGGCGAACCTGGAGAAACTCGACAGTGGCGAGATTTTCAGGGCCGGCCTGCATGAAACGGTGCAGAACGGCCTGATGAGCACCAACCGCCTGGGTGTGGAGATCGCCCAGGCCTATCATTTCGGCTGAGAGGGAGGGCGCGCGTGAAACTGCTCGTCCGCCACCAGACGGTCTACCGCTATGCGGCTGTGGCGGGACGGGTGGCGATGCGGCTGAAGCTGATGCCCGTCGATACGCCCGTTCAGAAGGTGCTCGACTGGCAGGTCAGCGTCAATGACGAGCCGCTGAACAGCTTCCGCCCCAACAGCTATGGCGAGATGGAGGCGATCTGGGTCCGGCACGACCGGACGGACAATGCCGTGATCGTTGCCGAAGGACTGGTCGAGACGCGGGAGAGCCATGGCGTTCTGGGCTGGCTGGGTGGCCGGGTCGATCCGCGCTATTTCCTGCGGGAGACGCGGCTGACTGCGGCGTCCCCCGCGATGCGCGACATGGCGCTCCGCCTGCCCGATGAGGACGGGACACTGGCGCGCCTCCATGCCCTGTCCGCGGCGGTAAGCGATGCCGTGGCCTATCGCGGCGGCGTGACGACCGCCAGCACCACGGCGGCGGAGGCCTTCGCCCTGGGGGCGGGGGTCTGTCAGGACCATGCGCAGGTCTTCATCGCCGGGGCGCGGGCCTTGGGAATTCCGGCGCGTTACGTGTCGGGCTACCTGCTGGCCGATGAGGGCAATGTGCTGCACGAAACCCATGGCTGGGCGGAGGCGCTGGTGCCGGAACTGGGCTGGGTGGGGTTCGACCCGTCCAACCGGGTCTGCGTGACGGAGCGCTATCTGCGTCTTGCCTGCGGGCTGGATGCGGACGATGCTGCCCCGATTCGCGGCTCCGTGACGGTGGCGGGCGATATCTGGATTGACGCGGACGTCCGGATCGCGCAGGCGGTGGACGGGGTGGAAGAGCGGCAATTGCAACGGCAGCAACAACAAGGCACGCAAGCCACCGCGCAGGGTTGAACGACTATAGGAGCCCTTTGGGCCATGACTTATTGTGTGGCGGTGCGCGTCGACCAGGGACTGGTCATGCTGTCCGACACCCGCACCAATGCGGGGATGGACAATATCGCGCGCTACCGGAAAAGCTTCACCTACGGCGTGCCGGGTGAGCGGGCGATCACCATGATGTGTTCGGGCAATCTGTCGATCACGCAAGGGGTGAAGGCCATGCTGGGCCGGGCGATCAAGGATTCGGCGCTCGATCCGGCTGTCGAGACGATCCTCAACTGCCCCACCATGCACCGCGCCGCGCAGATCGTGGGCGATGCGATGTGCGCCATGCAGGGGCGCTATCGCAGCACGATAGAGATGCAGGGATCGGGCGCCGACGCCTCCATCCTGATCGCCGGGCAGCGCAAGGGCGGGAAGCCGCGCCTCTACCTCATTTACTCGGCGGGCAATTTCATCGAGGCGACGGAGGACACGCCCTTCTTCCAGATCGGCGAGCATAAATATGGCAAGCCCATCCTGGACCGCATCATCAAACGCGAAACCAGCCTGGAGGACGCGACCAAGGCGGTGCTGGTGTCGATGGATTCGACGCTGCGGTCGAATCTGTCGGTCGGCATGCCGCTGGACCTGACGGTGATAGAGCGGGATGCGTTCCACTTCCGCGTGCGCACCCGGATCGAGGCGGATAATGAGGAATTCCAGCTTCTCTCGCATAGCTGGTCGGCGGCGTTGCGGAAGGGTTTCGAGGATTTGCCGAACGTGCTCGACTGAGTTCGCCCGTCACTCCCCCATTCGTCATCCCAGCGAAAGCTGGGATCTGGTGCGGCTATGTGGTGCCCTCGTTGCCTGAGATCCCAGCTTTCGCTGGGATGACAGAAGTTAGGGGAGGGGAACGGCGAGGCTCAGCTTCTCGCCCATCAAGCAAATCCATCGCTTGCGCGCCCGCCCGCTTGGCCTATCTCATCGCGACAGACGAATCGTAGCCGGAAAGACTTTCATGACTGCCACCCATTCGACCCGCATGCTGATCCTCGGTTCCGGCCCGGCCGGTCTGTCCGCCGCCATTTATGGCGCACGCGCGGGCTTGGCGCCGATCGTGGTGCAGGGCATGCAGCCGGGCGGGCAATTGACCATCACCACCGATGTGGAAAATTACCCCGGCTTCCGCGACGTCATCCAGGGCCCCTGGCTGATGGAGCAGATGCAGGCGCAGGCCGAACATGTCGGCGCGCAGATGGTGTACGACCAGATTGTCGACGTAGACCTGTCCAATCGGCCCTTCAGGCTGAAGGGCGACAGCGGCACGCTCTATTATGCTGACAGCCTGGTGATCGCGACCGGCGCGCAGGCCAAATGGCTGGGCGCGGAAGGCGAACAACTGTTGCAGGGCAAGGGCGTGTCTGCCTGCGCGACCTGCGACGGCTTCTTCTATCGCGGCAAGAAGGTGGTGGTGATCGGTGGCGGCAATACCGCGGTCGAGGAGGCGCTCTACCTCACCAACCACAGCCAGGACGTCACGCTGATCCACCGCCGCGATTCGCTGCGGGCGGAGAAGATTCTTCAGCAGCGCCTGTTCGCGCATCCCAATATCAAGGTGCTGTGGAATCAGGCAATCGAACGCTTCGTCGGCGGCGGCAATCCGGAAGGACTGGTCGGCGTCGACCTGATCGACACGGTGACGGGCCACAAGTCGCATATCGAGACGGACGGCGCTTTCGTCGCCATCGGCCATCAGCCCGCTACCGAATTGTTCGTCGACAAGCTGCCGATGGACGAGGGCTATCTGCTGGTCGAGAAGGGCACGACGAAGACCGCCATTCCGGGCGTGTTCGCGGCGGGCGATGTCAGCGACAAGGTCTATCGTCAGGCGGTGACGGCAGCTGGCATGGGCTGCATGGCGGCCCTGGATGTCGAGAAATTCCTGGCCGAAGCCGATTTCGAAGCCATCGCGGCGGAATAAGGAGAGCAGCGACCGCACCGGTCGCTGGCCGCTCCCCAGCTTTATTGCCCGAACCCGGCTTCCCTTGCCAGCGCCACGGCTTCCCGCGCCGCCGCGAGCAGCGCGCCGCTCTTCGCCTCGCATTCGCGCTGTTCATATTCCGGCGTCGAGTCCGCGACGATGCCCGCGCCCGCCTGCACATGCATCACCCCGTCCTTGAGGACGGCGGTGCGCAGGACGATGCAACTGTCCATATTGCCGTCCGGCCCGAAATAGCCCACGCCGCCCGCATAAGCGCCCCGCGTCTCCGGCTCCAGTTCCGCGATGATCTCGCAGGCCCGCACCTTGGGCGCGCCCGAAACCGTGCCCGCCGGAAAGCCCGCGAACAGGGCGTCCAGCGCATCCTTTTCCGGCGCCAGCCGTCCCACGACGTTGGAAACGATGTGCATGACATGGCTGTAAAATTCGACGGCATAGCTGTCCGTCACCGTAACCGTGCCCGCCGCCGCCACCCGGCCCACATCGTTGCGGCCCAGGTCGAGCAGCATCAGATGCTCCGCCCGTTCCTTGGGATCGGCCAACAGGCTTTCGCGATTGGCGGCATCCTCGACGGCATTTTTCCCACGCGGACGGGTGCCCGCAATGGGCCGGATGGTGACTTCGCCGTCCCGCGCCCGGACCAGGATTTCCGGGCTGGACCCGATCAGCGCAAAACCGGGCAGGTCCAGATAATAGAGGAAGGGCGACGGATTGATCCGCCGCAAGGCGCGATAAAGCGCGATGGGGGGCAGGGTGAAGGGGCTGGTGAAGCGCTGCGCCAGCACCACCTGAAAGATATCGCCTGCGACGATATAATCCTTCGCCTTCTCGACCATGGCGGCATAGCGCCCCGGACCCAGCACTGGCGTCACCGCGACATCGGCAATCTCGGCGGTGGCGGCCTGCGCGGGCAGGGGCGCCGCCAGCCGCGCCGCGACGGCGTCGATCCGCTCCAGCGCCTGGGCCACCGCGCTGTCGGCGTCGGCAAAGCCGCCCTTCCACACCGGCGCGACCAGATAGAGCGCGTCGGCCAGCCGGTCGAACACCAACATCACCGTCGGCCGCACGAACAGCATGTCGGGCAGCGCAATCGGATTTTCAGCGGGACGGGGCAGTTTTTCGACCAGCCCGACCGTCTCATAACCGAAATAGCCGACCAGGCAGGCCAGGGCAGGGGGCAGCGCCGGGTCAAGCTCCGCCCGGCATTCCGCCACCAGCGCCCGCAGCGCGTCGAGCGCGTCCACGCCTTCGGCGACGAAGGCGTCCCGGTCGGTCGCCCATTGGCGGTTGATCTCCGCCGCATGGCCCTGCGCCCGGAAAACCAGGTCGGGGGCCAGCCCGATCAGGCTGTATCGGCCCCGCACCGCGCCGCCCTCCACCGATTCCAGCAGGAAGTCGCCGCGATCAGCCTCGAACAATTTCAGGGCGGCGGAAATCGGCGTGTCGGTGTCGGCGATCTGGCGTCGCCACACCAGCGCGGATTGCCCCGCCGCCAGCGCCTTGCGCGCGGTTTCGATGCCGTCCGTCCCCGCAGCCATCTTACTGACCGCCATTATTGGCGCTGGTAAGGGCGCGCTGAACGCCCGCCACCGCATTGGCGTTGCGCTTGACGCCCAGTTGCTTCTCGACCGCCCGCTCGAACTGCTGGCCATATTCCTGGCCGACGACATCGCTGAGCTGGTCGCGAACCTGATTGACCAGCGCCTTGTCGCTCCCTGCGTCGCCGCTCTTGATGCCGTTCAACTGCACCACGAAATAGCCGCGATCCTGCCCGGCGGGCAGCGTCTTCACGCTGTTGGCGGCCATGGCGAAGAGCATCATGATCTCCGCTGGCGGGCGCTGTCCCTCGCGCATGATGTCGGCGCGGCGTCCGCCCACGACCTGCGGCCTGGGCAGGGGCACGCCGGCGGCGGCGACCGCCTCGTCCAGCTTCATGCCCTTGGCGACCTTGGCGCGGATCTGTTCGGCCAATGCCTTCGCCTTCTCATTGCCCTGGGCCAGCTTGTACTGCATCGCCACCAGCGCCTTCACCTTGGCCAGCGGCGGCGGCGCGGCGGCCTGGATGTCGCCCGGCGCGGCGAGCGCATAACGCTTGTCGGCGGCGATGGGGATCAACTGCGCATCGTCATCCTGGCTCATCGCGAAGACGGGGGTGAGCAGGGGCTGCACATCCGCCGGAAGCTGATAGGCCACGTCCTCGACCTGCTTGCCGGAGGAGACGAGGAAGGGCGTGGTTTCCAGCTTCAGGCCATTATCCTTCACCACTTCCTCGAAGCTGCCGCCATTGGCGACCTGATCCTCGATCTTGCCGGTGAAGTCGCTCAGCAGCTTCTTTTCCTTCTGCGTCCGCAGCGTGGCGACGATTTCGCTCCGCACGGCGTCCAGCGGACGGGCCGGGGTCGACTTGACCGCCGTGACGCGCAGCAGCACCCAGCCCAGCGAACCGCGCAGCGGCCCGACCAGTTCGCCCTGCTTCGCCGCGAAGCCCGCATTGGCCACGGCGGCCGAAGCGGCGGAGGTCAGCCCCTCGCGGCTCTGGTCCGTCAGTTCGGACACGGAAAGGCCCGCGCCCTGCGCCGCGGCGGCCAGCGACTTGCCGCCCTTCACCTGATCGGCAATCGCCTTGGCGGCCGCCTGCGTCGGCAGGATCAACTGCTCGAAGCTGCGGCTTTCCCTGGCGGCATAGGCGGCCTTGTTCTGGTTGTAATAGCTTGCGATCTCCGCATCGGTCGGCTGCGCCGCCTGGGCGAAACGCTCGACGTCGATCACCGCATAGCGGATGCGGCGCTGTTCCGGGATCGTGTAGCGCGCGGCAGTCTTCTTGTAGAAGTCGCCAAGCTGCGCGTCGGTCGGGTCGCCAATGTCCTTGAACGCGGTGGCGGGAATGATGGCGATGGTGCCCTGACGCGCTTCCAGCAGCAGCGAGGCATAGGGCAGGACCATGGAATCGGTCAGCTTCACGCCCAGACCCAGCGGGGCCAGCATCTGCCGCTCCAATATCTCGCGGCTGATGTCGTCGCGCAGAGCCTGCTCGGTGATCCGCTCGCGCAGCAGCAACTGCCGGAAATTCTCCTGGCTGAAATTGCCTGCCGCATCCTGAAATGCAGGGATTTGCGCGATCTGCGCATCGACCAGCCGCTTGGAAATATGGACCTGCTGGTCCTTTGCATATTCCTTCAGCGTCATCGACGCGACAAGCTGATCATAAACCTGCGCCGCGCCGCCCTGCGCCAGGAAATCGCCGATCTGCAGGCCCGGATTGGACCGGCGCGCAGTTTCGAATACGCGCTGCACCCGGTCCTGCAACTCCGCCAGGGTGAGGCGCGACCCGCCTGCCTTCGCAACGGTTTCCCCGCTGCCCATGGCCGATCCCAATTTGCCGCTGGTGATGTCCCCCATGATGAAGGCGGCCGCGATGATCCCCAGGAAGATCAGGGCCACAAAGGCCCCGAATTTGGAGCGGATGAAACGGCGAAAGACTGAAAGCATGGAGGAAAGTCCGTAAAGCGGCTTTGATGGCGGCCCGCTTTAAGGGCGGATCGTCGCGCGGGCAAGGGCGCACGGGTTCCAAGGCTGGACAAATGCGCGTTCGCCGTTCATCGGCTCCGCCAACCCTGCTGTTCGCGTTGGAGAGCGCTGCCGGTGGGGACCGTGCAGCAATGACCACAAGGGGAAAGATCGATGGGCAGGCGCAAGCTGGTTGTCGGCAACTGGAAGATGAACGGCCTTCGCGCCCAATTGGGCGAGGTGGAGGCTATCGGTCGCCTGGCGCAGGATTATCCGGCGGCGCAGGTCGGCCTGTGCCTGCCCGCGACGCTGATCGCGGCGGCGGACGGCGTGAAGGGCGCGGCGTTCATCGGCGCGCAGGACTGCCATATGAAGGCCAGCGGCGCGCACACCGGCTGCCTGTCCGCCGCCATGCTGGCGGAAGCCGGGGCAGGCTGGACCATCGTCGGCCATAGCGAGCGGCGGCAGGACCAGGGCGAAACCGATGCCGACATCGCGGCCAAGGCGCTGGCGGCGAAGGCGGCGGGGCTGAAGGTCATCCTCTGCGTGGGCGAGAGCCTGGACGTCCGGGATGCGGGCAATGCGGAAGCGGTGGTCTCCGCGCAACTGCTCGCCTCCCTGCCGGAAGGCGCGGCGGCGGACTGGCTGGCGATCGCCTATGAGCCGATCTGGGCCATCGGCACGGGCCGAATCCCCACCATGGAAGCGGTCGCCGCCATGCACGCGGCCCTGCGCGCCGCCCTGGCCAGCCGGATCGGGGCGGATGCCGATGCGATGCGAATCCTCTACGGCGGATCGATGAACGGCGACAATGCGGCGGAGCTGCTCGCGATTGCCGACGTCGACGGCGGCCTGATCGGCGGCGCCAGCCTGACGGCGGAAAAATTCGCTCCGGTGATCGCCGCAGCGGCCTGAACAAAAATAACCCCTCCCGTCTGCGGGAGGGGATAGGACAGGGGCAGTTGCCCCCGCGCCCCATCGTCGCTATGTGCGCGGCAACGCACCCCATTACCGGACAGAGTTCGCCCCCATGTTCACCTTCATCCTCGTCGTGCAGGCCATTGTCGCCGCTCTGTTGGTCACCGTCATCCTGATGCAGAAGTCGGAAGGCGGCGGCCTGGGCGTCGGCGGCAGCCCGGCGGGGTTCATGTCGGCCCGCGGCGCGGCCGATTTCCTGACCCGCTCGACCACGATTCTCGCCGGTATCTTCGTGACTTTGTCGGTCGTGCTGGCGGTGATCGCTTCGGTCCAGCATCGGCCCAGCGACATCGACACGTCGCTGGTGAAGCAGGCGCCCCAGACTCCGGCCGGCGCTCCGGCGACCGCTCCCGCCCCGGCGACCGGCAGCGATCCGCTGGCGGGCGCGGCGGGCAGCAACGGCGCGGTTCCGCTCGCGAACTAAGCCACCTGACGATCATTTCGATCTTTTTTCGCGCGCGCGATGATTTGCGCGCTTGCCCAACTTGTTTGTAAAAGGCTAAGCCTCCTCTCCCATGGCGCGGTATATTTTCATCACCGGCGGCGTGGTCTCCTCGCTTGGCAAGGGCCTTATGGCCGCTTCGCTTGCCGCATTGCTGCAGGCGCGAGGTTTCCGTGTGCGCATTCGGAAATTCGATCCCTATCTCAACGTCGATCCGGGCACGATGAGCCCGTATCAGCATGGGGAGGTCTATGTGACCGACGACGGGGCGGAAACCGACCTCGATCTGGGCCATTATGAGCGCTTCACCGGCGTTTCGGCGCGGCAGTCGGACAATGTGACGCAGGGCCGCGTCTATCAAACCATCATCCAGCGCGAACGGCGCGGCGACTATCTGGGCGCGACGGTGCAGGTCATCCCGCACGTCACCGATGAGATCAAGGCCTTCGCCCTGGCCGAAGCCGACGATCTGGATTTCGTGCTGTGCGAGATCGGTGGCACGGTGGGCGACATCGAATCGCTCCCCTTCATGGAGGCGATCCGCCAGCTTCATAACGATCTGGGGCGCAGCCAGTCGATCTTCGTCCACGTGACGCTGGTCCCCTATATCGCCGCGGCGGGCGAGCTGAAGACCAAGCCGACCCAGCACAGCGTGCGCGAACTGACTTCGCTCGGCATCCAGCCCGACATATTGCTGTGCCGCTGCGAACACCCGCTGCCCGAAAGCGAGCGGCGCAAGATCGCCCTGTTCTGCAACGTCCGCCCCGAAGCGGTCATCCCCGCGCTCGACGCCAGCAGCATCTATGCCGTGCCGACGCAATATCATGCCGAGGGGCTGGACGACGAAGTGCTGCGCGCTTTCGGCATGCAGGGCGCGCCCGAGCCGAAGCTCGACCGCTGGCACGACATCATGGACCGCCAGCAGAATCCGGAGGGCGAAGTCACCATCGGCGTCGTCGGCAAATATGTCGGCCTGCCCGATGCGTACAAGTCGCTCTACGAGGCGCTGACCCATGGCGGCTTCGCCAACCGGGTGAAGGTCAACATCAAATGGCTGGATGCCGAACTGTTCGAGGAGGAGGGCGCGGACATCGCCGCCCGCCTGGAACCGATGCACGGCATCCTCGTCCCCGGCGGCTTCGGCGTGCGCGGGTCGGAGGGGAAGATCGCCTCGGTCAAATTCGCCCGCGAGCGCAACGTGCCCTTCTTCGGCATTTGTCTCGGCATGCAGATGGCCTGTATCGAGGGCGCGCGGAACACGGCGGGCATCGAAAATGCCTCGACCACCGAATTCGGCGAAACCAGCGAGCCGGTCGTCGGCCTCATCACCGAATGGATGAGCAAGGAAGGCCTGCAAAGGCGCACCGCGGAGACCGATCTGGGCGGCACCATGCGCCTGGGCGCCTATCCCGCCAAGCTCACCGGCAACAGCGTCGTCGCGGGCATCTACGGCGCGAGCGAGATCAGCGAACGCCACCGCCATCGCTATGAGGTCAATGCGGGCTATCGCGAACCGCTGGAAAAGGGCGGCCTGATCTTCTCCGGCATGTCGCCCGACGGCATGTTGCCGGAGATCGTCGAACGGCCGGACCATCCCTGGTTCGTCGGCGTGCAGTTCCACCCGGAACTCAAGTCCAAACCCTTCGACCCGCATCCGCTGTTCGCCAGCTTCATCGAGGCTGCGGTCAAGCAAAGCCGGTTGGTTTGATCCAAATCCGTCACCCCAGCGCAAGCTGGGGTCTCAGGCCATAGGGCACGGCATAGCCGCATGAGACCCCAGCCTTTGCCGGGATGACGGTCATGCAGCAGGCGTCAACTTCAACAACCGCCCCTGCGATCCGTCCTTCCCATCCTCCAGCAGCCAGAGCGCGCCATCC
Organism: Sphingobium sp. JS3065; assembly: GCF_026427355.1. Lineage (NCBI taxonomy): Bacteria > Pseudomonadati > Pseudomonadota > Alphaproteobacteria > Sphingomonadales > Sphingobiaceae > Sphingobium > Sphingobium sp. JS3065. The sequence goes on from NZ_CP102664.1 coordinate 554,730, forward strand.
GGCCCTTGCTCCACCTCCCGGATTCGCGCGCCCATGTCCCATTGGTCGGCCTTGGCGGCATTCTCCCCGTCCAGCTTCACCCGCACCAGCGATTGGCTCGACAGCCCGCCGATGAACAGCGAATCCTTCCACTGCGGAAACAGATCGCCCGAATAATAGACAAGCCCACCCGGCGAAATCACCGGATTCCACCAGAGCTTCGGCGCCTCGAACCCGTCCCCCGCCCTATGATCGGGAATGTCCCGCCCATCATAATGATCGCCATTCGAGGCGAGAGGATAGCCATAGTTCAACCCCGGCTTGATGAGGTTGACCTCATCGCCGCCCTTCGGCCCCATCTCCTGCTCCCAAAGCCGCCCATCCTTGTCGAAGGCGATCCCCAGCAGGTTGCGATGCCCATAGGACCAGACCGCCGGATGAAACCCCTTCGCCGCCAAAGGATTTCCCGCCGCCGCCGTTCCATCCAGATTCAATCGCAACACCTTCCCCAATGTCGATTTCGGATCCTGCGCCGGATCGAATTTCTGCCGCTCGCCATTGGTGAAGAACAGATATTTCCCATCCGGCGAAAAGGCGATGCGTCCGGAATAATGGCCGTTCCCGTCGACATATTGGCTGGCGCGGAAAATCACCTTCACGCCGTCCAGCCTGGTTGTCCCATCGCTCGCCTGATGAAAAACGCCCGTGGCGAGCGCCACGCCCTTGCCGCTCGGCCCAGCCTCGGAAAAGCTGAAATAGACCGTCCTGTTCTGCGCGAATCCGGGCGCCGGCATCACATCCATCAGCGCGCCCTGTCCGGCGCTGTCGACCTTCGGCATTCCCGCGACGGGGATTTTCGTCCCGTTCTTCGGATCGAACAGGATCATGTCGCCCGCCTTTTCGGTGATCAGCATCCGCCCGTCAGGCAGGAAGGTCATCGCCCAGGGAGAATCGAAGTCGCCGATGACCGACGTCTTGAACGGCTTCTCCGTCGCGGCATTCTGCCCGGTGGCATTGTCCGCCGAACAGGCGATCAGCACCAGCGGCAGGGCGGTCAGGGCGAAATGGCGCATCTTTTTCCTCCTCGTCGGACGCTGAAAATGCCCCGCAACAAATGTTGTTGCAGCTTTGCGCCATCCTGCCTATATCGCCCTTGCTTCCTTACATCGTCAAACATGTCGGGGTCGCGGGCGGAAAGCCTGCGGCAACAGGGAGGCTGCACATTTGCTTCTGGAGACTTCATGGCGGACATCGCCGAACTGACAGCCTTGATAGAACCGGAGGTGAAGGCCTTGGGCTTTGCCCTCGTGCGCATCAAGCTGTTCGGGTCGGGCGATGATCATACGCTTCAGATCATGGCCGAGCGCCCGGAAACGAAGCAGCTCGTCATAGAGGATTGCGCCACCATCTCCCGCCGCCTCTCGGACGTGCTGGACGAAGCCGACCCGATCGAGGAGGCCTATCGCCTGGAAGTCAGTTCGCCGGGCATAGACCGTCCGTTGACCCGCCTCACCGATTTCCTCGAATGGACGGGGCATGAGGCGAAGATCGCCGCCACCGAAACCGTATCGGGCCGCAAGAGCTTTCGCGGTGTCCTGAATGGCGTGGAGGGTGACGATATCCTCTTCACCGACGCCAAGGCCGGCGATGTGGTCATTCCCTTCGCGCTGGTCGGCGATGCCAAGCTGATACTGACCGATGCGCTGATTGCTGCTAGTATGCCGCTCTCCTCCGATGGGGCGGACGAGTTCGAAACCGAAGAGTAAGGGTTTAACGATCATGGCCAACGCCATTTCCGCCAACAAGGCCGAGTTGCTCGCGATCGCCAACAGCGTCGCCAGCGAAAAGATGATCGACAAGGCCATCGTCATCGAGGCGATGGAAGACGCGATCCAGCGCGCCGCCCGCGCCCGCTACGGCGCGGAAAACGACATTCGTGCGAAATTGGACCCGGAAACCGGCGACCTTCGTCTCTGGAGAGTCGTCGAAGTGGTCGAGGCCGTGGACGATTATTTCAAGCAGGTCGACCTGCGCCAGGCGCAGAAGCTGAAGAATGACGCCGTGATCGGCGACTTCATCGTCGATCCGCTGCCCCCCATCGACCTGGGCCGCATCGACGCCCAGTCGGCCAAGCAGGTGATCTTCCAGAAGGTCCGCGACGCCGAGCGCGAGCGCCAGCATGAGGAATTCAAGGACCGCGTGGGTGAGATCATCACCGGCGTCGTGAAATCCGTCGAATTCGGCCATGTGGTCGTGAACCTCGGTCGCGCCGAGGGCGTCATCCGCCGCGACCAGCAGATTCCCCGCGAAGTCGTCCGCGTCGGCGACCGCATCCGCTCGGTGATCCTGAACGTGCGCCGCGAAAATCGCGGGCCGCAGATTTTCCTCAGCCGCGCGCACCCCGAATTCATGAAGAAGCTGTTCGCGCAGGAAGTGCCCGAAATCTACGACGGCGTGATCGAGATCAAGGCCGCCGCCCGCGATCCGGGCAGCCGCGCCAAGATCGGCGTCATCAGCCGCGATTCCAGCATCGACCCGGTCGGCGCCTGCGTCGGCATGAAGGGCAGCCGCGTGCAGGCCGTCGTGCAGGAAATGCAGGGCGAAAAGATCGACATCATCCCCTGGAGCGAGGACACCGCGACCTTCGTCGTCAACGCGCTCCAGCCCGCGCAGGTCGCCCGCGTGGTCATCGATGAAGAGGAAGAGCGCATCGAAGTCGTCGTTCCCGACGATCAGCTTTCGCTCGCCATCGGCCGCCGCGGCCAGAATGTCCGCCTCGCCAGCCAGTTGACCGGCAAGGCCATCGACATCATGACCGAGGCCGACGCATCCGAAAAGCGTCAGAAGGAATTCGTCGCCCGCTCCGAATTGTTCCAGAACGAACTGGACGTGGACGAAACCCTCTCGCAGCTTCTGGTGGCCGAGGGCTTCGGCGAACTGGAAGAGGTCGCCTATGTCGGCGTAGAGGAACTGGCCGCGATCGAGGGCTTCGACGAAGACCTTGCCGCCGAACTCCAGAGCCGCGCCCAGGAAGCGCTGGACCGTCGCGAAGCCGCCGCCCGTGAAGAGCGCCAGGCGCTGGGCGTAGAGGACGCGCTGGCCGACATGCCGCACCTCACCGAAGCCATGCTGGTGACGCTGGGCAAGGCGGGCATCAAGACGCTGGACGATCTGGCCGACCTCGCCACCGACGAACTGGTCGCCAAGAAGCGCGTCGACCAGCGCCGCCGCCGCGAGAACAAGGAAGAGGACAAGGGCGGCATCCTGGCCGAATATGGCCTGAGCGAAGAGCAGGGCAATGAGATCATCATGGCCGCCCGCGCTCACTGGTTCGAAGGCGAGGAAGCGTAAGCGCAGATGCCCTTCGTAGACATCCGTCTGGCCGGAAACGCCACCCGCGAGCAGAAGGCGGCCATCGTCGCCGACGTCACCCGGTCGCTTGTCGAGCGTCTGGGCAAGTCGCCTGCCGCCGTGCAGGTGGTGATTTCGGAGATTTCGACGGAAAATTACGGCGCAGGCGGCCAGCTCATAGCTGACCGCGACGCGCCCAAAGCAGGGGAGGACGCCAATGCCGCGGTCACTTCCCAATGAGAGCCTGACGCCACCATATAGCGTTATCTCCTCTTATTCCCCTCCCTTCCAGGGAGGGGTTGATCGGAGTCACGTGCCTCCGATCAAGGGTGGGTGCGATTGCGCAGCAATCGCCAGCAACGCCTCCCCAACAAAGGAGGCGCGCCCATGACCGAACGCAAATGCATCCTGTCGGGCGACCGCGCAGACCCGGACATGCTCGTCCGCCTCGCCTGCGGCCCCAATGGCGAAATCCTGCCCGACATCCGCGCCAAGGCCCCCGGTCGCGGCGCCTGGATCGGCGTATCCCGCCCGGAACTCGAACAGGCCCTCGCCAAGGGCAAGCTCAAGGGCGCGCTCGCCCGCGCCTTCAAGACCGGCGACCTGCAAATAACCGACACGCTGCCCGCCCTCATCGAGGACGGCTTGCGCAAGGCGTTGCTGGACCGCCTGGGGCTGGAGGCGAAGGCTTCCATGGTCCTGACCGGCTCCGAAAAGATCGACGTCGCCTGCCGCAAGGGCGACGTCACGATGCTGCTCCACGCCGCCGACGCGGCCGCCGACGGCAACCGCAAGCTGGACCAGGCCCTGCGCGTCGGACAGGAAGCCGAAGGCACGGATTTGGCGGGCATCGTCTTGCCTGTGGACCGACACGCCCTATCTATGGCAATGGGGCGGGACAATGTCGTCCATATCGCGGTAACCGACTCGCGTGCGGCGTCACGTCTGCGCGGCGCCATAGGCCGCTTGGAAAGCTATCTGGGTTGCGCTAACGGAGCGCCGGTGCATGGGGAGCAGGACTCCACAGGTGCGCCGGGCGTCTGAAGCGGTTTGGAATTGAAGGCGCCGACGGGCCTTACCGGTCGGACTTGAAGTGAAGGGTATAGTTCAGTCGTATGAGTGACAGCAAGGAAGACAAGCCGGTTCTGGGCCGCAAGCCGCTGGGGATCAAGCGCACGGTCGAGTCCGGTCAGGTGCAGCAGCAGTTCAGCCATGGCCGCAAGAATACGGTCGTGGTCGAGGTGAAGCGGCGCCGCATCCTGGGCAAGCCGGGCGAGGCCGGTCACGCTGCGCCTGAGCAGCAGGCCGACCCCGCGCCCGCGCCCGCCGCCGCTCCGGCAGCGTCCGCCCCCGCGCCGCAGCAGACCCGCGCGCCGCAGCCCGCCGCCCCCGTGCGCCATGCGCCGCCGCAAAGCCTGATGTCGCGTCAGGAATTGCAGGCGAAGCTGCTGCGCGAGGCGGAGGAAGCCCGCATGACCGCGCTGGAGGACGCCCGCCGCCGTGAGGACGCCCAGCGCCTCGCCGCGAACGAGGACGAAAAGCGCCGCGCCGAGGAAAATCGCGTTGCCGCCGAACTCGCCGAGACGCAAGCCGCGCGTCAGGCCGAGGAACAGGCCAGGGCCGCCGACGACGTCGCCCAGGCTCCGGCCGCGCCCGACCCGGTCGAGACGGCAACGCCCGCGCCCGAAGCGGATGCGCCCGCCGCCGAGCAGAAGCCCGCCGGTTCGGCCATGCCGCCGCCGCGCCGCTTCACCCCGGTCGCGCCGGTCAAGCGCCCCGAACCGGCCAAGCCGGACCGCGCCAAGCGCGGCGACGACAATCGCCGCCAGGCAGGCAAGCTTACCGTCACCCGCGCTCTGGCGGATGACGACAGCGCCCGCGCCCGCAGCCTCGCCGCGCTGAAGCGCGCTCGCGAGAAGGAACGCCGCGCCCATTATTCGGGCGGCGCCCAGCAGCGCGAAAAGCAGAGCCGCGACGTGGTCGTGCCCGAAAGCATCACCGTTCAGGAACTCGCCAACCGCATGGCCGAAAAGGGCGCGGACCTGGTGAAGGCCCTGTTCAAGATGGGCACCGCCGTCACGCTCAACCAGCCGATCGATCAGGATACGGCGGAACTGCTGGTCGAGGAATTCGGCCACCGCATCCAGCGCGTGTCTGACGCCGACGTCGAAATCGGCATAGAGGGCGAGGTTGACGCGCCCGAAACGCTGCAGTCGCGCGCGCCGGTCGTGACCATCATGGGCCATGTCGACCACGGCAAGACCTCGCTGCTGGACGCGCTGCGCGGGACCGATGTGGTCGCGGGCGAAAGCGGCGGCATCACCCAGCATATCGGCGCCTATCAGGTGACGACCAAGGGTGGCGACGTCATCACCTTCCTCGACACGCCGGGCCACGAGGCTTTCTCCGAAATGCGCGCTCGCGGCGCCAACGTCACCGACATCGTCATCCTGGTGGTGGCGGCGGACGACGGCCTGATGCCGCAGACCATCGAAGCCATCAACCATACCAAGGCGGCTGGCGTCCCGATGATCGTGGCGATCAACAAGTGCGACAAGCCCGAAGCGAATCCGCAAAAGGTGCGCGAACGCCTGCTGGAACATGAGATCGTCGTCGAGGATATGGGCGGCGAAGTGCAGGACGTGCAGGTTTCGGCGCTCAAGAAGACCGGTCTGGACGAACTGATCGAAAAGATCCTGCTCCAGGCCGAAGTCATGGAACTGACCGCCAACCCCGATCGCGCCGCCGAAGGCAATGTGATCGAGGCGCAGCTCGACAAGGGCCGCGGCGCGGTCGCGACCGTGCTGGTCCGCAAGGGCACGCTGAAGGTCGGCGACACCTTCGTCATCGGTGCGGAAAGCGGCAAGGTCCGCGCCCTCATCAACGACAAGGGCCAGAATGTGAAGACCGCCGGTCCCTCGACCCCGGTCGAGATTCTGGGCCTGTCCGGCGTGCCGATGGCGGGCGATCAGCTCACCGTGGTCGAAAATGAAGCCCGCGCCCGCGAAGTCGCCGCCTACCGTCAGGAACAGGCGACCAAGAAGCGCACCACGACCGCGCCGACCAGCTTCGAACATATGTTCTCCGCGCTCAACACGACCGTCATCGAATATCCGGTGGTGGTGAAGGGCGACGTGCAGGGTTCGGTCGAAGCGATCGTATCGTCGCTGAACCGCATCTCGACCGATGAGATCAAGGTCCGCATCCTGCATTCGGGCGTCGGCGCGATCACCGAAAGCGACGTCACGCTGGCCGCCGCCAGCCGCGCGCCGCTGATCGGCTTCAACGTCCGTCCCAATGCCAAGGCGCGTCAGTTGGCGGAGCGCGAGAAGATCTCGCTGCGCTATTATGACGTGATCTACGACCTGCTGGAGGAAGTTCGCGGCGAAATGGCCGGCCAGTTGGCTCCCGAACGCATCGAAACCATCGTCGGCCGGGCCGAGGTGCTTCAGGTGTTCCCGGCGGGCAAGAAGGACAAGGCGGCAGGTCTGCTCGTCCTGGACGGCATCATCCGCAAGGGTCTGTCCGCGCGCCTCACCCGCGACGATGTCATCGTGTCGCGCACTCACATCGCCTCGCTCCGCCGCTTCAAGGACGACGTGTCCGAAGTCCGCGCGGGCATGGAATGCGGCGCGGTGCTTCAGGACACCAACGACATCAAGCCCGGCGATACGCTGGAACTGTTCGAGGTCGAGGAACGCGCCCGCACGCTGTAATAGCGCACACTGGCCCCTCCCTTCCAGGGAGGGGTTGGGGTGGGTGCGATTGCATCGGCAATCGCTTCTGCCCTATCGTAACGGAGCAGCGCTCGCTTCGCTCGCACCCACCCCCGACCCCTCCCTGGAAGGGAGGGGGGAGATTTGTGCATGGCACATCAGAACCAATCCGAAGGCCCCTCCGTTCGCCTCCTCCGCGTGGGCGAGCAGGTGCGCCACGTCCTGTCCGACATCCTCCAGCGCGGCGACGTGCATGACGATGTCCTCGCCCGCCATGTGGTGAGCGTCACCGAAGTCCGCATGTCTCCCGACCTGCGCCACGCGACGGTCTTCATCAAATCGCTGCTGGGGCAGGATGAGGCCGCCGTGCTGAAGGCGCTGCGCACCAACACCGCCTATCTTCAGCGCGAGGTCGCGACCCGTATCCGCCTCAAATATGCGGCCAAGCTCAAATTCCTCGCGGACGAAAGCTTCGACGAAGGCACCCATATCGACAAGCTGCTCCGCGACCCGAAAGTCGCCCGCGACCTGGACCAGCCCGAAGCCGAGCAGGAATAGGCACCGTGCTCCTGCCTTCGCGGGAGCATGTTGTGCTCGATTGAAACTCTTCTTCCCCGTCGACGCAACGGCGCAGCCCCGCTAACAGCGTCTTTCCCGCAGGAGCAAAAGGGGCAGAGGCGCATGAAAAAGATCGGCATATTGGCAGTCGCACTGACGCTCGCCGCACCGGCCACCGCCAAGGAAGCGCCGATCCACCCCGCCGTCATCACCGATCCCACGCCCGACGCCGCCTATCCCGCCGGCATGAGCGCCTTCACCATCCCCTCCGAAGACGGCGCGCTGAATGCGGTCCTGTACACCGCCGCCGGATCTGGCCTGCACCCGACCCTGCTGCTGCTCCACGGCTTCCCCGGCAACGAACAGAATCTGGACCTCGCCCAGGCCGCCCGCCGCGCCGGATGGAATGTCCTGACGCTCCATTATCGCGGCAGTTGGGGCAGCCCCGGCAACTTCTCCTTCACCCACGCCTCGGAAGATGCCTGGAACGCCCTGCAATTTCTCCAGCAGTCCGCGACCGTCGCCAAATATCGCATCGACACCAGCGCCATCGTCGTCGCGGGCCACAGCATGGGCGGCTTCATGGCCGCCGATGTCGCCGCCGCCGAACCCCGCGTCGCGGGCCTGTTCCTGATCGACCCGTGGGATCCGGCCGAAACCGTCGCCGCGCTCGCCACGCCGCAGGGCGAGGCCGCCTGGAAGGCCGAAGTGGCCAGCGACCTGCCGCCGCTGCAAGGCGCCAGCTACGACAGCCTGACGAATGACATTCGCGGCAACGGCCAGAAATTCGACCTCGGCCGTCGGCTGGTCGGCTATGGCCGCCGCCCGCTTTCCATCATCGGCGCGGAACGGGGCATCGGCGCCATGGCGCGCAAGGTCGCCGCCGACGCGCAATCGGCCAATCCCGACACGCGGCTGACGGTCTGGCCGACCGACCACAGCTTCTCCGACAAGCGCATTGCCCTGGCGGACGCGCTGGTGCGCTTCCTCAAGGGCGTAGCGCCCCTGGCGCGTTGAAAGTCGCGCCGATGGCCAAGCTCTATTTCTACTATAGCTCGATGAATGCGGGCAAATCGACCACCCTGCTGCAATCCAGCTTCAACTATCGCGAGCGCGGCATGGAAACCATGCTCTGGACCGCCGCGATAGACGACCGCTACGAACAGGGGCTGATCGTCTCTCGCATAGGGCTGGAGGCGAAGGCGCATCTGTTCGACGCGGTGACGGACCTGTTCGCGGCCATCTCCACGCAGCATGCCCGAACGCCCTTGTCCTGCGTGCTGGTCGATGAAGCGCAGTTCCTGAACATGGTCCAGGTCTGGCAGCTTGCGGCCGTGGCCGACCGGCTGGGCGTCCCCGTCCTCTGCTATGGCATCCGCACGGATTTTCAGGGGCGGTTGTTCGAAGGCAGCGCCGCGCTGCTGGGCCTTGCCGACACGCTGACGGAGATCAAGACGATCTGCGAATGCGGCCGAAAGGCGATCATGAACCTGCGCGTCGATGGGGACGGGCGCTCCATCCGCGAGGGCGAACAGACGGAAATCGGCGGCAATGACCGTTATGTGGCGCTCTGCCGCCGCCATTTCGTGGAACGGCGCTCCGGCCACTGACCGGGCCTCAAATGTCGCGACCGCCCGACAAGGGCTGACAACAGGCCATAGGAGGGCTAGAGCGCGCCGCCATGCACGGTTGGATCATCCTCGACAAGCCCTTGGGGCTAGGCTCCACCCAGGCGGTGAGCGCGGTGAAGCGCGCCCTGCGGCAAAGCGGCGCGGGCAAGTGGAAGGTCGGCCATGGCGGCACGCTCGATCCGCTGGCGACCGGCGTGCTGCCGGTGGCGGTGGGGGAGGCGACCAAGCTGGCCGGGCGGATGCTGGACAGCGACAAGATATACGATTTCACCATAGGCTTCGGCGTCCAGACCGACACGCTGGACCTGGAGGGCAAGGAAATCGCCGCCAGCGGCCATCGCCCCACGCTGGCGGATGTGGAGGGGGTGTTGCCACGCTTCACCGGCCCGATCGAACAGGCCCCACCGGCCTATTCCGCCATCCTGATCGACGGCCAGCGCGCCTACGACCTGGCGCGTGCCGGGCAGGACGTGGAAATGAAGACCCGCGCCATCACCATCCACAACCTCGCCATCTCCTCGCCCCAACGGGGAGAGGATAGCACAGCTTGCCCGCAAAGCGGGCTAGCGAAGCTTGGAGAGGAGGCTGCCGCAGAGAAGATCAACGAAATCACCCTCACCGCCCATGTCTCCAAGGGCACCTATATCCGCTCCCTGGCCCGCGACATCGCGCTGGCCCTTGGCACGGTCGGCCATGTCACCATGCTTCGCCGCGTGAAGGCAGGCCCGTTCACCCTGGAAACCGCGATTTCGCTGGACAAATTGGACGAAGCTGCTAGGGGCGGCGGCATCGCGCAGCTTATGCTGCCGTTGACCGCAGGGCTGGACGACATCCCGGCTCTCGCAGTCTCTCCCGACGATGCGCTGGCTCTCCGACAGGGGAAGGTGCTCGTGGGGAAACCGCATACCGGTCTCATGCTGGCGATGGAGGGCGATACGCCCGTCGCGCTGGTGGAGGCCAGTGGCCCGGAAATCCGGGTGGTGCGCGGCTTTAATCTCTAAAATGAAAGGAAGCCGATGTCGATTACTGCCGAGCGCAAGGAAGCGCTGATCAAGGAACATGCCCGCGCCGAAGGCGACACCGGTTCGCCGGAAGTCCAGGTTGCGATCCTCTCGGAGCGCATTTCGAACCTGACCGAGCATTTCAAGGGTCACCACAAGGATAACCACAGCCGTCGCGGCCTGCTGATGCTGGTCAACAAGCGCCGTTCGCTGCTGGACTATCTGAAGAAAAAGGATGGGGCGCGGTACACCGACCTCATCGCCAAGCTGGGCCTGCGCAAGTAAGGCTGCTAAAGAAGGAACGGCCCCAGTCGGGGCCGTTTCCGATTCTGACAACATGGCTCCGGGCAATCCGGCACGGCGCCATGATCCGGGGGAACCTCCCCCACACCGTTCGGGCTGAGCGAAGTCGAAGCCACTCCTTCTTTTTGAAGAGGGCGAACGGAGGAGAGATAGGCTCTCCACTCATGGGCCTCCCGGCCCACCAAAGGCCCCGCCCGGCAATAGGGCCAGGCGGGCGAAGGAAAAATCTATGTTCGATGTAAAGAAGGTATCAATCGAGCTGGGCGGCAAAACCCTCACGCTCGAAACCGGCCGCATTGCGCGTCAGGCCGACGCCGCCGTGCTGGCGACCTATGGCGAGACGGTGGTGCTGTGCGCCGTGACCGCCGCCAAGTCGGTGAAGGAAGGGCAGGACTTCTTCCCGCTGACCGTCCACTATCAGGAAAAATATTCGGCCGCCGGTCGCATTCCGGGCGGCTTCTTCAAGCGTGAGCGCGGCGCGACGGAAAAGGAAACGCTGGTTTCCCGCCTGATCGACCGCCCGATCCGTCCGCTGTTCCCCGAAGGTTTCTATAACGAAATCAACGTCATCGCCCAGGTGCTGAGCTTCGACGGCGAAAGCGAGCCGGATATCGTGGCGATGATCGCCGCCTCGGCCGCGCTGACGCTTTCCGGCGTGCCCTTCCTGGGCCCGATCGGCGCCGCCCGCGTCGGTTACAAGGATGGCGAATATCAGCTCAACCCGTCGCTGGACGAAGTGAAGACCGGCGAACTCGACCTGGTCGTCGCCGCCACCGGCAACGCCGTGATGATGGTCGAATCCGAAGCCAGGGAACTGTCGGAAGACGTCATGCTCGGCGCCGTCCTGTTCGCGCATGAAGCGTCGAAGAAGATCGTCAACGCGATCATCGACCTCGCTGAAAAGGCCGCGAAGGATCCGTGGGACGTCGCCAAGGGCGACGATCTGGAAGATCTGAAGAAGAAGCTCAAGAAGCTGATCGGCAAGGACATCACCGCCGCCTACAAGCTGACCGACAAGTCGGCCCGCTCGAACGCGCTGAACGAAGCCCGCGCCAAGGCGAAGGCCCAGTTCGTCGCCGATGGCCTGGACGCCCAGACCGTCATGGCCGGCATCAAGCTGACCAAGAAGCTGGAAGCGGAAATCGTTCGCGGCGCCATCCTGAAGGACGGCAAGCGCATCGACGGCCGCACCACCACGCAGATCCGTCCGATCGAGGCGATGGTGGGCTTCCTGCCGCGCACCCATGGTTCGGCGCTGTTCACCCGTGGCGAGACGCAGTCGATCTGCACCACCACGCTGGGCACCAAGGACGCCGAGCAGATGATCGACGGCCTGAACGGCGTCTATTATGAAAACTTCATGCTGCACTATAACTTCCCGCCCTATTCGGTCGGTGAAGTCGGCCGCTTCGGCGCGCCGGGCCGTCGCGAAGTCGGCCATGGCAAGCTGGCATGGCGCGCCCTGCACCCGGTCCTGCCCAGCAAGGACGAGTTCCCCTACACCATCCGCGTGCTGAGCGACATCACCGAGTCCAACGGCTCGTCCTCGATGGCGACGGTCTGCGGCGGTTCGCTGTCCATGATGGACGCGGGCGTTCCGCTGAAGCGTCCGGTGTCGGGCATCGCCATGGGCCTGATCCTGGAAGGCAAGAATTTCGCTGTCCTCAGCGACATTCTGGGCGATGAGGATCACCTCGGCGACATGGACTTCAAGGTGGCGGGCACGGAAGCGGGCATCACCACCATGCAGATGGACATCAAGGTCGCCGGCATCACGCAGGAAATCTTCGAAGTCGCGCTGCGCCAGGCGAAGGAAGGCCGCGCCCATATCCTGGGTGAGATGAGCAAGGCCCTGTCCTCGACCCGCACCGAACTGAGCGCTCATGCTCCGCGCATCGAGACGATCCAGATCGACAAGTCGAAGATCCGCGACGTCATCGGCACCGGCGGCAAGGTCATCCGCGAAATCGTCGCGGAAACCGGCGCGAAGGTGGACATCGATGACGAGGGCATCATCAAGATCAGCTCGTCCGACACCGCCCAGATCGAAGCCGCCAAGAAGTGGATTCTCGGCATCGTCGAGGAAGCGGAAGTCGGCAAGGTCTACACCGGCAAGGTCGTCAACATCGTCGATTTCGGTGCGTTCGTGAACTTCATGGGCGGCAAGGACGGTCTCGTCCACGTCTCCGAAATGAAGAATGAGCGCGTCGAAAAGCCGACCGACGTCGTGTCGGAAGGCCAGGAAGTGAAGGTCAAGGTTCTGGAGATCGACCCGCGCGGCAAGGTTCGCCTGTCGATGCGCGTCGTCGATCAGGAAACCGGCGAAGAACTGGAAGACACCCGTCCGCCCCGCGAAGCCCGCGAACCCCGTGGTGATCGCGGAGACCGTGGTGATCGGGGCGACCGTGGCCGTGGCCCGCGTCGTGACGGCGGAGACCGTGGCGGCCGCGGCGGCGATCGCGGCGGCGATCGTGGTCCTCGCCGTGACCGTGGCCCGCGCAGCGAAGGCGGCAAGGGCAATGGGGGCGACGACGACGGCTCCAACGCCGGTCTGCCCGACTTCCTGACCCAGGACTGATCGCGGCCCATAAGCCGAAAGAAAAAAGAAGGGCGTCCGGACCATCCGGGCGCCCTTTTTCTTGGGACCGGCTATTTCCTGATCTCAATCAATTGGCGGACGTGAAAGTTATGCTACTGTAACGACACGGTTGGGGGGATGTATGCGGCACAGGAACGAAAAATTCGTGGAGCGTCTTCCGCTCGCTCTGCGAAGATCGTGGTATGCCTATTTTTTGACGACCTGCCTGTGCCTGGCCGCGCTCGCCATTCGCAGCGCCGCCGAAATAGCCATGCCGATCGGCTATCCTTTCATTTCCTTCTTCCCGGCGGTCATCCTCTCCTCCTTTCTTTTCGGCGTGCGGCCGGGCATCTATGCGGGCCTGCTTTGCGGCCTGCTGTCCTGGTATTTCTTCATCCCGCCGCGCATGGGCTTTCCATTCCACCCCGGCGTCATCCTGGCGCTGAGCTTTTACGGCGCGGTAGTGGCCGTGGACATCGCCCTCATCCATTTCCTGCAAAAGGCCAATTTCAACCTCGCCGTCGAACGCGAACGGAGCCATGTCCTGGCCCAAAATCGCGAACTGCTGTTCCACGAACTGCAACATCGCGTGTCCAACAATCTTCAGGTCGTGGCCGCCATGCTCTCGCTCCAGCGGCGCCATGTCGACCATGATCTCGCCCGCCGCGCCCTGGACGAGGCCTCGGCCCGGCTGGCGCTGGTCGGCCGCATCAGCCGCGCCCTCTACAATCCGTCGGGGGAGGGGCAGAATATCCGCGCCTTCCTGTCGACCCTGACCGCCGACGTGCTGGAGGCCAACGGTCGCGAAGACATCGCCCTCACCATCGACGCGCCCGAAGGCCTGATCCTCAAACCCGATATCGCCGTGCCGTTCGCGCTGATCGTGACGGAGGCGGTCAGCAACGCCATCGAACATGGCCTGCCGCACAGGGGCGGCAGCATCCATATCCATCTGGACGTGACGGACGGCGCGATCACCCTGAATGTCACCGACGACGGCAAGGGGTTGTCGGCCGATTTCGACCCCGGCTTCCACCAGAGCCTGGGCCTCAGGATTTCCAATGCGCTGGCGGGTCAGTTGAACGGCCGCTTCTCGCTCCAGCCCTCCGCGCAGGGCGGCACGATCGCCCGGCTCGACCTGCCCGTCCATGCATAGTGACCCATCCCACCATTCTGCCGCTTGGCGAGGCGCATTCCCTCGGCTATGACCCGGCCATGCTGACGAAAACCATGACGCGCATCGGCGCGGCCACTGCACCGCTTTTGCTTGCTGCCCTGCTCTCAGGTTGCGCGACGTCGAAGAACAAGGCCGACACCCAATATGTCGCCCGCGACGTGTCCACGCTCTACAATGCGGGCAAATACCGGCTGGATCGCGGGCAGTACAAGCTCGCCGCCGCCCTGTTCGATGAGGTGGAGCGCCAGCATCCCTATTCGCCCTGGGCGCGCCGGGCACAGCTCATGTCCGCCTTCAGCTATTATATGAACAAGGATTATCCGGAATCGATCGGCGCGGCGCAGCGCTTCCTGTCGATTCACACGGGTAACAAGGACGCGCCCTACGCTTATTATCTGATCGCGCTCTGCTATTATGAACAGATCGCCGACGTCACCCGCGACCAGAAGGTCACGCAACAGGCTCTGGACGCGCTGGGCGAACTGATCCGCCGCTATCCCGACACGCGCTACGCCGCCGATGCCCGGCTGAAGCTCGACCTCGTCAACGATCATCTGGCGGGCAAGGAGATGGAGATCGGCCGTTTCTACCAGCGCCGCGGCCAGTGGCTTGCCGCCACGCTGCGTTTCCGCACGGTGATCGACAAATATCAGACGACCACGCACACCCCCGAAGCGCTGGAACGTCTGGTGGAATCCTATCTCTCGCTCGGCATCCCCGCCGAAGCGCAGAAGGCCGCCGCCGTGCTGGGCCGCAACTATCCCGGTTCGGAATGGTATGAGCGCAGCCACAAGCTGATGCGCGAACATGGCGGCAAGGTCTGATCCAAAAACATCTCCCTCCCTGCCAGGGAGGGGCTAGGGGTGGGTCGCGAGCGAAGCGAGCGTCCGGCCTCCCCGTTGCCAATCGCCGCTGGCGTGACGCATCCACCCCTGCCCTGGATAGACAGCGCCCGGTGCTGACCAATCTCTCCATCCGCAATGTCGTGCTGATCGAGGCGCTGGACCTGGATTTCGGGTCCGGCCTGGGCGTGCTGACCGGTGAGACGGGGGCGGGCAAGTCGATCCTGCTCGATTCGCTCGGCCTCGCGCTCGGCGCCCGCGCCGACAGCGGCCTCGTCCGCAATGGGGAGGCGCAGGCCAGCGTCACCGCGACCTTCGACACGCCCCGCGCCGATCACCGCGCCATCGACCTGCTGGCCGAAAACGGCATAGACATCGATCCGGGCGAACCGCTCATCATCCGCCGCACCGTGAAAGCCGACGGCGGCAGCCGCGCCTTCGTCAACGATCAGGCCTGCTCCGCCGCCCTGCTGCGCGACCTTGGCAGCGCGCTGGTCGAAATCCACGGCCAACATGACGATCGCGGCCTGCTCAACCCGCGTGGCCATCGCGCCCTGCTCGACGCCTATGGCCGCTGCGACGCGAGCGCCGTCAGCACCGCCCATCACGCATGGCGCGCCGCCGCCGACCGCCTCGCGGAAAGCCGCGCCAGCGTCGAAAGCGCCGCCCGCGACCGCGATTACCTCACCCATGCGGTCGACGAACTCACCCGCTTCGCGCCCGAACCCGGCGAGGAAGCCACGCTGGCCGAAGAGCGCGCCACCATGCAGAAGGGCGCGCGCCTCTCCGACGACCTCCTCGCCGTCACCGAATGCTTCACCGGCTCCGACGGCGGCCTCGCCCAGTTGCGGCAGGCGGCCCGCCGCCTCGACCGCATCGTCAGCGAATATGAACCGCTGGCCGAAGTCCTCGCCGCCCTCGACCGCGCCGTCATCGAAGCCAGCGAAGCCGAAGACCGCCTGGGCGAAGCCGCCGAAGCATTGAGCTTCGACCCCGCCCGCCTCGACGCCATCGAAACCCGCCTGTTCGACCTGCGCGGCCTTGCCCGCAAGCATCAGGTCCAACCCGACGACCTCGCCGCCCTGCGCGACGAAATGGCCGCGAAACTGGCCGCCATAGAGGGCGGGGAAGAACATCTCGCCGCCCTCGAATCCGATGTGAAGGCCAAGGCCGCCGCCTATCGCGAAGCCGCCCAATCCCTCTCCGCCGAACGCAAACAAGCGGCGGGCAAACTCGACGCCGCCGTCGCCGCCGAACTGGCCCCGCTGAAACTGGACGCCGCCCGCTTCCGCACCGTCGTCGCGCCGCAGGACGAAGGCCAGTGGGGCGCCCACGGCATGGACCGGGTGGAATTCGAAATCTCCACCAACCCCGGCGCGCCCTTCGCCCCCTTGGTCAAGATCGCATCGGGCGGCGAACTCTCCCGCTTCATCCTCGCGCTCAAGGTCGCGTTGGCGGAACAGGGTGGCGCGGACACGCTGATCTTCGACGAGATCGACCGGGGCGTGGGGGGTGCCGTAGCCTCCGCCATAGGCGACCGCCTCGCCCGCCTGTCGCAAACCAACCAGATATTGGTCGTCACCCACAGCCCGCAGGTCGCGGCGCGAGGCGCAGGGCATATGCTGATCGCCAAATCCAGCGCCAGCGAAAATGGGGGCACAGTCACCCGCACCGGCGTCCACGCGCTGAGCGACGGCGAACGCCGCGAGGAAATCGCCCGCATGCTCTCCGGCGCGGAAATCACGGCGGAGGCGCGTGCGCAGGCCGAACGCCTGCTGGAAAAGCTATAAAGCAGCTATCCCAAGCTGGATGCCATGTGATCCGTCACCCCGGACCTTTCGACAAGCTCAGGACAGGCTTGATCCGGAGACACGCTCTTCTCCCTTCATCCACGACGCAAGCCACCAGTCGCCCCTATTCTCCTCCCCTCCCTGAAAGGGAGGGGCCGGGGGTGGGTAGTCGAGCGCAGCGAGGCGCGTTACGGCAGGTCATGCGCTGCGTCCCCGAAGCAGCCCGGCCGCAAGCGACCATTTCTTGCCACTCGCTCCAACTGCTAACGCGCTTAAAAGCGGACAGAGACTGATTGCGGGTCGCACAGATCAATTTATGCTCTTCGCATGAAGATCACATATCCCGACCTGCTGCGAGCGTCACTTTGGTTGCTGTTGCTTCCCGCAATGCTCATAGCCGTGGGGGCGTTTGTTACCGGCATTACCTTCGGCTTTGCGTTATGGAAGTCGCATAATCCGTGGCCGACCATTCTATGGCTCGGACTTTTGGCCTTGCCCGCAATCATCTTATCAACCCTCAAACTATCGCGGGAATCGCATTCAGCACTGATCTGGGGTTTTCTTGGGTGCTGGGGTTTTTTTGGTATCTACATATGGTCGATTGTGCATTGAGCAGCCAGCGGCTAGCGACCATTTTTTGCCATTAGAGCAGCGGATTGGACAACCCGAAACCCGCCATTTTATCCGGAGACCGGCCCGAGCATTACCACTCGCGCCACTCGTCTATCTCTTCCACGAGGACCTTCTGCCGCGCCACATGAGCCATCTCTTCGAGCATGGCACATATGTCCTCGCGTTCCTCGGTCTCGATGACGCCACCGGCCTTCTCGTCCGCTTCGTTGAACCAGATGACTACATTCTTCAGGACGGCCCGGACATCCGTTCTGCGAGGCTTGGGGCCAAGCTCTTTGAGGGCATCGCAAGCATTGCGGATCACAGAGCGAGCGGCATTGGTGAACTCTTCCGGTGGGAATGGTGGCGATGAAGACCATCTCTCGAAAGGAGTTTCCGATTGAAGCTGCTCCCATGTGAGTTTGCTCAACCGGGTGTGATATCGCTCCTCTTTGGCCGCCCGCTCGGCTTCATTCTTGGCGTTCTTTTTCTCGACCTCGATGACGACATCTTCCCGGTCATTCGACCAGCGCCACTCACCTTCTGCGGCGTGATTGGCAGCGAACAATGTCGAAGTGCGTGATCCGGGAGCGTGGCGCACAATCGCATCAAAAAACGATCGCTCCACGCGAGATACAGGCTGCGTCCCGACGAATTTGAACTCGTCCAAATCGCTCACTGGTTTCCACCTCTCGCGGACTACGCCGAAAACGGCGGGCCTCCCCATGTGAGCGAAACGATGTTCGTTAATTATAGATGTGGTTCGAACTTCCGGAAAAGTCGGCGGTTCAAACCAAATGCCGTCCAGAACGGCAACGGCGACATAATTATCATTGATTCCGAGGATTTTGATCGCAGCAAATCGGCCGGTCGCAGAAGGTGAGAACTCCGTATAAGGCCGTGTTTTAAAGGAGTAGACTTGTCCAGCTTCAATTGAGATAGGTGGCGTGCTCACTACTGCGCTAGGATCGGTCAGTTTGCTCCCAAACACCCGTTTCAAAAGCCCGTTCATCTATCCCCCTAAACTGTTGAGACTTAGATAATAGATAACGGCGGCTTTTCACGATCAAAAGCCTAAAAGCAGTCAGTCGGCTACCCACCCATAACCCCCGCCACCATCCCCATACCCCCGCCACCCCAGAATATCCGCTACCCGTGCGCAAAGCCCAACGCTAAAGACAGGCGCATGACCGACCCCACGCCGATGACCGAAGCCGAAGCCGCCAACCGCCTGATGCGCCTGGCCCGTGAAATTGCGCGCCACAACCGCCTCTATCACGATCAGGACCAACCGGAGATCACCGACGCCGCCTATGACGCGCTGATCCGCGAGAATAACGCGCTGGAGGCGGCCTTCCCGCACCTCATCCGCAGCGATTCCCCCAATGCGCAAGTCGGCGCCGCCCCCACCTCGGCCCTCAAGAAGGTCCAGCACGCCGTCCGCATGATGAGCCTCGACAACGGCTTCGCGGATGAGGACATCGCCGAATTCATCGCCCGCGTCCGCCGCTTCCTCGCGCTCCCCGAAGACGCGCCCGTCGCCCT
This sequence comes from Sphingobium sp. JS3065, assembly GCF_026427355.1. Classification (NCBI taxonomy): domain Bacteria; kingdom Pseudomonadati; phylum Pseudomonadota; class Alphaproteobacteria; order Sphingomonadales; family Sphingobiaceae; genus Sphingobium; species Sphingobium sp. JS3065. The sequence continues at coordinate 573,813 of NZ_CP102664.1, forward strand.
GACCGCGGAACCGAAGATCGACGGCCTGTCCTGCTCGCTCCGCTATGAAAGGGGCGAACTGGTCCTCGCCGCCACCCGCGGCGACGGCATGACGGGCGAGGACGTCACCGCCAATGTCCGCACCATAGCCGACATACCGCAGCGCCTGACTGGCGAAGCCATACCCGACCTGTTCGAGGTCCGGGGCGAAGTTTATATGGCCAAGGCCGATTTCGTCGCCCTCAACGAGCGGCTGGCCGCCGAAGCGGACGACCCGGAAAAGGCCCGCCAGTTCGCCAACCCCCGCAACGCCGCCGCCGGTTCGCTGCGTCAGAAGGACGCCGCCGTCACCGCCAGCCGTCCGCTGCGCTTCCTCGCCCATGGCTGGGGGCAGGTCAGCGCCGTCCCCGCGCAAACCCAGCTCGGCGTCATGCAGGCGATTGCAGGCTGGGGCCTGCCCGTTTCCGACCGCCTCACCTGCGTCGACACGCTGGAGGCGCTGATCGCCCATTATCGCGCCATAGAGGCCGCCCGCGCCGAACTGCCCTTCGACATTGACGGCGTGGTCTACAAGGTCGACCGGCTCGACTGGCAACATCGCCTCGGCTTCATCGCCAAGGCCCCGCGATGGGCCATCGCCCATAAATTCCCCGCCGAACGGGCGCAAACCACGCTGGAGGCCATCGACATCCAGGTCGGCCGGACCGGCAAGCTGACGCCCGTCGGCCGCCTGACCCCCGTCACCGTCGGCGGCGTCGTCGTCTCCAACGTGACGCTGCACAATGCCGATGAGATCGCCCGGCTGGGCGTGCGCCCCGGCGACCGCATCGTCGTCCAGCGCGCAGGCGACGTCATCCCGCAGGTGGTCGACAACCTCACCCGCGACGCCGCGCGCGATCCCTTCACCTTCCCCGACCATTGCCCCGTCTGCCATTCGGAAGCGGTGCGCGAGGAGGGAGAGGTGGACATTCGCTGCACCGGCGGCCTCATCTGCGCCGCCCAGCGTTTCGAACGGCTGCGCCATTTCGTCAGCCGCGTCGCGCTCGATATCGAGGGGCTGGGCGAGAAGAGCATAGAGGAATTTCTCGACCTCGGCTGGATCGCGGAACCCGCCGACATATTCCGCCTGAAGGCGCACCGTCCGGACCTGCTGGGCCGGGAGGGCTGGAAGGAAAAATCGGTCGACAACCTCCTCGCCGCGATAGAGGCGAAGCGCCGCCCTGATGCCGCCCGGCTGCTCTTCGGCCTGGGCATCCGCCATATCGGCGCGGTCACGGCCCGCGACCTGCTGAAACGCTATGCGCGGCTGGAGGCCATCCACGCGCTCGCCCTGGAGATCATCGCCCTGCGCGACGCCGCCGAACCTGCGGAGGGGGAGGAGGAAGGCCGCTTCCGCAACCGCCTGGACAAGGCGATCGCCGAACATATCGGGGTGGAGAATGTGGGGGCGGCGGTCGGCCATGCGCTGGCCGATTTCTTCCACGAACCGCATAATGTGGAGGTCTGGCACGACCTGCTGAGCGAAGTCTCTCCGCCCGACTATGTGGTCGAAACCACCGCCAGCGCGGTCACCGGCAAGACCGTCGTCTTCACCGGCAAGCTGGAAACCATGAGCCGCGACGAGGCCAAGGCGCAGGCGGAACGGCTGGGCGCGAAGGCTGCCGGTTCGGTCAGCGCGAAGACCGACCTGGTGGTCGCCGGCCCCGGCGCGGGTTCGAAACTGAAGCAGGCCGCCGCGCTCGGCATCGAAGTGATCGACGAGGCCGCCTGGGCGGAGATCGTGAAAGCGGCGGGATGACGTATCGGGATGCGCCCGCTTTCCGGCGCCAATCCCGGTAAATTCAGTTCCCGACCTTCGCCTGCGCAAAGGCGACGAGCGACCCGAACGTCTCGAAAGTGTCGCCGTCGATATCGTCATCCTCGATCAGGATGCCGAAACGGTCCTCCATTTCGGTGAGCAGGCCCGCGACCGCCATGGAATCCAGTTCCGGCAAAGCCCCGAACAGCGGCGTGTCCGAATCGAAGGCGTCGACCCGATCCTGGGACAAGGCCAGCACGTCGCGCAGCAAGGCGCGCATCATCGTTTCGATATTCATTGCCCGGTCGACCGGTTGTACATTGTCCGCCCGCATAATGGGCGCTTACCTAGTCGTTCCGATGCTAACCTACAAGCGCGGAAATGGCCGCCCGCGCGGCTGGCAACCAGATGGAGGCGCGCCGGGGATTGAAGAAGTCCAGCCGGTACAGCGTCTCGCGCTGCTCCATCCAGTCCGTCTTGTAGCCATTGTCGCCCGTGCCATAGTCGATCGTGGCGACATGATCGCGCTCGACGGCATGGCGGAACATGGCGTGGCTCAGCAGGCTTCCGGGCGAAGCGCCGTCGAACGCCTGATCATGGGCCAGCTTGTGGATCAGCGCCGTGCCATTCTCGACCGTCCATAGCTGGGTCGCGACGGGCTGATCCTCCAGCCTCGCGAAACCCAGCCGAAGCGTCCCCGCATCGCTTTCCCGAACCGCAAGGGCGTGGAGGAAGGACAGGTTCGCTTCGGGCTGCTTCCAGCTTCGGCCATGGACGGCGACATAATCGCGCCACAGCGCATCGGTCAGCCGGTCCGCGATGCTCAGCGTGAAGCGGCTGGCGCGGCCCTTCCGGGCGATCAGCGTGCGCAGCCGCCCCGGCCTCTGCGCCCAATATTCCTCGAAAGTCCGGCCGCCCAGATGCAGCATATGGCGCCCGCCCATCGGCCGCCGCACGCTGAACCATCCGGCCCGGCGGAAGGCGTCCAGCAACAGCCCGGACGCCTCCGTCACCGGATAAAGGTCTATCTGCGCGCTGTCCTTCAGCAGATGCTGGGCGACGACTTCGACCAACCGGCGGCGGACCGTCATGTCCGGCGGCCCCAGAAAGACCGGCCCCCAGTCGAAACTATACCAGTTGGCCAACGCGCTCAGCCGCCCCGATTTGGGCGAAAGGAGGAAAAGCCATGCCTGATGCTCGCCCTCCAACGCCTGGAAGATGCGAATTTCGGTAGAGGCGAAGCAATGGGCATGAAGCGATTCGAACCAGTCGATCCGGTCGAACAGCGATGGCGTGGCGGCGCGGTCGAGCGCATCGCCCAGCGCTTGGCGCGCCGCCACGATGCTGCGATATTCCCTTGCGACCAGCAAACCATTATCTCCCCGGCGACGTCGCCTGAAATTTAGGAAAAAAGTCTGGAGATGGAGTTAAGCGATTCCCCCCTGCCGACGGTGGACGATGGCACGCCTCTACTGCCCATCGATCACCTGCTGCTGCGCGGTGATCCGGCCCGGGCCGCGCTGGACGGGCGGTCGGGCACGCAAAGCTATGCCGAACTGGAGAGGACGCTGGGACGGCTGGCCGCCTGGCTGGCGGGATTCGGACTGGAAAAGGACGCGCGAGTCGCAAGCTGGATCGCAAAGGGGCCGGTGGCGGCGCTGATGCCGCTCGCCGCGCCGCGTGCGGGGCTGGTCCATGTGCCGGTCAATCCGCTGCTCAAACATGCCCAGGTCGCGCATATATTGGCCGATAGCGGCGCGTCCCTGCTGATCGGCACGGCGAGTCGGCTGGCCACTTTGGACCCGGCCGACGTGCCGGAAGGATGCCGCCTCCATCGGGAGGATGACGCGGCGGGCGCGATGAGCGGCGGGGAGGCGCTGGGGCCTTCCCATGCCGCACCGGACGATCTGGCAGCGATCCTCTACACCAGCGGATCGACCGGACGGCCCAAGGGCGTGATGCTCAGCCACGCCAATCTGTGGCTGGGCGCGGTGGCGGTGGCGGATTATCTGAAGCTGACCGCGCAGGACCGGACGCTGTGCGTGCTGCCCTTCAGCTTCGATTATGGGCAGAATCAGTTGCTTTCCACCTGGTTCGCCGGGGGCTGCGTCTATCCGCTCGACTATCTGACGCCCCGCGACGTGGTGAAGTCGGTGGACCGGCGCGACATCACGACGCTGGCAGGCGTGCCGCCGCTCTGGGTGCAACTCACCGAACTGGACTGGCCGCCGGAGGTCGCGGCGAAGCTCAAGCGCCTCACCAACAGCGGCGGGGCGCTGACCCGGCCCCTGGTGGCGAAATTGCGCGCGCTTTTCCCGCAGGCGGACCTCTATCCCATGTACGGCCTGACGGAGGCCTTCCGCTCCACCTATCTGCCGCCCGCGCTGGTGGAGAGCCACCCCGACAGCATGGGATCGGCCATTCCCCATGCGGAGATATTGGTGGTGCGCCCCGACGGCAGCCTGACCGATCAGGATGAGCCGGGCGAACTGGTGCATTGCGGGCCGCTGGTGGCGCAGGGCTATTGGCGGGACGAAGCGCGCACGGCGGAGCGGTTCAGGCCCGCGCCCAAAGCGTCCCGCTATGGCGGCATGGCGGTATGGTCGGGCGACACGGTGCGGCGCGATGCGGAAGGCTTGCTCACCTTCGTCGGCCGCGACGACGCGATGATCAAGTCCGCGGGCAACCGCATCAGCCCGACCGAGATCGAGGAAGCCGCCGTAGCCATCGATGGCGTGGCGGAGGCGGTGGCGCTGGGCGTGAAGGACGACCGGTTGGGGCAGGCGGTCCTGCTGCTCTTGCGCGCCGCCTCGCCTGGGGTAAAGGCCGATGTAGAGGCGCGGCTCAAGGTCGACCTGCCCAATTTCATGCAACCGCGAGAGATCGTCATGCTGCCCGAATTCCCCCGCAATCCCAATGGCAAGATCGACCGGGTGGCGCTTTCGAAGGACTATGCCGCATGAAGCCGATGGGACCGATCCCGCCCTTTTTCGAGGGCGAGGAGGGCATGTTGCTGATCGGCGGCAGCGGCGCGGCCAGCCTGGTCGACGAAGCGGGCGACACGCCGCTGTTCGTCTATGACATGGGGATCGTGGAGGGTCAGGTGCGCGCCTTCCGCGACGCCATGCCGTCCATATTGTCGCTCCATTATGCGGTGAAGGCCAATCCCCATGCGCCCCTGCTGGAACGGATGGGCAAGCTGGTCGACGGGTTCGACGTGGCGTCGGGCGGGGAACTGACGCGGGCGCTGGCAGCGGGGATGGACGCCGCGCATGTCAGCTTCGCCGGGCCGGGAAAGCGGAACGATGAACTGATCGCCGCCATAGACAGCGGCGCGACGATCAATCTGGAATCGGAAGGCGAGGCGCGCCGGGCCGTCGCGATTGGCGAGCAGCGCGGCAGGACGCCGAAGCTGGCGGTGCGGGTGAACCCGGATTTCGACCTGAAAGGGTCCGGCATGCGCATGGGCGGCGGCGCCAAGCCGTTCGGCGTGGATGCGGATCGGGCGGCGGATCTGGCGCGCTGGGTGATCGATGCCGGGGCGGACTGGCGGGGATGGCATATTTTCGCGGGCAGCCAGGCGCTGGGCGCGGAGGCGCTGATCGAGACGCAGGCGGCGACCATCGGCCTTGCAACCCGCCTGTCGGACGCGGTGGGGCAGGCGCCGCCGCTGGTCAATCTGGGCGGGGGCTTTGGCATTCCCTATTTTCCGGGCGACGAGCGGCTGGATATCCGGCCCATCGGCGAAGCACTGGGCGCGCTGCTGGATTCGCGGGCGGACATCCTGCGGGACAGCGGTTTCGCCATGGAACTGGGCCGCTGGCTGGTGGGCGAAGCCGGGGTCTATCTGACCCGCATCATCGATGTGAAGAAAAGCCAGGGCGAAACCTTCGTCGTGGTCGACGGCGGCTTGCACCATCAACTCGCGGCCAGCGGCAATTTCGGCACGGTGGTCCGGCGCAACTATCCCATCGCCGTCGCCAACCGGTTCGGGGAAGCGCCCGCCGACGAAGCCGTGACGGTCGTGGGTTGCCTTTGCACCCCGATTGACCGGCTGGGGGACAAGGTCGCGCTGCCCCCGGTGGAGGCGGGCGACCTGATCGCGATCTTCCTGGCGGGGGCCTATGGCGCATCGGCCAGCCCCGCCGCTTTTCTTGGTCATCCCAGTCCTTTGGAACTTTTACTTGACTGATTTGCCAATAACTTAACTCCTAACGGTATCTTTACCCTTTGCGGGCAAGAAGGCGGTCAAAGCCCCGTGCCCGACGGTCCGCCTTGTTCCCTGGCGGCCCCTTGCGCGCGGCAAGCAAGCAAGAGGTGAAGATCATGCGTTTCCTGTCGGTTTCCCGGGCGTTGATCGGCGTATCGCTGCCTGCCGTGGCCCTTTCCGGCTGCGCTTCCGGCGGCAGTGCGCCGAAATTGCCGCCAGCCTCCTTCGTTTCCACGCAGGAGGGGCCGGGCGAGGAATATGTGATCGGCCCGCTGGACGACCTCACCATCTTCGTATGGCGCAATCCCGATCTGGGGGCGAAGGTCCAGGTGCGGCCCGACGGGCGCATCACCACGCCGCTGATTTCGGACATGGCGGCTGTCGGCAAGACGCCCAGGCAACTGGCCGACGATCTGAAGATCGCGCTATCCAAATATATCGAAAATCCGCTGGTGTCGGTGATCGTCAACAATTTCTCCGGCACGTTCAGCCAGCAGGTGCGGATCGTCGGCGCGACGGAAAAGCCCGCATCGATCCCCTATCGCGCCAACATGACGCTGCTGGACGCGATGATCTCCGTCGGCGGCCTCAGCGAATATGCGGCGGGCAACAAGGCGCGGCTGGTCCGCTTCAACCGCGAAACCGCCAAGCAGCAGGAATATCGGCTCCGCATCGGCGATCTGCTGAAGCGCGGCGACAGCAAGGCGAACGTCATGCTGGCGCCCGGCGACGTGATCATCATCCCCGAAAGCATGTTCTGACATGGCGGCGCTGGTCGACGAACTGCTGGTCCTCCTGCATGGCATCTGGCTCCGCCGCTGGCTGGCGCTGGCCGTCGCCTGGGGCGTGTGCCTGGCGGGGTGGCTGGGCATCGCGCTCATCCCCAACAGCTATGAATCCAAGGCGCGGGTCTATGTGAACACCCAGTCCATGCTGGAGGACAAGGTGGGCATCACCCAGGTCCAGTCGCAGCAGGATCTGGACCGGGTGCGCCAGACGCTGGCCAGCACCGCCAATCTGGAACGGGTGGTCAAGGAAACCGACCTCAGCCGGACCGTCGACGGCCCCCGCGACCTGGCGGCGAAGATCACCAAGCTGCGCGAGGGCATCGCCGTCGTCGCGCAACTGGACCCCAGCATGATCGACATCAGCGCGACATGGGCAGACTCCGGCCTGTCGGACGGTGCCAATGCGCGGATTTCGCAGCAGATCGTGCAGAAGCTGGTCGACATCTTCCAGGAAACCAACCTGTCCTCCGACAAGGTGGAGACGAAACAGAGCCTCGCCTTCCTCGATCAGCAACTGGAGGCGCGGGGCAGGCAGCTTGCCGTCGCCGAACAGCGCCGCGTCGAATTCGAACAGCGCTATGCCGGGATGTTGCCGGGCGCGGGGTCCATCGGCCAGCGCATGGATGCGGCCCGGTCGGAAATCAATTCGATCGATTCGCAACTGGTGCAGGCGCAAAGCGCGCTGGCGGCGATGAACGGACAATTGGCGGGCACGCCGCAGACCCTGCCGGGCGTGGGCGCTTCGGGTGGACCCTCCGCACTCTCGCAGGCGCAGGCGGACCTTGCCTCCATGCGGGCGCGGGGCTTCACCGGCAGCCATCCGGACGTGATCGCGGCCCAGCGGCAGGTCGACCTGCTGCGCGGGCAGGGCGGCGGCGGCGCGGGCAGCACGCCCAATCCGGCCTATCTTTCGATCCGCTCGATGCAGGCGGAGCGCGCCGCGACGGTGCAGGGGCTTTCCGCCCGCAAGGCGCAGTTGCAGGCTGATTTGAACGCCATGGCATCCCGCCAGACGGACGAGCCGGGCCTCGCCGCCGAGCAGGAGCGGCTCGACCGCGACTATCAGGTGCTCAAGACCCAATATGACAAGATGCTGGCCGACCGGGAGGAAATCCGCCTGCGCGGCGACGTGAAGTCGGAAACCGGTTCGGTCCAGTTCCGCATCGTCAATCCGCCCAATCTGCCGACGGTGCCCGATGCGCCCAACCGGCCGCTGCTGCTTTTCGGCGTGCTGGTCCTGGGGATCGGCGCGGGTGTCGGCACGGCCTTTGCCATGGCGCAGTTGAAGGGCGGCTTCCCCAATGCGGCGCGGCTGGAAAAGGCGCTGGGCGTGCCGGTGATCGGATCGATCAGCCAGACCGTCAATGCCGTGCAGATCGCGGTGGAAAAGCAGCGGATGAAATGGTTCGCGGGGGCAAGCGGCGGACTGGCGGCGCTGTGCCTGCTGCTGGTCGTCATCGAATTCGTCCAGCGCGGGCTGGCCTGAAGAGGACGGGAAATGAACGAGCATAAATCCCTTTCGGGCGGATCGCTGATCGAGCGGGCGACGCAAATCTACGATTTCAACGCGGCCCTGCGCGGGCGCGCCGCGCCCGCGGTCGAGGTGCCGGAGGATGCGCCCGTCGTGCAGGCCGCCCAGCCTGCGCCGATCGCCGCCGACGCGCCGGAACCGGGCTATCGCGCCCCGGACTGGACCGGCCCGGTGCAGCCCATCGACCGCATCGCGCTGGTCGAGGCGGGCTATCTGCTCCCCGACGGCCCCGTCACCGCGATGAGCGAGGAATTCCGTCTGCTGAAGCGCGATCTGCTCGCCGAACTGGTGGGCAATGGACGCGGCAACCGGGTGCTGATCTGCTCCGCCCATAGCGGGGAGGGCAAGAGCTTTTGCGCGATCAACCTGGCGCTCAGCCTGGCGGCGGAGAAGGATCGGGAAATCCTGCTGGTCGACGCCGATTTCGGCAAGCCCGGCATTCCGGAGGCTCTGGGGCTGACCGCCGAATCTGGCCAGATGTTGGGCCTGATGGATGCGCTGGCCGATCCCGCCATCGCCATAGAAGATTGCGTCCTGCGCACGGACATCCCCTCGCTCTCCATCCTTCCGGCGGGGCAGCGCAGCAACAACGACACCGAATATCTCGCGTCGGCGCGCACGGAAATGCTTCTCGACCGCCTGACCGAAGGCCGCCCCGACCGCATCATCCTGTTCGATTCGCCACCCCTGCTGGCGGCTTCCGCGGCAGCGGTGCTGGCGGGCCATGCCGCTGTCGCCCTGCTGGTGGTGCGGGCCGACCGCACGGGCGAAAGCGCCCTGCGCGACGCCGCCAGCCTGCTCAAGGGCGCGTCCAAGGTGAAGCTGCTGATCAACGGCGTGAATTTCGCCCAAAACGCGCGCCGTTTCGGCAGCTATTATGCTCAGGAGCCTATGGGCTGATGATCTCTCGCCTCGCCCTCCTTCTCGCAGGCATCGCCCTGGCCTCGCCCGCCCTCGCGCAGGATGAACGGCGCAAGGTCAATGTCACCCCCTATCTTGGCATCGATCAGGTCGTGGTCGCGCCGATCAAGGGCGGCGGCGACGTGCTGACCTATACCAACGTCACGGCGGGCGTGACGGCCAGCGTGCAGACGCGCCGTTTCGAGGCAGCCGCCGACCTGCAATATGCGCACAGCTTCGGCTGGGGCGGCGACCTCAGCGATCAGGACATCATCAGCGGCATCGTCAGCGGCCGATATGGCCTGGCGCGCGGCCTGACGCTGAATGCGGGCGGCCTCGCGACCCGTGTGCGGACGGACGGTTTTTCCGGCGCTTCGGTGCGCAATGACGGTTACAGCAGCCAGGTCTATGCCGGCTATGTCGGCCCGTCCTACACGACGCGGCTGGGCGATCTCGACATCGGCGCCTCCTATCGGCTCGGCTATGCGCGGGTGGAGGACGACATAAATGTCGACTTCCCCGGCGCGCCGCTGGGTAATGGATTCGCGGAGTCGACCACCCATGACCTGATGGGTTCGGTGGGCGTCGGGCCGGGCGTCTGGATGCCGCTCGGCCTAGTCGCCAGCGCGGGCTACAGCCGGGAAGATGCAAGCCAGCTCGACCAGCGTTTCGAGGACAAATGGGCGCGGCTCGACGCCACCCTGCCGGTCTCGCCCACGCTCGCCCTGATCGGCGGCGTCGGATATGAGAAAATCGAGATCAGCCAACGCTCTCCCTTGTTAGATTCCAATGGCTTACCGGTGATTTCCTCCAGCGGCCGCTATGTCACCGACAACGCTTCACCTCGCCAACTCATTTATGATTTCGATGACATCATCTGGGATGTCGGCGTGCTCTGGCGACCGAGCCGCCGAACATCGCTGACGGCGCGGGTGGGCGAACGCTATGGCGGCATGACCTATTCGGGCACCTTCATCTGGCAGGGGCGGAATAAGTCCTTCTCCCTGGTGGTGTTCGACGGGATCGACAGCTTTGGGCGGGTCATCACTTCCGACGTGGCGGCCCTTTCGGGCAGCGACCTCAATATCATCCGCAATCCCTTCACTGGCGATTTCACCGGCTGCGTTTCCTCGACCACCGGGGGCGGACAATGTTTCAACGACGCGCTGGCGGGCGTTACCGGCGTCAATTTCCGCTATCGCGGCGTAGCGGCGCAGTTCGCGGCGGAGCGCGGGCCGTGGGGCATGGGGATCGGCCTTGGCTATTCGCAGCGCAAATTCGTCACGCCCTCCGGCGACACGGTGCTGGTGCGCGGGACCAGGGACCAGAACTGGTACGGCAACGCCTCGCTCACCTATCGGGTCGACAGCCAGTCGAGCATCGATACGGCGGTCTACGCCAATTATTTCGACGCCAGCGGCAATCGCCTGGACGTGCTGAACCTGGGCGCTTTTACCAGCTATTACCGCCTCGTCACCCGCAATTTGCAGGCGTCGGCTTCGGTCGGCGTCGACAGCGCCAAGGCGGACAATCTGGACGCCGTCATCAACGCCATGGGCCAGCTTGGCCTGCGCTATACATTTTAAGCCAATGCCCGATCGGGTGGAGAGATAGATATGTACGATCAGTTCTACGGATTGCAGGGACGCCCGTTCCAGCTAACGCCGGACCCGCATTTCTATTTCGAGAGCGCAACCCATCGCAAGGCGCTGTCCTACCTCGGCTATGGCCTGGCGCAGGGGGAAGGCTTCATCGTCATCACCGGCGACATCGGCGCGGGGAAGACGACGCTGGTCGGGCATTTGATGAACAGCATCGACCCTTCGCGGCTGACGGCGGTGAAGATCGTGTCGACCCAGGTGGAGGGCGACGACATGCTGCGCCTCGCCGCGCAAAGCTTCGGCCTTGCGGTCGACGGCATGCCCAAGGCGCAGATTTTGAAGCAGATCGAAGCCTATCTCCATGCGCAGGCGCGCGCAGGCAAGCGGTCGCTGCTGATCGTGGACGAGGCGCAGAATCTGCCCATCTCGGCCATTGAGGAATTGCGGATGCTCTCCAACTTCCAGTTGGGCGGGCAGTCGCTGTTGCAGATTTTCCTGCTGGGCCAGCCGGAATTTCGCGACCTGTTGAAATCGCCGGAACTGGAGCAGCTTCGCCAGCGCGTGATCGCCACCCATCATCTGGACCCGATGATGCGGCGGGAGGTCGAACCCTATATCCTGCATCGCCTGTCGCTGGTCGGCTGGCAGGGCGATCCGCAGTTCACGCCGGAGGCCTTCGCCGCCATCTACGCCGCGACCGGCGGCGTGCCGCGCCGGATCAACGTGCTGGTCAGCCGCGTGCTGCTGCTGGGCGCGCTGGACCAGCTTTCGGTGATCGATGCAGAGGTTGTCTATGCGGTCGTCAACGACATGGGCGCGGACGCCGATGTGACGCCGGAACCGATGGCGCATAGCGTGCTGGATGAAGCCGAGGAACTGGTCGAGACGCCCGAGGTCGCGCCGGTTGCGGTCGATCCGGCTGTACCGGATGAAGTTGCCGCGCTGCGGGCGGAGGTCGATACGCTTCGCTCTGCACGGACCGAGCCAGCGATCGACCTGCTGGACGAAATCGCTTCGCTGCGGGCGGAAATCGACATGTTGCGGGCGGAAAACGACTTTGCCCGCGCCGTGCCGACTGTCGATCCCGAAGCGCTCAAGGACTGCTTCACCCTGATCGAGGAGCGGCTTTCGACCCTGGAATTCCGCGTGACCGAACAGGACACGGCGCTGCGCCGGGTGCTGACCCTGCTGGTCGAATGGGTCGAGCGGGAAGAGCGGATGGGTGACGCGCCGCACAGCGCCGCTGCGTGATCCATGCTCAACGCCCTATCCGTTGACGTCGAGGACTGGTTCCAGGTCGGCGCGTTCGAGCGCACGATCCGGCGCGAGGATTGGGCGGGGCTGACCCATCGCGTCGAACGCAACACCGATGCGGTGCTGGCGCTTTTCGATGAGGCCGGGGTCAAGGCAACCTTTTTCACGCTAGGCTGGGTGGCGGAGCGCTATCCGGCGCTGATGCGGCGCATCGTCGAGGCGGGGCATGAGGTCGCCAGCCACGGCTATGACCATCGGCGGATATTCACCTTCGACGGAGCGCAGTTCCGGGCCGACTTGCGCCGCTCGCGCGCGATATTGGAGGATGCGACCGGGCAGGCCGTGACCGGCTATCGCGCGCCGAGCTTCTCCATCGACCGGCGCGTTCCCTGGGCGCATGAGGTGCTGGCCGAGGAAGGCTATGCCTATAGCAGCAGCGTCGCACCGATCCGGCACGATCATTATGGCTGGCCGGAAAGCCCGCGCTTCGCATGGAAGCCGGTGGCGGGGGCGCCTCTGGTCGAGTTGCCGGTGACGACGGCGAAGCTGGCGGGGCGAACGCTGGCGGCGGGGGGAGGCGGCTTTTTCCGGCTGCTGCCCTATGGCTTTTCGCGCTGGGCCATCCGGCAGGTCAATAGGCGCGACCGGCGGCCCGCGATCATCTATTTCCATCCATGGGAGATCGATCCGGACCAGCCGCGTGTGGAGGATGCGCCACGACGTTCGCGCTTTCGCCATTACACCAATCTTTCCGGCATGGCGGGCAAGCTGCGCCGCCTGACGCGGGATTTCGCCTGGACGCGGGTGGATGTCCTTGCCGCGCAGGAAGCGGAGCGGGCGAGGTGATGGCCGGGGAGATATTGGTCAAGTCGCTCGATCTGGCCGATCCGGCGCAGCGGTCGGCGGCGGATGCGTTCGTGATGGCGCATCCGGAGGGCACGCCCTTTCATCGTCCGGCTTGGCTGCGGGGCGTCGAGCGGGGGACGGGCAATCGGGCGCATATGCTGGCCGCAATCGCGCCGTCGGGGCAGATCGTCGGGCTGTTGCCGCTGCATCACATCAAGAGCGCCCTGTTCGGGCAGGCTTTGGTGTCGTCGGGTTTCGCCGTCGATGGCGGGATTCTCGCGAGCGATCCGGCAGTCGTTGGCGCGCTGGCCGTGGCTTGCGAGGGCATGGTGCGGGATGGCCGCATCGGTTCTGCGGAATTGCGCGGCGGGCCGGTGCCGGGTGAGGGCTGGGCATTGCATGAGGGCAGTCATCTCGGCTTCGCGCGACCGATTGCGGATGATGATGAGGCGGAACTGCTGGCCGTGCCGCGCAAGCATCGCGCCGAACTGCGCAAGGCCTTGTCGAACCCGGACCTGCGCGTCGAGATCGGGCGGGAGGCGCGGCATCTGAAGGCGCATTATCGCGTCTATTCGGAAAGCGTGCGTAATCTCGGTACGCCGGTCTTTCCGGCGCGGTTGTTTCGCGAAGCGCTGACGGCTTTTGGCGAGGATGCCGACATTCTGGTCGTTCATGAGGGCGAGCGGCCGGTTTCAGCAGTGCTGACCCTCTATCATCGGGGGCGGGTGCTGCCCTTCTGGGGTGGCGGGACCGCGGATGCGCGGCGTCTGCGATCCAATGAACTCATGTATTACCGGTTGATGAGCCATGGCCGGGCGCGGGGCATGAACGTCTTCGATTTCGGGCGGTCCAAGACGGGCAGCGGTCAGGCGGCCTGGAAGAAGAGCTTCGGCTTCGATCCTGTGCCGCTTTCCTATCATAGCTGGTCTGCGACCGGCGAACGGCGCGACATCAATCCCAACAGCGCGCAATATCAACGGCGGATCGACCTTTGGAAGAAACTGCCCTTGCCAGTCGCGAACCTTGTCGGCCCTTTCATCGCGCGGGGGTTGGGGTGACGGGGGAAATTCTCTTTCTCTGCCATCGCATTCCCTTTCCGCCGGATCGGGGGGACAAGATCCGCTCCTATCATCTGCTGGAGCGGATGGCGCAGATCGCGCCGGTCCATGTCGGCTGCTTCGCAGATGATACGCGGGACATGGGGTTCGCGCCCGACATGGCGAAGCTGACCGCCAGCCAGTATGTGCTGATGCGGGACCGTTCGCGCATGGTGGCGGGCCTGAAGGGTCTGGCGACGGGGCAGTCGCTGCTGGTGTCGCTGTTCGATCATCCGGGGCTGCATCGCTGGGTGGCGAAGCTGCTGGCGGAGCGGCCCATCAAGGCAGTCGTCACTTATTCGGCGCAGATGGCGCATTTCGTGCCGGTGCTGCCCGAAGGGGTGCGCTTCGTCATGGATTTCGTGGATTTCGATTCTGCCAAATATGCCGCTTATGGTGCGCAAGGGTCCGGCCCGATGGCCTGGATCAACCGGCGCGAGGGGCGCGTATTGCTCGATTTCGAGCGGAAGGTGGCGGAACGCGCCGATCTTTGCGCTTTCGTGAGCGAGGCGGAGGCGGCCCTGTTCCGGCAGGCCAGCGGGCTTGGCGCGGATCGCATCGTCGGGATCGATAATGGCGTGGCGCTGGATTATTTCGATCCGGTGGCGGATTTTCCTTCGGTGGAGCGCGGGAATGGGCCGCTGCTCGTCTTCACCGGGCAGATGGACTACCGCCCCAATGTAGAGGCGGTGGAGAGCTTCGCCCACGAAACCCTGCCCGCCGTTCGCGCCCAATGCCCGGAGGCGGTTTTCGCGATTGTGGGCCGCAATCCGTCTCAATCGGTTCGGGCGCTGGCGGCGCTTCCCGGTGTGATCGTGACCGGGGCCGTGCCCGATGTACGCGGCTGGCTGGCGTCGGCGGATGTGGTGGTGGCGCCGCTGCGGATTGCGCGGGGCATCCAGAACAAGGTGCTGGAGGCGATGGCGATGGCGCGGCCCGTCGTCGCGTCGCCGCAAGCCGCCGAAGGGATCGACGCTCAGGATGAGGAGCATCTGCTGATTGCCGCCGATCCGGCGCAGGAAGCGGAGAAGATCGTCGCCTTGCTGTCGGACAAGGACCATGCCGAACGTCTCGGTCGGGCGGCGCGGGCGCGGATGGAGGAGCGCTATCGCTGGTCCGCCACGCTGGCCAGGTTGCCGGACATGCTGTTCGGATCGTCACCTGCCGATATGAGGGCAGCATGACCGAGCGCGTCTTGTCCATGAAGCCGGGGGTCGAGCTTGCTGGCTGGCGCGGTCATCTGACGGCGCTCGCGATCATCGCCTTCACCATATTGGCGCTGTTTTATCGCGATATGCTGGGCATGATGGCGATCTGGTGGAACGCTTCCACCTACGGCCATTGCCTGTTCATTCCCATCCTGGTCGCATGGCTGGTGCAGCAGCGCCTGCCAGGCCTTCGCCGGTTGGAGCCGACCGCCTGGGCGCCGGGGCTGATCTGGCTGGGGCTAGGGGCCTTTGCCTGGTTGCTTGGCGCGGCGGCAGGGGTGGCCGTGGTTCGCCACGGCGCGCTGATCCTGATGTTGCAGGGTTCGGTGATCGCATTGCTCGGTCCGGCCGTGTCGCGTGCCTTGCTGTTTCCGCTGTTCTACGCCTTCTTCATGGTGCCCTTCGGTGAGGAGATCGTCGCGCCCCTGCAATTGGTGACGGCGCATATCAGCATGGTCCTGCTCCATGTGACCGGCATTCCCGCGCAGATGCAGGGCATCTTCATCACCACGCCCAATGGCTATTTCGAGGTGGCGGAGGCCTGTTCCGGCGCCAAGTTCGTGATCGCCATGTCGGCTTATGGCCTGCTGGTCTGCAATGTCTGCTTCACCAGTTGGAAACGGCGGATCGTCTTCATGGTTGGAGCCTTGTCGCTGTCCATCCTGGCGAACGGCGTGCGGGCCTTCGCAACGATCTTCGTCGCTGAAATGACGACCATCGATGCGGCGGCGGGTTTCGATCATGTCGTCTATGGCTGGGTCTTCTTTGCCGTCGTCATGACGCTGGTGATGGCCGCAGCCTGGCCCTTTTTCGACCGCAAGCCTGGCGATCCCTGGTTCGATCCGGAACGGCTGCGGGCCAGGGGCGGTTCGGGCACAGGCCTGATAGCGGGCGGCGCGGTGGCGATCGTCGTCGCGGCGCCGCTTTGGCTGGCGGCCAGCGCCGCAGCGGGAGAGCCTCTGCGGGGAGCGCCCGCCATGCCGCGGGTGAAGGGCTGGGCGTCGAGCGATGAAGGCCCGCTCCATCCATGGCGGCCGCGCTTCGACGGCGCCGATTATCGGGTCATGGCGCGGTATCGCAACGCAGCGGGGCAGGTCGTCGACCTCGCCATCGCCACCTTCGACCGGCAGGATGAAGGCCGCGAGCTGGTGGGCTTCGCACAGGGCGCCGCCGACCCCGACGGCGACTGGACATGGTCGCAGCCGGCTCCTGCACCGGCTGACGCGCGGGGCGAGCAGATCACCGGTCCGGGTCGCGTGGTGCGCCATGTGGTGAGCTTCTATGTCGTTGGAACGGCGCGTCCGACCGGCAGCGGCCATCTGGTCAAGCTGGAGACGATGAAGGCCCGGTTGTTGGGTGGCGACCAGCGCGCCGCCGCCATCCTCGTCTCGGCGGAAGAAGGGGAAGGACGGGCGTCCGACGCCGCCATCCGCGCCTTTCTCCACGATCTGGGCGATGTGAAGGATTTGGCTGACCGCAGCCTCAGAACCCGCTAAAGCCTGTTCGCATGTGCGGAATAGCGGGCATCTTCCACCTTGAAACGGCCAAGCCGGTCGATCCGGCGCGGGTCGGGCTGATGCTGGACGCCATGCCGTGGCGCGGGCCGGACGACAGCGGCATCTGGACCGCGCCGGGCGTGGGGCTGGGGCATCTGCGCCTGTCGATCATCGACCTTGGCAGCGGCGCGCAGCCCATGCTGACGGAGGATGAAAGTCTCGCCGTCGTCTTCAATGGCGAGATCTACAATTTCATGGAGGTCCGGGCGGAACTGGAGGCCAAGGGCCATGTCTTCCGCACGAACAGCGACACCGAAGTCATCCTGCACGGCTATCGTCAATGGGGCGAGGCCTGTGTCGAGAAGTTCAACGGCATGTTCGCCTTTGCCCTGTTCGATGCGCGGGCGCAGTCGCTCTGGCTGGTGCGCGACCGGTTGGGGGTGAAGCCGCTTCATTATGCGCTGCTGTCGGACGGCAGCCTGATTTTCGGGTCGGAATTGAAGAGCCTGCTCGCCCATCCGCTGCTGCGGCGCGCGCCGGACCTGTCGGCTGTCGAGGATTATCTCGCTTACGGTTACGTGCCCGACGATGCCTGCATGGTCGCGGGCGTGCGCAAGCTTGGGGCGGGGGAAACTTTGCGGATCGTGCGCGGAAGGCCTCTGCCTCAGCCGCAGCGCTATTGGGATGTCAGCTTTGCCGACCGCAGCAAGGCGAAACCGGAAGCGCTGGAAGAGGAACTGGTCGCGCTGATGCGGCAAGCGGTGCGGTCCCGCATGGTGGCGGACGTGCCGCTCGGCGCCTTCCTGTCGGGCGGGGTCGACAGCAGCAGCGTCGTCGCGCTGATGGCCGAAGCGTCGAAGCAGGCGGTCAAGACCTGCACCATCGGTTTCGACGTCAGGGAATTGGACGAAACCGCCCATGCCGACCGGATTGCGCGGCGCTTCGCCACCGATCATCGCACGCGGATCGTGTCCCCGGATGATTATGGGCTGATCGATACGCTCGCCCTGCATTTCGATGAACCTTTTGCCGATGCCTCGGCGCTGCCGACCTATCGGGTATGCGAACTGGCGCGGGAGCAGGTGACGGTCGCGCTGTCGGGCGACGGCGCGGATGAGGCCTTTGCGGGCTATAGGCGGCATCGTTTCCAGATGCAGGGGGAACGGTTGCGCGGGCTGATCCCGGCTTCGGTGCGCCAGCCCTTGTTCGGGACGCTGGGGCGCTATTATCCCAAGGCCGACTGGGCGCCGCGGGCCTTGCGGGCCAAGTCGACTTTCCTTGAACTCGCGGGCGAGGGCGGGGAAGCCTATGCCGCTTCGGTCGGGGTGACGCCACATGCCTTGCGGCAGAAGCTGTTCAGCCAGGATATGAAGACGCGGCTCGGCGCCTATCGGGCTGAGGACCGCTACATCAAGACCATGGCGGAGGCGCCTGCCCGCGATCCGCTGGACCGGGCGCAATATGCCGATATCCGCATCTGGCTGCCCGGCGACATATTGACCAAGACCGACCGGATGAGCATGGCCGTCAGCCTGGAAGCGCGTGAGCCTTTGCTCGACCACCGGCTGGTCGAGTTCGCCGCCCGCTTGCCGGTCGCCCAGCGGATTCGCGGCAATAGCGGCAAATATCTCATGAAGAAGGCGATGGAGCCTTATCTGCCGCAGGACATTCTCTACCGGCCGAAAATGGGCTTCGTCACGCCGATCAGCGCCTGGTTCCGCGGGCCCCTCGCCGGGGAGGCGACGGCGATTGCGGGAGGGTCGGCGCTGGCGAAGACCGGCTGGTTCGATACCAGGATGCTGGGCAAGGTGGCCGCCGATCACAAGGCTGGTCTGGCCGATCATGGCCGGCTGCTGTGGCAGTTGCTGATGTTGGACAAGGCCTTGACCGGGCTGTTCAGCCTTTGATCGGAGCGATAGGCGCTCCGGCCTTCGCGGGAGCACGATGGATTTCAATCTTGAAAGCCTTCCCAAGGGGTGCCAACGGAGCGGACACGCTCAAGCTGATCAGGGTCCATAGGTGACAGTCTCCAAGGAAATCGTGCGGGTGCGCCTGTACCTGCTGTGTCTGCTGGGGGACATGGCGGGGCTTTTCCTGTCCTTTCTGTTGGCCAACCTGCTGGTGCTGGGCGCATTTTCCGGGGAACCGGGCAAGCCCCACGGCCTCATCATGTTCGCCATGATCGCGCCGCTCTACGTGCTGCTGGGGGTGCAGGGCGGCGCCTATGGCATCCATATGCTGGAGGATCTGCGGCGCGGCGTCTTCCGGAGTCTTCTGGCTCTGGCGCAGGCGGCGATGCTGATGCTGCTGATCGTCTATCTGGGCAAGATCGCGGAGCAGCTTTCGCGTCTGACCTTCATCGTGGGCCTTGGCTTTTCGGCGGTCGGCGTTGCGGTGGTTCGGCTTGCCATCGGCCGCCTGGGCACGCTGCTATTGGGCGAGGTGCCGCATCTGACCGTCGTGATCATGGATGGCGTGGCGATCGACACAGGCCCGCACATGCATGTGATCGAGGCGGCTGCCGCTGGACTGCACCCCAAGGGGCATGACGCCGACATGGCCGCGCGCCTCGCCGCCGCCGTTGGCATGGCGGAGCGGGTGATCGTCGCCTGTCCGATGGAGCGGATGAGCGACTGGTCGGTGGCGCTGAAATCGCTCTCCGCACGGGGGGAGATCGTGGTGCCGGAACTGCTGCGTTTCGCCCCGGCGCGAGTGGACGAATTTGACGGCCAGCCCACGATCATCGTGGCGGGGGGGCCTTTCCAGTTTCGCGATAGGCTGATCAAGCGTTTCTTCGACATCGTCGTGGCGACGGCGGCGACCATTGCCCTGTCGCCGGTGTTGATCGCGGCGGCGCTGGCGGTGAAGCTGACCAGCCCTGGCCCGGTCATCTTCCGCCAGCCGCGCATCGGCCGCGATGCCCGGCCGTTCAGCATCTACAAGTTCCGATCGATGCGTACCGAGGCCAGCGATCATAAGGCGGACAAGCTGACGGGGCGCGACGACGACCGGGTGACGGCGGTCGGCCGTTTCCTGCGCAAGACCAGCATCGATGAACTGCCGCAGCTTTTCAACGTGTTGCGCGGCGATATGAGCATCGTCGGTCCGCGCCCCCATGCCGCCGCCGCCAAGGCGGGGGACAGCCTCTATTGGGAGGTCGACGATCGCTATTGGGAGCGGCATTGCATCAAGCCGGGCATGACCGGCCTGGCGCAGGTGCGCGGACATCGCGGATCGACGGACCATCATCAGGATCTGATCGACCGGCTCCAGTCGGACCTGGAATATGTGACCCAATGGTCGATCTGGCGCGACCTGCGCATTATCGTCGCGACCATCGGCGTGCTGGTGCATCACAAGGCCTATTGATGGACGCGATCGATCTTGTCGCCGTGCTGGTTTTGCTGCTGTCGCTGGTGGTGGTGGCGTGGCCGTTTCTTTTCTATCCGCTGATCCTGCGCACCTTGCCGACGCGGCCGGAACGGCCTGTGGCGGGGCCGACGCCTTCCGCATCGCTCCTCTTCTGCGCCTATAATGAGGCGGCGGCGATGCCGGAAAAGCTCGCCAATCTGGCGATGTTGAAGGCGCGTTATCCGACCCTCGAAATCCTCTCTTTCGACGATGGCTCCTCGGACGAAACGGCGACGCTGATCGCCGCGCAGGGCGATCTGGTGACGCTGCTGCGCGGACCGGGGCGGAGCGGGAAGGCGCATGGCATGAAGCTGCTTGCGGCCAGGGCACGGGGCGACGTGCTGATCTTCACCGACGCCAATGTGATGCTGGACGCCGACGCCATCGCCAACCTGCTGGCCCGCTATGCCGATCCGGAGATTGGCGGCGTGCTGGGATCGCTGCATTATATGGGCGATGGGGAGAGTGCTACGGCCTCGGTCGGTTCGCTCTACTGGCGGATCGAGGAACGGTTGAAGGACGAGGAATCCCGCACCGGCAATGTGCTGGGGGCGGATGGGTCGATCTTCTCGATCCGGCGGGCGCTCTATCCGGAGTTTCCCGACAGCGTGCTGGACGATTTGACCGTTTCCATGGCGGTGGTCTTTGCGGGCAAGCGGCTGGTGAAGGCGAAGAATGTGATCGCCCGCGAGCGGCTGGTGGCGGCGCGAGGCGATGAATATCGCCGTAAGGTCCGCATCGCCGCCCGCGCCTGGCACACGCACAGCCATTTGCGGCCGCAATTGCGGCGCATGGCTATGCTGGACCGCTTCAAATATGCCTCGCGCAAGATCGTGCGCTGGTTCGGCGGCCTCTTCATTCTGACAGGGATTGTCGCGGCGGGGACGCTGGCGATGCGGATTTCTCCGACGCTCTATATGATCGGCGGATTGACCGGCGTGTTCATTCTCTGGCGCGGCTTGCGCGCCAGGGGCGGCCCGTTCGCGGCGCTGGTGGACATCCTCATGGCTTATGTCGCGACCCTGCAGGGCGTCTTGAAAGCGATGTCCGGCCGCACCGTCACCATCTGGAATCCGGCCAAGTCGCGCTGATCCCTCTCGCCAAAGCGGCGGCATATTGTATAGGCGACCTACCCTTTAGCGGAGCCAAGGCGTGATTACTTTCCAGCGGGTGGCGAAAGCCGCCGGCAAGCATCTGACCCGGACCATGCTGGCCGTGCGCAAGGCGCTGGGCGGGCGGGCCAACCGGGGATGCCCGGCCTGCGGGCAGACGGTGGTGGGATTCTTCCGCTATGGCGACAATGGCGAATGGGGATGCCCGAACTGTGGCGCCTCCCCTCGCGAACGGCTGATGAACCATCTCATCGCAGGGGAGGTGCTGACCGTGCCGGTAGGGGGCGCGGTGCTGCACCTGGCGCCCAATGAAGCCAGTCTGGTGAAGCGTTTTTCCGCCGCCGCCGATTATACGCCCGCCGATCTCGATCCCGCCCGCTACTCTGTGCCGAACATGCGGCGCGTCGATCTGATGGCGCTTGACGCCAACGAACGGTACGACCTGTTCTACGCCAGCCATGTGATGGAGCATGTGCCGGACGATCATGCCGTGCTGCGCAACATCCACCGCGCCCTGAAGCCGGGCGGGGAGGCCTGGCTGATCGTGCCGCTATGGGACAAGCCGACCGAGGACGGCAGTTTCGACATCCCTCCACGCGAACGCGAACAGCGCTTCGGCCAGTGGGATCATGTGCGCCAATATGGCCCGGATTTCGCCGACCGCATCCGCGCTGCGGGTTTCGATCTGGAGGAGATCGACGCCAGCGGGATCGATGCCGATACGCGGCATTATTTTGCGCTGGACGACCGGCTGTTTCGCGCGCGCAAGCCGCTGGGAAGCGACCCACGGTGAGCGAACCGCTCGGCAGGGCGCTCGCCCGGATGGAGGCTTCGGCCCGCATCCTTGCCCTGATCAAGCTCGCCAATGTCGGGCTGACGCTGATCTGGGGCTTTGCCGTCACCTATGTATTCGTGCGCGCGCTTCCGCTGCGCGAATTTCAGTCCTTCCTGCTGCTGGTGGCGTTCGGCAACTTCACCATCTCCGCTGAGTTCGGCCTGACCAGCATCATCTATGCGCGGCTGCGGCGGCATTGGCTGGGGCTTGGGAAGGATGAGGCGGGCGGCTTCCGGCTGGAGGAAATGGGGATATTGTTCCTGTTCCTCGGCCTGCTGATCGTCGGTGGTTTTGCCGTCCTGATTGTAGCGCTCGCCCTGGGCGGCTTGCACACCGCTGTGCCGCTGCTGTTCCTGCTGTTTTTCCTCTCCGCCTGCATCAACCTGCCTGCGCTCCTGGCCAAGCGGGCGCTTGCGGCGGTGGACGGGAATTTCCTCTGGGAAACGCTCGACTGCCTGCGCCGGGTGATGACGATTGCGCTGCTGCTGTTCATCCTGCAAGGGCTGGATCCGCGCCTGTCGGTGGCATTGCAGCTTTGCGTCAGCATCGCCGTGATCGGCTATGCCATAGCGCTGGTGCATCGCCGCCTGGGCATGGAGGCGCGCCACTGGCTGTCCTTCCGGACCGGGGGAGGGCATGTCCGGACCCATTATCTGCGGGACATCGGCGCTTCGGCGGCCTTCACCGTCTCGGAAATCCTGGCCTATAACGCGCCCTATTTCACCATTGCGGCGGCTACCCATGATGCGCGGCCGATGTTGATCTTCGACTTCTTCTTCAAGATGTCGCGGTCGCTGTCGATGCTCGTGCGGGCGATGGTGGAGGCGGCCTTGCCCCGGATCACAAGGGCTTTCCATGCGGGCGACAGAGCGCGTTTGCGCCAGTTGTTGGGGCGGGCGCTTGGGATCGCGCTGTTCTTCGCGCTGGGCGCTTCGGGGGCCTTGCTGCTGCTCGGCGAGTGGCTGTTCGCCAAGCTGTTCGATGGCCGCGCAACGATCGACCGCGTCGATCTGTTGCTGATCGACGGCGCGTTGCTGGCGCTCGCGGTCATTTGCGTGTCGGTCTATGTGCAGGGCGCATTGGGGCGGTTCACCCTGCTGCTCAGGCGGTCGCTGCCCTTCCTTGCCGGTTCGCTGCTGAGCGTGCCGCTGGCGCGGATGTTCGCGCCGGAGCGGTTCGATCAACTGTTTCTGATCCTCTATACGCTGACGCTGTTCGTGGCCGCCGCCATCCATGGCCTTTCGCTGCGGCAGTTGATGGGCAAGCGCGCATGAAGGTCGCCATGTGCGATCCGTCGCTGTTCACCGGGCGCTATGACGACAGTCTCTGCGCAGCGATGGCGACGGAGGGGATGGACGTCACCTTGCTCGGTCGGCCGATGCGGGCGACCGATGCGATCGAACCGCAGGCCTATCGTTACGATCCGCGCTTCTTCCGCCGGAGCGACGCGTTGCGGCAGCGGATCGGGGAGGGGCAGGCCTTCCGTCTGCTCAAGGCAGCGGAATATGGGCTGAGCTGCGCCCTGGGTGATCTCGGCACCCTGGCCGATGCCGATGTCGCCCATATGCAATGGCTTCCGTTGGCGCCTGCAGACAGGATCATGCTGCGGCGGCTGAAGGGCAGGACGGCGCTGGTCCATACGGTCCATAATGCCGATGCCTATCATGCCGATGCCGGGGTGCAGGGCAGGGGCTATCGCGATCTGCTCGACATGTTCGACGCGCTGATCGTCCATGGCGGAACGACGCGGGCGGCGCTGGAGCGGCAGGGCGTCGATCCGGCGCGCATCCATGTGACGCCGCATCCGCCGATGCGCCTTGCGTCCGCCGGGCCGGACGATCTGGCGCAGGTGCCGGACGCCGCCCTGCCGCGCCTGCTCTTCTTCGGGACGATCCGGCCCTATAAGGGCGTCGACCTGCTGGTGGAGGCCTGCCTGTCGCTCTGGCGGGCGGGGCACCGCTTTGAACTGGCGCTGGCGGGCAAGCCCTTCATGGACGTCGCGCCGCTGATCGAGAGCGTGCACGCGGCGGGCTTTGGCGATCGGCTGATCGCCGATCTCGGTTTCCTGACCGAACAACGGCTCGACGCGCATATGGCGAAGGCGGACATATTGGCCTTCCCCTATCGGCACATCGACAGCAGCGGCGCTTTCCTCTCGGCCTTGCACCATGGCAAGGCGATGGTGACGTCCGACGCTGGCATGTTCGCCGGCCTGCCGCAGGAAGTCGCCGTCAGGGCGCCGGCGGGAAATGCGGCGGCGCTTGCGCAAGTCCTCTTGCCCCTCGTAGAAAGCGCGGCCATCAGGCAGGCTTTGGGAGCGCGCGCGCGCACCTATGGAGATTCAATGGGTAACTGGAAGGAGATGGCGCTGGCCACCATCGCGATCTACCGGAGCGTGGCGCGAGCATGAGCCGTTATGTTCGTGAACTGCGCGACCGGGCGCTGGCTGTGCGGCTGGCTGTGGCGGGCCGTGTTCATCAATATCCTGAAATTCAGGCGTTGCGCCGGTTTTTGAGCGTATTTGCCATCGATTGCGTGTTCGACGTCGGGGCCAATCGCGGCCAATATGCGACGATGCTGCGCAAGGATGCGGGGTTCCGGGGCACGATCCTGTCCTTCGAACCCAATCCGGAGATTTTCGCGGAACTGGAGAGGAATGCCGCGTCCGACCGCAAATGGCATGTGTTCAACATGGCGCTGTCCGATTTCGACGGGACGGCCAGCTTCAACATCATGGCCGCCGACCAGTTCAGTTCCCTGAAGAAACCGTCCGGGGAACAGGACGCAATCTTTGCCGACCGCAACAAGGTGACGCGCACCGTCGACATGCAGTGCCGCCGCCTGGAGAGCATGCTGCCGGAATTGAAGCGCGCCCACGGCTTCGCCCGGCCGTTCCTCAAGATGGACACGCAGGGTCATGACCTCTCAGTCTGTGAAGGCGCGGGCGGCGTGCTGGGTGAAATGGCGGGGGTGCAGACCGAACTCGGCGTCCGGCCGATCTATGAAGGCGGCACCGGCTATCGGGACATGATTGACTGGCTGGCGATCCGCGCTTTCGTGCCTTCTGCCTTCTTCGCCAACAACAAGGGACATTTCCCCCTGCTGGTCGAGATGGACGGCATCTTCGTCAATCAGGCATATTTGTCGCAGGACCGTTGATGCACGGCAGAGCGCTCTCCGTCAGTGCCACCCGCCTTTTTCTGGCGGGCGCGATCGGGCTGACGCTCTGGCTGGGCGCGACTTTCCTATGGCATGTGACCTATCGGCAGGGCATCAGCCTGGCCGTCATCCTGTTCCTCGATCAGGATTTTCCCGCACTGCTGGGCGGGCTGCTGCTGCTGACGCTGGCCGCACCTTTTGCCGAAGGGTTGGGATGGCGCCTGCCCTTTCCCCGGGCGCGGGTGATGGTGCCGCTGGTGATGCTGTTCGGCCTCGTCGCCTGGGCGGGACATTATTGGCTGTTCCAGGATTATTCCATCTCCCGCGATGAGGAGGTGGCGCGCTTTGCCGCCGCCTATATGCGGGAAGGTTTCCTGGCGCGGCCCATCCCGATGGAGTGGGAAGCCTATCGCCGGGCGATCATGCCGGAATTCTTCTCGCCCTTCGGCGCGGCGGATTATTGGACGGCGGCCTATCTGCCGGTAAACAGCGCGATCCAGGCGTTGTTCTGGCAATTGGGCGATCCCAATCTGGCGGGGCCGGTGCTGCTGATCGCCGGTCTGTTCGCGCTGTGGCGCGTGGCGCTGCATCTTTTCCCCGACCGGCCCGATGCGGTGTGGGTGACGATGCTGCTGGCGCTGTCCTCCGCGCAGCTTTGGGTTACGGCGATGACTCCCTATGCCATGACAGGGCATTTCGCGCTCAACATGATCTGGCTGGCGCTGGTGCTGCGCGGGGGACTGGTCGGACATCTGAGTGCGGGCGTAGTCGCGCTGGCGGCGGCGGGGCTGCATCAGTGGCATTTTCCGCCGATCTTCATCCTGCCCTTCATCCTCTGGATGCTGCTCGGCAGGCGTTGGAAAATCGCGATCTTTCACATATTGGTGCTGGCGGCCATCGTCATCGTCTGGGCCAAGCTCTGGCCTGCCTTCCTGACGCATGTGCTTGGCCAGCCGACCGACATTCGGCCATCCGCCGGGGTGGCGGACAAGGTGGGCAGCCTGTTCGAGCGGCTGGGCGACCGCTGGCAGCCGCTGGTCAATCTCAGCCGCTTTGCCGCCTGGAACAATATATTGATGGTGCCGCTGGCGACGCTGGGCGTGTTCGCCATGCGCTGGCGCAAGGCGATCCGGGGACAGGAAATCGCATTGCCGCTGGCTTTGGGCTGCTTTGCGGGATGTGCGCTGGCGCTGGCGCAGGGTTATGGCTGGGGTTATCGCTATGCCCATGGCTTTATCGGGCCGTTCTGCCTGTTGGCGGGGCTGGGCTGGGTGCGCTTTCGCAAGGGGGCGATGCGTCCGGTCTTTCTGGGGGTGGCGATTACGCTCCTCGGCAGCGCCTATCTCGTTTGGCGCACGCATGGCTTCGTGGCGCCCTATGCTGCGAGTCATCGGATGATCGATGCATCGCAGGCTGATGTCGTGCTGGTCGATCCTCGCGGCGGTCTTTACGTCACGGATCTGGTGCGGGGACGCAATGGCGTCCCGGGCAAGCCCATGGTGATGAACCTGGGCATGCTGACGCTGGATCAGGTCGACAATCTCTGCAAAAATTATGTGGTCGAGTTGTTCGACCGGGCTGAATTTCGGCCTCTGGGCGTGCCGTTGGCGCGATGGAATCTCGGCCGCATGGACGCCCTGCGCGCACATATGAAGGCAGAGGGCTGCGACAAGCCCGTCCAGCCGCCGCTGCCCGAGACGGAGGAAGAGGCGTTCAACGCGGCCGGGGATGTCTTGTAAAGGGGGGGGCTATTGCCCCTTTACATAGACCCGCTTGCCGCCGATCCATGTTTCCAGCACCTGCGTCCCGCGAATGTCGTTCGGGCTGGCGGAGGAAATATCCCGGTCGATCAGGATGAAATCCGCCCGTTGGCCGGGGATCAGGCTTCCGAAGCGCTTCTCCGCAAAGCCCGCATAGGCCGCCTGCCGGGTGAACCCATCCAGCGCCGACGCGAAGCTCACCCGCTGTTCGGGCATCCAACCGCCGCCCGGCTGGCCCGATGCGTCCTCCCGGCTCATCGCGGCGGCGATACCGGGAAAGGGATTGGGGCTTTCCACCGGCACGTCCGACCCGAAGGCCAGGGGCACGCGATTGTCCAGCATCGCCTTCCACGCATAGGCGCCCCTCAACCGGGCATCGCCCAGCCGCGCCGTCGCCATGCGCCAGTCGGAGGTCTGATGCACCGGCTGCATCGAGGCGACGATGCCAAATTGCCCGAAGCGCGGCAGTTCCGCAGGATCGACAATCTGCGCATGTTCGATGCGCCAGCGCCGGTCGCCCTTGTAGGTTTCGTTGAGTTCCTGAACGGCGTCCAATATTTCGCTGTTGGCCGCGTCGCCTATGGCGTGGACCGCGATCTGGAAATTGTCCATCGCCGCCCGGCTCATGATGTTGCGGAGCTGGGTCGAAGGGATCATCGGCAGCCCGCGCTGTCCCGGCGCGTCGGCATAGTCGGCCTTCAACCAAGCCCCGCGCGACCCCAGTGCGCCGTCCAGGACCAGCTTGACACCGCCCATGCGCAGATGGTCGTCATAGAGCCAGAGCGTCGGTTCCGGCCCGGCGATCAGCACCATATTGTCGAGGCCATAGGCATAGGAGATGATCCGCACCCGCAGCGCTCCGCGATCCGCGGACCGCCGGAAAGCCTGCCAATCCTCGATGCTGGTGCCCATGTCGGCAATGCCGGTGATGCCCTGTTTGAGCAGCGCCTGCTGCGCCTTTTCCAGCGCGATGTCCCGGTCCTTGGGCGCGGGCGGCGGGACGACTCGCGTCACCAGTTCCATCGCCTTGTCCACGAACACGCCGGCAGGCTTGCCGCCCGCCATTTCGATGCGTCCACCGGCAGGAGCTTTGGTCGCGGCGGTAATGGCGGCCGCCTTGATCGCCTGCGAATTGGCCCAGCCCGCATGACCGTCGATCCGTTCCAGCCAGACCGGCACGTCGCTGACCGCCGCGTCCAGTTCGGCGGCGGTCGGGAAACGGCCCAGGCCCCAAAGTTCCTGGTTCCAGCCCGTGCCGATGATCCATTTCCGGCCCGGATTGGCGGCGGCATAAGCCCTGATCTTCGCCTGCGCTTCCGCCAACGATTTCGTGCCTGACAGGTCGAGCGTGATCAGCGACAGGCCATAGCCCATGACATGCCCATGCGCGTCGATCAGGCCGGGGATCAGTACCTTGCCGCCCGCATCCAGCTTGAAGTCGGGACGTTTGGGTTGCGCCGGTTCCGGATCGTTCTTCCGGCGCTTTTTGGGGCGGATATATTCCGGTTCCTGATAGCGATCGGGCAGCAATTTTTCGACCTTGCCCTCGTCATCGATGGTCAGCGCCTTGAACCGCACCAGCCGCCCATCGGCATCCAGCGCGATCCCGTTCACATTGTCGATCACGCCCGAAGCCAGCGCCACGCCGGGCAGGGCAAGCGCGGCAACCGCCGCCAGCAATGCGGCCCTCATGCCCGTGTGATCCGCCGCACGATGGCGCTAGTATCCTGCCGATGACCGCCCATCGCCTGCACATCGGCGTAGAATTGGTCGATTAGCGCTGTCACCGGGAGGGTCGCGCCATTGGCCCGCGCTTCCTCCAGCGCCAGCCCCAGATCCTTGCGCATCCAGTCGACCGCGAAGCCGAAATCGAAACTGTCGGCGGCCATCGTCTTCCAATAATTGTCCATCTGCCAGCTTTGCGCCGCGCCGCCGGAAATCGCGTCGAAGGTCTTGTCCAGATCCAGTTCCGCTGCCTGCGCAAAGCGGAGCGCTTCGGCGAGGCCCTGCACTATGCCGCCGATGCAGATCTGGTTCACCATCTTGGCGGTCTGGCCCGCGCCTGCTCGCCCGACATGGACGATGCGCGGCGCATAGGCCTGCATCACGATCCTGGCCGCAGCGACAGCCGGTTCACTGCCGCCGCACATGACGGCCAGGCTGCCCTTTTCCGCACCTGCCTGACCGCCCGTCACCGGCGCGTCGACGCAATGCAGCCCCCGGCTCTCGCCCTCCACGAACAATTGCCGCGCGATCCGCGCCGACACCGTCGTATGGTCGATGAACAGCCCGCCCGGCTTCATCGATCGAAAGGCGCCGTCGCGGCCCAGCGTGATCTGGCTCAGATCGTCGTCGGTGCCGACGCAACTGATGACGATCTCCGCATCTTCGGCCGCCTTGGCCGGGTTGATCGCGACCGCGCCGCCATAGGCCTCCGCCCAGCGCTTCGCCTTGCCGATGGAGCGGTTGTAGACGGTCAGATCATGCCCCGCCTTCGCCAGATGCCCCGCAATCGGGCCGCCCATGACCCCCAGGCCGATAAACGCGATTTTAGCCATATGCCTCGATCAGTTGGATGCGCGCCCGTCAGCCATAGGCACAGTTTTCAGCGAGTGCCAGTTTCTTCCGCCGCAATTTTGAGGTAGGTGCCGCGCCATGAACACGCTGACCAAGATCGAAAGCGCCACGCCGCTGCCCATTTCCGTCGACGACATATTGGCGGCGCGGGTGCGAATTTCCGGCTCCGTCGTGCATACGCCGACGCTGGTCAGCCAGACGCTGTCGGCCATGTTCGGCTGCAAAGTCTATCTGAAATTCGAAAATCTCCAGTTCACCGCCGCCTACAAGGAACGCGGCGCGCTCAACCGCCTGCTGCAACTGGACGAGAAGGCGAAGAAGAAGGGCATCATCGCCGCTTCGGCCGGCAATCATGCGCAGGGCCTTGCCTATCATGGCAAGCGTCTGGGCGTGCCCGTGACCATCGTCATGCCGACCACCACGCCGACCGTGAAGGTGACGCAGACGCAAGGGCATGGCGCCACGGTCGTCCAATATGGCGAGAAGTTCGACGACGCCTATGCCCATGCCCGCAAGCTGGAGGTGGAGCAGGGCCTGACCTTCGTCCATCCCTTCGACGAGCCGGACATCATGGCGGGGCAGGGCACGGTCGCGCTCGAAATGCTGGAGGACGCGCCGGAGATCGATACGCTGATCATCCCCATCGGCGGCGGCGGCCTGTTTTCGGGCGTGGCGACGGCGGCCAAGGCGATGAAGCCGGACATCAAGATATATGGCGTTCAAGCGGAACTCTATCCGTCGATGTACGATCATATCAAGGGCGCGAACCTGCCCTGCGACGGCGACACGCTGGCGGAGGGCATCGCCGTCAAGCAGCCGGGCGAACTCACCCGCCGTTTCGTCGAGCGGCTGGCGGACGATGTGCTGCTGGTCAGCGAACGCCATCTGGAGGAAGCGGTCAGCCTGCTGCTCCAGATCGAAAAGACGGTGGTGGAGGGCGCGGGCGCCGCAGGACTTGCCGCGCTGCTGACGCACAGGGACGAGTTCGCAGGGCGCAATGTCGGCCTGATCCTGACCGGCGGCAACATCGACACGCGCCTGCTGGCGAATGTGCTGTTGCGCGATCTGGCGCGTTCGGGCCGATTGGCGCGGCTGCGCATCATCCTTCAGGACCGGCCGGGTGCGCTGTTCCATGTGGCGCGCATCTTCGACCAGGAAGCGGTCAATATCCTGGAGCTTTCGCACCAGCGCATCTTTACCAATTTGCCTGCCAAGGGCCTCAGCCTCGACGTCGAGTGCGAGACGCGCGACGGCGCTCATCTGGAGCGCCTGATCGCGGCGCTTCGCGAGGTTGGCTATGAGGTTGCGCCGATCGAAGTGGCCTGATCGACGCGGCCTCTGCCGCTTAACCAATTTTCGTGGTAAATAAACTTTTCACAGCCGCTTGCGGACGGCATAGTCGACTCATGAATCAGGGGTCGGGCAGCGCTGTGGGGGAGATGCGGTTGTGAGTGCGCCTTTCCGCTTTCCGCGTTTCTTCGTCACCAATCCCAGCCCATGCCCCTATCTGCCGGGCAGGAGCGAGCGGAAGGTGTTCACCGAACTGAGCGGCGACAATGCGTCGGAACTGAACGACGCCCTTGGCCGCATCGGGTTTCGCCGCAGCCAGAACGTCGCCTATCGCCCCAGTTGCGCGGATTGTTCCGCCTGCGTGTCGGTGCGCGTCGTCGCGGGCGAGTTCGAACCCAATGCGACTCAGCGCAAATTGCTGCGCAAGAATGAAGACCTGGTCATCACCGCCTGCAAGCCCTGGTCGACCGAGGAGCAGTTCGCGCTGCTCCAGCGCTATCTGCGCGCGCGTCATCCCGGCGGCGGAATGACCGAAATGGATGAGATGGACTTTGCCGACATGGTCGAACAGACCCCGGTGGAAAGCCATGTCGTCGAGTATCGCGAACCGGGTGAGGATGGCCGCCCCGGAAAACTGATCGGCGCCTGCCTGACCGACCGGCAGGGCGACGGCCTGTCGATGATCTACAGCTTCTTCGATACGGAGCTGGAGCATCGCAAGGGGCTGGGCAATTTCATCATCATGGATCACATCCTGCGCGCCGCGAAGGCCGGGCTGTCCTATGTCTATCTCGGCTATTGGGTCGAGGGGTCGCAGCGTATGCAGTATAAGATCCGCTACCGCCCGCTCGAACGGCTGAGCCGCAACGGCTGGACCCGTTTCGACCCGGACGAGCAGGCGCACGCCGTTCGGGAAGTGGAAAGCCGCGACGAGCCGGCATTGCCGCGAGAATTGGCCGCGATCTTCCGCAAATAAGGCCGCCGGCGCGGGCCGGAGCGCGCAGCCCGGCCGCCGGAAATCCTTTCCACCGTTACGGATTTTTACCGCTAGGGAGTTGGAAAGCTTATTTAACTTTTTCCATTACCACATCCTGATGAATTACAGAATTGGCGGTGAACCAAGGCTGACGCATGGACCGTTTTGCTGATCGTAGATTTCAGGAACTGGGTACCGAACTGGCTCAGGACGGGCTGGATTGGGACACTTTTCACTATCGCAATGAATTGCTCTTTTCGCCGGTATTCCAGCGCGTCTCGCCACCACTGATTCGCTGGATCGCGGATTCGCGCGGTCGCATCCTGTCGCGAGAGATCGCTTCCGACCTGTTCGCGCGCCATTTTTCCTCCGACATGATGGGAAATGGCTGGCGCGCCATGCTGGACCGCCACGACTGCAAGGCCTTGGCCGACGCGGCGAAGCATTCCCGCCCCGGTCCGATCCCCGTCCGGATGCGCACCCTGTCGGGGGAGACGAGATCGGGGATCGTGCGCATGACGCTGGTCGCGGAACCGGACGAGCAGCCGCTCTGGTACGGCACAGTCGAAGATATTGACGAGCGCTATGACCGGGATCGTCGGGCATTGGCCGATGCGCTGGCGGAAAGCCGACAACATTATCGCTGGTCGGTGGAACTCAGTCCCCAAGTGCCCTGGACGGCGGCCCCTGACGGCGCGGTTGAGGAAATCGGGCCGCGTTGGCGGGATTTGACCGGCATGGACCCGGATCAGGCGCAAGGCACAGGGTGGATCGATTCGCTTCATCCCGACGATGTCGACCGGACGATGGCGGTCTGGATGGAAAAGGTCCGAACGGGCGATCCGGTGGATGTGGACTACCGGCTGCGCCTAGCCGACGGCGGCTATCGCTGGATGCGGTCGCGGGCGTCGGCGCGGCGCGATGCGAAGGGCCGGATCGTGCGCTGGTACGGCACGCTGGAGGATATTCACGCGCAGAAGCTGGCGCAGCGCGAACTTGCCGATAGCGAGGAACGCTTCCGCCTGGCCGTGCAGTCGGCGCGTCTGGGCATCTGGGATTTCGACGCAATGGCGGGCACGCGGACATGGTCGCCGGAATTCCGGTCGATGCTGGGATTGTCCGATACCGAACCGGCGACGAGCGAACTGGCGCTGAAGCTGGTGCATCCGGACGACCGTGCCCGCCTGGCCGCAATGCTGGACGCCGTGGCGAATGAGCGCATGCCGCCGCATTTCGAAGCGACCCTCAGGATATACCGGGCCGATACCGGCGCCCTGCGCTGGATCAAGAGCGTCGGATGGCGCAGTTTTTCGGATTCGGGTCGGCCGCTGCGCGTCATCGTCACCTTCCAGGACGTCACCGAGGAAAGGGATAGCGAGGAACGCATCCGCTGGGCCGCGACGCATGATCCGATGACCCGCATGCCCAACCGGGCGCTGTGGCAGGCGACGCTGGAGGAAATGACCGAGCGGGCGCGCAGTCGCGGAGAGAGCTTCGGCCTGATCCTGGTCGACATAGACGATCTGAAGCGGACCAACGACATGCTGGGCCATGATGCGGGCGATGCGCTCCTTTGCGGCTTTGCGCAGCGTTTTGCCTCCTGCGCGCCGGCCGACGCCATGATCGGGCGGCTGGGAGGTGACGAGTTCGGCATGATCGCGCCTTCACTCGCCAGCAGCACGGCGCTTTCGGACTGGAGCGCCGAACTGCTGGGCGGTGTGCGGGCGCCCTATGTCCATAATGGCCGTTCGCTCGACTATGGCATCAGCATGGGTGGCGCGGTCTTCGGCGAACATGGGGAGGACGCGACCGAATTGCTGAAGGCGGCGGACTTGGCGCTTTACGCATCCAAATCGTCGGGACGGGGCCGCCTGACGCTGTTCCAGTCGCAATTGCGCGCAGAGGCGCAGCAGCGCAGTTCGATGATCCATATGGCGCGGCAGGCGATCGCGGAGGATCTGGTGGTGCCCTATTATCAGCCGAAGTCCGATATGAAGACGGGCCGGATATTGGGCTATGAAGCGCTGCTTCGCTGGCAGCATCCGCGCACCGGCGTACATGCGCCCGACAGCATCGCCGCGGCGTTCGATAATGCGGAAATCGCCGTCGAACTGACGGAAAAGATGCTGGCGAAGGTCGTTCGCGACGTCGATCGCTGGTTGCGGTCGGGCTATGATCCGGGCCGTGTCGCCATCAACGCTTCGGCCGCCGACTTCATGCAGCATGATTTTGCCGACCATGTCCTTGCGCATCTCGCGCGCTGCGCCGTTCCGCCACAGCGGTTCGAGATCGAGGTGACGGAGACGGTGTTCCTCGGCCGCGGCGCCGAACAGGTGGAGCGGGCGCTGCACCGCCTGTCGGCGGCGGGCGTGCGGATCGCGCTGGACGATTTCGGCACCGGCTACGCATCGCTCAGCCATTTGAAGCAATATCCCGTCGACGTGCTGAAGATCGACCGCAGTTTCATCCGCAATATCGAACGGGATGCCGGGGACGCCGTCATCGTCGACGCCATCGTGAATCTGGGCAGCAGCCTGGGCATGGAGGTGGTCGCGGAAGGCGTGGAGACGGCCGGGCAGGTCGAACTGCTGATCGCGCGCGGTTGCACCATCGGCCAGGGCTATCTGATGGGCCGGCCCCGGCCCTGGGCGGCGGTGCGGTCGCAGGCGGCTTAGCGCGACTTCCTCTTTCGCGCAGGCACTTCGGTTACATAGGTCCGGGTGGTGGTGACGGCGGGTTGGATCACGACGGTCGTCGTGGTGGCGCCGGGATAATAATAGCCGTCCGATACGAAGCCGGGAGCCTGCGTCGTCGTGACCACGGGTTCTCCCGGACCGGAAGTGCGGACCGTCGGGCGCGGCGCAGCGGCATAGGGCGGCGGGTCGAAATCGACGCCCGGACCGCCGCTCACATGCCCTTCGAAGCGGCCCTCATAATCGCCGCTATAGGTTTTCCCGTCCTTGTCGCGCCAGGTGCCGCTCCAGCGGCCTTCATAGCCGTGCGAAGGCGCGGACGGCCGGTCCGGCGTGGTGACTTCGTCATCATAGCGAAGGCCGGGCGACCCGCCCTGACCCTTTGCCAGAACGGGCGTCGCCATCCCCATCGTCAGGCTGGCGCCCACCAGGATGATGTTCCGGATATGCATGCTAGAACCCCTGTTTCGGCTGTTTTGTTAAGGGCTTGTTTAGCATGATGGAGCACGGCGATCCACGCATCGGCGGTTGCGATGCTGTCTCGAAACGGGGCACGGCATGTTCAGCCCAGCCGCGATCCGATGCGGGCGATCAGCGCCTCCAGTCCCGTCCTGTCAGCATCGTCGAACCGCGCGCGGGTTGGGCTGTCGAGGTCGAGTACCGCCACAATCCGGCCGTCCACGATCACCGGCACGACGATCTCCGAAGCGCTGGCCGCGTCGCAAGCGATATGGCCCGGAAAGGCGTGGACATCCTCGACCAGTTGCGTCTCGCTGCTGGCGGCCGCCGCGCCGCACACGCCCTTGCCCAGCGGAATGCGGATGCAGGCCGTCTTGCCCTGAAAGGGGCCGAGCACCAGTTCATCCCCGATCATCCGGTAAAAGCCCGCCCAGTTGAGGTCCGGCAGAAACTGCCAGATGAGCGCAGAGACATTGGCCATATTGGCGACGCCATCGGGTTCGCCCGCCGTCAGCGCATCAGCGGCGGAGAGCAGGTCGTCATAGAGCGTGGCCTTGTCGGCGTCGGCCGGGGGAGCGAAATCGAACATGGCGGGGATATAGGGGATGCCGGGCGTGTCGGCCAGTGCCGCCCATATTCCCTTAATCGAACCGAACCTTGCCGCGCCCGGCCTTGACCGAACTGCGCGCCTTCTTCGCATCGACGCGGCGGGCCTTGGCGGCCTTGCCGGGCTTGGTCGCCTTGCGCGCCTTGGGCACGACGGTCGCCTCGCGGATCAGCGCGACCAGCCGTTCCACCACTTCCTGCCGGTTCAAAAGTTGCGACCGGGATCCTTCGGAACGCAGGATCAGCACGCCTTCCGCCGTCATCCGTCGCCCGGCGATCATCGCCAGCCGGTGCTTCACCGCTTCGGGCAGCGAAGGGCTGTTCGCCACGTCGAAGCGCAATTGCACGGCGCTGTCGGTGGTGTTGACATGTTGGCCCCCCGCGCCGGTCGAGCGGACGAAAGTCTCCGAAAGCTCGTCAGTGTCGATGGCGATCGACCGGGTGACGGGAATAAGGGCCAAGCGCTATAGCCCCGCCTGTTCGAGCAGTTCCTGCCCGAAGCCTGCCGCCGCGAAGGTTTCCGGCAGGGGCGCCGTCGCTTCCGCAGGCGCTTTCTCGCCGCGCGGGATGCTGAGGAAGCGGCTGTGGAGCAGCATCGGGCCGCTGCCTGTGCCATAGACCGGATCGCCGGCGATGCCGAAGCCCAGGCCATGCAGCGCATGGGTGCGAATCTGATGGGTCCGCCCGGTGCGGGGGGTGAAGACGATCACCGACCGGCCGTCCTTCTCCGCGATCTTGCGCCATTCGGTGACCGCCGCCTTGCCCGCCTTGGCCGGGATCATGCGCCAGCCCTGCGCCTGTGTGCTGATCTTCTTGAGCGCCAGATCGATCATGCCGCTATCCTCCGCCGGGACGCCGTCGACCACCGCGACATAGCGCTTGGCGACGGTACCCGCTTCGAAGGCGGCGGCGAAGCGCTTGTGCGCCTTGGGATTGCGGGCCAGCAGCAGGCAGCCGCTGGTGTCCCGGTCCAGCCGGTGCACCGGCAATGGCCAACGCTGAAAGCCGAAGGTCAGAGAGGAAAGATGGTTTTCCAGGGAAAGCGATCCGTCACGCGGTGCGTCGACCGGCAGGCCGGCGGGCTTGTCGAGGATGATGGCCTCGCCATCGATGAACAGGACTCGATCGTGAAGCAGGGACAAAGGCGTTTCCGTAAATGAGGGGAGCGATTGACGCGCGTGCGGCTTCCTATAGGGCGTGGAGGTCATGGAGAATAGGGGGCATGAAGGGCATCCGCCGGGCGGAGGCAGGCTGGAATGGATCGATGTCGCGCGCGGCGTCGGCATCGTCGCCGTGGTCGTCGGCCATGTGTGGACGCGCGGGGGGCTGCGCGATGCGATGTACAGTTTCCATATGCCGCTGTTCTTCCTGTTGTCGGGCCTGCTGTCGCGCCCGCAGCCGGTGGCGCGCTTCGCATGGCGGCAATGGGCGTCGCAGATGCGGCCCTATGCGGCTTTCCTGATCCTTCTGATCGTGGCCGACCAGATCATCGAGACGATGAAGGGCGGACGGCCAAT
Organism: Sphingobium sp. JS3065; assembly: GCF_026427355.1. Taxonomy (NCBI): domain Bacteria; kingdom Pseudomonadati; phylum Pseudomonadota; class Alphaproteobacteria; order Sphingomonadales; family Sphingobiaceae; genus Sphingobium; species Sphingobium sp. JS3065. The sequence goes on from NZ_CP102664.1 coordinate 610,916, forward strand.
CTTTCACGACTGGCCGCATGATCTGTTGCCGATCCTGCTGGGCGGCTCCTGGCTGCGGGGGCCGTTCACCATCTTCTGGTTCGTGCCCTGCCTGATGATGGCGCGGATAGTGTTCAATATGGGGCTGGCGCGCTGGCCCCATCCGTTCGACCGGCACTGGGCGTGGGTGATGTTGCCTTGCCTGGCGGCCGCTTATGCGGTGGGCCAGTTCACCAGCCTGTCGCCCCTGGGCGTGCTTAGCGTGCCGATGGCGCTGGTTCTGCTCTGGGTCGGCGCAGCCTGGCAGCTTGCGGCCTGGCGAAGCTGGATGGTCGCGCCACTTGTCCTGCTGTCGCTGGCGGGATTGATGGCCTTGCTGCCGACGCTCAATATGAAGGCGGCGGATTATGGCTGGCCGTTGCTCTCCATCGGATCGGCGGTCGCGACCAGCTTCCTGCTGTTCCGCCTGTCGGTAAGGATCGCGCCGTTCAGCGGTTGGATCGCGGCGATCGGTCGCGCCTCACTGGTCATCATGTACCTGCATGTCGCGGTGATCCATTATCTGTCGCCTTATCTGGGCAAGCCATGGTTGCTGATGACGGCGCTGCTGGCGCCGCTTGCGGCCTATCATCTGATCCGGTCCGCGCCGGTGGCGCGGCGGATTTTCCTTTAACGCTGCCCGGCTGCTGCCTTCAGCCGACCATATCCTCCAGTTCGCGTCCCTTCGTCTCACGCACCAGCGCCCGGACGAAGAAATAGGAAATGGCGGCGAAAAGCGCATAGCCGGTATAGGTGATCGCCAGCCCCGGCGACACCGCCAGCGCGGGAAAGCTGACGGAGATCGCCGCATTGGCGATCCACTGCGCAAATCCCGCCACGGCAAGGGCCGATCCGCGTATCTGGTTCGGGAACATCTCGCCCAGCATCACCCACATGATCGGCCCCCAACTCATGTTGAAGAAGATCACGTAGAGATTGGCCGCGACCAGCGCGATCACGCCATTATGGCCAGGCAGCGTCACCGTACCGTCGCCCCCCGTGATCGCGGTGGAAAAGGCATAGGCGACCGTCGCCAGCGTCACCGCCATGCCCGCCGACCCGGCCAGCAACAACGGCTTGCGCCCGATCCGGTCGACCAGCGCGATGGTGGTCAGGCATGCGCCGATCGACAGCACGCCCGACAGGATGTTGGTCTGCAACGCATGATCTTCGGAAAAGCCGACCGCTTCCCACAATGTCGCGCCATAATAGAAGACGACGTTGATGCCGACGAACTGCTGGAACACGGCCAGGCCGATGCCGGTCCAGACGATGGGGCGCACCTTGCCGCTCGTCCGGTCGATCAGGTCGCCCAGCTTCGGCCGGTGATGGTCGGTGGCCAGGCTGGCGCGAATCTCCGCCACCTTGCGGGTCGCCGTTTCCACCCCGAACAGCCGGGTCAGCACGGCATGGGCGCGCTCATCCTGCCCGCGCGCCACCAGATAGCGGGGGCTTTCCGGGATCGCCAGCAGCGCCAGGAAGTAGATTGCCGCCGGAATGGCCTGCAACCAGAACATCCAGCGCCAGGCCGGAAAGCCCAGCCACAGTTCCGCCGTCGACCCGCCCGCATGCCGCGCCAGCACGAAATTCGCGACGAACGCGCCGGTCAGGCCGGAAATGATCATGACCTGCTGGACGCTCGACAACCGCCCGCGCACCGCCGCTGGCGTCACTTCGGAGATATAGACAGGCGAAATGACGCTCGCCGCGCCCACGCCAAGCCCGCCGATGATGCGGGCAATGATGAATATGGCGGAGGATCCCGCCGCACCCGCCATCAGCGCGCTGCCCAGGAACAGCACCGCCGCCAGCATCATCACGCCGCGCCGCCCGATCAGGTCGGCCAGACGCCCGGCGATGAACGCGCCGATGGACGACCCAACCAGGATCGCGCCCACATTGACCCCGATGCCCAGCTTGCCCAGGTCGAAGGCCGCCTCCAGCCCCTTTTGCGTGCCGTTTATAACACCGCTGTCATAACCGAACATGAATCCGCCTATGGTCGCCACGGCGACGATCGCCGCGATAAAGGCCATGTTGACCCGCTCGGCGTTCCCTTCGGACATGATTGATCCTCTCTGCATCCTGTATAGCCGTGATATGGCCGGGCCTGTCCGGGCGCGGCGGGGTCGGAGGCGAAAACCGCCCGTCCTTGGGTGCTACGCAACTTGCTTGTCGGTCAAGCCCTTAAGTGCCGCCGCGCATGGGCGATGGATCATGTCGGCCCAATATTTTCGCCGCATCCGCCTTTTCTGTGCTTATGCTTTGTTGCATATCGGGAATCACCATGACGAAGCCGACCGAAGACGCGCCCGAGAGCGCCGCCGCCCCTGCCTCCACCACGGACAAGACCGACATGGCCGCCGCCGCGCGCAAATCGGCGAGCAAGGCCGTCTGGATGGGGACTGCCGTCGGCATCGGCTCCGCCGCCATCGTCGCGGCGCTGCTCTACGCGAACAAGAAGCGCGGCTGACCTTCCGCGCCGCGCAAAAAAGGAGGCGGCATGGCCTTCGCTCCATGCCGCCTCACGATGCGACCCATTTAGGGTTCCAATCCCCGCCTCGCGACGGGAATTCCGTATTTTATCCCGCGCCGCCACTCAGATAGGCGATCAATTCGGGCTTGCTTATGGTGGCGCTCTTGTCCGCATCGGCCGTGACGAAAGCGCCATCGGCCCAGGCCGTCACCTCGGCCGGCGCCAGACTATTCCCCGTGGCCTTCATTTCCTGATCCTTCAGCGCCACCATCCAGCGCGAGAACTCAGCCTTGTCGAGTTGGCCGTCATGATTCTGGTCATAGGCCGGAAATTCGGTGTCCACGATCGAGGATACCGCGTTGCCGGGCGCGGCGGGCTGGGCCGGATTGTCCTGGGGCGCGGCACCGGCCTGCGCCGACGCCGGCGTCGCAACGAAGATGGCTGTCATCAAAAGACAGGCGCGGATCATGGCATTCTCCAGAATGGACCGTCCGATTTTCACCTGCGACAATAGCCAAATAAAACATCGAGTTCCCGACTATTTGTTTGCCCGGCTCCATTCACCTCCCGATTCGGCTCGTTTCGGCGTCCGGTGCTGCGATTAATGAGACGAAACATCGGAGAGCGGCCCGATATCATCCCCCTTGGCCGCTCGATTTGCCCCCGAAAGGCGGTGCTGCTAGGCGGCGCAGCGACTTTCAACTCATGCATGCAGGATTCGCCCGATGGTCCCCCGTTACGCCCGCCCGCAAATGACCGCCCTCTGGGAACCGGAGGCCCGCTTCAAAATCTGGTTCGAGATTGAGGCGCATGCGACCGAAAAGCTGGGCGAACTGGGCGTTGTGCCGCCATCCGCCGCCAAGGCGCTGTGGGACTGGTGGGCGACCAACCCCGCCATCGACGTGCCCGCCATCGACGCGATCGAGGCCGTCACCAAGCATGACGTCATCGCCTTCCTGACCTGGGTGGCCGAACAGGTGGGCGACGAAGCGCGCTTCATGCATCAGGGCATGACGTCCAGCGACGTGCTGGACACCTGCCTCGCCGTGCAATTGAGCCGCGCCGCCGACATCCTGATCGACGATCTCGACAAGCTGCTGGAGGTCATCAAGCGCCGGGCCTATGAGCATAAGTTGACCCCGACCATCGGCCGCAGCCATGGCATCCATGCCGAACCGGTGACCTTCGGCCTGAAAATGGCGGAGGCCTATGCGGAGTTCAGCCGCTGCCGCGCCCGCCTGGTCGCCGCGCGGGAGGAAGTCGCGACCTGCGCCATTTCCGGCGCGGTCGGCACCTTCGCCAATATCGACCCGCGGGTGGAGGAGCATGTCGCGGAGAAGCTGGGCCTCGCCATCGAACCGGTGTCGACGCAGGTCATTCCGCGCGACCGGCACGCGATGTTCTTCGCGACGCTGGGCGTGATCGCATCGTCCATCGAGCGGCTGGCCGTCGAGGTCCGCCACCTCCAGCGCACCGAAGTCCTGGAAGCCGAGGAATATTTCTCGCCCGGCCAGAAGGGCAGCTCCGCCATGCCGCACAAGCGCAATCCGGTGCTGACGGAGAATCTGACCGGCCTGGCCCGCATGGTGCGCAGCTATGCCCTGCCGGCGATGGAGAATGTCGCGCTCTGGCATGAACGCGACATCAGCCACTCTTCGGTCGAACGTTATATCGGCCCCGATGCGACCATCACGCTCGACTTCGCGCTGGGCCGCCTGACCGGCGTGATCGACAAGCTGCTCGTCTATCCTGAGCGGATGATGAAGAATCTCGACAAGATGGGCGGCCTCGTCCACTCGCAGCGGGTGCTGCTGGCGCTGACGCAGGCGGGCGTGTCGCGGGAGGACAGCTATCGCTATGTCCAGCGCAATGCGATGAAGGTCTGGGAATCGGACGGCCAGCTTTCGCTGATGGAATTGCTGAAGGCCGATCCGGATGTCGCGGCGGCGCTGACCGCCGAACAGATCGAGGAGAAGTTCAACCTCGATTATCATTTCCGTCAGGTGGACACCATCTTCCGCCGGGTGTTCGGCGAATAGCGCCTATCCGATAACGAAGACATGATGAAGGGCGCGGAAACGCGCCCTTTTTCGTGGACGATGGTTCAGGGCGATTTCAAGTACGATGGCTATCGGGCCAACGCGCCCAGATTATCAAGGAAATCGGAAAAGCGCGCAGCGGGAGCGTTTGGCCGGAGGAACACAGGCTCAGGATGCTATCGGAAGGCAAGATACCGCAACAAATGCCTGAAAAATAAGCGAAATAATTGGTCGGGGAGAGAGGATTCGAACCTCCGGCCCCTGCCTCCCGAAGACAGTGCTCTACCAGGCTGAGCTACTCCCCGACCGATAGCGGGTCCGTTTCGAGGCGGTCCCGCTGGGCAGGCCGCAGCCTATAGAGGTGGCTTTTCCGGCTGGCAAGCGGTGGAGCGGGATTTTTTTGGGCGGCTCATAAAAGCCCGGCCTCGCGGAAGCTGAAACGGCCCTGGCCGCTGCGAATCACATGGTCCGCCAGGCAGATTTCCATCGGGCGAAGGTGTTTCGAAAGCGTGCGGGTCAGGCGGATATCCGTCCAATAAGGGAGGGGGCCGCCGGCCCGCCGCTGTTCGATCGCCAGCCAATGGCTGTCCCATCGCAGCAACGCATCCATGGTGCGGCGCCAGTCATGATCGGCATGCAGCCGATGGAGGGGGCGCCATTCCTCGTCCAGGACGAGCAGTTGCAGGGAAGCAGGGTCGCGCATCCCGCCGACCATGCTCTTGCGACGCGCTCACGATAGAGGAAGCATGATCCCTTTTCGAGAGGATTGGACGCAACTTGATCCGTTTCGCAGCATTTGGCGCGCGCGGGCGGCTGGGCTACAGCAATGCTGTTCCAGAATCACGAAAGTCCTGCCTTGACCAGCCTGCCTCCCTCGTCCGATCCCCATTATGAGCAGCAATATCTGGATCTGATGCGGCACATCTGGCGGCATGGCGATGAGAGGATCGACCGGACCGGCGTGGGGACTCGGTCGATATTGGGCGCGACCATGCGATTTTCGCTGGCCGACGATTCCGTGCCACTGCTGACCACCAAGCGCGTCTATTGGAAAGTCGCGGCGCGGGAGATGCTGTGGTTCCTGACCGGCGACACCAATATCCGGGAACTGGTGCGGCAGGGGGTGCATATCTGGACCGACTGGCCGCTGGATGCCTACAGGCGCGCGACGGGCGAACAGATCGATCGCGATGCCTTCGAGGCGCGGATCGTCGAGGATGAGGCGTTCGCGGCCCGCTGGGGCGATCTGGGGCCGGTCTATGGCGCGCAGTGGGTGAACTGGCCGCGCTATGAGGAGGTGGAGGACGGCCTCTACCGGCGGGCGGCGCAGGGACACAACCAGATTGCCGATCTGGTCGAGGGAATTCGGACCAATCCGGGGTCGCGGCGGCTGTTGTTCACGGGCTGGAATGTGGCGGAGGTATCGCGCATGGCGCTGCCGCCCTGCCATATGACCTATCAGTTCCAGGTGGCGAATGGACGGCTTAACGGGCTGCTGTTCCAGCGCAGTTGCGACCTGGGACTGGGCTTTGCCTTCAATATCTTCGGCCTGTCGATGATCACGCGGATGCTGGCGCAGCAATGCGATCTGGAGCCGGGCGAGGTCATCTGGCAGGGTGGGGACGTGCATCTTTACCTCAACCATGCCGAGCTGGTGGAGGAGCAGATCAGCCGAATTCCGTCCGGTGAACCCAAATTGCGGATCAATCGGCGGCCTTCATCCATTTTCGATTATCGGATCGAAGATTTCGAGGTGGTCGATTACGCACCGCAAAGACACATCGCCGCCCCGGTCGCCGTCTAGCGGGCGGGGAACGGTCTGCGACGAAATGGGTCAGCAAGGCTTGCCTTCGCGGGTGTTGTAATATAATAATTGTATTCAGCAATATTATTGCAACGCACAAGAGGAGGCAGGATGAGCGACCGGATCGATTCGGACGCTGGAAGAGATGGGGCGGGACGCAATCTGCCTCCGCTCCGGCTGCATGTGCCGGAACCGAAATTCCGGCCGGGCGACACCGCCGATTTCAGCGATTTCGACATTCCGCCCGCAGGCGCGCAGGCGCGGCCGGATGAAATTGCGCAGGCGGGCGAGATGCGCGATCTGGCCTATGGGCTGATCCGCGTGCTGGATGAAGATGGTGTCGCGGTCGGCCCCTGGAACCCCAAACTGCCGGCTGAGACGCTGCTCAAGATGCTGCGCGCCATGGCTCTGACGCGGGCTTTCGATGCGCGCATGTTCCGGGCGCAGCGGCAGGGCAAGACCAGCTTCTACATGAAATCGACCGGTGAGGAGGCGGTGTCGATCGGCGCGGCGCTGGCGCTGGCGGGCGACGACATGTGTTTCCCCAGCTATCGCCAGCAGGGCATATTGATCGCGCGGGGCTGGTCGATCATCGACATGATGAACCAGATCTATTCGAACAAGGGCGACCGGTTGAAGGGACGTCAGCTCCCCATCATGTATTCGGCGCGGGAGGCGGGTTTCTTCTCCATCTCCGGCAACCTCACGACGCAATATCCGCAGGCCGTGGGCTGGGCGATGGCCAGCGCGGCGCGGGGAGATACGCGGATCGCCGCGACCTGGTGCGGCGAAGGGTCGACGGCGGAGGGAGACTTCCATTCGGCCTGTACCTTCGCCAGCGTCTATCGGGCGCCAGTGATCATGAATATCGTTAATAATCAATGGGCTATAAGCAGCTTTTCAGGATTTGCCGGAGCAGAGGCGACGACTTTCGCGGCGCGGGCCATCGGTTATGGCATCGCGGGGCTGCGGGTCGACGGCAATGATGCGCTGGCGGTCTATGCCGCGACGCGCTGGGCCGCCGACCGGGCGCGGGCCAATGCCGGACCGACGCTGATCGAGCACTTCACCTATCGCGTCGAGGGGCATAGCACTTCGGACGATCCCAGCGCCTATCGCTCTGCGGACGAGGCGAGCCATTGGCCGCTGGGCGATCCGGTCGCGCGGTTGAAGAAACATGTCATCGGCCTTGGCATCTGGGATGAGGAACGGCACGCGGCCATGGACAGGGAACTGGCCGAAATGGTCCGCGACGCGGCGCGGGAGGCGGAGAAGAACGGCATTCTCGGCCATGGCCTCCACCATCCGATGGAATCGATGTTCGAGGATGTGTTCGAGGAGATGCCCTGGCACCTCAAGGAACAGCAACAGGCTATGCTGGACGAATGGAAGGCGGCTGGGCTGTGAGCGACGTCGTGCAGATGAACATGATCCAGGCGATCAACAGCGCTTTGGACGTGATGATGGGCCGCGATCCGGATGTGGTCGTGATGGGCGAGGATGTCGGCTATTTCGGCGGCGTCTTCCGCGCGACGGCCGGGTTGCAGCAGAAATATGGCAAGAACCGGGTGTTCGACACGCCGATCACCGAATGCGGCATCATCGGCGTGGCGGTGGGCATGGGCGCCTATGGGTTGCGGCCGGTGCCGGAGATTCAATTTGCCGATTATATCTATCCGGCGCTGGACCAGTTGGTGTCGGAGGCGGCGCGGCTGCGCTACCGTTCCGCAGGGGAGTTCATCTCGCCCATGACGGTGCGGTCGCCCTTTGGCGGCGGGATTTTCGGCGGGCAGACGCACAGCCAGTCGCCCGAAGGCATCTTCACCCATGTTTCGGGGGTGAAGACGGTGATCCCCTCGACGCCCTATGACGCCAAGGGGCTGCTGATCGCGGCGATAGAGGATAATGACCCGACCATCTTCTTCGAGCCGAAACGCATCTATAACGGCCCGTTCGACGGACATTACGACACGCCGGCGAAAAGCTGGGCAGGGCATGAGGCGGCGCAGGTGCCGACCGGCTATTATCGCGTGCCGCTGGGTGAGGCGCGGGTGGCGCGGGCTGGCGAGGCGCTGACGGTGCTTTGCTACGGCACGATGGTTCATGTGGTGGAGAACAGCGTGGTCGAGATGGGCGTGGATGCGGAGATACTCGACCTGCGGACGCTGGTGCCGCTGGACATAGAGGCGATCGAGCGGTCGGTGAAAAAGACCGGGCGTTGCCTGATCGTGCATGAGGCGACGCGGACCAGCGGTTTTGGCGCGGAATTGATGGCGCAGGTGCAGGAGCGGTGCTTCTACCATCTCGAAGCGCCCATCGAGCGCGTGACCGGCTTCGACACGCCTTATCCGCATAGTCTGGAATGGGCCTATTTTCCGGGACCGGTGCGCATTCGCGAAGCCATCAACAAGATTTTGAAGGATTGAGGGGCTGTCATGGCGCTTTTTACGTTCAGATTGCCGGATATCGGTGAAGGCATCGCCGAAGCGGAGATCGTCGGCTGGCATGTGAAGGTCGGGGACCGGGTCGAGGAAGACCAGCCGATTGCCGACATGATGACCGACAAGGCGACGGTGGAGATGGAAAGCCCGGTTTCGGGTGTCGTGGTGCGGCTGGCGGGCGAGCCGGGGCAGCAGATCGCCATCGGCTCCATGCTGGTGGAGATCGAGACGGAAGGAAAAGGGCAGCAGCCTTCGGTTGAAGAGGTGGTTCCGGCCCCCGCCTCAATAGCTCCCCTCCCTTCCAGCGAGGGGCCGGGGGAGGGCCGCGAGCATAGCGAGCCTGCACCGGTCGAAGAAGAGCAGCCGATTGCGTTAACGCCCGCCCCCTCCCAGGAAGGGAAGGGAGAAAAGAAGGCGGAGGTTCTGGCTTCCCCCGCCGTTCGGGCGCGTGCCAAGGAGCTGGGAGTCGATCTCGCCCAGGTGAAACCAGGCGGCGATCATATCCGGCACGCCGATCTGGATGCTTTCCTGCTCTATGGGTCGGGGCAAGGCTATCGGCCTGCGGGGCGGTCTGCCAAGCGCGCCGATGAGGAGGTGAAGGTCATCGGCCTGCGCCGCCGCATCGCCGAGAATATGGCGGCCTCCAAACGCGCCATTCCGCATTTCTCTTATGTCGAGGAAATCGACGTCACCGCGCTGGAGGAAATGCGCGAGCAATTGAACGCCAACCGGGGTGAACGGCCCAAGCTCACCATCTTGCCGCTGCTGATCGCGGCGATTTGCCGGGCCTTGCCTGAGTATCCGATGCTCAACGCCCGATATGACGATGAGGCGGGTGTGGTGACGCGCTATGGTTCCGTGCATATGGGCATTGCGACGCAGACCGATGCGGGGTTGATGGTGCCGGTGATCCGGGACGCTCAGGACCGCAATGTCTGGCAACTCGCGGCGGAGATCAGGCGGCTGGCCGATGCGGCGCGGACGGGCAAGGCGAAGTCGGAGGAACTGTCCGGCTCGACGCTGACGCTGACGTCGCTGGGGCCGCTGGGCGGGGTGGCGACCACGCCGGTCATCAACCGGCCGGAAGTCGCGATCATCGGACCCAATCGCATCATCGAGCGGCCGGTGTTCCGGGGCAAGGAAGTGGTGCCCGCAAAGCTCATGAACCTGTCGATCAGTTGCGACCATCGCGTGGTCGACGGCTGGGATGCGGCGAGCTTCGTCCAGGCGGTACGGAAGTTGCTGGAGACTCCGGTCCTCCTGTTTGCGGACTAGAGCGGTTTTCGATCTGATTGAATCAGATCGACCGCTCTATTCCTTTGTTTTACCGCGATTTCTTAAACGTCAGATGATGCCATCTGACTGGAAATCGCTTGGTTTGATCCCGGTCGAACGGGGCAGGCTTTAACGAACCGTTGCGCGGTAGCTCAGCCGGCCACTCTCGCCCGGCGTAATCTCGTCGGGCACGGTCCAGCGGACATGGGTGATGTCGGCGGAGATGGCGCGGCGAGTGCCGCCCAGCGCGGTTGGAAGCCAGAAATCGGCCAGGCGGCCCCAATGAGCGCCGCCATCGACCGAAACCTGCATCGCGGGATCGCTGAGGTCTAACTGAGCGCCGCGCGGGACCGCGTTGGTGACGGCCAGGTTGCGGACGGGACGGTTGCCTTCGTTGCGCCAGTTGACCACCAATATCAGTTGATCGCCCGATCCGGCGCGGTCGGCGCTTTGCAGGATGCGGCGGGCGCGGCCATTGATGTCGGTGCTCACCCGCTCGACGAACATCCGCGTGTCCAGTTTGATGCCCTGCCGCATATCCTGACGACTTTGGGCCATTTGCGGCGCGCCTATCCAGGCCAGAGCGATGAGCCATCCCACCGATTTCATGCCAATCCCCCGTCTCATATGGGCCGAATGTGGCCGCAGGTGACGAAGATTTGGTTAATATCTTGTTTTCCTTGCTATCCGCCTGTTGCGCCGATGCAAATTGACGGACTGGAACCGCCGGTGCACAAAAGCAGGGCGGGGCAGGGATATTTCAGGCGTGACACCTCAGGAACAGCAGGAGATCAACAGGCGGCGGGACCGGCTGTTGGCGTCGATCGCGCTGACGACGGGAGTCGGGCTGGTCCTGGCCATGCCCTTCGCCTTGCGCGAGGGTGGGGAGTTTTTTCTGCCGCTGACCGCCGCGCTGGTGATCGCGATCGCGCTGGTCCCCTTTCTGGAGTGGATGGAGCGGCGGCGCGTGCCTTCTTCGCTGGCGGCGCTGACCGCGGTGATCGCGTTTCTGCTGGTGGCGAACACCGCGCTGGTGTTGATTGTCGTGCCGGCGGCGGACTGGTTTCGCCTGTTGCCCGAACGGCTGCCCAAGATTCAGAATAATCTGGCGCCGCTGATCGATTTTTATTCGCAGCTTCAGCGCTTCGTGGATGAAACGGTGCGGATGCTGGCGACCGGCCCTGTAGCGGCGGCGCAGACGGCGGCGGTGGATGCGCCCCGGTCGCTGCTGCAATTTGCCGCGACTTCCGCGCCTTCGGCCATCATCCAGATGGTGTTCGCGCTGCTCATCATTTATTTTTTTCTGGCCGGTTGGACGAAGCTGCGGCGGCGGACGATCAACAGCCGGGAAAGTTTCGACGGCGCCATGGCGGTGGCGCGGGTCATCCAGAATGTCGTGGATGCGACATCGGCCTATGTGCTGACCATCGCGACCATCAATCTGTGCCTGGGGCTGGCCGTCGCCTTCGCGCTGTGGCTGATCGGCATGCCTTCGCCGCTGATGTGGGGCGGCATCGTCGCATTGCTGAATTTCGTGCCCTATTTCGGGCCGATGCTGGTGGCGGTGTTGTTGGCGCTCGGCGGCCTCATGGTGTTCGACGATGTGTGGAAGGCGTTGCTGCCCGCCGCGCTCCAGATCGGCTTTCATCTGGTCGAGGCGAATTTCGTGACGCCGACGCTTCTCGGGCGGCGGCTCACCATGAATCCGTTGCTGATTCTGGTGTCGCTGACCTTCTGGGGATGGGTGTGGGGGACGCCGGGGGCGTTGCTGGGCGTGCCGTTGCTGATCATCATCCAAACCGTGGTTTCGGCGGCCGGAACGCCGGATATTGCCGGTTTCCTGTTCGAGCGCGGCACGCTGACCGTGTCCCCGCGCAAAGAAAATGACGAAAGCCGCGAAACAGATGGTGCAGGCGGTTGACAGGGGGAACGGGGCCGCATAGATGCCCGCCCACACCGAACGCGGGTGTAGCTCAGTTGGTTAGAGCGCCGGCCTGTCACGCCGGAGGTCGCGGGTTCGAGCCCCGTCACTCGCGCCACTTTCCTTAACGGCAAGTGGATGGTTTTTCAGATCAGCATCGTCTGGTGGCCTGCATGGGTCACGCCTAGATGCCGCCCTGCGCGGGTGTAGCTCAGTTGGTTAGAGCGCCGGCCTGTCACGCCGGAGGTCGCGGGTTCGAGCCCCGTCACTCGCGCCATTCTCTTCATGATCGCCTGTTGATGCTGTTGGACGTGGCGCTTGCCATGGGTTCATCAACAATGGCTGATTTCCGTCATTTTTCGTCGAAGTTCACACTATATGCGCGCGCGTGCCTGGGCGCGCGTATGCGTTGCGTAGCGGACATTTCAAAGAGGCGGGAAGGATAGGCGGGTTGGGGCGGAATAGGACAGGCGGAATTTCGGAATGTTGGAGAAATAGGACGTTTTTTGAGGATGTTGTGGCCGCTGGGTCACCTATTATCTTCAGGAGTAGGGTGCGCCCAATGGCTAATTTGGCCAGTAGCGGACATCAATTCCTCCCTGCGCGAAGCGTGGGGGAGGGGGACCAGCCGCAGGCTGGTGGAGGGGAAATTCGGAGGTCGCGCCATTCCCCTCCACCACGCTTCGCACGTCGAAGAGAGTCACGTGCCTCTCTGCGACCCTCCCCATCTTTCGATGGGGAGGAATAGGATAGGTCGGCTTTCTATCCAAATTGGCCTAAAAACCGCGCCAGCGCCCGGTTTCCATCCACGCCAACAGCCGTTTCAACGGCAACACCCAGATCCAGATCAGGCCAAGAAACACGTAAACCACCACCTGCACGATCATCGGCAGGCCGCCGATCAGTCCCGACAGGCTGCCGATCAGCACCGCCCAGAGCGCGATCAGGCCCAATATGACGAACATGCCCACCGGCTTGCGCCAACTTGGCTTGTAGGTGGGACGGGGGTCGATGCTCATGCCTCTTCGCCTTCGATCAATTCGACTTCGGTCAGGATCAGGTTGAGCGGCAAGTCCCACGGATCGGCGGGCAGGTCGTCATGCTCCTGCACCGACCAGGCAAGGCCCAGGCGCAGGGCGTCCGGATAGCGGGCGAAGACCCGGTCATAATAGCCGCCGCCCTGGCCCAGCCGGTTCATCGCCCTGTCGAAACCGATCAACGGAGCGATGATGACGTCGGGCGTCACGGGATCGCCGGTCGGTTCGGGGTGGCTGGTGCCGAACAGGCCGGGGAAGAGCTGATCCTCCGGCCGCCAGCTCAGGAAATCCATGCTGCCCAGCCGGTCGATCACGCGGGGCAGGGCCAGCGTCTTGCCCATGGCCTGCAAGGGGGCGGCCAGCCGCTGAGCCGGGGCTTCGTCGTCCAGCCCCATATAAAGCGCCACCACCTGCGCATCGGCCAGCCTCCGGGCGAGCGGGGACGGGATCACCTTGAACGCCAGCCGGTGTGCCAGCGGATCGAGCGAGGCCACGAAGGCGCGCCGTTTCTGCCGGGCGATGGAGCGCAGGGTCGCCTTTTCGGTATCGTCGCTCATCATATGATCCGGTTGGGGAGGAGGGTGACGGGACCGCCTCGGCCGTGTGCTGGAAAATCCTCTGACGCCTCAACGTCAGGTGGGAACCATGTAGATCGGGCCGGAGCCCGCCCAGGGACAGTCCCCGTGGATGTGATTATCGCCTCAGGGATGTTCGCTAAAGCTCGTACCGCGCAGTACCCGTCGCCTTCCTATCTAGGCTTCGGGCGCGGCGGCGACAAGTCTTTCACGCAGCTTTTCTATGCGGACGGTCAGGGATTCCAGCGCGTGGATCGCGGGTTCGTCCTCCGGCTCCAGCGCCAGGCTCTGCTGGCGGCCGATCGCCTCGCGCTTCAGGTCGTTGAGTTCGTCGGCCAGGAAGAGCGCGGCGAAGAGCAGCGTGCGCACTTCGGTCAGGCCCGGTGTGTTCTGCTGGGCCAGGCGTGCCTTGCGTTCTATCAGATTGGCGAGATGCGCCAGATGGGCTTCCTCGCCGTCGCGGCAGCGCAGGTCGTAGGCGCGCCCGGCGATATGCAAAGTGGTTTCAGCCATCGGCCCGTTCCTTCAAATCCCGCCCCTTCAATTCCGTGATGAGACTGTCCAGCGATTGCAGCGCCGCGCGCGCGGACGCCCTGTCCAGGCCGGGGGAGGAGTCGGAAGAGGGGGCCAACAAAAGCCCGTCCACATCCTGTTCGAACCGGCTGATCGCACGCTCCAGCGTGGTGATCGCCCTCATCATGCGGTCGCTTGCCATAAATGTTGCCATAAACAAAGTTTTCGCCGCGCAAAAGCAGTCATTCGGCGGCTTGGCGTACCCAGGGGGCCGCCCGTGGTTGACGCCTTGTCCCTGAGTCGACAAAGGGATCGCAAACTCGACTCGACGGCCTGAACAGGGGGCCGGTTGAAAAGCCAGGAAAGACGCCGCCTCGATGACCGTTTCCGAAAAGTCCCTCGCCAACGCCATCCGGGCGCTTTCCATGGACGCGGTACAGGCCGCCAACAGCGGCCATCCGGGCATGCCGATGGGCATGGCGGACGTGGCCACCGTGCTGTTCAAGGATTATCTGAAGTTCGATCCGAAGGCGCCGAAATGGGCCGACCGCGACCGCTTCGTGCTGTCGGCGGGCCATGGGTCGATGCTGATCTATTCGTTGCTGCATCTGACCGGCTATGCCAAGCCGACGATCCAGGACATCGCGAACTTCCGCCAGATCGGCAGCCCCTGCGCCGGACATCCGGAGAATTTCGAGCTGGCGGGCGTGGAAGCGACCACCGGCCCGCTGGGTTCCGGCCTTGCCACCGCCGTCGGCATGGCGATTGCCGAGCGGCATCTGAACGCGCAGTTCGGGGACGAGATCGTCGATCACCGGACCTGGGTGCTGGCGGGCGACGGCTGTCTGATGGAAGGCGTCAACCATGAAGCCATCGGTCTGGCGGGACATCTGAACCTTGGCCGCCTGATCGTGCTGTGGGACGACAACAAGATCACCATCGACGGCGCCGTCGACTTGTCGAGCAGCGAGGATGTGCGGGCGCGCTATGCCGCGACCGGCTGGCATGTGGTGTCGTGCGACGGGCATGACGTGGCCGATGTGCGCCGCGCCATCGATGAGGCGCTGGCCGATCCGCGTCCGTCGCTGGTCGCCTGCGCCACCAAGATCGGCTATGGCGCGCCGAACAAGGCAGGCACTTCGGGCGTCCATGGTTCGGCCCTGGGTGAGGCGGAAGTGGCTGCGGCCCGTGAATTCCTGGGCTGGACGGCTGAACCTTTCGTGATCCCCGAAGATATTGCCGCCGCCTGGAAGGCCATCGGCGCCAAGGGCGGCGATGCCCATGCGGCCTGGGCGGATCGCCTTGGCTCGAACGGTCAGAAGGCGGAGTTCGAGCGTCGCATGGCCGGCGAACTGCCCGCCGGTTTCTCGCTCGACGCCTATATCGACACGCTGATCGCCAATCCGCAGAAGGTCGCCACCCGCAGGGCGAGCGAACTGGCGCTGGGCGCGATCAACGACCTGCTGCCCGAAACGCTGGGCGGTTCGGCGGACCTGACCGGTTCCAACAACACCAAGACCAAGTCGACCGGGCCGCTGACCAGGGACGATTATTCGGGCCGCTATGTCTATTACGGCATTCGCGAATTCGGCATGGCCTGCGCGATGAACGGCATGGCGCTGCATGGCGGCGTCATTCCTTATGGCGGCACCTTCCTGGTGTTTTCGGACTATATGCGCGGCGGCATCCGTCTGGCTGCGCTCCAGCAGACGCGCGTCATCCATGTGCTGACCCATGACTCCATCGGCCTGGGCGAGGACGGCCCGACCCACCAGCCCATCGAGCATGTCATGTCGTTGCGCATGATCCCGAACCTCGATGTCTACCGTCCGGCGGATATCGTCGAGACGGCGGAGTGCTGGGAACTGGCCTTGAAGGATGCGACCGGCCCGTCGGTGCTGGCGCTGACCCGCCAGAATTTGCCGCAGCTTCGCACCGAAAAAAGCGAAAATCTGTCGGCCAAGGGCGCCTATCGGCTGAAGGCCGCCACCGCCGAGCGCAAAGTCGTGCTGGTCGCCACCGGTTCCGAAGTCGAGATCGCCGTCGCCACCGCCGCTTTGCTGGAAGAGCAGGGCATCGGCGCGGATGTCGTATCCATGCCGAGCTGGGCGCATTTCGACGCGCAGCCGCAGGCCTATAAGGACGATCTGCTGCCGCACCATGTGCTGCGCGCTTCGATCGAGGCGGGCACAACCTTCGGTTGGGAGCGTTACACCGGTATCGCGGGTCTGCGCTTCGGCATCGACAGCTTCGGCGCGTCGGCTCCTGCGGAAGTGCTTTACGATCATTTCGGCCTGACCGCCGCCAAGATCGCGCCGCAGATCGCGGCGGCGCTCGACTGAAATTCAATCCAAACCGGGAGACAAGTGCAGTGGCAACGAAGGTAGCAATCAACGGTTTCGGCCGCATCGGCCGTCTGGTGGCGCGCGCCATTCTTTCGCGCACCGACCATGATCTGGAACTGGTGAGCATCAACGACCTGGGCGACGCCAAGTCCAATGCCCTGCTGTTCAAGCGCGACAGCGTTCATGGCAACTGGGCCGGGGAAGTCAGCGTCGATGGGGACGCGCTGATCATCAACGGCAAGCGCATCGTCGTCACCGCCGAGCGTGATCCGGCCAACCTGCCGCATGCCGCGCAGGGCGTGGACATCGCCCTGGAATGCACCGGCATCTTCGCCGACAAGGCGAAGGCGAGCGCGCACCTGACCGCGGGCGCCAAGCGCGTCATCATCTCCGCCCCGGCGACGGGCGTCGACAAGACGGTGGTGTTCGGCGTCAATCATGAAACGCTGACTGCAGACGATGTGGTCATCTCCAACGCGAGCTGCACCACCAACTGCCTCGCGCCGCTGGCGAAGGTGCTGCACGACGCCGTGGGCATCGAAAAGGGCTTCATGACCACGATCCACAGCTACACCAACGACCAGAACACGCTGGACCAGTTGCACAAGGATATGCGTCGCGCCCGCGCTGCCGCCGTGTCGATGATCCCGACCACCACCGGCGCCGCCCGCGCCGTGGGCGAGGTGATGCCGGAACTGAAGGGCAAGCTGGACGGATCGTCGGTTCGCGTGCCGACCCCTAACGTCTCGGTCGTCGACCTGAAGTTCATCGCCAAGCGCTCCACCACCGTTCAGGAAGTCAACGAACTGCTGAAGGCCGCTTCGGAAGCAGGGCCTCTGAAGGGCGTGCTCGGCTATTCGGACGAGCCGCTGGTGTCGATCGACTATAATGGCGATGCGCGCAGCTCGACCGTCGACAGCCTGGAAACGGCGGTGATCGACGGCACGCTGGTCCGTGTGCTGAGCTGGTACGACAATGAATGGGGCTTTTCGAACCGCATGATCGACACCAGCGGTGTCGTGGCGAAGTTCCTCTAAACGACACGAACCCCGCCGGACCGATCCGGCGGGGTTTTTCATCCAATTCCACGCTTACAGGGAGCGATCATGGCAAAGCCGTTCAAGACACTCGACGACATGGGAGACATCACGGGCAAGGTGGTGCTGGTGCGCGAGGATCTGAACGTGCCGATGCAGGATGGCTCCGTCACGGACGACACCCGCCTGCGCGCCGCCATGCCGACCGTGCTGGAACTGGCCGACCGGGGCGCCAAGGTGCTGATCCTGGCGCATTTCGGACGTCCCAAGGGACAGAAGAACCCGGAATTTTCGCTGTCGAAGATCACCCGGCCGTTGACGGCGGTGCTGGGGCGCGAAGTCCAGTTCATCCCCGATTGTCAGGGTGAGGCGGCGACTGACGGCATCGCGGTGATGCGTCCGGGCGACATCGCGATCCTGGAAAACACCCGCTTCCACGCTGGCGAGGAAAAGAACGATCCCGCCCTGGTCGAGGCGATGGCGGCAATTGGCGATCTTTATGTGAACGACGCCTTCTCCGCCGCGCATCGTGCTCATGCCTCGACCGAGGGGCTGGCGCACAAGCTGCCCGCCTTTGCCGGGCGCTCGATGGAAAAGGAACTGGACGCGCTCCAGGCCGCGCTGGGCGAGCCGGTGAAGCCGGTCGCGGCGGTCGTGGGCGGCGCGAAGGTTTCGACCAAGCTCGACGTGCTCAACAATCTGGTCGCCAAGGTCGATCATCTGATCATCGGCGGCGGCATGGCCAACACCTTCCTCTATGCCCGCGGCGTCGATATCGGCAAATCGCTGTGCGAAAAGGATCTGGCCGAGACCGCCGAAGCCATTTTCGACAAGGCCGAGGCGGCGGGCTGCACCATCCATCTGCCCTATGATGTGGTGGTGTCGAAGGAATTCGCCGCCAATCCGCCGTCGCTGCGCATCTGCAACGTCCATGAGGTGGCCGAGGATGAGATGATCCTCGACGTCGGCCCGGCGGCTGTCGAAGCGCTGGGCGATGCGCTGAAGAACTGCCGGACCCTGGTGTGGAACGGGCCGCTCGGCGCGTTCGAGATCGCGCCCTTCGACAAGGCGACCGTGGCGCTGGCGAAGACGGCGGCGGCGCTCACCAAGGAAGGCGGCCTGACCTCCGTCGCGGGTGGCGGCGATACCGTCGCGGCGCTCAACCATGCGGGCGTGGCGGGCGATTTCACCTTCGTTTCCACCGCTGGCGGGGCTTTCCTGGAGTGGATGGAAGGCAAGGAACTGCCCGGCGTGAAGGCGCTGATGGCCTGATTCATCGTGGGGTGCGCCTTGGAGAGTGGCGCGCCCCGCTCGACCGTGGACGCCGTGCGCGGCGTCCCTCCCATAGACGTGCTGCCGGGAGGGCGGCGCATCCAACGAAGAGGTATGTGCAGATGCAGTTCGAGGACATGAAGGCGAAGATCGAGAGCGGCAACGGCTTCATCGCGGCGCTCGACCAGAGCGGCGGTTCGACGCCCAAGGCGCTGAAGGGCTATGGCATCGAGGAAGACGCCTGGACCAGCGAAGAGGAGATGTTCGGCCTGATCCACGCCATGCGCAGCCGCATCATCACTTCGCCGGTCTTTTCGGGCGAGAAGGTGCTGGGCGCGATCCTGTTCGAACGGACCATGGACGGCGAAGCGGGCGGCAAGCCGGTGCCGCAGGCGCTGATCGAGCGCGGCGTGGTGCCCTTCATCAAGATCGACAAGGGTCTGGAAGACGAAGCGAACGGCGTGCAGTTGATGAAGCCCAATCCGGGTCTCGACACGCTGCTGCACCGCGCCAAGGCGCTGGGCGTGTTCGGCACCAAGGAGCGTTCGGTGATCAACCTCGCCAACCGCGAGGGCATCGCCGCTGTCGTGAAGCAGCAGTTCGAGGTCGGGCAGCAGGTGCTGGCCGCCGGTCTGGTTCCGATCATCGAGCCGGAAGTGAACATCAAGAGCCCCGAACGCGCCGAGGCCGACCAGATCCTGCTGGAGGAAATCCTCAAGAATCTCGACGCTCTGCCGGGCGACGACAAGGTGATGTTGAAGCTGTCGCTGCCGGTCAAGGCGGGCCTGTTCGACCCGCTGGTCGACCATCCCCGCGTGCTGCGCGTCGTGGCGCTGTCGGGCGGGTTCTCGCGTTCCGAAGCCTGTGTCGAACTGGCGAAGAATCGCGGCATCATCGCCAGCTTCAGCCGCGCGCTGCTGAACGACCTGCGTCACCAGATGAGCGACGAAGAGTTCAACGCCTCGCTGGGCGAAGCCATCGACGAAATCCACCGCGCCTCGACCAAGAAGGCGGCCTGATCGGATAAAAGGCCGCCGGGGTTCAGGCTCCGGCGGCTTCCTTCAAGATGCGCGCATCCGCGATGGCCCGCGCATCATAATCATTGTTGAAATAGGCCCAGACGGTCCGACCCTCGCGGCTCTGCGCCTTCATCCATTCGGCCCAGTCCTCCAGCCTCCTGCGCGAATAGCCGCCGCGATATTTGCCCTTCGTGCCGTGGAACCGGACATAGGCGGTGGAGCCGACGGCCAGCCTGGGGCTGACCGATCCGGGCATGTCATGCACGCAAAAGGCGGCGCCGTGGCGCTCCAGCAGCGCGTAGGTCTCATCCCCATACCAGCTTGGATGGCGGAATTCGAAGACCGGAACCGGATGGCGCGGCGCAATGCGCAGGAAAGCCTCCAGCCTTGGCAGGGCCAGGCTGAAATGCGGCGGCAATTGATAGAGGATCGGCCCCAGCGTGGCGCCGAAATGCGCGAAGGACGCCATCATCCTTTCCAACGGCTCCTCGCAGTCCTTGAGCCTCTTCATCTGCGTCAGATAGCGGTTGGCCTTGGCCGCATAGCAAAAGCCTTTCGGTGCCTGCTCGCGCCATTTGTCGACGGTTTCCGGCTTGGGCAGGCGATAGAAGCTGTTGTTGATCTCCACCGTGTCGAATTGTTCGGCATAGAAGGCGAACCAGTTTTTCGCCGCCATCTTCTCCGGGTAGAAGCGCCCGCGCCAATCCCGGTAATTCCATCCTGAGCAACCGATCCTGATCATGGGGAAGGAACGTCGGCGTAGCGGGATAGGCTCCCCTCTTTTCCAATCGGCCCAAAAGCGGCTAAGGCGAGCGCATGATCGATTTCACAGATGAAGAACTGACCCTCGACCCGAATTTCGCTGATCGCTTCGAGCAGGGCTTTCGCCCCGCCTGTCAGCTTTATCTGATCTCGCCCCCCGCGATCGGAGCGGACTTTGCCGATAGCCTGGCCGCCGCCTTCGACGGGGGCGGCGTGGCGGCATTCCAGTTGCGGTTGAAGGGCCTGGACGAAGACGCCATCGCCCGCGCCGCCGATCCGTTGCAAAAACTCTGCGCCGAACGGGACGTCGCCTTCATCGTCAACGACAGCATGACGCTGGCCAAGCGGTTGGGCGCGGATGGCGTGCATCTGGGGCAGGGCGACGGCGATCCGCGAGAGGCTCGCAAGCTGCTCGGCCCTTCGGTGCAGATCGGCGTCACCTGCCATGACAGCCGCCATCTGGCGATGGAAGCGGGCGAGGCGGGGGCGGACTATGTCGCTTTCGGGGCCTTTTACCCGACGACCACCAAGGAAACCCACTATAGGCCAGATCCGTCGATCCTGGGCTGGTGGACCGCGCTGTTCGAACTGCCCTGCGTCGCCATAGGCGGGATCACGGCAGACAATGCCGCGCCGCTGATAAAGGCGGGGGCGGACTTTCTGGCCGTAAGTGGCGCGGTGTGGAACCATCCGGAGGGACCGCGTGCCGGGGTGGCTGCCTTTGAGGGACTATTGGGGCGGAAATAAAGGCAGCTTTCCCGTATCTGGCGCGTTTCTCCCCCATAATCGGGAGAGTATCGCCTTGAAAAACCATGCCCTGATCCTGTCGCTGCTATGCGCGGCCTGCAACATGACCGTGACGGAGGCGGATGAAAGCGCCCAGTCGAATGCGGCTTCCGGTCAGGCGAAGGAGACTTCGTCCCGGCCCGCCGCTCCGGCTGCCGATCCCTATGCCTTCGTCATCGTGCCGGAACCGGCGGGCGCGCCCGCGCGGGCGGAGGCAATGCTTCAGGCGCAGGTGGCGCTGGATCGCGCGGGCTTTTCGCCGGGCGTGCTGGATGGAAAGGAGGGCATGTCCTTCACGACAGCGCTCAAGGGCTTTCAGGAGGCCAGGGGACTGCCGACCACCGGGCAATATGATGCGGCGACGGCCAAGGCGCTGTTGGGCGACCGGCCGCAGCCCGCGACATGGCTGGTGAAGATTCCGGCCGGGTTCGCCAACGGACCGTTCTTCGCGATTCCCAAGGATTTGAACGATCAGGCGAAGCTGCCCGCGCTGGGCTATCGCAATCTGCTGGAGAAGCTGGCCGAACGGTTCCACACCAGGCCGGAGGCGCTGGTGGCGCTCAATGCGCCGAACACGAAGGTCGGCGCGGGCGCCATCATCCGCGTGCCCGCCATCGCCAACCAGCCGGTGGCGCGGATCGAAGGGGACGAGCGGGGCTGGGGCGCAATGCTCGCCAGTCTGGGCGTCGCCAAGGACCAGCCGCAGGCCGATCATATCGTCGTCGACAAATCGGACGGGGTGGTGAGGGCCTATGATGCGAATAATCGGCTGATCGCGCAGTTCCCCGCCACCATGGGGTCGCAACATGATCCTCTGCCGATCGGAACCTGGAAAATCAATGGGTTGAGCCGAAATCCTGATTTTCATTATAATCCCGATCTGTTCTGGGATGCGTCCTCCAGCGATCAGAAGGCGGTGCTGAAGCCCGGACCCAACGGACCTGTCGGCGTAGTGTGGATCGACCTTTCCAAACCGCATTACGGCATTCACGGCACGCCGGAGCCGCAGACCATCGGGCGAACGGAAAGCCATGGCTGCATTCGCCTCACCAATTGGGATGCGGCTCGGCTGGCGCAGATGGTGCAGTCCGGCGTGAAGGCGGTGTTTCAGGCATGAGGGCGCGCGGTTGGGCCGGGATCGGCCTGGCTGTCCTGCTTGGCGCCGCTTTTCTGAAGTTCTGCGTGCGGATCGTCCCTGCGGACGCACCGGGTCCGCTGGGGTCTTCGCAGCCCGCAGCGGCGGATGCGGGGCCGCTGCTGATCCCGGTGGCGGGCGTGCCTCCCACCGCGCTCAGCGACACTTTCACCCAGGCGCGGGCCAGCGGGGCGAGACCGCATGACGCGATCGACATCATGGCGGCGCGGGGCAGGGCCGTGCTGGCGGCGGCGGACGGGCGGATCGAAAAGCTGCTCTGGAGCGAGGAAGGCGGGCGGACCGTCTATCAGCGGTCCCCGGACCAGCGCAGAATCTATTATTATGCGCATCTGGACGGCTATGCGCCGGGGCTGGCCGAGGGGCAGGCGGTGCGGCGCGGCCAGCGGATCGCAAGCGTCGGCAGCACCGGCAATGCCGATCCGGCGGCGCCCCATCTGCACTTCGCGGTGCATGAGATGGCGCCGGGCGAAGCCTGGCATGGCGGACGACCGGTCAATCCCTACCCCCTGCTGGCGAAGCCGCGATAGTCGGCCCCCTCTTGCCCTTCGGCCCATCCCGATGTAAGGGCGCGGCCAGCCTCCAGAGGCCGGCTCTTTTCACCTTCAGACATATAGGCAGGCTCTTCCCATGAAGATCAGCGGCGTCGAGATTCGTCCCGGCAACAACATCGAATATGACGGCAGCCTGTGGCGCGCCGTGAAGATCCAGCACACGCAGCCCGGCAAGGGCGGCGCCTATATGCAGGTGGAACTCAAGAATCTGATCGACGGACGCAAGAACAATGTCCGTTTCCGTTCGGCCGAAACGGTCGAGCGCATCCGCCTCGACACCAAGGATTTCCAGTATCTCTATGCGGAGGGCGACATGCTCGTCTTCATGGACACGGAAACCTATGAGCAGATCAACCTGCCCCTGGACCTGATCGGCGATGCCGCCGCCTTCCTGCAGGACGGCATGATGGTCATCCTGGAAATGTATGAAGAGCGCCCGATCAGCGTGCAGCTCCCTGAAACCATCGAGGCGACGGTCGTGGAGGCCGACGCCGTGGTGAAGGGCCAGACCGCCTCGGCCAGCTACAAGCCCGCCATCCTCGACAATGGCGTCCGCGTCATGGTGCCGCCGCATATCGTCACCGGCACGCGCATCGTCGTCGATGTGTATGAGCGCGAATATGTGAAACGCGCGGACTAAAGACAAAAATCACCCCTCCCTCCCAGGGAGGGGAAGGGGGTGGGTGGCGAGCGTCAGCGAGCTTCCTGCCCTTTCCTTTTCAAGAACGCCGCTTGTGCGGCGACCCACCCCCAGCCCCTCCCTTGAAAGGGAGGGGGGAGAAAAATGGCAATGGTTTCCCATTCAGGCCTTCTGACCGTCATGGAACGCGCCGCGCGCAAGGCTGGCTCCAAGCTGCGCCGCGACTTCGGCGAGGTCGAGCATCTCCAGGTGTCCCGCAAGGGGCCGGCGGACTTCGTGACCAAGGCCGATCAGCAGGCTGAAAAGACCCTGGTCGAGGAATTGCAGAAGGCCCGGCCCGACTGGGGCTTCCTGTTGGAAGAGGGCGGCGAGATCGCGGGCGATCCGAACAAGCCGCGCTGGATCATCGATCCGCTGGACGGCACCACCAACTTCCTCCACGGCATCCCGCATTTCGCGATCTCCATCGCCGTCGAGGAGCCGCTTTTCGGCGGCAAGCGGGAAGTCACGACGGGCCTCATCTACCAGCCAGTCACCGACGAAAGCTATTGGGCGGAAAAGAGCCGGGGCGCATGGCGGCATGACCAGCGGTTGCGCGTGTCGGCGCGGCGCGACCTGGGCGAATGCCTGATCGCCACCGGCATTCCTTTCATGGGCCATGGCGATTTCGCGCAGTGGACGCGCATCTTCGGCGCCGTCGGGCCTTCGGTGGCGGGCATCCGCCGCTTCGGCGCGGCCTCTCTGGACCTCGCCCATGTCGCCTCCGGCCGTTATGACGGCTTTTGGGAGAGCGGCCTCCAGCCGTGGGACGTGGCGGCGGGGTTGCTCATGGTGCGGGAGGCGGGCGGTTTCGTGTCGGACTTCCGCGGAGGGGATCAGGCGATCGAGCGCAAGGAAGTCATAGCGGGCAATGACGCCATCCACAGCAAATTGCATAAGTTGGTGGCGGGAGCGCTGCGCTGACGGCGTGCCTCCGGCGGCGTGAACGGCTTGTCGCATTGTTGCGAATCATTCTCATGCCTCCGGGCCTTGCTTCGCATATGCGGCAGGCCTAAAGCGCGCCCGTAAGTCAAATTCGCCCAGGGGATTCCGTTGGTCGATCTAGCCCAATATCTGCCGATCCTGCTCTTTCTCGGGATCGCCATCCTGCTTTCGAGCGCATTCGTGTTCCTGCCGATGCTGGTGGGCCGCCTGACCGGCGCGCATCAGCCCGACCCGGCCAAGCTGTCGGAATATGAATGCGGCTTCCCGGCCTTCGAGGAACCGCGCAGCCAGTTCGACGTGCGTTTCTACCTCGTCGCGATCCTGTTCATCATCTTCGATCTGGAAGCGGCGTTCCTCTTTCCCTGGGCGGTCAGCCTCGACCAGATCGGCTGGGCCGGCTGGGCGACGATGATGATCTTCATAGCGGAGCTTGTGCTTGGCCTCGTCTATGCGTGGAAGAAGGGAGCACTCGATTGGGAGTAGAACTTGAGCGGCCCGCGCCCGGCACCTTGCTGCCCGCCGGAACCCAGCCCGACCAGGATTTCTTCAACGCGCTGAACGGCGAAGTGAGCGACAAGGGCTTTCTGGTCACTTCGACCGAGGAGCTGTTCCAGTGGGCGCGCACCGGATCGCTGTGGTGGATGACCTTCGGCCTCGCTTGCTGCGCGGTGGAGATGATCCACGTCAACATGCCGCGTTACGACATGGAGCGTTTCGGCGCTGCGCCGCGCGCGTCCCCGCGCCAGTCGGACGTGATGATCGTGGCGGGCACGCTGTGCAACAAGATGGCTCCGGCGTTGCGCAAGGTTTACGACCAGATGTCCAATCCGAAATATGTGATTTCGATGGGAAGCTGCGCGAACGGCGGGGGCTATTATCACTACAGCTATTCGGTAGTGCGCGGCTGCGACCGGATCGTGCCGGTCGACATCTATGTGCCGGGTTGCCCGCCGACCGCCGAAGCCTTGCTCTATGGCGTCATGCAGTTGCAGCGGAAGATCCGCCGGATCGGGACGGTTGAACGGTGAGCTGCGCTATGGATTTTTACCCGTTCGCCCAGAGCTTGTCGAAGGGTTCGGCTGAGCTTGTCGAAGCTGCTTCGCTGCGCTCGGCGGGGGGCTTCGATATGCTCAGCCCGAACGGGGGTGGGAAATAATGGGTCATTCTGCTCCCAAGATCGCGACCATCGACGGGATCGCGCAGGAAATCGCTGGGCTGCTGGGATCGATGCTGATCGAAACCGTCGATCAAGCCGATGAACTCAGCTTCACCGTCGTTCGGGAAAAGCTGGCCGATGCGATGGTCCTGCTGCGGGATCGCGCGCAATATCAGCAGCTCATGGAAATCGCGGGCGTCGATTATCCGGAGCGGCCGGAGCGCTTCGAGGTCTGCTACCATCTGCTCAGCGTCACGCGGAACCATCGCGTCCGGGTGAAGGTCGCCACCGACGAGGATACGCCCGTTCCCACCGTCACGCACATCTGGCCGGTCGCCGGCTGGCTGGAGCGCGAGGTGTTCGACATGTACGGCGTCATCTTCGAAGGTAATGCCGACCTGCGCCGCATCCTGACCGACTATGGTTTCAAGGGGCATCCGCAGCGCAAGGATTTCCCGCTGACCGGCTATGTCGAATTGCGCTATTCCGAAGAGGATAAGCGCGTGGTCTATGAGCCAGTCAAGCTGGCGCAGGACTTTCGCAGCTTCGACTTCATGTCGCCTTGGGAAGGCGCGCAATATGTGCTGCCCGGCGATGAAAAGGCTCCGCAGGCGCCCGGTGCGCCGAGCGCCGCGCCCGCTTCGGCGCCTCCGCCCGCCGCGCCCAAGGGCGAGCCGAAGGCGGACACGCCCAAGACGACCGACAAGCCGGGCGTGAGTGGTGCAGGCGAGCCCACTGACAGCGAGGCGAATAAAAAGTCTGAGGACAAGGCCTGATGTCCGACTATCTGGAAAAGCTGGACCACATCACCGACGCGGCGGACCCGACGTTTGGCGACACGGAAATCCAGAATTACACCATCAACTTCGGCCCGCAGCATCCCGCGGCGCACGGCGTTCTGCGTCTGGTCATGGAACTGGACGGCGAAATCGTCGAGCGTTGCGATCCGCATGTCGGCCTGCTGCATCGCGGCACCGAGAAGCTGATCGAATATAAGACCTATATGCAGGCGCTGCCCTATTTCGACCGGCTCGACTATTGCTCGCCGCTCGGCATGGAGCATAGCTATGTGCTGGCGATCGAGAAGCTGCTGAACCTGGAAGTGCCGCTGCGCGCGCAATATCTGCGCGTGTTCTTCGCGGAGCTGACCCGCATCTGCAATCACATGCTGAACCTGGGTTCGCACGTCATGGACGTAGGCGCGATGACGCCGAACCTGTGGCTGTTCGAAATCCGCGAGGATTGCCTCAACTTCTTCGAACGCGCTTCGGGCGCCCGCATGCACTCGGCCTGGTTCCGGCCGGGCGGCGTGCATCAGGATGTGCCGCTCAAGCTGCTGACCGATATTGCCGACTGGCTCGACACCCGCCTGCCGCGCCTGTTCGAAGACGCGATGAGCCTGGTCGTCGACAACCGCATCTTCAAGCAGCGCAATGTCGACATCGCCGTGGTCAGCAAGGAAGACGCGCTGAAATGGGGCTTTTCCGGCCCGATGATCCGTGGCTCCGGCATCCCCTGGGATATCCGCAAGGCGCAGCCCTATGACGTTTATGACCGGATGGAATTCGACGTTCCGGTCGGCACCAACTATGACTGCTATGACCGGTTCATGGTCCGCGTCGAGGAAGTCCGCCAGTCGGCGCGCATCATGAAGCAGTGCTTGAGCGAAATGCCCGAAGGGCCGATCGCCAGCTTCGACCGCAAGGTTTCGCCGCCCAAGCGTGGGGAAATGAAGCGGTCGATGGAAGCGCTGATCCATCACTTCAAGCTTTATACCGAGGGCTTCCACGTCCCGGCGGGCGAAGTCTATGTCGCGACCGAAAGTCCCAAGGGCGAATTCGGCGTCTATCTGGTCGCGGACGGCTCCAACAAGCCTTACCGCTGCAAGATCCGTCCGACGGCTTTCTCGCACCTTCAGGCGATGGATTTCATGATGAAGGGCCACATGCTGGCCGATACCACCGCTGTCCTGGGCGCCATGGACATCGTGTTTGGAGAATGTGACCGCTAATGGCTGACGCAGTTCATATCCCGGACGAGGCCGAAACGCGCGCGCGCTGGGGCGCGTTTACGTGGACGGCCGAAAATGCCGAACAGGCGAAGAAGGTCATCGCCCGCTATCCCGCCGGCCGTCAGCAGTCGGCGGTGATGCCGCTGCTCGACCTCGCCCAGCGTCAGGTCGGCGCGGAAACGCAGACCAACGGCTGGCTGCCGGTGCCGGTGATGGAATATATCGCCGACCAGCTCGAAATGCCGTACATGCGCGTTTACGAGGTCGCGACCTTCTATACCATGTACAACCTCGCGCCCGTGGGCCGTTACCATGTGCAGGTCTGCGGCACGACGCCCTGCATGCTGCGCGGCTCCGACGACGTGTTTTCGGCCTGCAAGAACAAGGGTCTGGTCAAGGGCGGCACCACGCCGGACGGCCTGTTCACGCTGACCGAGGTCGAGTGCCTCGGTGCTTGCGCCAACGCGCCGATGGTCCAGATCAACGACGATAATTACGAAGACCTGACCTATGACAGCATGAGCGCGATCCTCGATGATCTCGCCGCTGGCAAGCAGCCCAAGATCGGACCGCAGATCGAGCGTCAGACGAGCTGCCCCGAAGGCGGCCCGACCACGCTCAAGGAGATGGTCACCGAAAATCACGATTACAGAGGGCAGTGGGCATGACCTTTCCTCCGTTCGCGCCGAGCCTTTCGAAGGGCCAGCCTGAGCCTGTCGAAGGCTGCAATACCTCACTTCGTTCGGCAAAAGGCTTCGACAAGCTCAGCCCGAACGGTTCTGGAGTTTCGGCATGAGCGACGTCATCGCACCCCTTGCCGACAAGGATCGCATCTTCACCAACGTCTACGGCTTCCAGGATTGGGGCATCGACGCGGCAATGAAGCGCGGCGATTGGGATAACACCAGGAAGCTGATGGAAATCGGCCAGGACGAGATCATCGAGCGGATCAAGGCGTCCGGCCTGCGCGGCCGTGGCGGCGCGGGCTTCCCGACCGGCATGAAGTGGAGCTTCATGCCCAAGGAAAGCAAGGATGGCCGTCCGAGCTTCCTGGTCATCAACGCCGACGAATCCGAGCCGGGTTCGTGCAAGGACCGCGAAATCGTCCGCCACGATCCGCACAAGCTGATCGAAGGCGCGCTGATCGCCGGTTTCGCGATGCGCGCCCGCGCCGCCTATATCTATATTCGCGGCGAATTCATCTATGAGGCGAAAGTCCTCTTCGCCGCCGTCGAGCAGGCCTATGAAAAGGGTTTCCTGGGCAAGAATGCCTGCGGTTCCGGTTATGATTTCGACGTCTTCGTCCATCGCGGCGCGGGCGCCTATATCTGCGGCGAGGAAACCGCCCAGATCGAAAGCCTGGAAGGTAAGAAGGGCCAGCCGCGCCTGAAGCCGCCTTTCCCGGCGGGCGCGGGCCTTTATGGCTGCCCGACGACGGTGAACAATGTCGAATCCATCGCCGTGGGTCCGACTATCCTGCGTCGCGGTTCCGAATGGTTTTCCAGCTTCGGGCGGGAGAATAACAAGGGCACCAAGCTGTTCCAGATCAGCGGCCATGTGAACAAGCCCTGCGTCGTCGAAGAATCGATGGGCATCAGCTTCAAGGAACTGATCGACCGGCATTGCGGCGGCATTCGCGGCGGTTGGGACAATCTGCTGGCGGTGATCCCCGGCGGATCGTCGGTTCCGCTGGTTCCGGCCGCGCAGATCATGGACGCGCCGATGGATTTCGACGGGCTGCGCGCCCTCGGCTCAGGCCTCGGCACCGCTGCCGTCATCGTCATGGACAAGTCGACCGACATCGTCCGCGCCATCAGCCGTCTCTCCTATTTCTACAAGCATGAGAGCTGCGGCCAGTGCACGCCCTGTCGCGAAGGCACCGGCTGGATGTGGCGCGTGATGGAGCGGCTGCGCTCCGGCGACGCCGACATCAGCGAAATCGACATGCTCCAGCAGGTCACCAAGCAGGTCGAAGGCCACACCATCTGCGCGCTCGGCGACGCGGCGGCCTGGCCGATCCAGGGCCTGATCCGGCACTTCCGCCCCGAAATCGAGCGGCGGATCAATGAGAACAAGGGTAGCGCCCCCGTCATGGAGGCAGCGGAGTAACCATGCCGAAGGTCAAAGTAGACGGCGTAGAACTCGAAGTCCCGGCGGGCGCCACCGTCCTCCAGGCGTGCGAGCTGGCGGGGAAGGAAATCCCGCGTTTCTGCTATCATGAGCGGCTGAGCATCGCGGGCAATTGCCGCATGTGCCTGGTCGAGGTGAAGCCCGGACCGCCCAAGCCGCAGGCGTCTTGCGCGTTGCCGGCCGCGGAAAATCAGGAAATCTTCACCCAGACCGAAATGGTGAAGAAGGCGCGGGAAGGGGTGATGGAGTTCCTTCTCATCAACCACCCGCTCGATTGCCCGATCTGCGATCAGGGCGGCGAATGCGACCTTCAGGATCAGTCGGTGGCCTATGGCAAGGGCACCAGTCGCTTCGAAGAGAATAAGCGCGCCGTCACCGAAAAATATATGGGACCGATCGTCAAGACGGTCATGACCCGCTGCATCCAGTGCACCCGCTGCGTGCGCTTTGCGGAGGAAGTCGCGGGCGTGCCGGAAATCGGCGCCATCTATCGCGGCGAGAATATGCAGATCACCACCTATCTCGAACATGCCGCCAAGAGCGAGCTTTCGGGCAATGTGGTCGATCTTTGCCCGGTCGGCGCGCTGACGTCCAAACCCTATGCGTTCGAAGCGCGTCCCTGGGAACTCAAGAAGACCCACGCCATCGACGTGATGGACGCGGTTGGCACCAACATCCGCCTCGACAGCCGCGGTCGTCAGGTGCTGCGTGCCGTGCCGCGCATCAATGACGACGTGAACGAGGAATGGGCGAGCGACAAGACCCGGCACAATGTCGACGGTCTGGTTCGCAAGCGCCTCGACAAGCCCTATGTCCGCAAGGACGGCAAGCTGGTCGCAGCGACCTGGGCCGAAGCTTTCGCGGCTGTGGCCGCCGTCAAGCATGGCGGTTCGGTCGCGGCGCTGGCGGGTGATCTGCTCGACTGCGAGACCATGTTCGCGGGCAAGGCGCTGGTCGAAAAGCTGGGCGGTTCGATGCTCGAAGGGCGTCAGACCGGCCTTGCCTATGATGTGTCGAGCCTGTCGGCGGTGAATTTCAACACCACGCTGGCGGGCCTTGAGACTGCCGACGCGATCCTGCTGGTCGGCACCAATCTGCGCTGGGAAGCGCCGCTCGTGAACACCCGCATCCGCAAGGCGATCAAGAAGGGCGCGAAGGTCTTCGCCCTCGGCCCGCAGGTCGACCTCACCTACAAGGTGGAATGGCTGGGCAATGATGCTTCGCTGCTGGCGAAGCTGCCGGAATCGGTGGTCGAGGCGTTCGGCCAGGCGGCGCGTCCGGCGATGATCGTCGGCGGCGGCGTGCTGGCGAAGGACGGTGCGCATGGCGATACGCTGGCGCTGGTCGAGACGCTCGGCCTGATCAAGGACGCCGCTTCGACAGGCTCAGGACAGGGCTGGAACGGTTACAACGTCCTGCACTTCGCGGCGGCGCGCATGGGCGGGCTGATGCTCGGCTATGCGACGCAGGGCGGCATCAAGGCGGTGGCGGCGGCCAAGCCCAAGCTGCTCTTCTCGCTGGGCGCGGACGAAGTCGACTATGCGGCGTTCCCCGACAGCTTCAAGGTCTATGTCGGCCACCATGGCGACAAGGGCGCGCATGCAGCGGACGTGATCCTGCCGGGCGCCAGCTACGCCGAAAAGGCGGGCACCTACGTCAATCTGGAAGGCCGGGTGCAGCGCGGCGAAAAGGCAGTGTTCGCGCCGGGCGACGCCCGCGAGGACTGGTCGATCCTGCGCGCCTTGTCCGAAGTGCTGGGCGCGACCCTGCCCTTCGACAGTTTCGAGGCTCTCCGCGTTGAAATGGCGAAGGCGGTTCCGGCGCTCGCGCAAGAGGGTCTGGCCGATTATGGCTGGTCCGCGCCAAAGCTGCCGACCGGCGCGACCGGCGAATTCGGTTCGCCGATCAAGGATTTCTACCTGACCAACGCCATCTGCCGCGCCAGCCCGACGATGCAGCAATGCTCCGCCGAACTGATCCATGGTCAGACTTTTGCGGAGGCCGCAGAGTGACCGCTTTCTTCCAAAATCTCGGCCTGCCGTTCGAAGGCGCCTGGCTGCTTTCGACGATCATCGGCATTTTGGTGATCGCTCTGCCCCTGATGCTGGCGGTGGCGATGATCATTTATGCCGACCGCAAGATCTGGGCGGCGATGGCGCTGCGCCGCGGTCCGAACGTCGTCGGCCCCTTCGGCCTGCTCCAATCGTTCGCGGACGGCGCCAAGGTCTTCCTTCAGGAAACCATCATCCCCTCGGCATCGAACCGGACCTTGTTCCTGATCGCGCCGATCATCACCTTCACCGTCGCGCTGATGGCCTGGGCGGTCATTCCGTTCCAGGTGGGCGTGGTGCTGGCCAACATCAATGTCGGCCTGCTCTACATCCTCGCCATCTCATCGCTCGGCGTCTATGGCGTGGTGCTGTCGGGCTGGGCGTCCAACTCCAAATATCCCTTCTATTCCGCGATCCGCGCCAGCGCGCAGATGATCAGCTATGAAGTCTCGATCGGGTTCATCCTGATCTGCGTCGTCCTGTGGGCGGGCAGCTTCAACCTGACCCAGATCGTCGAAAGCCAGAAGGGCTATTATGGCTTCTTGAACGGCAACGGCTTCAACCCGCTGCTCTTCCCGATGGCGATCATGTTCCTGATCTCGGCCATGGCGGAAACGGCGCGTGCGCCCTTCGACCTGACCGAAGCGGAATCGGAACTCGTCGCCGGTTACCAGACCGAATATTCGTCCATGGCCTTCGCGCTGTTCTGGCTGGGCGAATATGCGAACGTCATCCTGATGTGCGCCTTGAACGCGATCCTGTTCTGGGGCGGTTATCTGCCGCCGTTCGACTGGGCGCCGCTCTATTATGTACCGGGCATCGTCTGGCTGTTCGCCAAGATCCTGTTCTTCTTCTTCGTCTTCTCCTGGGTGAAGGCGACGGTGCCCCGTTACCGTTACGACCAGCTTATGCGGCTGGGCTGGAAGATTTTCCTGCCGACCTCGCTGCTGTTCGTCTTCCTGGTTTCGGGCTTCCTCATGCTGACGCGCTATGGAGGCGCACAATGAGCCTCGGTTACTACGTCAAAAGCTTCACCCTCTGGGAGTTTGTGAAGGCGCACTGGCTGACCTTGAAATATTTCTTCAAGCCCAAGGCGACGATCAACTATCCGTACGAGAAGAACCCGATTTCGCCGCGCTTCCGGGGTGAACATGCGCTGCGCCGCTACCCCAATGGGGAAGAACGCTGCATCGCGTGCAAGCTGTGCGAGGCGATCTGCCCGGCGCAGGCAATCACCATCGAGGCGCAACCGCGCGAGGACGGCAGCCGCCGCACAACGCGGTACGACATCGACATGACCAAGTGCATCTATTGCGGCTTCTGCCAGGAAGCCTGCCCGGTGGACGCGGTGGTCGAGGGGCCGAATTTCGAGTTCGCGACCGAAACCCGCGAGGAGCTGATCTACGACAAGGCCAAGCTCCTTGAAAATGGCGACAAGTGGGAGCGGGCGATCGCCGCGAACCTTGCCGCCGATGCACCCTATCGTTAAGCCGCCGGCGTCAAAGGGAATATGATCCTGTGATTCACGTCCTCGCCTTCTACCTGTTCGCCATTTTGGTGGTGAGCAGCGGCGCGCTCACGATATTGTCGCGCAATCCAGTCCATTCGGTCCTCTGGCTGATCCTGGCCTTCTTCAACGCGGCGGGCCTGATGGTCCTGCTGGGCGCAGAATTCATCGCGATGCTGCTCGTCATCGTCTATGTCGGCGCGGTCGCCGTGCTGTTCCTGTTCGTGGTCATGATGCTCGACATCGACTTCGCCGAACTGCGCGCCGGTTTCGTCAACTACCTCCCGTTCGGGCTGCTGATCGCCTTCGTGCTGCTGGCGGAGATCGTTCTGGGCATCGGCCTGTGGAGCGCCGGTCCCATCGAACTGGCGCAGCGCGCCGCGCCGGTGAACCCGGAACTTTCGAACATCCAGGCAATCGGCGGGCTGCTCTACACCCGCTATATCTTTCTGTTCGAAGCGGCGGGCATCGTGTTGCTGGTCGCGATGATCGGCGCGATCGTGCTGACCCATCGTGCCCGCGGCGGCGTGAAGGGCCAGAATATCGCGAAGCAGAACCGCCGCCGTCCGCAGGATGCCGTGCGCAACGTCAATCAGCCCGTGGGGCAGGGGGTGGAATTGTGATCAATCCCAACCGCGTCATGCCAGCGCAGGCTGGCATCTCGTGCCTCATCGCGCAACGGCCTCAGGCCCCGGCTTTCGCTGGGGTGACGGCCTCGTTTCAGGGGATGCCGTCATGATCGGCCTTCAGCACTATATGGTGGTCAGCGCGATCCTCTTCGTGATGGGCGTGCTGGGCATCTTCATCAATCGCAAGAATGTCATCATCATCCTGATGGCGATCGAACTGATCCTGCTCAGCGTGAACATCAATCTCGTCGCCTTCAGCGCCTTCCTGGGCGATCTGGTCGGCCAGGTGTTCAGCATGTTCGTGCTGACCGTCGCGGCGGGAGAGGCGGCCATCGGCCTTGCCATCCTCGTCATTTACTTCCGTGGTCGCGGCACCATCGCCGTCGACGATGTCAACCGGATGAAGGGCTAAAGCTCGATGATCCAGCTTATCGTCCTTCTCCCGCTGCTGGCTGCTGCCATCGCCGGTCTTGGCAACAAGGCCCTTGGCAAGCTGCCTGCAAAGATCGTTACCACCGGCGCGCTATTCGCATCCTGCGCGATGAGCTGGCCGATCTTCATCGGCTTCCTGACCGGCCATGCCGAACCCACTGTGGCGCCGGTCTTCACCTGGATCCAGTCGGGCAGCTTCGATGCCCAATGGGCGCTGCGGGTCGACACGATGACGGCGGTCATGCTGGTGGTCATCACCAGCGTGTCCAGCCTCGTCCACCTCTATAGCTGGGGCTATATGGAGGAGGAGCCGGATCAGCCGCGCTTCTTCGCCTATCTGTCGCTCTTCACCTTCGCGATGCTGATGCTCGTGACGGCGAACAATCTGTTGCAGATGTTCTTCGGCTGGGAAGGCGTGGGCCTCGCCTCCTATCTGCTGATCGGCTTCTGGTTCCGCAAACCCTCCGCCAATGCCGCTGCGATCAAGGCGTTCGTCGTCAACCGCGTCGGCGATCTTGGCTTCATGATGGGCATTTTCGGCACCTATCTGGTGTTCAACACCATCTCCATCCCGGAAATCCTGGCCGCCGCGCCCTCCATGGCCGGTTCGACCATCGGTTTCCTGGGCCACCGTTTCGACACCATGACCGTGCTCTGCCTGCTGCTGTTCGTAGGCGCCATGGGCAAGTCGGCGCAGTTGGGCCTCCACACCTGGTTGCCGGACGCAATGGAAGGCCCGACCCCGGTGTCCGCGCTGATCCACGCGGCCACCATGGTGACCGCAGGCGTGTTCATGGTGTGCCGCCTGTCGCCCATGTTCGAAACCTCGCCCACGGCCCTGGGGTTCGTGACCTTCATCGGCGCGGCCACCTGTCTGTTCGCGGCGACCGTGGGCACGGTGCAGAACGACATCAAGCGCGTCATCGCCTATTCGACCTGTTCGCAGCTTGGCTACATGTTCTTCGCGGCGGGCGTCGGCGCTTATGGCGCGGCGATGTTCCACCTCTTCACCCACGCCTTCTTCAAGGCGCTGCTGTTCCTGGGCGCGGGTTCGGTCATCCATGCGATGCACCATGAACAGGACATGCGTTACTATGGCGCGTTGCGGAAGGAGATCCCGATCACCTTCTGGACGATGACGCTGGGCACGCTGGCCATCACCGGCGTCGGCCTTCCGCTCGTCGGCGTGGGTTTCGCGGGCTTCTATTCGAAGGACGGCATTCTCGAAGCGGCCTATGCTTCGGGCGGTGCGGGCGTCGGCGCCTATCTGGTCGGCGTATTCGCGGCGCTGCTCACCAGTTTCTATAGCTGGCGTCTGGTGTTCCTGACCTTCTTCGGCAAACCGCGCTGGGCCGCTTCGGAGCATATCCAGCACGCAGTCCACGGCCATCATGAATCGCCGGAGGAAGAAACCGAGCATGACGGCCATGGCCATCATGATGATCACGGCCACGAACCGACCGGCACGGCGGGTTATCATCCGCATGAAAGCCCGTGGGTCATGCTGATCCCGCTGGTGGTGCTGAGCCTGGGCGCGGTGTTTGCGGGCTTCCTTTTCCACGACCAGTTCATCGGTTCGGAAGGCGGCGTCGAATTCTGGAAGGGTGCGCTCGCGTTCGACAGCCATCTGATGCACGCCGCTCATGAAGTGCCGACCTGGGTCAAGTTCGGTCCGTTCACGGTGATGCTGACGGGTCTGGTGATCGCCTGGCTGGCATATCTCAAATATACCGACTGGCCGCGGCGCTTCGTCGCCACGTTCAGCGCGCTCTACCAGTTCCTGCTCAACAAATGGTATTTCGACGAGTTGTACAACTTCATCTTCGTCAAGCCTGCCTTCGCCATCGGCCGCTTCTTCTGGAAGTTCGGTGACGTGGGCTTCATCGACCGCTTCGGACCCAACGGTCTGGCCGCGCTGGTCGTGCAGGGCAATAAAGTCACCCGTCGGCTTCAGTCCGGCTACCTCTATACCTACGCGCTGGTGATGCTGATCGGCCTCGCCGCGGCCGCAACCTGGGCGATGACACGATAATGGACGGCTTCCCCATCCTTTCCCTGATGATGGCAGTGCCGATGGCGGGGGCCATCGCCTGCCTGTTCGCAGGCGCCAATCAGGCCCGCTGGATCGCGTTGCTCGCAACGCTGGCCGATCTGGTGCTGGGCATTATCCTCTGGATGAACTTTGACCAGTCGGGCGGTGCGGCCCAATGGCAGTTCCAGGAATATGCGCCGATCTTCGGGCGTTTCGCCTGGGCGCTGGGCATTGACGGCATCGCGCTGCTGCTGATCGCGCTGACCGTGTTCCTGATGCCGATCTGCATCGGCGCAAGCTGGCTCTCGATCGAGAAGCGCGTACAGGAATATATGGCCGCTTTCCTGTTCATGGAGGTGCTGATGATCGGCGTCTTCACGGCGCAGGATCTCTACCTCTTCTACATCATGTTCGAAGCCGGCCTGATCCCGATGTATCTGATCATCGGCATCTGGGGCGGCGCGGATCGCATCTACGCTTCGTATAAATTCTTCCTCTACACGCTGCTCGGATCGGTGCTGATGCTGATCGCGATGATGTGGATGGTGCATGAAGCGGGCACGACCGACATCCCGACGCTGATGGCCTATAATTTCGATCCGCACATCCAGACCTGGCTGTGGCTGGCCTTCTTCGCCAGCTTCGCGGTGAAGATGCCGATGTGGCCGGTCCATACCTGGCTGCCCGACGCGCACGTTCAGGCGCCGACGGCCGGTTCGGTCATTCTGGCGGGCGTGCTGCTGAAGATGGGCGGTTACGGCTTCATCCGTTTCTCGCTGCCCATGTTCCCGGAAGCCTCGGCGCAGTTGGCGCCGCTGGTCTGGGGCCTGTCGATGGTCGCGGTGGTCTATACCAGCCTCGTCGCGCTGGTGCAGTCGGACATGAAGAAGCTGATCGCCTATTCGTCGGTTGCGCATATGGCGATCGTCACTATCGGCCTGTTCGCCTTCAACCAGGCCGGTCTGGAAGGCGCGATGATGGTGATGCTGGGCCATGGTCTGGTGTCGGGCGCGCTGTTCCTGTGCGTCGGGGTCATCTATGACCGGCTGCATACGCGGGAGATCAACCGCTATGGCGGCCTCAGCATCAACATGCCGAAATATGCGGTGCTGTTCATGCTGTTCACCATGGCGTCGGTCGGCTTGCCGGGCACGAGCAATTTCGTCGGTGAATTCCTGTCGTTGATGGGCATTTACCAGGCGTCTAGCTGGGTCGCGCTGGTCGCCACCACGGGCATCATCCTGGGCGCGGCCTATATGCTCTATCTCTATCGCCGCATTTGCTATGGCGAACAGAAGAATGCGGACGCGGCGGCCATGCCCGATCTGTCGATGCGGGAAATGTGGCTGCTGGCGCCCATCGCCGCGGCTGTGCTGTGGATGGGCGTCTATCCGGAGAGCTTCCTGGCGCCGATGCGTCCGGACATCCGCGCTCTGGAAGCCCGCCTCGCCCCCGCCGCTCCGGCGGGAGATTCCCAGATCAAGATGGGCGCGCCCAAGCCTGTCGAGGACGCCCACCATGAAGAAGCACCCGCAATGTCTCATGAAGAAGCGTCGGGGGAGGCGCACTGATGATTGATTCCGCTTCCCTTCTGGCGGTCCTGCCGGAACTGATATTGACGGCTGGCGGCCTGATCCTGATGCTGATCGCGGCCTATGGCGGCGACAAGTCGGCGCGGGTCGTCAACTGGTTGTCGGTCGTCACCCTGATCGTCGCGGGTCTGGCGTTGACCTGCTCGCTGGCCCATGGGCCGGTGGCCTTTGACGGGCTGGTCCGCGCCGACGCCTTCTCTGTCTTCGCCAAGGCGCTGATCTATGGCGCGGCGGCGGCGGCGATCCTGCTCGCTCCGCGTTATTTTTCGGTCGGTGGCGTCCCGCGCCCCGAATATCCGGTACTGATCCTCTTCGCCGCCATCGGCATGGGGATGATGGTGTCGGCGGGCGACATGCTGACTCTCTATGTCGGTCTCGAAATGAACAGCCTTGCCTCCTATGTGCTGGCAAGCTTCATGCGGCAGGATGAGCGGTCCTCCGAAGCGGGCCTTAAATATTTCGTCCTGGGGTCGCTGGCGAGCGGCATCCTGCTTTACGGCATTTCGCTGCTCTACGGCTTCACCGGCAGCACGGCGTTTGACGGCATCGCCGTCGCGCTGGGCGACGGCGTGTCGAAGGGCGAGCTGTTCGGCCTGGTCTTCGTGCTGGCGGGCCTGGCGTTCAAGATCAGCGCCGTGCCGTTCCACATGTGGACACCGGACGTCTATGAAGGCGCGCCGACCCCGGTGACGACCTTCTTCGCCAGCGCGCCCAAGGTCGCGGCCATCGGCCTGACCGTCCGCGTGGCGATAGAGGCGCTGGGTCCGGCGGGTCTGGACTGGCAGCAGATCGTGATCTTCGTGGCGCTGGCCTCGATCCTGTTCGGCGCGGTCGCGGCCATCGGCCAGACCAACATCAAGCGTCTGATGGCCTATTCGTCCATCAACAATGTCGGTTTCGCGCTGATCGGCCTGGCTGCGGGCACACCGGCTGGGGCGGCGGCGACGATGAGCTATATGGCGATCTATGTCGTCATGACCATCGGCGGCTTCGCCTGCATCCTCCAGATGCGCGATGCCGACGGCAAGCCTGTCGAGACCATCGCCAGCCTTGCGGGACTGTCGCGTTCGCGCAAGGGGCTGGCGGCGGCGCTGGCGATCTTCATGTTCTCCATGGCGGGCATTCCGCCGCTCTTCGGCTTCTGGGCGAAGTTCCTGGTGTTCGACGCGGCGGTCGCGGCGGGCCTGACGGCGCTGGCGGCTTTCGGCATCGCCATGTCGGTAATCGGCGCCTTCTATTATCTGAAGATCATCAAGACGATGTATTTCGACGAACCGGCCGCGCCCTATGAAGCGCGGGGCGGGGCGGTCGAGAATGTCATATTGACGGCCTGCGCGGCGGTGATCGTCTTCGGTTACTTCCTCAACCCGCTGCTCGACAAGGCGAGTGCGGCGGCAGCGGCGTCGCTGTTCTGACCGAGCTTCGTTTCGTAGAGGAAACCGGCTCCACCAATGCCGACATGCTGGCGTTGGCGGAGCAGGGCGTTCCCGAAGGCTGCTGGCTGCGCGCCGGACGCCAGACCGGCGGGCGGGGCCGCATGGGACGCGACTGGGAAAGCCCCGACGGCAATCTTTACTGCTCCACCGTGATCCGCCTGCGGGACGGCGATCCGTTGCCCCACACGCTGGCGCTGGTCGCTGCCAACGCCGTGCATGCGCTGGTGGCGCCGCTGTGCGCCGGTCAGGCACGGATCAAATGGCCCAACGACATTCTGGTCGATGGCGCGAAGATCGCCGGCATCCTGCTGGAACGGGCGGGGGACGCCATCGTCGCGGGCATCGGCATCAACGTGACAGGGCATCCCGCCGGATTGGACCGTCCGGTGACGAGCCTCTTCGCACAGGGAGCATCGGATGCCGATGCGGCTGTACTGCAAGTCCGGCTGGCCGAACTGTTCGCCCATTGGCTCGCAATCTGGCGGGCGCAGGGGCTGGAGCCGGTGCGGACGCATTGGCTGCTCAACGCCCATCCCACCGGCACGCCGATGCGGGTGGTGCAGCCCGATGGCGAGACGGTGGAGGGCAATTTCGAAACCCTCGACCGGCACGGCATGCTGATCCTGCGCTTGGCGAATGGGCAGAGCCGTGCCATTCATGCCGGCGATATCTTTCTCATCTGAGGATCAGGCCATGCTTCTCGCGATCGACGCGGGCAATACCAATGTGGTTTTCGCGCTGCTGGAGGGGCGGGAGATACGCGCCCGCTGGCGCATCGCCACCGATCCCCGGCGCACGGCGGATGAATATGCGGTCTGGCTGAACCAGCTTCTGATGCTGGAGGGTTATAAGATCGCCGATGTGGAGGCGGTGATCATCGCCACGGTCGTGCCCCGCGCCCTGCATAATCTTCAGGTGCTGGCGGAGAAATATTTCAAGACGACCGCGCTCGTTGCCGGTCAGGCGCCGGTGGAATGGGGCATCGAACTCGATGTGGCGGAACCGGCTTCGGTCGGTGCGGACCGGGTTGTAAACGCCATCGCCGCCCACCATCTCTATCGCGAAGACCTGATCGTCATCGATTTCGGAACGGCGACGACCTTCGACGTCATCGACTATCATGGCGCTTACAAGGGCGGCATCATCGCGCCGGGCATCAACCTGTCGCTGGATGCGCTGGTGACCGCCGCCGCGAAGCTGCCGAAGATCGCGATCGCGCCGCCGGAAAGCCGGTCGGTTATCGGTCGCACGACGGAGGCGCAGATGCTGATCGGCGTCTTCTGGGGCTATGTGGCGATGATGGAGGGGCTGGTCGCCCGCATGCGCGCGGAGATCGGCCGTCCCGCCAAGGTGATTGCAACGGGGGGCCTGGCGGTCCTCTTCGATGACAATAGCGACATTTTCGATGCGATCGCGCCCGATCTCACGATCCTGGGCCTCGCTTCATTGTATGAACGGAGTTTGAAAACATAATGACACCTGGAAATGAGCTGATCTTCCTGGCCCTTGGCGGGTCGGGGGAGATCGGCATGAATGTGAATCTCTACGGTTGCCAGGGCAAATGGGTGATGGTCGACCTGGGCCTGACCTTTGCCGATCCGGCCTATCCGGGGGTTGATCTGGTGCTGCCGGACCTCGCCTTTATCGAGGAACGCAAGGACGACCTGCTCGGCATCGTGCTGACCCATGGGCATGAGGACCATATCGGCGCCATTCCCTATCTCGCCGCCGATCTTGGCGTGCCGCTTTATGCGACGCCTTTCACCGCGGGCCTTATCCGGCTGAAGCTGGAGGAAGAGGGGCTGAGCAGGGAGGTCGAACTCAACGTCATCGACAATGAGGGCAGCTTCGCGCTGGGGCCGTTCGGCTTCCGCTATGTGCCGCTGGCCCACTCCATCCCGGAAGGCAATGCGGTGCTGATCGACACGCCTTATGGGAAGATTTTCCATACCGGCGACTGGAAGCTGGATGAGACGCCGCTTCTCGGCCAGCCCTCCACCCCGGCGGAATTGACCGCGATCGGCGATGAGGGCGTGCTGGCGCTGGTGTGCGACAGCACCAATGTCTTCAACCCCGAAGCCAGCGGGTCCGAAGGCGATGTGCGCGAAGGGCTGATGGAAACGATCAAGGGCGCGAAGGGGCGCGTGCTGGTCACGACCTTCGCCTCCAACGCGGCGCGCCTGCAAACCTTGGGGGAGGTCGCCAACGCGGTGGGGCGCAAGCTCTGCGTGGCGGGGCGGTCGCTCGACCGGATCATCTCGACGGCGCGGACGGCGGGCTATCTCAAGGATTTCCCGCCGACCGTCGATTGGGACGATGTCATGGCGCTGCCCCACAATGAGGTGATGATCATCGCAACCGGCGGGCAGGGGGAGGCGCGGGCCGCCCTGTCCCGCATCGCCTTCGACAGCCATCCGATCAAGCTGGACGAGGGCGATCTGGTCGTCTTCTCCTCCAAGCAGATTCCGGGCAATGAAATCGCCATCGGGCGCATCCAGAACGCGCTGGCGGCCAAGGGCGTGCTGATGGTGACGGATCGCCAGGCGGAGGTGCATGTCTCCGGCCATCCGGGGCGGCCCGAATTGCAAGCCATGTACCGCTGGGTGCGGCCGCAGATCCTGCTGCCCGTGCATGGCGAGCGGCGGCACATGGCCGAACAGGCGCGGCTGGGCCTGGCAAGCGGCGTGCCCTCCGCCGTGGTGCAGTCCAATGGCGACCTGTTGCGTCTGGCCCCCAACGGACCGCAGATCATCGGTCAGGAAACGACCGGACGGCTGGTGCTGGACGGCGACGTCATCCTGCCGGCGGACGGATCGACCATGAACGAACGGCGCAAGATCGCGCTGCACGGCCAGATCAGCGTCGCGGTGGCGATGGATGGCAAGGGGCGGGTGATCGGCACGCCGGCCTTGCGCACCCAGGGCGTACCGGTGGAAGAGGACAAGGCGGCCTTTCTGGAGGAAGCCGCGGATGAAGCCGCCAGCGCGGTCGCCAAGGGATCGCGCGAAGAGGACGCCTTGCGCGAGCGGGTGCGGCTGGCGGTGCGGCGCACGGCGACGCGCTGGACCGGCAAGAAGCCGGTGGTGGACGTGCTGCTCATTCAAGCCTAAGCCTGACGCCTATGAACTGGTACGCCATCTTTGCCATCTATGTGCTGTTCTGGGTGATCAGCGCCTTCATCGTGCTGCCCTTCGGCCTTCGCACGCCCGATGAAACGGGCGAGGCGCTGCTGACGGGGCAGGCGGACAGCGCGCCCAGCAATTTCCGGCCCGGCATGGTCGCCATCCGGGCGACGATCCTGTCGGCGGTGGCGTTCGGTCTTTATTACGCCAATTATGTCGAAGGCTGGATCACGCTGGAGCGGTGGACGCATATCGGCTGAGGATTTCGCCGGGGCGCCGATTCAGCCTGGAGCGATCACCATCATGTGCATCCATGCCCGCACGCGGAAGCCAAGTGTCTCGTAAAGCGCGACCGTCGCCTCATGCGCGGCATAGGCATGGAGGAAGGGCGTCTCCCCCCGTTCCAGCATGGCTTTGGCGACGGTCCGCATCAGCCGTTTCGCATGACCATGCCCGCGATGGTCGGGATGGGTGCAGACACCGCTGACTTCGGCAAAGCCGGGCATGCGCATCCGCTCGCCCGCCATGGCGATCAACCTGCCCTGTTCCCTGATGCCGATGAAGCGGCCAAGCCGGTGGGTGAGGGGCAGGAACGGCCCCGGCTTCGTCATGAGGGCAAGGGCGCGCATCTCCTCTGCATCCGCGTCCGTCAGGACGATGGCTTCAACCGGCGCGGCGTCCCCCAAAATCTCTTCCGCCACCATCTGCGCCAACACGGCTTCGCGCACCAGGCGCGTGCCGGGTGGCGGCGTCGGGGCATCGGGTTCCACGATCCACGCCTCGCCATTGTCCGGCACGAGAGCGGCCAGCGCGGTTTGCGCCGCCGCCCCGTCATCCGCGGCTGCGGCGAAGGGGCCGTAGCGCGGATCGATGCGCAACGCCCGTCCATCCCCCT
This sequence comes from Sphingobium sp. JS3065, assembly GCF_026427355.1. Classification (NCBI taxonomy): domain Bacteria; kingdom Pseudomonadati; phylum Pseudomonadota; class Alphaproteobacteria; order Sphingomonadales; family Sphingobiaceae; genus Sphingobium; species Sphingobium sp. JS3065. The sequence goes on from NZ_CP102664.1 coordinate 654,560, forward strand.
GGGCCAATCGCTGCCAGCCGCCATGAAGGGCGTTCCAGACCGGACGATGCAGGGGATGATGCGGCATAGTGACCCTATTTTCGGCTAAGATGCGGGGAAAGCAAGCCTATCCCATCGTTGCCCGACGGACTGGCCGCGAAAATCGCTCGATTGCGTAACAATCGGCTTCCCAGGCCCGTCTTGGCGAGTGCGATTTACCAAATGGAAATCATGTTTGGGCAATGGTGGCGATGACGTGCCACGCCCTGAACGAAACTTGATCGCATTACTGCGGGGGCGCATGACGCCGGATACTCAGCAAAGCGCTGAAGTGCAGGCGAATCTCGTCAAATCGCTCTATGCCTCCCCGGCGTCGCTGATGATCGGCGCGGTGGCGGGCGGGGCGCTGGGGCTGGTCATCGCCTGGTATGCGCGAATCACCGCCATCACCGTCATTGCCGTCCTGATCTGCCTGGTCGGACTCAGCCGGTCGATCTCCGCCGTCTATTTCCAGCGCCAGCTTGCCCATAAGGGGGGTGGCACTCAGCCGATCTGGGGGCTGGCCTATGAACTGGGCGCCTGGTGCTATGCGGCGCTGCTGGGGATTTTGACATTCGCGACCCTGCTGCTGTCTCATGACGCTAAGCTGCACGTACTGGCCGTGTGCCTGGTAGCCTCCTATTCCGGCGGGATTTCCGGCCGCAATGCGGGGCGCATCCAGGTCGCGGTCGGCCAGACCTGCCTTTCATTGCTGCCCACCTCGCTGGGCCTCATCCTTTCAGGTGGGCTGGGCTATACGGTGCTCGGCATCCTCTGTTTCCTGATGATCTTCGCCATGGCGGACATCACGAAGACGACGCATCGCATCGTACTGGAGGCGATGCAGGGCAAATATGAAAAATCCCAACTCGCCATCAAGTTCGAGCGGCTGGCCCGGTTCGACAGCCTGACCGGCGTCGAAAACCGCATGGCGATGCAGATGCGGCTGCGCGAACTGTTCGACGGACGACGATCCGACCAGATCGCGATGGCGGTGTTCTGGATGGACCTGGACCGGTTCAAGGAAATCAACGATTCCCTGGGGCATATGATCGGCGACCAGCTTCTGCGCAGGGTCGCCGAAAGGCTGTCTCATGCACTGGACGGGCGGGGCCATGTCGCGCGCTTCGGCGGGGATGAGTTCGTCCTGATCTGTCCCGGCGCCGACCGGCCCGCGGCGGAGCAGATCGCGGGCGACGTGATGGCGGAATTCGCGCATGATTTCGAGGTTGGCGGCTATCGGTTGGGCGTGACCGCCTCCATGGGCATCGCCGTCGCGCCGGAGGACGGACAGGACGGCGAGGAATTGCTCCAGCATGCCGACATGGCCCTGTATCAGGCGAAAAATGCCGGACGGAACCGCCATGCGCAGTTCACCTGGACGATGAAGGAGCGGCAGAACCGCACTTACGACCTGGAAATGGGCCTGCGCTGCGCCATGGCCAATGAAGAGCTGGTGCTGCATTATCAGCCGATCTTCGACACGGAAACGGGCAGGATCACGATCTGCGAGGCGCTGATGCGCTGGGATCACCCGACGCTCGGCCGCATTTCCCCGGCGGAATTCATTCCGATCGCGGAAAGCTGTTCGATGATCGAGCCGATCACCGCCTGGGCGCTGGAGCGCGCCTGCCAGGATGCGATGGAATGGGATGAGAATGTCCGCGTCGCCGTCAATATCTCCCCGGTGCTGATCAAGAGCGATGGCCTGCCCCGCGCCGTGATTTCGGCATTGATGCAGTCGGGGTTGAAGGCGCGCCGCCTGGAACTGGAAGTGACCGAATCGATCTTCCTGGAGGATAGCGGCCGGACCAACCTGATCCTGTCCGCCTTGCAGCGGATCGGCCTGCGGCTGGCGCTGGACGATTTCGGCACGGGCTATTCCTCGCTCGGCTATCTGCGTGACTATGCCTTCGACACGATCAAGGTCGATCAGAGCTTCATGCGCGGCGTGGAGGGCAATTCACGCCATCGCGCTATCGCCCAGTCGGTCGCCTATCTGGCCCATGCGCTGGATGTGGAGACGGTGGCGGAAGGCATAGAGACGGAGGATCAATTGCGCTGCGCCAGGGAAATGGGGTTCACCAATGTCCAGGGCTTCATATTGAGCCGGCCGGTGCCCGCCGCCCAGGTGCTGGAGATGATGCGGCGCATGGACGAGGCCAGCGGCGCCGTGGCCATGCCACAGGACCGGCGGCGCGCCTGATCCTATCTGTGCAGTCGGGTCTGGGCGGTAGCCAGGCGGCGCATCATCCGCACATCCTTCAAGTCGAGTTTGAGCGCGGTTTCGGCCCAATTTTCGACGATGTCCTTCAATTCCTCATATTCCAGCGGATCGACGCGCCGCCCCGCCTGGAACACGCCGACATGGCCCGCATGATGGGACAGGCTGGACGCGATATAGTCGCGCACCGCCTGTTCGCCCTCGCCATCCTCCACCAGCGTATGGACGATGCCCATGTCGTACATTTCCTGCGCGCTGTAGACCTTGCCCGACAGGATCATCCGTTCCGCCGTCAGCCGCCCCAGCCTGCGCGCCAGGATGGAATAGGCCCCCATGCCGGGGAACAGGCCGAAGAGCATTTCAGGCAGGCCGAAGCGGGCGCTGCGCTCCGCGATCACGACATCGAAGCAGAGCAGCGCCTCGAACCCGCCGCCCAGCGCATCGCCCTGCGCCAGCGCGATCGAGATCACCGGCAGGTCGCCGTTGCGCCAGGTGCGGTGCACCACATCGATGCAGGCATGGCCGTAATCGACCAGGCCGGGCAGGTCGCCGCGCTCGATACATCCGGCGAACAGTTCCAGGTCGCCGCCCAGGTTGAACACGCCCGGAAAGCGCGATCCCGCCACCATATATTTGATCGGCAACTTGCCCGCGTCGAACAGCCTTTTGGCCTCCACATACCAGTGACGGACGTCGCGCAGCATCGCCGGACTGAAATTGGGCCGATTCGCGGGCGTCATGAAAGCCCAGAGAGTGGCGGCCGCCGCGTCCCAGCTTACGTCGATCTGGCCCAGGTCGAACATGGTCGACGTGCCGATTTCCTGCGTCGAAGCTGTGCTTTCCGTAACGGAAGCCAGACCCGCATCCTCATCCGCCGGCAGATGGGCGGGACTAAGATCGTCCATATGTTCTCGCGCGGAATTAAATCGCCCGGAATCAATCATCTGAGCCCCCAAACTGCAATTGATCATGAGGAAAACAGTGTTGCCGTTCTTATGCAACCGCCGCGCGCAGGCTTGCCCCAAAATTAACCATTTTTATTAGCTACTGTTGCCGACATGTCGCCCAAACCAGGGTTGTCGAAGGGTAAATGTTGCGGAAATGCAACAAACTGCTCTTTTGAGTTCCGACGCAAATTGGGGGCAGGCCTTTGTTAACCTTTATTAATTACGGTGGGGCTTATGAACATGCCCCGGAACGATAGGCAGCTTGTGACCCTGCTGCTGCACGATATGCAAGGTGAGGCCTGGCGGCTCAGCCTGTCGGCGGATTGCCTTTGCTTCATCGGCAATTACCGCCGGGTAGAGGGCTTCAATATCGACGCCATCGTGGCGCTGGACGGGCTGCGCAAGAAGGGCTGAAGCGCGCCTGTGCGACCTTGTCTGGCGCGCCTTTCGACCTTACAGCGCGCAGCGTGACAAATCCCCGCTTTTCCTTTTCGATCGCCGCGACCGACGGCAAGGCCCGCACCGGCGCGATAAGCATGCGCCGCGGCGACATCCGCACGCCCGCCTTCATGCCGGTGGGCACCGCCGCCACGGTCAAGGCGATGCGCCCCGCCGAGGTGCGCGCCGCCGGCGCCGACATCATCCTGGGCAACACCTATCATCTGATGCTGCGTCCGGGTGCGGAACGCATGGCGCGGCTGGGCGGCCTGCACGGCTTCATGGGCTGGGACAGGCCGATCCTGACCGACAGCGGCGGCTATCAGGTGATGAGCCTCAGCGCGCTGACCAAGATGAGCGAGGAAGGCGTCGCCTTTTCCAGCCATATCGACGGGTCGAAGCATATGCTGACCCCGGAGCGGTCGATGGAGATTCAGCGCCTGCTGGACAGCGACATCGTCATGGCCTTCGACGAGTGCACGAAAAATGGCTGCACCCATGACGAGGCGGCCAGGTCCATGGAGCGCTCCATGCGCTGGGCCAAGCGTTCGCGCGACGGCTTCGACGCGGGCGGGGAGCATGCCGAACGCGCCGCCCTGTTCGGTATCCAGCAGGGATCGCTGGACCAGGGGTTGCGGCGGATTTCAGCGGAAAAGCTGATCGAGATCGGCTTCGACGGCTATGCCGTGGGCGGGCTGGCCGTGGGCGAGGGGCAGGAGGCGATGTTCGCCACGCTCGATTTCGCGCCGGACATGCTGCCGGCGGACAAGCCGCGCTATCTGATGGGCGTGGGCAAGCCCGACGACATAGTCGGCGCGGTGGAGCGGGGAATCGATATGTTCGATTGCGTGCTGCCGACGCGCAGCGGGCGCAACGGGCAGGCCTTTACCTGGGCCGGGCCGCTCAACATCCGCAATGCGCGCTTCGCCGAGGATATGGGGCCGCTCGATCCGCGCTGCGGCTGTCCGGTCTGCGCGACCTGGAGCCGCGCCTATCTGCATCATCTGGTGAAGGCGGGGGAGATGCTGGGCGCGATGCTGATGACGCAGCACAACATCCATTTCTATCAGGCGCTGATGCAGGAAATGCGCGACAGCATTGCGGAGGGACGTTTCGCGCATTTCGCGACGGATTTCCGGAAAAATTATCAGCGCGCCTGACGACGGCCCAACCTGATCCTCCCCATCGTTAGATGGGGAGGGGAACCAGCCGAAGGCTGGTGGAGGGGAAATGCGCAGGTCGCGCCTTACCCCATACGCCCCTTATTTCAGCACCGTGATCGCTATCGCATAATCGCCTGTCTCGGGATCATGCTCCAGCGGCGCGCGCAACTGCCGGGACAGGCCGGTAAGCACCCGTCCGTAACGCTCCTCCAGCCGGGCGGTCATGTCCGCCGATCCGCGCAAAGCGGGCGAGAGGATGTGGAGCACCGCGCGGTCGGTGCGGCCCGGCTCCAACTCAACGGCGATCCGCATCGCCGTGCGCGGATTGGACAACATCGCAAGCTCCACCAGTTCCGTCAGCAGGAAGGCGATGGGCACCGCCACATCCTGGCTGATATGCAGATTGTCGCTGTCGATCTGAATGCCGAAGCGGCGCGCTTCGGCTGGGGCGGTGCTGCGCAGGCTGGCCGATAATTCGCTGATCAGGGAGCGGACGCCGACCCCGCGATGCTCCTCCAGCTCCGCATAATGGTTGCGGTGGACGACGGAAAGGGCGTCCACCCGCCGCTGGATGGTCGCATAGGCCTCGACCGCTTCGGCGTCGTGGGCGGATCGCGCATGCAGGTTGATCAGGCTGGCGATGATCTGAAGGTTGTTCTTGACCCGGTGATGCACTTCCCGCGTCAGCTTGCGCTGCGTTTCCAGCCCCTCCGCCATTTCCGCCTCATGGGTGGCGACATCCTCGCTGATCTCGCGGAAAGTGTCGCCCAGCGCCACGATTTCCTGCGCGGGCGTGCGGATGCGGCGCGCCGGTTCCAGCACCTCGCCGGGCTGATAGGCCGCCACGGACCGGCGCAGCAGCACCAAGGGCCGGATCAGCAGGCGGTTGACCACGAACCAGCCAATGGCCGCCGCCGCGAACCACATCACCAGCGGCAGGAAGAGCGAGAGCATGCGCGCGACCGTGACCGGGGGATCGCGCAGCGTCATGGACAGGATGATGTCGGGTGGGTCGAGCCGGGCCGAAAGCGTGGTGCCGCGCCCGCCCGGCGGGTCGACAGGCCGCGTGACGACCATGCTGTGGGGACCGTCGCGCAGCGTGATCTGACGGTTCTGCAACGTGCCCGACGGGTTGGTCATCGCCTCCAGATAGTCGCGCGAATAATAAGCGATCGCCACGACCGCGCCATTGCCGCTTCGCGCCCGGCTGACCAGATAGGGCGAGTTGGGCAGCAATTGCGCGGGCGGGCCGTCGAACCGGGCCGAGGGCGTCAGCCCCGCGGGTTCCGGAAGGGGCGAACCGCAGAGCATCCGTCCTGTCCTGTCATAGATATAATGGCGGCCCCCGCCGCGCTCATGGGACGTCAGGAACATCGACAGGCGCTTGCACAAGGCCGGGTCCGGCCCGGAGGTGGCGAAACTGTCGGCGGTCAGCAGCAGGGCGGTGCGGTCGAACGCCAGATCGGACGATAATTTGCGTGCGCTTTGCGTGACCGCGACGCGCAGCAGGGCTTCCTTTTCCAGATCGGCCGTGCGGATCGCCTGGAGCGACGCGGCCAGCGCGATCAGGCCAAGCGGCAGCAGCGCCAGCGTCAGGATGAGGAACATCTTGACGCCGGTGGAATGCGAAACGGCGTTCAATCTGCGCATGAAGGGGCCGGCGGCAGGAAGGGGCATGCCTTCGACAGGCGGTGTTGCGGGGCTCTTGTCCATCTAGCTGAGGTCGAACATCAAGCGCTGCTTTTCCCGGGAAGGCAATCCGCTACGTCCTCTCCCGCTTGTCCCGGCCTGACCGATCGGGGGAGGGTCAATCCAGCTTGCTGAGAAGGTCGAGCATTTCGGCGGGAATATCCTCATCCACCGCGCGTTGATAGACGGAGCGCAGGGCATTGGCCACCTGGCCATCGTCTTTCGCCGCAGACACGCGCTTCTTGCGGGCGGCTCCACCCTTCACGCCAGAAGCCGGAGTGCTGGTGCCGACATCTTTGCTGTCCCCTCCCGTCACATCCCGTTCCGTCGTTGAAGCAACCAAAACACGCCCCTCTGCAGCCATTAATGTCATGCCAGCCTGCTCTTCTCGCGGCTTTCCCCTATGACGTCAATTCAACGTCTGGGAAATCAGATCACAAAATCCCAAAGATTGTCGAAAAAACCGAACGGCAGTGAAACAAATTTCCCGCTTGTTGGTTCCCTTCGCGAAGCATTTTTTGCCTGGCCCTGCCGATCACCGGCGATGGGACGGGAATGGGGGAAGGGGCTTGCCACATCGGCATCGGCCATTCATCCTCCCGATCCGGCTAATGTTTCGAAATAAGGCGCCCGATGGGCTGGGGAGAATTTTTACAGATGTCGCTTGGTCAGCAACTGCACCCTCATCTTCCATTCCTGCGTCGTTATGCGCGCGCGCTGACAGGCAGCCAGGCACATGGCGACGCCTATGTCCGCGCCACGCTGGAGGCGATCGTGGCGGCGCCGGACGAATTTCCGGCGGCGGTCGACCCGCGCCTTGGCCTTTACAAGACCTTCCATGCGATTTGGTCCTCCTCCCATCTGGAAGACGGGCCGGTGCTGACCGGCGCCGACGGGCAGGAGGCGATCGCCCAAGCGCGGCTCGCCCGGCTGACGCCGCTGCCGCGTCAGGCCCTGCTGCTCACCGCGCTGGAGGGATTCACCGTCGACGATGTCGGCTATCTGATCGGTCTGGAGAGCGACGATGTGGAGGCGCTGGTCAAGGAAGCGCTGAGCGAGATCGAGGCGCAGACCCGCGCCAAGGTGCTGATCATAGAGGATGAGCCGATCATCGCGATGGATATTGAAACCATCGTCCGCGACCTGGGGCATGAGGTGACCGCGATCGCCGTCACCCGCGAAGACGCGGTGCGAGAGGCTATGGCGGACCGGCCCGGCCTGGTGCTGGCCGACATACAGCTTGCCGACGATTCGAGCGGAATCGACGCGGTGAAGGACATTCTCGCCGAATTCGCCGTGCCCGTGATCTTCATCACCGCCTTTCCGGAGCGTCTGCTGACGGGCGAGCGGCCCGAACCGACCTTCCTCATCACCAAGCCGTTCCAGCGTTCCACGGTGAAAGCGGCGATTTCCCAGGCGCTGTTCTTCGACGAGGCGACGGCTCCCGCCTGATTGTTGCCGCCGCTTTTCCAAAATGGGACAGATAAAGGGGAACCCCGGTCCGCGGCTCGCGTTATTGATGCGTAACGATCGGGAGAGACCTCATGGCCGAACAAGAGCAGCACATCGCGACCGACAAAGCCCGCGCGGGCTCGACGCCGCATATCGTGCGCTATGTTCTGGGCATTTCCCTGATGCTCGCGATCATCGTGATGGTCGTGATATTGTGGGGTTATTGAATGCCGTTGCGGCAATTGGTCCTTGAGAAGAAAAATATTGGGATGCGGACGCATATATGGCTTTGACGACTTCCGTTCATGCAGCGAAGGCTACAGCCGGTGAGGGGGTTGTTTCCATGAGCGACGGCGTAAGTCCGAATGGGGAGCGTGAAACTCTCTCCGACTCGGATTTCAAGCGTGAACTGGCGGGCGTGATCCCCCATCTGCGCGCCTTTGGCCGATCCCTGTCGGGCAATCGCGACGTGGCGGACGATCTGGTGCAGGAAACGCTGTTGAAGGCCTGGGCCGCGCGCAGCCGTTTCCAGGCGGGCACCAATATGAGGGCGTGGACCTTCATCATCCTGCGCAATCATTATCTTTCGCAGATGCGCCGCTCCCGTTTCCGGGGCGACTGGGACGATCTGGCGGCCGACCGGCTGCTCGCCGCGCCTGCCGGACAGGACAAATATGTCGAACTGTCCGACATGCAGCGCGCCCTTCTGCAATTGCCGCAGCCGCAGCGGGAGGCGCTGATCCTGGTCGGCGCGGGCGGCTTCGCCTATGAGGAGGCGGCCGATATCTGCGGCGTCGCCGTGGGCACGATCAAGAGCCGCGTCGCGCGCGGCCGCGCTGCCCTGGAGCAGATATTGGAAAATGGCGAATTGCCTTCCCGCCGCAGCCAGGAAACCAGCGAGACGCCGGTCCTTGATGAGATCATGGACGATGTCGACCGCTTGAGCCGGGGCCGCGAAGCCCGGGAAGCCAGCGAAGATAGCGAGTCCGACCTGGAATGATCTGTGTTATACTCCCCACCTCTGGATTTGAGGATCGGGAGAAGGAGCATGGACGAAGGTCGCAAGGATGAATCCTCCGAGCCCGCTTCCGTACCGGGCCGGTCTCGCGGCAGCTTGATCATCTTCATTCTGGTCGCCATGGCGCTGGTGCTGGCGATCGGCTTTTTCTACATGACCAAGGACCGGAACGACCGTCCGGCCGACGCCGTGATGCAGGCGGTCGAAAAACCTGACAGCGCGGCGCAAATGGTGGGCGACGCCGCGATGAATGCGGCGGACACGCTCCGAAATCATGATTGAAAGGGTGCTGGGCAGTCGCGCAGCACCATAAGGCCGCTTTCCCATCCTGGCCTGCTGGGCGGCCCGTTCAGAAAATCTTTGCGATTGTCGTGCATCGTCCCTGGCGGTGTCGGATTTCCTTACAGCCGCTGTAAGGCGATCCGGCGATGATCCGCCCGCCGGGCGCAGCGGGACACGCGCGACGAATGATAAGATTGTTCAAACATTATGTGCCGCATGCGGTGCTGCTGCTCGGGCTGCTGGATTCCATGCTGCTGATCGGCGCGGCCGAGGGCGGGTGGATATTGCGCGCCCATCAGATCGGCATGGATGTCGACCCTGTCGCGACCCGCATCGGGCCGCTGCTCAGCTTTGGCATCGCGATCCAGACGGCGATGATCGCGGTCGGCGTCTATGGCCCGGAATCGCTGCAATCGATCCGCTATGCGCTGGCGCGGCTGCTGGTGGCGATCTCGCTGGGCGTGCTGTTCCTGTCGGTCATGCATTTCCTGCTGCCGGACATCACGCTCTGGCGGTCCAATTCGCTCTACGCCATGGGGCTGGCCATCGCCCTGCTGCTGGCGATCCGCCTGCTGCTGGGGTCGATGCTGGGCGGCGAGGCGTTCAAGCGGCGGCTGGTCGTGCTGGGCGCGGGCAATCGCGCCGCCCGCATCCGGGAGATCGAGCAGCGCAAGGGATCCGGTTTCCTCATCGTCGGCTTTATCGCGATGAACGACGGCGCGCAGGTGATCCCCGAAGCGATCAACCGCAGCGCCATCTACAATCTGGCCGATTTCGTGGTCCGCCTGGCCGCGAGCGAGGTGGTGCTGGCGCTGGAGGAACGGCGCAACGCATTGCCGCTGGGCGACCTGCTGCGCATCAAGACCACCGGCGTCCATGTGAACGAAATCTCCACCTTCCTGGAACGGGAGACGGGCCGCGTCGACCTGGACAGCGTGAATCCGAGCTGGCTGATCTTCTCCGACGGCTTTTCCGCCGGTCGTCGGATTTCCAGCATCGCCAAGCGGCTGTTCGACATCGTCGCCAGTTCCATCCTGCTGCTGCTGACCGGTCCTGTCATCCTGCTCGCCGCGATCCTGGTGAAGCTCGACAGCAAGGGCCCCGCTTTCTACCGGCAGCAGCGAGTCGGCCTGTTCGGCGAGGAATTCTGGATCGTGAAGCTGCGCACCATGCGGCAGGATGCCGAACTGTCCGGCCAGGCGGTGTGGGCGGAAAAGGACGATCCGCGCATCACGCGCCTGGGATATTGGCTGCGCAAGCTGCGCATCGACGAACTGCCCCAGACCTGGACGGTGCTGAAGGGCGAAATGAGCTTCGTCGGCCCGCGCCCCGAACGCCGCCAGTTCGTGGAGGATCTGGAGCAGCATCTGCGCTATTATGCGGAGCGGCATATGGTGAAGCCCGGCATCACCGGCTGGGCGCAGATCAACTATCCCTATGGCGCGTCGATAGAGGATGCCCGGAACAAGCTGGAATATGACCTTTATTACGCCAAGAATTACACGCCCTTCCTCGACCTGCTGATCCTGATCCAGACGCTGCGGGTCATTCTGTGGCCCGAAGGCGCGCGGTGAGCGCGCTGCTGCAATTCGTCGGGGATTGGGGCCATGCCCTGGCCGCCGTGCTGTTCGCGGCGCTGGGCATCTTCGTCCTGCGCCGCCGGGAAGAGGCCGCCGAACGGCGCCTGCTGGCCGCCGCGCTGCTGCTGACGTCCTGCTGGTCGCTCTACGTCTCCTTCGGCGGAGTGGACAAGCCGCTGACCGGCATTGGTGAGAATATCCGCAACGCCGCCTGGCTGCTGCTGCTGTTCGCCATGCTGCGGCGAACCGGGGCGGCGCGGGGCGAATCGCTGGTGGCGGTCGGGTCGGTCTATGCCGCCGTGGCGGGCATCATCCTGCTCCAGACCTTCACCGACCTCATCTGGCGGCAATTGTCTCCGCTCAGCGACATGCACCGCGCGCTCGTCCATGTCTCGCTGGTGCTGCACATGATGACCGCGATCGGCAGCGTGATGCTGGTCCATCATCTCTACATCAGTTGGCCGTCGCCGCAACGGGGACGGGTGGCGCTGCTGCTGGGCGCGCTGGCGGCGATGTGGACCTATGACTTCACCCTCTACGCCATCGCCTCGGTCACGATGGACCGCGCGCATGAGCTTTATGCGCTGCGGGGACCGATGATGGCGCTGCTGGCCCCGGTGATCGCGGCGGGAATGCGCAACGATGTGGCCGGGCGGGTGCAATTGTCGCGCGCGTTGACGCTCCGGTCGCTCTCGCTGGCGGCGGTCGCGCTCTATGTCGTGGCGCTGGCGGCGGCGGCGGTGGTGGTGGAACTGGTCGCCGGACCCTATGCGCGCGTGGTCGAGATCGGCGGCGTCTTCTTCATGGCGGTCAGTGCGCTGGTGCTGCTGCCTTCCCGCCGGATGCGCGCCTTCTGGAAGGTGCAGGTGGCCAAGCATTTCTTCCAGCACCGCTATGACTACCGCACCGAATGGATGCGCTTCGGCGACACGATAGGCCGCCCCGGCGACAACGCCCTGCCGTTGGGAGAGCGCGTGGCGAAGGCGGTGGCGGACATCACCGAATCCCCCGCCGCCGTGCTGATGCTGCGGGCGGAGGACGGCGCGCTGGCGTTCGAGGCGCGGTGGAACTGGCCGGGGGACATGCTCGACGGCGCGGTCGTGCCCGCGCCGCTCGCCGCGCTGATCGAACAGAGCGGCTGGATCATCGACATCGACCGGCCGCCCGGCGGCGCGGGAGAAGTCAGTGCGCCCGGCTGGATGACCGTCGACCGCCGCGCCTGGGCGCTGGTGCCGCTTATCCATTTCGGCCGGCTGATCGGCGCGATCCTGCTGGCCCGGCCGCCCATAGATCGGCGGCTGGATTGGGAGGATTTCGACATGCTGCGCGCCGCCGGACGGCAGGCCGCCAGCTATCTGAGCGAGGCGCAGGGGCAGCAGGCGCTGGACGACGCCCAGCGGTTCGATGAGTTCAACCGCCGCTTCGCCTTCATCATTCATGACGTGAAGAATCTGGTGAGCCAGCTTTCGCTGCTCGCCCGCAATGCGGAACGGCATGCCGACAATCCGGACTTCCGGGCCGACATGGTGCTGACGCTGAAGGAGTCCGTGGGCAAGATGAACGACATGCTCGCCCGCCTGTCGCAGCATAACAAGGGCAGGGCGGAAGAACCCCGCCCGATGTCGCTGCGCGATGTGGTGGAGCAGGTCGCGCGATCTCGCTCGCGCCAGCATGCGATACTGGTGGCGGGCGATCCGCCTCCGGTTCTGGCCGATCCGGCGCGGGTCGAACAGATCGTGATCCACCTCCTTCAGAACGCCATCGACGCCAGCGCGCCTGACAGGTCGGTGGAATTGTGCTTGTCCGCCGATGACGGTTGCGCGCTGCTGGACGTGATCGATCAGGGTCGGGGGATGACCGCCGAATTCATCCGCCGTGAATTGTTCAAGCCCTTTTCGTCCAGCAAGGCAGGCGGTTTCGGCATCGGCGCGTTCGAGGCGCGGGCGCTGGCCCAGGCGATGGGCGGCCGGATCGACGTGGAGAGCAAGCCGGGGGTCGGGAGCCGCTTCACGCTGCGCCTGCCTTTGGCCTCTGGGGAAGAATTTGGGGGGAAGGCCGCCTGATGAGCGACATGCGACCGAAATTGCTGATTGTGGAGGATGATCCGGGACTTCAGCGGCAATTGCGCTGGGCCTATGAGGAATATCAGCTTTTCATCGCGGGCGACCGCGAGGAGGCGATCGACATGCTGCGCGAACAGGCGCCGGACGTCGTGACGCTGGACCTGGGCCTGCCGCCCGATCCGGACGGCACCAGCGAGGGCTTTGCCACGCTGGAGGAAATCCTGCGCATCAAGCCGGACACGAAGGTCATCGTCGCGTCCGGCCATGGCGCGCGGGAAAGTGCGCTCCATGCCATTTCGGGCGGCGCCTATGATTTCTACCAGAAGCCGGTCGACATCGATGAATTGGGGCTGATCGTCCGCCGTGCCTTCCACGTCCATGCGCTGGAGCGGGAGAATGCCCGGCTGGCCGAAACCGCGCCGGAAGGCGGGCGGGTGCTGGGGCGGCTGATCACCGCCGCGCCGGAAATGATGAAGGTCGCCCGCACCATAGAGCGTGTGGCGGCGGCGGACGTATCCGTCCTGCTGCTGGGCGCGAGCGGCACGGGCAAGGAATTGCTGGCGCAGGGCCTGCATGACGCCAGTCCGCGCCGGGAGGGGGCCTTCGTCGCGATCAATTGCGCGGCGATCCCCGAAACGCTGCTGGAAGCGGAACTGTTCGGACATGAAAAGGGCGCCTTCACCGGGGCGATCAAGACCACCCCAGGCAAGATCGAGCAGGCGCAGGGCGGTACGCTGTTCCTGGACGAAGTGGGCGACATTCCACTGGCGTTGCAGGTGAAGCTGCTGCGCTTCCTGCAGGAGCGGGTGATCGAGCGGATCGGCGGGCGGCAGCCCATTGCGGTCGATACGCGGATCGTGTGCGCCACGCACCAGAATCTGGAGGAGATGATCGCGGCGGGCAGCTTCCGCGAAGATCTTTATTACCGGCTGGCAGAGATCGTGGTGCGCATCCCCGCGCTCAGGGAACGGCCCGGCGATCCCGCGCTGCTGGCGCGGCATTTCCTCAACCGCTTCGCCAAGGACATGAACCCGCAGGTCAAGGGCCTTGCGCCGGATGCGCTGGCGGCGCTGGACGTCTGGGGCTGGCCCGGCAATGTGCGCGAACTGGAAAACCGGATGAAACGCGCCGTCATCATGGCCGACGGCAAGCATGTCACCGCCGCCGACCTCGATCTGGATGGGGATCGCGCCGAAGGGGGCGATGTGGTGAATCTGAAGGCGGCGCGGGAAGCCGCCGACCGCCGCGCCATCCGCCGGGCGATTGCGCGGACGGACGGAAATATATCAGGCGCGGCGAAGATGCTGGGGATCAGCCGGCCGACGCTCTATGATCTGTTGAAGCAATATCGATTGCAGAATTGAGGGGGCTGTCGGATTAACCCGAAACGCAGCCCAGGTCGGACCTTCGACCCAGGCCGTGTGGGCCACCGGGCGAGCGACGCCGCGCAATCCTAAACCCGCTGCAAATCCAGATCCGCCGCGCTGATCCCCAGCCGCCTGATCTGCTCCGCCACCGGCGGCCAGACCGTATCCATGAACCGCGCCCGCTCCATGTCCCGCAGCCGCCGCGTCGCGCCGTCGGCGACGAACATGCCGACGCCGCGCTTCACCGCGACCAGCCCGTCATCCTGAAAACATTGATAGGCCTTGGCCACCGTCAGCGGGTTGGCGCCTTGTTGCGCGGCCAAAGCACGCACCGAAGGGAGCATGTCGCCATCGCGAAATTCACCGTCCAGAATCGAAGCGGCGATGATCTCTCGCAAGCGGAGATAGACGGGTTTGGAGTCGTCGGCCATGGTGCATCAGTGCCATAATACAGCGTTGCAGGTCAAGCCATGCTCTTGCGCGACGCCACGCCAGTCATGAAATTATCTATCCCAGATGGAAACGATATTGTCATATTCTGGCCGGGGCCGTTCCTCCTGCTCCTTGCCCGGCGTGCCGATGAAGACGAAGCCCGCGATCCGCTCCCTGCCGCTTGCGAAGGCGGCCCGCACATCCTCATTATAGCTGGGCCAGCCGGTCAGCCACCCGCCCGCAAACCCCAGAGCATGGGTCGCATGAAGCAGGTTCATGATCGCCGCGCCCGCCGACAATTGCTGTTCCCACAGGGGAATCTTGCTGTCCTCCACCGGCGCGGAAAGCGCGACGACCAGCGCGGGGGCCTGATGCGCGAACTGGTGCATCGCCTCTATTTCCAGTCGGCCCGCATCGGGTTTCTCCGCGCGATAGGCGGTCTCCAGCAACGAAGCGAGCGTCTCGCGCTTCTCCGGCGGCACGATCACGAAACGCCACGGCGACAGCTTGCCATGGTCGGGCGTGCGCTGCGCGACCTCCAATATCGTGCGGAGCTGGCCTTCGTCCGGGCCTGGCGCGATCAGGTCGCGGGGCTTGCCGGATCGGCGGGTCTGAAGAAGCGAGAGCGGAGAGCTGCGGTCATTGAACATGGCGTTCCAGATGGCTCCCCCGCCGCCGGGACGCAAGGGTGTCGTCCTCCTTTGACAGATGAATAATTTCGGCTTTAGGTGGAGCGCTGTCACGGGCGTTTGCCGCTCTCCCAACAAGATAGGATAAAGGGCCTGAATGGCGACCTCTGTTTCAACGACCGCCCCGGCCGAAAAAAGCTGGATCGGCCATCCCCGCGGGCTGTTCCTGCTGTTCTTCGTGGAGATGTGGGAACGCTTCTCCTATTACGGCATGCGCGCGCTGCTGATCTTCTACCTGACGCAGCATTTCCTCTTTTCCGACCGCGACGCCAGCTACGCTTACGGCGCCTATATGTCGCTGATCTATATCTCGCCCCTGATGGGCGGATATCTGGCGGACCGTTATCTGGGCCAGCGAAAGGCGGTGCTGTTCGGCGGCATCGTGATCGCCATCGGGCATATCGTGCTGGGCCTGGAAAGCGACGATGCGGGGGCCATGGGCCTGGGCCTCTTCTGGCTTGGCCTGGCGACGGTGATCACCGGCACGGGGTTCCTGAAATCCAGCGTGTCGGCGCTGGTGGGCCAGCTTTATCCGCGTGACGACATGCGGCGCGACCCGGCCTATACGATCTTCTACATGGGCATCAACCTGGGTGCGACCATGGGTCCGGTCATCTGCGGCTATCTGGGCCAGACATGGGGCTGGCACTGGGGTTTCGGCGCGGCGTCGGTGGGCATGATCGTGGGCGTCATCGGCTTCATGCTGTGCAAGCCGATGTTGCAGGGCAAGGGCGAACCCCGCGATCCCGACCATCTGAAACAGCGCGTCGGCGGCATCGTCAGCCGCGAATGGCTGGTCTATCTGTCCAGCCTGGCGTCGATCGGGCTGTGCTGGTTCCTGATCCAGAGCCATGTGATCGTCGGCTGGATGCTGGCGGCGGCCAGCCTGGCAGTGGTGCTGTACATCCTCTGGGAAGCCTTTGGCCGGATGCAGCGGATCGGGCGGGACCGGATGCTGGCGGCGCTGTTCCTGCTGGTCGTCAATCCGATCTTCTGGGGCCTGTACGAGCAGACCGGATCGTCGCTCAGCCTGTTCACGGATCGCTTTGCCGACCGGAACATAGGGGGCTTCAACGTCCCGGCGTCGATGTTTCAGTCGGTCAACGCCGCCTATATATTGATGTTCGGACCCGTTCTCGCGGGCCTGTGGATATGGCTGGCGAAGCGGGGATGGGAACCATCCACCCCCGCCAAGTTCGGCGTCGCGCTGGCGCTGGTCGGCGCGGGTTTCCTGATCCTGGTGGCGGGGACCGGCGCGCCCGGCACGCTGACGCCGGTGCTGTTCATCTTCCTGCTCTATCTCTGCCACACGCTGGGCGAACTCTGCCTGTCGCCGGTCGGCCTTTCCGCCATGTCGAAACTGGCGCCGTCGCGGATGCTCGGCCTGATGATGGGCATCTGGTTCCTGGCCATGGCGCTGGGCGAATATGCCGCCGGGCTGATCGCCGCGGCCACGGGCGGGGAGGGCGGGGTGGCGTCCCGCGACGACGTGCTGGCGGTTTATAGCCGGATCGGCTGGTGGTCGGTCGGCGCGGGCCTGGTCGTCATGGCGCTGGCGCCGCTGGTGAAGCGGCTGATGCACAGCGACCGCTTCGGGGAGGAAGAGGCCTGAGCGGCGGCGTTACTGCGTCGCCCCCCAAATGTCGCTCGCGCGGATGAAGCCCCTCTGCCCCCCCACGTCGAAGGCGCACCAGCCCTTGCGGCAGGAGGCCAGCCGCCCCACCACGCCCTTCTGGGCGCGGAAGAGGGGGCGGGCATCCTCGCCGGGGGAGGCGCGCATCGGCGCGACGTCGGCGGTGACGATGGCGGTGGGCGTGTCGCTCAACAGCCGGACATGCATCCAGCCTCTGGGCGCCGGTCGAATCCTCCACCTTGCGCCACAGGCCCAGCACCTGCACCACCTTCACCGGCAGGTCGCGGCGGCGATAGACCCAGTTGGACGGGTAATCCAGGCTGGGGCCGACGCGCATCCGGGCCTCCTCCTGCGTCAGCGAAGCCCAATAGGGCACCGGCTTCGCGGGCGCGGCCCACGCCCCGCTCGCCCAGCAAGCCGCCGCGACGATGCCCGCGCCCAGATAGCCCTTCATGCCCATAATATCCCCATCATTGTTGCCGCGACCATAGCCGCTCGCGCCCATGACCGACAACCGCTCTCTTGGCCCATATGGATAAGCGCTTGACCATCGCGCTTACGGGGAATAGCGGCCGGATATGGCCAAGAAACCGCGCCCCGCCAAGCCGCGCGTCATCGTCACGCGCCGCCTGCCTCCCAATGTCGAGGCGCGCATGGCCGACCTGTTCGACACCGTCTTCAACATCGGCGACGTGCCGATGGACCGGGCCGCGCTGACCCGCGCCATGGCGCAGTGCGACGTGCTGGTGCCCGCCGTCACCGACCAGTTGGACGCCGCCCTGATCGATGCCGCGCCGGATCGGCTCCAACTGATCGCCAGCTTCGGCAGCGGCGTCGACCATATCGACCTTGGCGCCGCGCGGCGGAAGGGGATCATCGTCACCAACACGCCCGGCGTGCTGACGGAAGACACTGCCGACATGACCATGGCGCTGATCCTGTCCGTCCCGCGCCGCCTGGCGGAGGGGGAAAAGCTGGTGCGTTCCGGCGCCTGGACCGGCTGGAGTCCGTCGGGCATGCTGGGCCATCGCATCGGCGGCAAGAAGCTGGGCATCATCGGCATGGGGCGGATCGGCCGCGCCGTCGCCCGCCGCGCCGTCGCCTTCGGCCTTTCCATCGCCTATCACAACCGCCACCGCCTGCCCTTCGAAGTGGAGCAGGAATTGCAGGCGCATTGGCATGGCGATCTGGACATGCTGCTCAGGGAAAGCGACATCGTTTCCATCCACTGTCCGCTCAACGCCGACAGCCGGGGCATGATCGACGCGCGTCGGATCGCGCTGATGCGGCCCGACGCCTATCTGATCAACACCTCCCGGGCCGAGATCACGGACGAGCCTGCGCTGATCGCGGCGCTGGCCGAAGGGCGGATTGCCGGGGCGGGCCTCGACGTCTACACCCATGAGCCTGCGATCGACTCCCGGTTGTTCGACCTCTCCAATGTCGTGCTGCTGCCGCACATGGGGTCCGCGACATTCGAGGGGCGCGACGCCGCCGGGGCGCGGGTGATCGCCAATATCCGAAGCTGGGTGGACGGGCACCGGCCACCCAATCAGGTGCTGGAAGGCTGGGTCTGAAGGCCGCCGGGAGGATGTCCATTCGCTTTCCTGAAATCGACCGCCGCCGCCTCATCCAGGGCCTGGGCGGCCTTGGTGGCGCTCTGGCGCTGGGCAGGGCTTTCCCTTCCTGGGCGCGAAGCGGGACGGCGGGACTTTCCCCCGCGCCCGGCGTGCTGAGCGGCGAAGCGATCGCGCTGACCGTGGGGGAGAGTCATTTCTCGACCGGCGGGCGTTCGGCCCATGCGGTGACGGTCAACGGGACGCTGCCCGCGCCGCTCATCCGCCTGAAGGAAGGGCAGAATGTCCGCCTGTCCGTCACCAACCATCTCAAGGAAGATACGTCGGTCCATTGGCATGGCCTGATCGTGCCTTTCCAGATGGACGGGGTGCCGGGGGTCAGCTTTCCGGGCATCGGGCCGGGCGAGACCTTCACCTATGAATTTCCGGTCCGCCAGTCCGGGACTTACTGGTATCACAGCCATTCCGGGATGCAGGAGGCGATGGGCCATTATGGCCCGATCGTGATCGACCCCGCCGGGCGCGATCCGGTACATAGCGACCGCGAACATGTGATCCTGCTCTCTGACTGGAGCCCGGTGCATCCGCATCTGCTGCTGAAACGACTCAAGCAGATGGGCGGCTATTTCAACATGCAGAAACAGACGCTGGCCGGGCAGTTGGCGGGAAAGGACCAGCGCGGGAAGGATCGCCTCGCATGGGGGGCGATGCGGATGGACCCCACCGATATTTCCGACGTCACCGGGTCGACCTACAGCTTCCTCGTCAACGGCCATGGCACTGCGGAAAACTGGACCGGACTCTTCACGCCGGGCGAGCGCGTTCGGCTGCGGATCATCAACGCTTCGGCCATGACCAATTTCAATGTGCGGCTGCCGGGACTGCCGATGACGGTGGTGCAGTGCGACGGCCAGAATGTGCAGCCGGTCGAGACGGACGAATTCCAGATCGGCATCGCCGAAACCTATGATGTGGTGGTGCAGCCGGCAGAGGCCAGGGCCTATGGGCTGATCGCGGAGGCGATCGACCGGTCGGGGCTGGTTCGGGCGACTTTGGCGCCGCAAATCGGGATGGCGGCGGCGGTGCCTGCGCTACGTCAAAGGCCGCTGCTGGGCATGAAGGACATGGGCATGGACATGTCCGGCCACGGCGCCACCGGCCATGAAGGCATGGCGGGCCATAAGATGAAGATGCGCGATCCCTCCGTCGCGCCCCAGGTGAAGATGGGGCCGGGGGTGGCGACCCTTTCGCCCATGCCGACGGATCGAACCGCCGACCGGCCCACGGGGCTGGAGACCGTCGATCATCGGGTGCTGACCTATGCGGACCTGAAATCGCTCGAACCCGATAGGGACTTCCGCGCGCCCACGCGCATGCTGGACATTCACCTGACCGCGAATATGGAGCGCTATATGTGGTCCTTCGACGGGGTGAAGCTGTCCGATGGGGCCGAACCCATCCCCTTCCGCCATGGGGAGCGGGTGCGGGTGAACCTGATCAACGACACGATGATGCCGCATCCGATCCATCTGCACGGCCATTTCTTCGAACTGGTGAACGGCGCGGGCGCGCATGCCCCCCGCAAGCATACGGTGAATGTCCTGCCGGGCGGGAAGCTGAGCTTCGACCTTACCGCCGACGCGCTGGGGGACTGGGCGTTTCACTGCCACATGCTGATGCACATGCATGCGGGGATGATGCGCGTCGTCACCGTACGGCATGACGGGCCTGAGGGGCATGGCGGAGGGGGCGCATGAAGATGCCCGCCCGCGCCGCCGCTTTTCTGCTGTTTTCCCTGCCGGTTCCCGCTCCCGCGCAGGAGATGGACCATAGCCATATGGATCATGGCGCCATGGAGGCGGCGCAGCAGGCGCCTTCCGCCGATCCCCATGCCGGCCACGGCCAGCCAGCCGCCAATCGGGAAACTCCGCCGCCGGTCCCGGCCGACCATGCCGCCGAAGCCTTTTACAGCGCCGCCGAAATGGCCCGCTCCCGCGCCGCCCTGCTGAAGGAAAGCGGCGGCATGACCTTCTCCCGGCTCATGCTCGACCGGCTGGAATATCGGCGGGGCGGGGGCGCGGACGGCTATCATTGGGAAGGCGAAGGCTGGATCGGCGGCGATATCGACCGCTTCGCCTTCAAGAGCCGGGGGGAGGGTGCGATCGACGGCCCCCTGGAGCATGCAGAGGTCCAGGCGCTCTACAGCCGGGCGATCAATCCCTGGTTCAATCTGGAGGCGGGGGTCCGCCATGATATCCGGCCAGGTCCGCAACGCACCTATGCGGTGGCCGGGCTAGAGGGGCTTGCACCCTATTGGTTCGAGGTGGGCGCGCAGGCTTTCCTGTCCGACAAGGGCGATGCCCATCTGCGGCTGGAGGCCAGCTATGACCAGCGCATCACCCAGCGCCTGATCCTGCAACCGGCGGCGGAGGTCGATATCGCCGCGCAGGATGTGCCGGAACTGGGGATTGGATCGGGTCTCTCCGGTATCGAACTGGGCCTGCGGCTGCGCTATGAGGTTGCGCGCGAGTTCGCGCCTTATATCGGGGTGAATTGGGAACGGAAGCTGGGGGACAGCGCCCGCTTCGCCCGCGCGCAGGGGGAGGGGGCGTCCGCGACCAGCTTCGTGATGGGTGCGCGTTTCTGGTTTTGATCGCTTCGCATCGCAACTTCGCAAAACGCCCTTCCCGTGGAAAAGCCGGAACCCGCCGCCCTATCAGCCGTTGAAAATGCAGCTCTTTCAATGAAAGGAATATCGCATGATCCGTCTGGCCATCATTTCGCTCGTGATTGCCGCCGTACTTGCCATATTGGGCTTCGGCGGCATGGCGGGCACGTTTGTCGGCATCGCCAAATTCCTGTTCGTACTGGCGATTGCGCTGTTCGTGATCTTCCTCGTCCTCGGCCTCCTGGCTGGCAAGGGCATCAAGAATGCGATAGATTGACGACATGGACGAGATTGGCGCTGGAGTGAACGAAACCGGGCGTTTGATACGGGACGAGGCCGGATTTCTGCTCCAGCGCGATCTGGGCGGCAGTTTCCGCCTGGTGCTGCTGCGCGTGCCCGTCGATCATGTCGAAAAACGGGTGCGCGTGCAGGGCTATTATGCCGGGGACGGCATAGTGGAAGTGGAAGGCGTAGCCGCTGCCTGACCAGGCCGCGGCAGTCAGGGGTTGGTCGAGTCGCGAGGCCCGTAGGACGTCATGACGTCATGCGTGCTCACAAAACGCGCACAGGCCCCGAAACCCCGGTTGTTTTCCAGCGGAAGCGCGGTTTCGCAATAGGCGCATTCCGCCATCAACCGGCCCACCATCCACTGGCTGCGGCCGCAACTGGGGCAATGATTGGCTTCCCCCGGATGATAATGAATGATGTAACCCCTTAAGGCCGGGTCAAAAGACTTGCCGGTCGCGAGGCTGGACACAGGGCGCATCGTCTCTTCCTCCTCAGACACATATCACGGCATCGACGCAAAAATCGGAAATACCCCCGAACTTCACATCAACATGGATGCAACGACGAACGTCAGAGCGAGCGACCCTTTTATCATCTCTGCGGAACCCGCTCCTTGCATCGGAACGCGGCTGCAGGCCAATGTATCCCGCGCCGGATGACCGCGTCTACAAGAAAGATTCGCGGAACCGTCCCATTTTCGCGCCTTCGCATTTGACTTGGGGCGCGCAGGCGCTATGGCGGCGCGCATCGGGACATATCCGCTTCGGCCATGAGTTGGGGCGCATCCCGCCACCTTGCCGTCCGGTCCTTTTTCGCCGTCCGGCGAGCCTCTGGTGGAACTGCGTCATCCTGCCTCCGCATGGTCGGGGCACTGCGAGGAGACGCACGACTCATGACCGCCATCGGACAGGACACACTCGGCACGCGCGACACTTTGAAGGTCGGCGGCAAGGACATCGCCTATTATTCGCTGAAGAAGGCCGCTGCGAAGCTGGGCGACGTTTCGCGCCTGCCCTTCTCGATGAAGGTGCTGCTGGAAAACCTGCTCCGCTTCGAGGATGGCGTGACCGTCACCACCGACGACGTGAAGGCGATCGTCGACTGGCAGAATGACAAGGGCAAGGCCGAGCGCGAAATCCAGTATCGTCCCGCCCGCGTGCTGTTGCAGGACTTCACCGGCGTTCCCTGCGTCGTCGACCTGGCCGCCATGCGCGACGCGATGAACGCGCTGGGCGCCGACGCCAGCAAGATCAACCCGCAGGTTCCCGTCCACCTCGTCATCGACCACTCGGTCATGGTCGACGAATTCGGCACGCCCAAGGCGTTCGAACAGAATGTGGAAATCGAATATCAGCGCAATATGGAGCGCTACGACTTCCTGAAATGGGGTTCTAAGTCGCTCGCCAATTTCTACGCCGTGCCGCCGGGCACCGGCATCTGCCATCAGGTGAACCTGGAAAATATCGCGCAGGCCGTGTGGTCGAGCGAAGGCCCTGACGGCGTCACCGTCGCCTATCCCGACACCTGCGTCGGCACCGACAGCCACACCACCATGATCAACGGCCTGGGCGTCCTTGGCTGGGGCGTGGGCGGTATCGAGGCCGAGGCCGCGATGCTGGGCCAGCCCGTTTCCATGCTCATCCCCGAAGTCGTCGGCTTCAAGCTGATCGGCGAACTGAAGGAAGGCGTGACCGCCACCGACCTGGTGCTGACCGCTACGCAGATGCTGCGCGCCAAGGGCGTGGTCGGCCGCTTCGTCGAATATTTCGGCCCCGGCCTCGCTTCGCTGTCGCTGGCCGACCGCGCGACGCTGGCCAATATGGCGCCGGAATATGGCGCGACCTGCGGCTTCTTCGGCATCGACGACAAGACGCTGGATTATATGCGCCTCACCGGCCGCACCGAAGAGAATATCGCGCTGGTCGAAGCCTATGCGAAGGAGCAGGGCTTCTGGATCGACCCGAACGCCGATCTGGTCTTCACCGACACGCTGGAACTGGACCTCGCCACCGTGGTCCCCAGCCTCGCCGGTCCCAAGCGTCCGCAGGACCGCGTCGCGCTGCCGGAAGTCGATGACGTGTTCAACGCCGACATGGCGAACGTCTACAAGAAGGCGCAGCAGCGCGTTCCGGTCGAGGGCAAGGATTTCGACATTGGCGACGGCGACGTCACCATCGCCGCGATCACGAGCTGCACCAACACGTCGAACCCCGGCGTTCTGGTCGCCGCCGGCCTGGTCGCCAAGAAGGCGAACGAACTGGGCCTGAAGCCCAAGCCCTGGGTCAAGACCTCGCTCGCGCCGGGTTCGCAGGTCGTCACCGACTATCTGGAAAAGGCCGGGCTTCAGTCGCATCTCGACGCCGTCGGCTTCAACCTGGTCGGCTATGGCTGCACCACCTGCATCGGCAACTCCGGCCCGCTGGCCGAACCGATCAGCAGGGCGATCAACGAAAACGGCCTGGTCGCCGCCGCCGTGATCTCCGGCAACCGCAACTTCGAAGGCCGCGTGTCGCCCGACGTGCGCGCCAACTTCCTCGCCAGCCCGCCGCTGGTCGTGGCCTACGCCCTCAAGGGCACGGTGATCGAGGATTTCATCACCACCCCGATCGGCCAGGGCACCGATGGTCAGGACGTGTATCTGAAGGACATCTGGCCCACCAACGACGAAGTCGCCTCGACCATGGCCGGCTGCATGGACCGCCCGATGTTCCAGGCGCGCTACGCCAATGTCTACAAGGGCGACGCGCACTGGCAGGCGATCGACGTCACCGGATCCGACACCTATAGCTGGCGCGCCGGTTCGACCTATGTCGCCAACCCGCCCTATTTCGAGGGGCTGACCATGACCCCGGCGCCAGTCACCGACATCATCGAGGCGAAGCCGCTGGCGATCTTCGGCGACTCGATCACCACCGACCACATTTCGCCCGCCGGTTCGATCAAGGCGACTTCGCCCGCAGGCAAATGGCTGAGCGAGCATCAGGTCGCCCAGGCCGACTATAACAGCTACGGCGCCCGCCGCGGTCACCACGAAGTCATGATGCGCGGCACCTTCGCCAACATCCGCATCAAGAATCTGATGCTGGATGGCGTCGAGGGCGGCATGACCCGCTATGAAGGCGAAGTCCTGCCGATCTACGATGCGGCGATGAAGCACAAGGCCGACGGCACGCCGCTGGTCGTCATCGGCGGCAAGGAATATGGCACCGGATCGTCGCGCGACTGGGCGGCGAAGGGCACCAACCTGTTGGGCGTCCGCTCGGTCATCGTCGAAAGCTTCGAGCGTATCCACCGCTCCAACCTGGTCGGCATGGGCGTGCTGCCGCTTCAGTTCAAGGACGGCCAGAACAAGGACACGCTGGGCCTGACGGGCGACGAGACCTTCACCATCCAGAATGTCTCCGGCTTCAAGCCCCGCCAGGATGTGGACGTGATCGTGAAGCGCGCCGACGGCTCGACCTTCACCTTCACCGCGCTGTGCCGCATCGATACCGTCAACGAACTGGAATATTTCCTGAACGGCGGCATCCTCCAGTACGTGCTGCGCAAGCTGGCCGCTTGATCGGCTGACATGCTGAACGCAAAAGGGGCTCTCTCCGCGAGGAGGGGGCCCTTTTTGCCCTATGGCGTGTCAGGCATGGAAAAGGGGGGAGGGCGTAATGACCATCTTCGTCGAATTCATGGGGTGGCTTGGCGCGATCCTCGTTTTGTGCGCCTATGTCCTCGTGTCCACCGGCCGCCTGTCGGGGGCATCGGCCGCCTTCCAATGGATGAACGCGCTGGGCGCGGCCTTCTTTGTCCTCAACACCGGGTGGCACGGCGCCATCCCCTCGATGGTGCTGAACATCATCTGGAGCGGCGTGGGCTTCGTGGCGCTCTGGCGCATCCGCCGCGCCGCGCGCCCATAGCCATTATTTCGCAAAGCCAAGAAAGGCTGGGGTAGCGGCCGGCGATCCATTTGGCTACCAAGTTGGTAGAGATGAAAAAAGCGCTGATCGTCCGTCATGTGCCGCGCGAAGGAGCGGCGGGTTATCTCCAGCCGATCGAGGCCGCAGGCTATGCGATCGAGCGGATCGACGTCGCCAGCCCGGACTTTGCCGATGTCGACCTCTGCACGCCGGACCTGCTGATCATGATGGGCGGCCCGATGGGCGTTTACGAACATGACATCCATCCCTGGATTCCGCTCCAGATCGAAAAGCTCGCCGCCCGGTTGGAGCAGGATCTGCCGACGCTCGGCGTCTGTCTGGGCAGCCAGATGATCGCCGCGGCCCTGGGCGCGCGCGTCTATCCCGGCGGCTGCATGGAACTGGGCTTCGCGCCGGTCGCGTTGAACGGGGCAGGGGCCGATTCTCCGCTTCGGCATTTGCAGGACGTGCCGGTTCTGCATTGGCACAGCGACACGTTCGACCTGCCGCCGGGCGTAGACCTGCTCGCCTCGACCGAAGATTATGCGCATCAGGCCTTTCGCCGCGGGCGTAATCTGCTCGCGTTGCAATTCCACGCGGAAATGGGTGAAGACCCGCGTTTCGAGGACTGGCTGACTCATTTCTGGGCCGATCTCGATATAGCGAAGCAATGCGGCATCGCCCTGCGGCAGGACCATGTCGATCATGGTCCCGGCGCCGTCGCCGCCGGTCGCGCCATGATCGCCGAATGGCTGGCGGGGCTGGAAATCTAGGCTGTATCGAAGATGACGAGGCGAGCCGAAGGCCACCAAAGGTAAAATGGTGGTTTTTCGTGACCCGGAGCGCAGCGTACTAAAAGTAGGTGAGCACCGGAAGCGCGAAGAACCGCCATTTGCAGGCCGTCAGGGCTGAATGTCGATACAGCCTAAAACTCGACTTCCAGTTCCTCGACCTCATCCTTCTCCTTGCGCGCCGCGTCGATCCACTCGCGCATCAGATCCCAATCGTTGCTCCAGTTGCAATAGGCGGCGGATTTGGCCGACAGCGCCACCGCATAGGTCAGGAAACGCTGCGCCACTGGCGCGAACATCGCATCGGCCACGGTCGGCTGCTCCCCGAACAGCCAGGGACCGCCATAGGCGTTCAGGCATTCGGTCCAGATTTCCTCGATCCGCTCTATGTCCTGCCTGGCGCCTGAAAAGACCGGGAATTTTTCATGCCTGACCTTCAGGTTCATGGGCAGGGCGGAACGCAGGTTGATGAAGCCGGAGTGAATCTCCCCCGAAACCGACCGGCAATGGGCGCGGGCGATCCGGTCCGCCGGATAAAGTCCGGCATGCGGATAAAGCTCATGCAGATATTCCGCAATTGCGAGCGTATCCCAGACGCTCGCCCCTTCATGGGTCAGCCGGGGCACCAGCACGGAAGGGGACAGGAGCAGCAATTCCGCCCTGTTTTCAGGATCATTCAGCGCAATCGTCTTTTCGATGACCTTCAGGCCCGCCAGACGGCACAGGAGCCATCCGCGCAGGGACCAGGAAGAATAAGTCTTGCTGGAAATGGTCAATTCCGCGTCGGCCATAGCAATCCTCCCACTTGGTTCCAGTGTTTCATCAATCATGATGCGGTGCAATATGAAAAAGCTGTATAACGGCATTGCAGCGGACCGAATCAGTCCCGGCCGAGCGTAGGACGTTTTTGAGCAAAATGATGATGTTATATAGCGGCTATCAGGCCTGGAACGACATGATGGCTCCCGCGCGCTTCGGTGCTCAGATCGCTCTTTCGCTCAAGGACAGGATGGGGCCTGCCGCGGATTGGGCCATGCCCCGCCGCATGTTCGCCCTGATGGATGTGTTCCAGGGCGCAAAGCTGACGCATCGCCGCCCGGCCTATGGCATAACGCAGGTCCGCAGCGGCAATGCGGAGGTCGCCGTGCGGGAAGAGGTGGCGCTGGACCTGCCGTTCGGCAATCTGCTGCACTTCGTGAAGGACGATGTGGAGACCGCCCAGCCCAGGGTGCTGGTGGTGGCGCCCATGTCCGGCCATTTCGCGACCCTGCTGCGGAACACCGTCCAGACCCTGCTGCGCGACCATGACGTCTATATCACCGACTGGAAAAATGCCCGCGACGTGCCGCTCAGCGCCGGGCGTTTCGGTTTCGACGATTATGTCGACTATATCATGACCTTCATGCAGGAAATGGGGCCGGGATCGCATCTGGTGTCGGTGTGCCAGCCCTGCGTTCCGGCGATGGCGGCGGTGTCGATCATGGCGGAGGACAAGGATCCGGCGACCCCGCGTTCCATGACGCTGATGGGCGGGCCGATCGATACGCGCGCGGCGCCCACGGTTGTCAACGAACTCGCCAACGACCGATCGATCAAGTGGTTCGAGGAAAATCTGATCAGCATGGTGCCGATGCGCTATGCGGGTAGAGGGCGGCGGGTCTATCCCGGCTTCCTCCAGCTTTCCGCCTTCATGTCGATGAACATGGACCGGCATGGCGCGGCGCATCGCGAACTCTATCAACTGCTGGCCGACGGCAAGAAGGTCGAGGCCGACCGGATCAAGACCTTCTATGAGGAATATTTCGCCGTGCTGGACATGACGGCGGAATTCTACCTCGAAACCGTGGAGAAGGTGTTCCAGCGGACCCTGCTGGCCAAGGGCGAACTCACCTATCGCGGGCGTGTGGTCAATCCGGGCGCCATCCGCAACACCGCGCTGCTGACCGTAGAGGGCGAGAAGGACGATGTCTGCGCCGTGGGCCAGACGGCGGCCGCCCATGCGCTCTGCACGGGCCTGCGTCCGCATCTGAAGCGCCATCACCTTCAACCCGGCGTCGGCCATTATGGCGTGTTTTCCGGCAGCAAATGGGAAAAGCAGGTCTATCCGCAGGTGCGGAACATGATCCTGGCGATGAACTGAGCTTGCATCTCTTATCCCTCAGGCCGCGTCCAAATCCATGTCCCGCCGATCAACGCAGCCGCAACCGGGATCAAGAACCACGGAAAAGGTGAAAATACCAACGCCAGCACCACGCTGAACGCAAAGGCCGTCAACGCCGCCTTCTTCCCCCTCCGGCTGATCGCGCCCTTTTCCCGCCAGCGGCGGATATGCGGCCCGAAATGGCGATGGTCCACCAGCCGCGCCTCCAGCGCCGGACTAGACCGCGCAAAGCAGAATGCCGCCAATATCATGAACGGCACGGTCGGCAGCAGCGGCAGGAAAGCCCCGATCGCCCCCAGGCCAAGCGACAGCAACCCGCAAACCAGATAGAAATGCCGCCGCATCAGGCCGCAGGCAGCCGCAACCGGACCAGCGCGCCGCCCAGATCCTCGCTTTCCTCCAGAGCGACCGACCCGCCATAGATTTCCGCGACATCCCGCACGATGGCCAGGCCAAGGCCCGTGCCCGGCTTCCCCGAATCGAGCCGCACGCCCCGGTCGAAGATGCGCGTCCGATCCACCTCCGGAATCCCCGCGCCGTCATCCTCGACCAATATCTCGACCATCGCTCCATGGCGCCCGACCGTCGCGAACACGCTGCCGCCGCCATATTTGGCGGCATTCTCGACCAGATTGCCCAGCATTTCGTCCAGATCCTGCCGCTCGACCCGGACGGCAGCGTCCTTCACGCCATCCATGTCGATCCGCACATCGGGATAGAGCCGCTGGACCGCCCGCTCGACCGCCTCCAGGCTGGTCCACACCTCCGCCCGGCTCTGCGCCGCGCCGCGCCGTCCCACGGCGCGGGCGCGGGCGAGGTGGTGGTCCACCTGCCGCCGCATCGTCGTCGCTTCCCGGATCACCGTGTCTCCCAGATCGGGCGATTGCGCGGTCGCCGCGTTCATGATCACCGTCAGCGGCGTCTTGAGCGCATGGGCGAGGTTGCCCGCATGGGTCCGCGCCTCCTCCGCCTGCCGCTCATTATGGGCGAGCAGGGCGTTCAGTTCCTCGACCATCGGCAGCACTTCGGCGGGCATCGGCTCCGTCACGCGGTTCTTCTCGCCGCCGCGCATCCGCACGATCTCATGCCGCACCTTGCGCAGCGGCAACAACCCGTAAAGCGTCTGCAACGTCGCCAGCACGATCAGCCCCAGCGCCAGCAACGCGAAGCTCTGGAACAGGGTCGAGCGCAATGTCTTGATCTGCGCGTCCAGCCCTTCGCGCGCCTGCGCCACCATGAACATCCAGCGCGTGTTCGATCCCGGCAGGATGATGCTGCGTTCCATGACGCGCAGATCCTCGCCGGGGAACTGGTTGCTGTCATAAAAATGCGGCGCGTCGTCCTTATGCTCCGCCTGCACCTTGAGCGCCCGGTCCCACAGCGACCGCGACCGCCAATCCTCATGCCCCTTGCCGCTGATCTGGTAATAAAGGCCGCTATTGGGTTCCAGAAAGCGCTGGTCGGCGGGTTCCCGGTTGAACAGAACCTCTCCGTCCGGCCCGATTTCGGCCGACGCGATCATGGCGGTCAGCACATAGTTCATGCCGTCGTCGAAATTGCGCGTGATCGCGTCGGACAGCACCCGATCCAGCGCCAGCCCGCCGCCCAGCAGCAGCAGGCTGATCCACAATGCCGCGATGCCGATCATGCGGCGGCTGAGCGATCCCGTGGAGGTAACTTGGGGCTGGTCAGTCAAAGACGCAGAAGCCTTTGTTTCCGTTCGCCCTCAGCTTGTCCAAGGGCCGCGCTCTTCTTTGAGAAGAAAAACAGGGCTTCGGCAAGCTCGGCCCGAACGGAAGGTGAGTGATTACCGCCCCGGCTCGTCGAGGCTGTAGCCCAGGCCCCGGATCGTCGTGATGACATCCGCGCCCAGCTTCTTGCGGATGCGCGTCACGAACACCTCGATCGTATTGGAATCGCGGTCGAAATCCTGGTCGTAAATATGTTCGATCAGTTCGGTGCGGCTCACCACCTTGCCCTTGTGGTGCAGCAGGTAGGAAAGCAGCTTATATTCCTGCGCGGTCAGCTTCACCGGCTCGCCCTTCAGCGTCACCTTGCCCGACCGCGTGTCCAGCCGGACATCGCCGGCGTTCAATTCGCTCGACGCATTGCCCGAAGCGCGGCGGATCAGCGCGCGCAGGCGGGCGATCAACTCCTCGCTCTGAAACGGCTTGGCCAGATAATCGTCCGCGCCCGCGTCCAGACCCGCCACCTTGTCCGACCAGCTATCGCGCGCGGTCAGCACCAGCACCGGAAATCCCCGGCCTTCCTTGCGCCAGCGGTCCAGCACGGTCAGCCCGTCGATGGTCGGCAGGCCCAGGTCCAGCACCACCGCGTCATAGCTTTCCGTCGTGCCCAGAAAATGGCCGTCTTCCCCATCGGTCGCCAGGTCCACGGCATAGCCCGCGCCCTCCAGCGTATTGCGGAGCTGTTGCCCAAGGCTAGGTTCATCTTCGACGATCAGCAGACGCATATAGCCCCGTTTCCGTTATTATGCCTGTAAGCGCGACTAACGCGCCCAGCCGATTATATCGCCCGTGCGACCGTCCGCATCAACCCATAGCACCTTGCCGTCCTTCACATATTTCAGGCGATAGCGGTTGGATGAAGGGTTGAATTCGCTGCCCAGATAGGTCGCCCCGCCCATGGCGGCGTCGACCCGGCGCTTGATGACGGAAAAGGGCATGACCTGCCCGTCCAGCATGGCGCGCCGGGCGGCATCCTGCTCGTCGCGCTGGCTGCTGGAATAAGCGGCGGGATTCGTGACGAAAAGCGCCGCCATGGCTCCCAGGCCCGCAATCAGTCTGAACCGCATCATTCGCATGACCTTGGCATAGCCGCGCAGCATTGAACAGGTGGTGAATGGGATAATGGGTGGAAGGCGGGCGTTCAGTTTTCCGTTCGGGCTGAGTCCTTCGTCTGCCTGCCAAGGCAGGCGCTCAGGATAAACTTGCCTCCGGCAAGTCGAAGCCTTCAGCCGAGCGGAGCGAGGCTTCCATGCTTCGCCTCCGCTCAGCAGAGCCCTTCGACTTCGCTCAGGGCGAACGGATATCTAATGTCAGCAACTGGCCACTTCCCACCACAGCGCGCCTTATTTCTCCAGCGCGTACTGAACCGTCAGCGTCACCGAAGACCCGACCTGTCCCGGCTCGACCGGCGTGGCGGGCGCCGCATCCGCCTTGAACTGCGCCCTCACCATCATCGGCATGGGCGGCTGGCCGCCGCTGTTGCTCTCCGCCAGCGAAACCAGCCGCGCCGATCGATAACCCGTTGCCTGCGCATAGAAATCCGCCTGCGCCTTCGCGCTCTTCAACGCCGCGGCCCGCGCCTGCGCCAGCATCGGCGTCGGATCGTCGATCGAGAAGCTAGGCCCGTTCACATTGGTCGCCCCGGCCTCCACCATCGTGTCGAGCAGCGTGCCGACCTTCTTGATGTCGCGCAGCTTCACCGAAAGCTGGTTCGACGCCTCATAACCGATGAAGCGCGGCCCCGAAGGCTGTCCGTCGCGATTGCTGTAATCATATTGCGCGCTGAGGTTGATGCCGCTGGTCTGGATATCCTTCTTCGGGATTCCCGCCTTCACCAGCGCGGCGATCAGCTTGTCCATCTGCACCGCATTGTCGCGCATCGCCTGCGCGGCGGTCTGGGCGCGGGTCTGGACCCCGGTGCCGACCGTCGCCACGTCCGGCGCGGCTTCCACGGTTTCCGTAATGTTCAACGTCACGACCGGCGCGGTTTCGGCAATGGTGACGCTGGTCTGCGCGACCGCCGCGACGGGCAGGGCGGCGCCAAGGGCGGCCAGGACAAATGTTGATTTCACAGGGCTTTCTCCTCAAGAAGCGTTGCACGTCTATTGTGACGGCTGCGATGAACGGACGCTGACATGCGTTGAAAGCCGTCAGACAGCTTCCGGTTCCCCCTCTTGCCCCGGCCCCTGAGAAAGCCTAGCTGCACGCCCATGGCGGCTCCTATCCTTTCCTTCGAAAATCTCGGCCTTTCCCAGGGCACCCATTGGCTTTTCCGCAATCTCGACATTTTCGTCGGAGAACGCGACCGGCTGGCGCTGATCGGCCGCAACGGCGCGGGCAAGACCACGCTGCTGAAGCTCATCGCCGGCCAGATCGAACCGGATGAGGGCAACCGCTCGGTCCGCCCCGGCGCCCGCGTCATCATGCTGGAGCAGGACCCCGACGTCAGCGGTTTCGCCACGCTGCGCGATTTCGCGCTGGCGGGCCAGTTCGCGCCGCCCGCCCATGAGGTGGACGCCATCGCCAGCCAGCTCGGCACCGATCTCAACCGCGAAGCCGCCACCGCCAGCGGAGGCGAACGCCGCCGCGCCGCCATCGCCCGCGCCCTGGCCAGCGAACCCGACCTGCTGCTGCTGGACGAGCCGACCAACCATCTCGACATCGACGCCATCGACTGGCTGGAGGGCTGGCTCAGCCGCTATAACGGCGCCTTCATCGTCATCAGCCACGACCGCGCCTTCCTGACCCGCCTGACGCGCCAGACGCTGTGGCTGGACCGGGGCGGCATCCGCCGCAACGAAATCGGCTTCGGCGGTTTCGAGGAATGGATGGAAGCCGTCTATGCCGAGGAAGCCCGCGCCGCCGAAAAGCTGGACGCCAAGCTGAAGATCGAGGCCCATTGGCTGGAACGCGGCGTCACCGCCCGGCGCAAGCGCAACCAGGGCCGTCTCGCGAAACTCTGGGAAATGCGGGCGCAGCGCGCCGCCATGGTCGGGCCGCAGGGCGTCGCGAAAATCGCCGTCGCCAGCGACGACAACAAGACGAAAAGCGTCATCACCGCCGAACATGTCACGAAAAATTTCGGCGACAGGACCGTCATCAAGGATTTCTCCCTGCGCATCCAGCGCGGCGACCGCATCGGCATCGTCGGCGGCAACGGCGCGGGCAAGACCACGCTCTTGAAGCTGCTCACCGGCGAACTTGCGCCCGACTCCGGCCAGGTCAAACAGGCCAAGTCGCTCGACATGATCTTCATCGACCAGCAGCGCAGCCTGATGCAGCCCGACAAGCGCGTCCGGGACGTGCTGGCCGAAGGCGGCGACTGGATCGACGTGCGCGGGGTGCGCAAGCATGTGCACGGTTATCTCAAGGAATTCCTCTTCGACCCCTCGCTGGCGGAAGCGAGGGTGGGGACGCTTTCGGGCGGTGAACGCTCCCGCCTTCTGTTCGCGCGCGAATTCGCCCGCGAATCGAACCTGCTGATCCTGGATGAGCCGACCAACGACCTCGACCTCGAAACGCTCGACCTGCTCCAGGAAGTGATTGCCGATTATGAAGGCACGGTCCTGATCGTCAGCCACGACCGCGACTTTCTCGACCGCACCGTCACCGTGACATTGGGCCTCGACGGCTCCGGCACCATCGACGTGATCGTCGGCGGCTATGCCGATTGGGTCGCCAAGCGCCAGCCGAAGAACGCGCCCAGGGCCGAGAAGAAGGCCGCCGCGCCGCCGCCGCAGAAAACCGCCTCGACCAAGCTCAGCTACAAGGACCAGCGCGACTACGACCTGATCCCCCAGCGCATCGAGGAGATAGAGGCCGCCATCGCCCGCGACGAGGAAGCGCTGGCCGATCCCAATCTCTACAGCCGCGACCCGAAGAAATTCGACACGCTCACCAAGGCCATCGAAAAGGCCCGCGCCGAAAAGGACGCGGCGGAGGAACGCTGGCTGGAACTGGCGGAAAAGGCGGAAGGCCTGGGCGCTTAGGCCTTGCGCCTATCCCCTCATCTGATAGCCAGGACAGCCAGTCTGGGGAAAGCGCATGGAACAGTCCGCGACGATGCAGGACAAGGACATGATCGACGGCCATCATGCGGTCCATTATGTCAACCGCGTAGGCTGGCTGCGCGCCGCCGTTCTGGGCGCCAATGACGGCATCGTCTCTACCGCCAGCCTGCTCACCGGCATCGCGGCGTCCGGCGCGGCGCGGGAGACTATCCTGCTTTCCGGCATAGCCGCGCTGGTCGCCGGGGCCATGTCTATGGCGGCGGGCGAATATGTCTCCGTCAGCGCCCAATCCGATACGGAGCGCGCCGATCTGGCCAAGGAAAAGAAGGCGCTGGCCCAGCAGCCGCATGTGGAATGGGAGGAACTGCGCGACATCTATGCCGCTCGCGGGCTGACACCGGACCTTGCCGGTCAGGTGGCGACCCAGTTGATGAATGTCGACGCGCTGGCCGCCCATGCGCGGGATGAACTGGGCATTTCCGAAATCAGCACCGCCCGCCCGATCCAGGCCGCGCTGACATCCGCCGCGACCTTTTCCGTCGGAGCCGTCGCGCCCGTATTGGCGGCGGTGGCCAGCCCATCCCATGCCATCATGGCCGTTGCGGTCACGTCCCTGCTTTGCCTGGCCGTGCTGGGCTATATCGGGGCGCGGCTCGGCGGCGGCGGGATCGTGCGCGCCGTCGCTCGCGTCGTCTTCTGGGGCGTGTTCGCGATGCTGGCGACCTCCGGCGTGGGCAAGCTTTTCGGAGCGGCAATTTGACGGCGCGACCCGCCGCCTGTTTTTCAAGGAGATGATATGATGACCGATATTCAGCAAATCCCGCTCAAGACCATCAAGGGCGCCGACGCCAGCCTGACCGACTATGCCGGCAAGGTGGTGCTGGCGGTCAATGTCGCCTCCAAATGCGGACTGACCCCGCAATATGAGGGGCTGGAAAAACTCTATGCCGATTACAAGGATCGGGGGCTGGTGGTCGCCGGATTCCCCGCCAATGATTTCGGCGCGCAGGAGCCGGGCAGCAATGAAGAGATCGCGACCTTCTGCACCACCAATTTTGGCGTCGATTTCCCGATGTTCGAAAAGATCGTCGTCACTGGCCCGGAAAAGCACCCGCTCTACGCCGCGCTGACCAACGCCCAGCCGGAAGCGCAGGGCGACGGCGCCGCCTTCCGCGAAAAGCTGCAAGGCTATGGCATCACGCCCAATCCCGAACCTGAAGTCCTGTGGAATTTCGAAAAATTCGTGATCGGCAAGGACGGGAGCGTGGTTGCCCGTTTCGCGCCGACGACCGCGCCCGATGACGCCGCCCTGATCGCCGTGATCGAGGGTGAACTCGCGAAATAGGGATTCCCGCTTGAGATGGCTCGACAGAAGCGGCTGACGGCGGTTAACTCCGCCCATGCTGCAACCTGCCATCGCCTTTCACCAGATCGGTCCGGTCCTCGAAACGCTGAGCATCGTCGGCATTTTCGTCTTCGCTGCCTCCGGCGCGCTGGCGGCGGCGCGCCTGAGGCTGACGATGGTGACCTTCGCTTTCTTCGCGCTGGTGACGGGGGTGGGGGGCGGCACGGTCCGCGACCTGCTGATCGGCGCGCCGGTCTTCTGGGTGCATGACGCAGTGCCCGCCATCACCTGCATGATCGCGGCGCTGCTCGTCTGGTTCACGCCGCGCCGCCTGTGGAGCGAGCGCGCCCTCGACTGGCTCGACGCCGTGGGCCTGACCGCCTTCGCCGTCTATGGCGCGGCCAAGGCGATGAGCTATGGGGTTCCGCCCTTCGTCGCGGCGATGATGGGTATCGTCACCGGCTGCGTCGGCGGCATCATGCGCGATCTGCTGGCGGGGGAACCGTCGATCCTGTTGCGTCCGGAACTTTATGTGACGGCGGCGGCGCTGTCGTCGGGCCTGTTCGTGGTGCTGCACTGGTGGGGGCTGGACGTTCCCGTCGCCGGGCTGATCGCCGCGCTGCTCGGTTTCCTGCTGCGGGCGGCGGCGATCTGGCGAGGTCTCGGCCTGCCGCATTACAAGGCCTGATCCTCCCACAGGGAGGATCTGGACAGGTCCGTCTCCCGCCCTACCGCCAGAAGCCCAGCAGCACGGCCATCAGCCCCCGCTCATCCGCGGCCTTCGCCACTCGCGGCGCGCCATAGCCGCGGCATTCCAGGCAATCCGCCCGCACTCCGGCGCCGCTCACCAGCGCGCGCACGTCGGAAACAGCCTGCAAGGCCCAGTTCCGCTGCACCATCGCCTGCCGTCCCAGCAGGTCGCGCCCCATCAGGCTATCGGGCGCCCCGGCATCATCCTCATCCTCGCGATCCACGATGGACTGGACGAATTCCGCGAATTTGTCCGGCTCCTTGGCGATGCGATAGGGTTTGGCCTTGGCCGGATCGATCTTCGCCAGCTTCGCCGCCTCGGCAATCGCGTCCTCCAGCCCGCCGAAGCGATCCACCAGCCCGATCTGCCGCGCCGTGCCGCCGTCCCACACACGGCCCTGCGCGATGGCGTCGATCTGCTGCGGCGTCTTGCGCCGGGATTGCGCGACCAGCCCGACGAAGCGGCCGTAAATATCCTCGACCCCCATCTGCATGATCCGGTCGAATTCCGGCGTCGTGCCCCCGGCCACGTCGGGCTGGCCGGAAAGCGGCGTCGTCTTCACCCCGTCGGTGGTCACGCCGATCTTCGCCAACGTGCCCTCGAAACTTGGGAGGATGCCGAACACGCCGATCGACCCGGTGATCGTGTCCGGCTCGGCAAAGATGACGTTCGCGGGCGTCGACACCCAATAACCGCCGCTGGCCGCGACATTGCCCATGGACACCACGACCGGCAGTCCGTCGGTCTTGGCCTCCATGATGGCGCTGCGGATCTTCTCCGACGCCATCACCGATCCGCCCGGCGAATCGACCCGCACCACCAGCGCCTTCAAATCCTTCTCCGCCAGCGCCTTGCGCAGCAGCCCCGAAATCGTGTCGCCCGCCGCCGTGCCCGGCCCGGCCTCGCCATCGACGATATCGCCCGCGATGGTCAGCACGCCGATATCCCCGTCATCGGCGGGCTTGTGCGCCTTCATATAGGTGCGCAGGTCGATGGCCGCGAAGTCCCCGTCCTTGTCGTCCGGCGCGTCGCCCGCCACCTCCGCCACCCGCGCCCCAAAGGCCGCTTCGTCGCCCAGCCTGTCGATCAGGCCCGCGCCCAGCGCCGCCTTTGCCAGATTGCCGCCAGCCGCCTCCGCCAGGCCCGCCGGATTGCCGACATAGGCCGCCAGCCTGGCCTTGGGCCGCGCCCTGGCGACGTCCTGCTTCCAATCCTCCCACAGCGCATCGGCCAGCGCCTGGTTGGCCTGCTTCGCCTCCGGCGACTGGCCGGTCCGTGTGAAGGGTTCGACAAAGCTCTTATAGGTGCCGACGCGATAGACATGGGTGTTGACCCCCAGCTTGTCGATCAGCCCCTTATAGTAAAGCCCCGATCCGCCGCGCCCGGTGATCGCCACGCCGCCCAGCGGATTGACCCAGCTTTCGCTGGCATGGGCGGCCAGTTGATAGCCGTCGTCGCTATAGATGGTCGCATAGGCGAAGACCGGCTTCTTCGCGGCGCGCACGGCGTCCAGCGCCTTTCCCACCCGCGCCAGCGCCACCTGACCGCCGCCCGCGAACCCGTCCAGGTTCAGCACCACGGCCTTGACCTTCTTGTCATCCCTGGCGGCGTCCAGCGCGGCGACGATGTCGGCCAACCCATATTCCTTCGCCCGGTCGTTCCCGCCCGTCAGCAGCGCCATCGGATCGACCTCGGAAGGCTGCTCGACGATGCTGCCCTCCAGCTTCAGCAACAGCGCGCCGCTGCGCACGCTCTGCGCGGGCTTGGGCGACCAGGACAGCGCCGCATAGAGAAGGCCGAAGAAGCCCAGCAGGAACAGCAGCACCAGCCCGTCCTTGATGGCGACCAATATGCGCCACATGCCCTTCACGAATGCCAAGTCGCCGCTTCCTTCTTCCAACGCCCGCATGGGCTATCCCATCGACGGATCGACTGCAATGTGGGGGCGGGCGGGGGTTGCGCAAGCTTGCGCTGGATATTTCCAACGCTATGGGAGGGCGCAACATTTAGCTCTTGTCCAGGAGACGCGCCCCATGCCCACCCTCGTCCTCATCCGCCACGGCCAGTCCGCCTGGAATCTCGAAAACCGCTTTACCGGCTGGTGGGACGTGGACGTGACCGAAAAGGGCGCGGAGGAAGCCCGCGCCGCCGGTCGCCTGCTCAAGGAAAAGGGGCTGGATTTCGACCAGTGC
This sequence comes from Sphingobium sp. JS3065, assembly GCF_026427355.1. Classification (NCBI taxonomy): domain Bacteria; kingdom Pseudomonadati; phylum Pseudomonadota; class Alphaproteobacteria; order Sphingomonadales; family Sphingobiaceae; genus Sphingobium; species Sphingobium sp. JS3065. The sequence goes on from NZ_CP102664.1 coordinate 692,994, forward strand.
TACACCTCCGTCCAGACCCGCGCGATCAAGACGCTGAACCTGGTGCTGGAGGAGATGGGCCGCCTCTGGCTGCCCGTGGAAAAGGACTGGCGCCTCAACGAACGCCATTATGGCGGCCTCACCGGCCTCAACAAGGCGGAGACGGCGGCCAGGCATGGCGACGATCAGGTGAAGATCTGGCGCCGCAGCTTCGACACGCCGCCGCCGCCGCTGGAGGCGGGCAGCGAATTCGACCTGTCGAAGGACCGCCGCTATGCGGGCATCGCCATCCCCTCGACGGAATCGCTGAAGGACACCATCGCCCGCGTGCTCCCCTATTGGGAGGAACGCATCGCTCCCGACCTGAAGGCGGGCAAGCGCGTCGTCATCTCCGCCCACGGCAACTCGCTCCGCGCACTGGTGAAGCATCTGTCGAACATCCCCGATGACGAGATCACCGAACTGGAAATCCCGACCGGCCAGCCCATCGTCTATGACCTCGCCGACGACCTGACGGCCAAGGACCGCTACTATCTGTCGGAACGCTAAAAAGTCCCCCACCCTTTCAAGGGAAGGGCTAGGGGTGGGTGCGAGCGCAGCGAGCTCCTGTCCTAACCGCTACGGATTGCCGCTCGCCCGGCACACCCACCCCCGGCCCCTCCCTTGAAGGGGCGGGGAGAAAGAAGCATTGCCCCTCCGCCAACCTCCCGCTAAGGGGCTTTGCTTTCCGCACCATCCAGGGAAGCGCCAAGCGAAATGACCGGGGCAGTCGAAGCCGCAAAAGTCGGCATCATCATGGGCAGCCGATCCGACTGGGAAACGATGCGCCATGCGTCCGAAACCCTCGAAGCGCTCGGCGTCGCCCATGAATGCAAGGTCGTTTCCGCCCACCGCACCCCGCAGCGCCTCTACGACTACGCCACCGGCGCGGTCGACCGTGGCCTGAAAGTCATCATCGCCGGTGCAGGCGGCGCCGCGCACCTCCCCGGCATGGCAGCATCGATGACCCGCCTCCCGGTCCTGGGCGTCCCCGTGGAATCCAAGGCATTGAAGGGCATGGACAGCTTGCTCTCCATCGTCCAGATGCCCGGCGGCATCCCCGTGGGCACGCTCGCCATCGGCAAGCCCGGCGCGATCAACGCGGCGCTGCTGGCCGCCTCCATCCTCGCCACCACCGACGAAGCGCTGGCCCAGCGGCTGGACGCCTGGCGCGCCAAGCAGACCAACGACGTAGCGGAAACCCCGGAATAAGATGACGACGATCGCGCCCGGCTCCACCATCGGCATATTAGGCGGCGGCCAGCTTGGCCGCATGATCGCCATCGCCGCCGCGCAGCTTGGCTATCGCACCCACATCTACGCCCCGGAAACGAGCGGCCCCGCCGCCGACGTTTCCCCCCGCTGGACGCAGGGCGCCTATGAAGACGCCGCCGCCCTCGCGGCCTTCGCCGACAGCGTCGACGTGGTGACCTATGAGTTCGAGAATATCGACCCCTTGGCCATCGAAGTCCTCGCCACGCACGGCCTCGTCCGCCCCGGCGCGCAGGCGCTGCGCATCGCGCAGGACCGCCTCGCCGAAAAGCGCTTCGTCTGCGACCTTGGCGGCCTGACCGCCCCCTTCGCCCCGGTCGAAAGCCTGGACGACCTGGAAGAAGCCATCGACCGGATCGGCAGCAGGGCGATCCTGAAAACCAACCGCATGGGCTATGACGGCAAGGGGCAGGCCCGCCTTTCCGACCCCGGCGACGCGGTGCGCGCATGGAACGCGATTCAGCGCCAGAGCGCCATACTGGAAGGCTTCGTCACCTTCGCGCAGGAATTTTCCGTCATCCTCGTTCGCGGCGCGGACGGCCAGATTCGTTTCTGGGACTCCGCCGCCAACGTCCATAAGGACGGCATTCTCGACACGTCCACGGTCCCCGCAGGCTCCCTGATCGAAGGCCAGCTTCCCGAAGCCCGCGCCCTCGCGTCGAAGGTCGCCGACGCCCTCGACTATGTCGGCGTCCTGACGCTGGAATATTTCGCCAGCGCCGACGGCCCGGTCTTCAACGAAATGGCCCCCCGCGTTCACAATAGCGGCCACTGGACCATCGAAGGCGCGCTCACCAGCCAGTTCGAAAACCATGTCCGCGCCATTTGCGGCCTGCCGCTGGGCGACACCGGCCTCGCCGCCGCAAAGGTCGAGATGCATAATCTGATCGGCGAACAGGCCAATGACTGGCTGCAAATCCTGTCCGATCCGGCCAACCACCTGCACCTCTACGGCAAGCATGAAGCCCGCTCCGGCCGCAAGATGGGCCACGTCACCCGCTTGACCCTATGATCGAAACAGCCCGACACCCCACCACCGTTCGGGCTGCGCCTGTCGAAGCCCCTCTCTTCTTCTTGAAGAGAGCCAGGCAGGCGTCATGACCCATCCCGCCCCTGAAATCGTCCTCATCCTCGCCCGCGCGGACAATGGCGTGATCGGCAAGGATGGCGACCTGCCCTGGCGCCTGCCCGCCGACCTCCGGCATTTCAAGGCGCTGACCCTGGGCCACCCGATGGTCATGGGCCGCAAGACCTTCGACAGCCTGCCCGGCCTGCTCCCCGGCCGCCGCCACATCGTCCTTACCCGCGACAGCGCATGGGCAGGGGAGGGCGCCGAACCTGTCCCCACGGCGGAAACCGCCATCGCAAAGGCCGCTGCCGCCACGGTCGCGGTGATCGGCGGCGCGGAAATCTATCGCCTCTTCCTGCCGCTCGCCCACCGCATCGAACTCACCGAAGTCCATGTCGACGCGGAAGGCGACACCCATATCGCCTATCCCGACCCTGCCGAATGGCAGGAAACCGCCCGCGAAGATCATCCCGCGAAAGACGGCCGCCCCGCCTACAGCTTCGTCACCTTCCGCCGCCCGGCCACGCATTGCCAGCGGCCGGACACACCCCTATAGCGCGCCTCATGGAGCGGCTGCACAGCAGCGCCCCGATGCCCGCCCATCTGCGCGGCAGCATCATGGCGCTGGGGAATTTCGACGGATTTCACGCCGGGCACCAGGCCGTTGCCCGCCGCGCCATAGCGCTTGCCAGCGCGCAGGGCCGCCCGGCGATCATCGCCACCTTCGACCCGCATCCCATGCGGCTGTTCCGCCCGGAAACGCCCTGGTTCCGCCTGACGACGCTCGATCAGCGCGAACGCCTGTTCGCCAGGGCGGGCGCCGACGCGATGCTGGTCTTCGACTTCACCCGCGGACTGGCCGCGCTCGACCCGCAGGCTTTCGTCGATCTGCTGGCGCAATGGGGCGTCGCCGGAGTCGTGACCGGGGAGGATTTCACCTTCGGCAAGGACCGCGCCGGTTCCATCGCAACCCTTGCGGAACTGGGCGCGCCCCTCGGCATCGCCGCGCAGGCCGTGGCCCCGATCACGGGGCAGGATGGCGACATCATCTCCTCCACCCGGATCCGGCAGGCGCTGAAATCCGGCGATTGCGCCATGGCCACCCGCCTGCTGACCCGCCCCTTCACTATAGAGGGTACGGTCCAGCATGGCGACAAGCTGGGCCGCACCATCGGTTTCCCGACCGCCAATGTCGACCTGGGCCATTATCTGCGCCCGGCCTATGGCATCTACGCCGTGCGCGGCCTGCTCCCGGATGGCCGGGTGCTGGACGGCGCCGCCAATCTCGGCATCCGCCCCAGTTTCGATCCGCCCAAGGAATTGCTGGAACCGCATTTCTTCGACTTCGCCGAAAGTCTCTACGATCAGCGGATAGAGGTTCAGATGATCCACTTCCTCCGCCCCGAAGCGAAGTTTGACGGCCTCGACGCCCTGATGGCCGCCATTGCGAAGGACTGCGACGATGCGCGGCAAATCCTTGCGGGAACGCCCCACCTCGCGTAGGGCCACCCTTCATTATTTCCGTTCGGGCTGAGCGAGGTCGAAGCCCCCACTGAGCGGAGCGAAGTGTTTCGCTACGTTCGGTTTGGCCCTTCGACTTCGCTCAGCATGAACGGCGTTTGCATTTCACCGCCGGACCCAAAATGACCGACCAGCCAGACTATAAGAGCACCGTCTTCCTTCCCGTCACCGACTTCCCGATGAAGGCGGGCCTCGCGCAGAAGGAACCGGCCATTTTGGCGCGCTGGGAGGAAATGGACCTCTACGGCAAGCTGCGCGAACGGCGGAAGGGCCGGGAACGCTTCATCCTCCACGACGGCCCGCCCTATGCCAATGGCGACATCCATATGGGCCATGCGATGAACAAGGTGCTGAAGGACATCATCGTCCGCAGCCAGTCGCTGCTCGGCAAGGACGCGCCCTATGTCCCCGGCTGGGACTGCCACGGCCTCCCCATCGAATGGAAGATCGAGGAGGAATATCGCAAGAAGAAGCAGAATAAGGACGAGGTTGCGCCCCAAGAATTCCGCGCCGAATGCCGCGCCTATGCGGACAAATGGGTCGGCGTTCAGAAGGAGCAGTTCAAGCGCCTTGGCGTCATGGGCGACTGGGACGATCCCTATCTCACCATGAAGTTCGACGCCGAAGCGACCATCGTGTCCGAACTGCTGAAATTCGCCGAAAGCGGCCAGCTTTATCGCGGCGCCAAGCCCGTCATGTGGTCCCCGGTCGAAAAAACCGCGCTGGCCGAGGCGGAGGTCGAATATGAGGATATCGTCTCGACCCAGATCGATGTGGCGTTCGAGATTGTCGAAGCGCCGAACGCGCCGGAACTGGTCGGCGCCCATGCGGTGATCTGGACGACGACGCCTTGGACGATCCCGGTGAACCAGGCCTTGGCCTATGGGCCGGAGGTTGAGTATGTTTGCGTTTGGTCACGTTTTGAGCGTGGGCAATGGGCTGGTCGTAAATTTGTCGTAGCCAAAGAATTGCTCGGTTCTTTCATCAATCGGTTGGATGGTGCGATCAAGGCGCAATTCGTGGCTGATTTTCCAGACGAAGTCGTCCCTGAAGTTCAATTCGAAAATACCCCGGCTTTTAAAGGCACCGACCTCGCCGGAGCCGTCGCCCGCCACCCGATGCACCATCTCGGCGGCTTCTTCGCCAAGCCCCGCCCGTTCCTCGCGGGCGATTTCGTCACCACCGACGCGGGCACCGGCCTCGTCCATATGGCGCCCGACCATGGCGAGGACGACTTCGCGCTCTGCAAGGCGAATGGCATCAACCCCGTCTTCGCGGTCGAAAATGACGGCAAATATCGCGACGACTGGCTCTGGCTTGGCGGTCAGGGATCGGTCATCAACCCGAAATTCGTCAGCAAGGACGGCCCGATCTGCACCGACCTGCGCGAAGCAGGCGGGCTTCTGGCGGCGTCCGACGACTTCAAGCACAGCTATCCCCATAGCTGGCGCTCGAAAGCGAAGATCATCTTCCGCTGCACCCCCCAATGGTTCATCCCGATGGATCGCAGCGCGCCGTGGTCTCCCTCTCCTGCGGGAGAGGGAAGGGGCCCGCTCGCGCAAGCGAGTGGGAAGGGTGAGGGCGACAACGCCGCCACCCTACGCGACCTCGCCCTCAATGCCATCGAACACACCCGCTGGGTTCCCGAACGCTCGATCAACCGCATCCGCTCGATGGTGGAGGGGCGTCCCGACTGGGTGATCAGCCGCCAGCGCGCCTGGGGCGTGCCCATCGCCCTCTATGTCCATCGCAAGACTGGCGAATATCTCGTTGATAAGGCAGTCAATGCCCGCATCATCGAGGCGTTCAAGGGCGCAGGCGCCGACGCATGGTTCGGCGCCGACCATCAGGCCCTGCTCGGCCCGGATTACGACCTCAACGACTATGAGGTGGTGAACGACATCCTCGACGTCTGGTTCGACAGCGGCTCCACCCACAGCTTCGTGGTAGAGGGCCGCTATGGCCCCAATGCCCGCGCCGACCTCTATCTCGAAGGTTCCGACCAGCATCGCGGCTGGTTCCAGTCGTCCCTGCTGGAAAGCAGCGGTACCCGCGGCCGCGCGCCTTATGACGCCGTTCTCACCCACGGCTTCGCGCTGGACGGGCAGGGCCGCAAAATGTCGAAGAGCCTCGGCAATGTGGTCGACCCGCTGAAGGTCATCGCGGAAAGCGGCTCCGACATCCTCCGCGTCTGGGTCGCAAGCACCGACTATTTTGACGACGTCCGCATCGGCAAGGAAGTGCTGGCCGGTTCGTCGGACGCCTATCGCAAACTTCGCAACAGTTTCCGTTACTTGCTGGGTGCTCTTTCCGATTTCTCTGATGATGAAAAGCTGCCCGTCAGCGAGATGCCGGAACTGGAGCGCTACATGCTCCACCTGTTGGCGAAGCTCGACGCCGACCTCAAGGGCGTGGTCGAAAAGGCGGCGGGCAGCGAAAACTGGCTCGAATTCAGCCGCTACACCCGCGCCCTGTTCGACTTCGCCAACGGCGACCTGTCGGCCTTCTTCTTCGATATCCGCAAGGACTGCCTCTATTGCGACGCGAAGTCCGACCCCAAGCGCCGCGCCTATCGCACGGTCCTGAACACGCTGTTCCACGCCCTGGTCCGCTACGCCGCGCCGATCATCCCCTTCACCGCTGAGGAAGTGTGGCAAAGCCGCTACGCAAACCCCGAAGAAAGCGTCCATTTCCTGGAATGGCCGGAAGTCGATGCAGCATGGCTGGACCGGAGCCTGGACGACAAATGGACCGAAATCCGCAACCAGCGCGATCAGGTCAACGAAGCCATCGAACCGCTCCGCCGCGAAAAGATCATCCGCTCCAGCCTGGAGGCCGATGTCACCATGGGGCTGACGGTCCCCAGCGACGGTGTGAACTTCGCCGAAATCGCCATCGTCGCCCGCATCGAAACGGGCAAGGGCGACGGTATCGCAGTGAAACCCAGCGACTGGCACAAATGCGGCCGCTGCTGGCGCCTGCTGCCGGAAGTGGAAGAGGACGGCGCGCTCTGCGGCCGCTGCGACGAGGTGCTCGCCAGCTAAAACTTCCCCTGTCCTACATCCGCGTTCCTCGGCTATAGCGCTGTGGGACGCAGGCTGTAGCAAGTGAACAATAAAGCAATGGCGCTTATCTGGGGTTCTTTCGTGTCACCTATGTTACCCAACTACTTTCGGGCACAGTGCTGATGGCGGCCCTCAACCACCGCCCCCTCGGCCTGATCGTCGCGACCGTCACGCTCGCGCTCGACCAACTCGTCAAATATACCGTCACCTATCCGCTGGCGCTGAAAAGCCGGATGGACGACGGCATTGAAATCCTGCCGGTCTTCCGCCTGCGCTGGCTGGAAAATCGCGGGGTTTCGATGGGTTTCTTCCATGCCGAAACGGATGTGATGCGCTGGATACTGGTCGGCATGACCATGCTGATCGCGGGCTTTGTGGGGGTGTGGATGTGGCGCGAAAAGGAGCGGCAGGATGTCGCGGCGCTCGGCCTGGTCCTCGGCGGCGCGATCGGCAACATCATCGACCGCGTGCGCCTGGGCTTTGTGATCGACTATGCCGACCTGCATTTCGGCGAATGGCGGCCTTTCCTGATTTTCAACCTGGCCGATGCGGCCATCACTTTCGGCGTGCTGATCCTGCTTGCGCGGGCGCTTCTGCTGCGCGAGAAGGGCGCAAAGACGGAGTCTCTGAACTGATGCGTAAACTGATCCTCGCCGCTGGCCTTATTTCCATGTTGTCCGCTTGCGGCGGCGGTGGCGGCCTGTTCAACCGCACCCGCCCCGATGAGTTCGCCGTGTCGCGTCAGGCGCCGCTGGTGATCCCGCCCGACTTCGCGCTGGTTCCGCCCGCTCCGGGCACCCCGGCCGCCGCGCAGGTGGATTCCAGCAAGGCCGCGATGGAGGCCATGTTCGGCGGTCCCGCCGCGCGCAGCGCCGCCGAAACCGGCACGCTGAACGCCGCCGGCCGTGCCAATGCCGCCGCAGGCATCCGCTCATCGGCGGGCGATCCGGGCACCGAAGTCGTGGACAAGGGCGCCACCACCCGCGACATCATCGCCGCCCCGGAAGGCGACGGCCAGGACGCCCGCGCCTCCACTCCGCAATGAACCAGTAACTTAGGGCTGGTTCTCGGCAAATTCCTTGAACCGGCCCAAAGTCCCGTCCCACTGACTCCCGACCTTGTCGAGCCAGTCCCGCGCTTCTGCGACGACCTCCGGACGCAGGGTGAACAGCACCTCCCGCCCGCTCCGGGTCCGCCGCACCAACCCGGCGCCAAGCAGCACATCCAGATGCTTCGCCACCGCCTGACGGCTGATCGGCAATCCATCGCCCAACTGGACGATAGACCGCTCCCCACCCTCGGAAAGCCGCCCGATCAACCCCAGCCGCGTCGTATCCCCCAGCGCCGCAAACAGCCGGGCAGGGGAGCCATCAACCCTCGACATAGTCGCGGATATTCTTCACCTGTTCGGCCCAGCCGCCGTCGTTGGACCGCATGATATTGCTCCGCCGGGGTTCCGGCACCTTGTCGAACCCGCTCTCGGTGACGGTCAGTCGCGTGCCTTCTCCCACCGGCTCCAGCATGAATTCCACCAGCGTCCATTCGGGCGCCGGCACGCCGCTCTCCATCAATTCCTTGTCGTCCCCGGTCGCGGGCCATTCATAGGCGAAGCGCGTCATCGGTTCGATCGCCACGACCCGCGCTTCCCAGCGATAATGTTCATAGCCCGGATAGGTCATCTGCCCCGTCGAGGCCCGACCCACGGCAAAGGGCTGGTCCAACGCCACGCGGAACCAAGCTCCAAACTTCTCATGATCGATCAGCGCGTCCCAGACCTTGTCGATGGGCGCAGCGATCTCGATGGTCTTGATGATGGCATCGGTCATATCGGCAACCTCCTGGTTGCCAATATAGGTGCGCCAGGAAGTTCATGCAACCTTCCGGTTGCCAATCAGGCCCGCACCTCCGTCCCGATGCCCGCGCTATTATGGCGCAGCGCCGTCAGCACCGTATCAACAATGGCCTCCGCATCCAGCCGTGCATCGGCATATTGCTTCTCAGGCTTGTCCTGATCCTGGAAGATGTCGGGCAGGCGCATGGTTCGCAGCTTGAGGCCATTGTCGATCAGCCCCTGGTCGCTCGCCAAAGTCAGCACATGCGCGCCAAGGCCGCCGATGGACCCTTCCTCTATGGTGACGGCGACTTCATGGGTGGTCAGCAACTTGCGGATCAGGGCCTCGTCCAACGGCTTGGCGAAGCGCAGGTCGGCAACGGTGGTCGAAAGCCCCTTGGCCTCCAGCGCTTCCGCCGCCTTCAGCGCCTCCTCCAGCCGGGTGCCGAGCGACAATATCGCGACTTGCCGTCCTTCACGGACGATGCGGCCCTTGCCGATCTCCAGCCGCTCCGGTGTCTCGGGCAGGGCGATCCCCGTACCATTGCCGCGCGGATAGCGCACCGCGATCGGCCCGTCGTCATGCACGGCGCAGGTGTGGACCATATGGACCAGCTCCGCTTCGTCAGCGGCCGCCATGACGACGAAATTAGGCAGGCTGGCAAGGTAGGTCACGTCGAAGCTGCCCGCATGGGTCGAACCGTCCGCACCGACCAGCCCCGCCCGGTCGATGGCGAAGCGCACCGGCAGATTCTGGATCGCCACGTCATGCACGACCTGATCATAGGCGCGCTGGAGGAAAGTCGAATAGATCGCGCAGAAGGGCCGCATTCCCTGCGCTGCCAGACCCGCCGCGAAGGTCACGGCGTGTTGCTCAGCAATGCCGACGTCGAACGTCCGGTCGGGAAAGGCGGCGGCGAATTTGTCCAGCCCCGTGCCCGAAGGCATGGCGGCGGTGATCGCGCACACCGCCGGATCGCGTTTCGCCTCCGCGATCAGCGCCTTGGCGAAGACGCCGGTGTAGCTGGGCGGTCCCGGAGGCGCCTGGGCCTGCGTGCCGGTGATGATGTCGAACTTCTGCACGCCATGATATTTGTCCGCCGCCGCCTCGGCCGGGGCATAGCCCTTGCCCTTCTGCGTCACGACATGGACCAGGCACGGCCCCTCCGCCGCGTCGCGGACATTTTCCAGCACCGGGATCAACTGGTCCAGATTATGCCCGTCTATCGGCCCGACATAGTAAAAGCCCAGTTCCTCGAACAATGTCCCGCCCATCGCCATGCCGCGCGCGAACTCGTCGGTCTTGCGCGCCGCGTTGTGGAGCGGGCGGGGCAGCTTGCGCGCCAGCCGCTTGGCCAGGTCGCGCAGACCCAGAAACTCCCGGCTCGACACCAGCCGCGCCAGATAGGCCGACAGGCCGCCGACGGGGGGCGCAATCGACATGTCGTTGTCGTTCAGGATCACGATTAGCCGGTTCCCGGCCTCCCGCGCATTGTTCATCGCCTCATAGGCCATGCCCGCCGACATGGAGCCGTCGCCGATGACGGCGATGCCCTTGCCCGGCTTGCCCTGCATCTTGTTCGCCACGGCAAAGCCCAGCGCCGCGCTGATCGAGGTGGAGCTATGCGCCGCGCCGAAGGGGTCGAACTCGCTCTCCGTCCGCTTGGTGAAGCCGCTCAGCCCGCCGCCCTGGCGCAGGGTGCGGATGCGGTCCCGCCGCCCGGTCAGTATCTTGTGCGGATAGCATTGATGGCCGACATCCCAGACCAGCTTGTCGTTGGGCGTATCGAACACATAATGGATGGCGGTGGTCAGCTCCACCACGCCCAGCCCGGACCCCAGATGGCCGCCCGTCACGCCCACGGCGGAAATCACTTCCTGCCGCAGCTCGTCGGCCAGTTGCCGAAGCCGGTCGGGTTGCAGTTTGCGCAGGTCGGCAGGCCAGACGACCTGGTCAAGCAGCGGGGTGGAGGGGCGATCGTTCATGTAAGACATAGACTCCCGACCGCGCTAGGCCGTTCCGGGCCGAAGCGCAACGTCTCCCTCACGCCGCGCATTTGGCGCAGGTGCCCAATATCTCGATGACCGGGCGTTCCGGCTGGAAACCCTCCGCCCTGGCGACGGCGCGGACCTTGTCCGTCACCTTGTCGTCATCGACATGGGTTGCCTGCTTGCAGCCTTTGCACACCAGGAAGATGCAGTCGTGATGGCAGCCGGGATGCACATTGGCGATATAGGCGTTGGCGCTTTCCACCCGCATCGCGATATTGTTGGCCACGAACAGGTCCAGGATGCGGTAGACGCTGTTGGGCGCCACCCGCTTTCCCCGCGCCTTCGACACGGTATCGGCTATGTCATAGGCCGATGCGGGCGTTTCCTCCGCCGCCAGAGCGTCGAAGATGGCGGCGCGCATCGGCGTCCATTGTTCCTGGCTCGCCTCCAGCGTGGCGCGCGCGGCATCCGCCAGACTGTCGCCTGCCGGTTCATGATGGTCGTGGTGGTGGTGATCGGCCATATGTTCAATCTAAGCGTGGGTGAGGGCGGGGGCAAGTGGCGGCGATCAGCCGCGCCAATAGATCCAGGCGGCCCATAGCCAGCCGGCGATCATCAGCGTCCCGCCGATGGGCGTCACTGCGCCCAGCCATTTGGGCGCTCCCAATGCCATGGCATAGAGGGTGAGGGCAAATATCGCCGCCCCGCCCAATTGCAGCGCCGCCGGACCCCGCGCTACCCCCATGATGGCGATCGCGGCCACGGCATGGATGAGCTGATAAAGGCCGCCGGTGCGCAGCCATTCCGCCGCCTGCGGGCTGGCCGCGCCATGCGCGCCAAAGGCCCCCGCCGCAATCGCCAAAGCCGCCGACAATGCCGCCAGAACCGCAATCATGCCTCTTCCTCTCCTTCGCCCCGCGCCAGCAGACGCATGCGGTTGCCGGGCCGGTACATCAAATCCTTGGCCGCCAGCAAATCGCCATGTTCGCCCTGCAGGGCCATGCGCTGTTCGTCATTCAGGCGATATTGGCGCTCGACTTCCTCAACCTCCTCCGACGGCACGCCCAGCGCCTGCATCGCCTGCACGCCCATGCAGATGGCGGATTCGAACACTTCGCGCACCACGCCTGACAAATCCATGTCCTGCAACGCCAGTAACTGCCGCCGGTCGAAGGCGCGGACCACCAGCGCCGCCTGCGGGAAAGCCTCCGCAATCGGCTCCAGCACCCGCGCGTCGAGCGAGGGGTCGTCGATGCAGAAGGCGATCAGCCGCGCCTCCTCCGCGCCCGACCGGCGTAGCAGGTCGATCCGCGTGCCGTCGCCATAATAGACCTTCATGTCAAACTGGCTGGAAACCTCGATCTGGGAGGGTTTCTTGTCGATCGGCACAACGCCGAAACCGTGGCCCATCAACATTTGCGCGACGGTCTGCCCGAATCGGCCATAGCCCACGATGATCGCGGTGCCGCGCGGCGCGTCTTCGGGCCGGGGCAGGTCCGGCCCAGTCTTGGGCCGGGCAAATTCCAGCCTGCGCGCGAACAGCATCAGGAAGGGGGTCGTCGCCATGGAGAAGGTGACGATGGCGCTGAACAGGCTGGCCGCCTGGGGCGCGATCAGCAGGGCGTTCTGCGCCTGCGCGAACAGGACGAAGCCGAATTCGCCGCCCTGGCTCAGCAGCAGTCCCGCGCCGATGGCCTGGTTCCGCTCCATGCCGAACAGCCGGGCGAGCCCCATGATCAGCCCCGCCTTGGTCAGCACCAATATCGCCGCCATGCCGATCACGAACAGGGGGTTGGCCGCCACTACATGCAGGTCCAGCACCATGCCGACCGCCAGGAAAAAAAGGCCCAGGAGGATCGAGCGGAAGGGTTCGACATCCGCCTCTATCTCATGCCGATAGGGCGAATCGGCCAGCATCACGCCTGCGATAAAGGCGCCCAGCGCGGTCGAGAGGTGCAGCGTGTGCATCAGCGCCGCCGCCGCCAGCACGGTGAACAGCCCGACCGTGACGAAAAGTTCCCGTTCGCCCAGTCGCCCGACCAGCCGCAGCAAGGGGCGCAGGACGAATCGCCCCGCCAGCACCAGTCCGGCGATCGCCGCGACCGTATAGCCCGCCGTCATCCATCCCGGCGTGCCGCCCGCATCGGAGGGATTGCGTGAGAGGGCCGCGACGATGGTGATCAGCGGAACGATCGATAGATCCTGGAACAGCAGGATCGAAAACACTTTCTCGCCAAAGGGCGAATTGATGCGGCCGCTGCTCTTGAGGCCCGGCAGAACCTGCGCGGTGGAGGAAAGCGCGAGCGGCAGCCCCAATGCGATGGCCGCGCCCCAGGTAAAGCCGGTGGTGTAGAAGATGATCGCTGTCAGCGCGCATCCGCACAGCACCACCTGCGCCGTGCCCAGCGCGAATATGTCGCGCTTCAACCGCCATAGCCGCGCCGGATGCAGTTCCAGCCCGACCAGGAACAGCAGCAGGACGATGCCGATCTCCGCGATGGCGAGCTTCGATTCCGCACCGCCCACCAGCCTCAGCCCCTGCGGCCCGACCAGCGCGCCCGCGACCAGATAACCCAGCACCGCGCCCAGCCCAAGGCGGCGGAACAGCAAGACGAACAGCACCGCCGCGCCCAGCAGGACCACCCCTTCGGAAAGCAATATATCGGTGGCGGAAACCGGCGGAGCGCCGACCTGCGCAACTTGTCCGTGCATCAGGCGTCGGCCATGCGCGCGGCTTCGGCAATGGCTTCGAAACCAAGCCGAATGGAGGCATGGCGCGCCGGATAGCCCCGCGCCGGCGCCAGCACCGCCAGCCCCGGCCAGAAATCCAGATCGTCGCTTTCCCCGGCCAGATAGGCGGTCAACCGGTCCCGCGCATCGGCCAGCTCATCGGCGGAGAGGCCAATCGCCTGCGCCGCCATCAGCGCCGCCGAAGCCTGCCCCAGCGCGCAGGCCTTCACGTCCAGCCCGATCTCCGCGATTCGCCCCGCCGCCATCCTGACATCCGCCGTCACCCGCGACCCGCATGTGGGGGAGCGCTTCTCCACGCTCGCCTGCGGATCGGACAGCCGCCGGTGATGGGGAATGTTCGCGGCCAGCCGCAAAATGTCCTTGTTGTAGAGGGGAGCGCTCATGCCCATCCATGTAGGTCAGGACGCGCCGGGGAGAAAGAGCGCAAGTCCATGTTTTGTTGCTGCCGCGCCGCTTTCAAATCAGGGCTTTTGATCGCTGGCGGCCGGATCGGCCGGAACGATGATGCGCGGCGGCGGCGTGCCGGGCTGCGGTCCGGGCGCGCCCGGCGAAGGTTCGGGCGGCTGGTCGATCGGCAAACGAAGCTGTCCGCCGCCGATATTCACGGTCACGCCCTGCGTATCCAGGCCGACGCTCATATTGCCCAGGCCCGCCTCGCTCGCGACATTGGCGATGGCGTTGACCAGATCGCTGTCCTTCGTCTCCTCCGGCGCGTCCTCGACCGGCTCGTTGATGGCGCCCGCCATGAAATTGCGCCAGATCCGCGCAGGCACGCCGCCGCCCGCCGCACCGCCGGGCAGGGGGGTGTTGTCGTCATTGCCGATCCACACCGCCGTCACCAGCCCGCCCGCATAGCCGACGAAGATCGCGTCCCGGCTGTCCTGCGTCGTGCCGGTCTTGCCGAAAGTGCTGGTCCGCAGCGCCGCCGCGCTGCCGGTGCCGCGATTGGCGGCAGAGGACAGCAGGTCGCGGATCATCTCCAAATGGTCGTCGCTGAAGGTTTTTTGGCGGCCCAGCAGCCGGTCGAACCAGCCCTGTTCCTCCGGCGGCAGGCCATGGGCCAGCACCGGATAGGCGCCCGCCGCCACCGCCGCATAGGCCTCCGTCAACTCGACCAGCGGGATTTCCGACGTGCCTAGAGCCAGGCTCAGATCCTCGGTCAGGGGCGCGGTGACGCCCAGGTCGCGCGCCACCTTGATCACATTGTCGACGCCCACCTTCTGCGTCAGCCGCACCGCCGCGACGTTGCTCGACGCGGCAAAGGCCTGCCGCAGCGTGATGCGCCCGCGATATTTGCCGCCATGATTGGCCGGGCGGTAGTTTCCGGTGGTGATCGGCGTGTCCTCGATGAAATCATCGGGCGTCATGCCTGCGCGGAAGGCCGCGAGATAGACGAACAGCTTGAAGGTCGATCCCGGCTGGCGCTTGGCCTGCACAGCGCGGTTGAAGGCGCTTTTGCCGTAATCCTTGCCGCCCACCATGGCGACGACGCTGCCGTCGGGTTTCATCGCGACCAGCGCCACTTCCGCCTTGCCCAGCGGTGCGCGGCGGATCGCGGCTTCCGCCAGCCTTTGAATGCGCCAGTCGAGCGTGGTCGTCACATTTTGCGCGCCATAGACCGCGCCCGCCCGGTCGCGCGCCTGGGGCAGCACCCAATCCGCGAAGAAGGTGCCGCTGGTCGGATCGGGCGCTTCATGCACGTTCAGCCTGGCAGGCGACAGGGCGTCCCGCTGCGCCTTGCTGATATAGCCAGCCTCGACCATCGCCTGCGTCACCAATGCCGCCCGATCCCGCGCTCCCTTCAAATTGGTCGTCGGCGCGAGGCGGGAGGGCGCTTTCAGCAGCCCCGCCAGCATCGCCGCCTGCGGAATGGTCAGCCGTTCCGGCTGGCGGTTGAAATAGTGCAGCGACGCCGCCCTGAGGCCATAGACATTGTCCCCGAAATAGACGTTGGAGAGGTAGCGCTCCATGATCTGGTCCTTGGTCAGCCACGCCTCCAGCCAGAAGGCGATCAGCGCCTCCCGCGCCTTGCGTCCGAAGGTCCGGTCGGCGGAAAGGAACACGCCCTTGGCGAGTTGCTGCGTGATCGTGCTGCCGCCCTGCGACGATCCGCTGGACCAGAGATTATGCCAGGCCGCCCGCGCTATGCCGCGTGGGTCCACGCCCCAGTGGCTGGTGAATCGCCGATCCTCTATCGCCATGAAGGCCTGCGGCACATGTTTGGGCAGGGTGACGACCGTCACGGGCCTGTCGATGATCGCGCCCCGCCGCGCGATCAGATGGCTGTCCGCCGACATCAGGCTGATGCTGGGCGGCGCGATGGGCTTCAGGGAACGGGATAGCGGCGCGGTCACCGCCAGCCAGGCGATGACGATCATCAGCAACGCCAGCATCGCCGCCACCGCCCATCCGGCGATCTGCACCCGGCGTTTCCAGGGCTTTGGCGGCGCGAAGGCGCTGGGCGGACCGGCGCCGAAGGCGCGGGGCGGCAGGGTTTCAGGCTCCGGATTCGGCTGGGGGTCGTTCATCGCTCCGGCTATGCTGTGTTATTTATATGATACAGTCAAGCATGTCCCGTCGCGGGACAGCTCAGGATTAACCAGGAATAACGATATTCCAAAAGGTAAAGAATCTCTTAACCTGTCGATCATGAGCACGAGACCTCTAGTCCTGTCGAGCGAGTCGGCGCGCCATCCGTTCCGCCAGCGGCTGCCGCGCCATGTCCTGCGCGTCGCAGAGCCGAGCGGTACACGCGAACGCGCGCCGGTTTCGGACGATAATGACTGGAAGCTGTTCATGCTGAGCTTCGGCGCCTTCTTCACTGCCTTCTACAGCTTCATCTTCTAACTCGCCGCTGCCGCCTCAATCGCATGCCTTGTGCAGCGTCCACGCAATCCACGCGCAGGGCACGCACAGCGCCGCCACCAGCAGCAACTGGTTCACCACCGATACGCCCGCGATGCTGAGGCTGATGGTGATCAGCGATCCGATCACCATCGCGCCAGAATTGACGATATTGTTCGCCGCGACCGTCCGCGCCGCCTCGCATTTCTCGACCGTGGTGGTGAGGAAGGCATAGAGCGGCACCACGAACATGCCGCCGAAGGTCGCCACGCACAGCAGGCAGATCGACAGCGGAATCGCCAGCGGATGCGACAGAAATCCCGTCAGTGAAAGCATCCGCCCGTCCGACCCCGCCATCCAGAGATCGCACACGATATGGAAGGCGACGATGCTGATTCCCATGCCGATCACGGAAGCCGGGGCATATTTGGCCGACACATGGCCCCCCAGCAGCCGGTTGATCGCGACCGACCCGATGGCGATGCCGACGGAAAAAATGGCCAGGAACAGGCTGGCGACCGATTTGTCGGCGCTCAGCACATTCTTGACCAGCGGCGGGAACTGGATGAACAGCACCGTGCCCACCGCCCAGAAGAAGCTGATCGCCATGATGGCGAGGTAAAGCCGCCTGATATGCATCGTCCCCCGCACCAACGCGACCGAAGAGCGGATGATGTGAAAATCGATCGGCTGCCGATCCAGCAGGGACGGCGCGGCAGGCACTTCGCGGCCGGCCAGCCAGCCGATCACCGCGGTCAGGACGATGCCGACCGCCGCCGCCTGTACCGGGATGATCCCGGCCAATATGGTGCCGGCTAGAATGGCGATATAGGTTCCCGCTTCGACCAGCCCGGTTCCGCCCAGCACTTCCTCATCATGCAGATGCTGCGGCAGAAGCGCATATTTGATCGGCCCGAAGAAGGTCGAATGCACCCCCATGGCGAACAGCGCGACCAGCAGCAGCGGAATGGCGAGCGTGTGGACCGCGATCCCGCTCCAGATCAGCGCCAGTCCGGCGGCGCCCACGGCCATGATGACGATTTCGGCGGCCTTGACGATGCGGATGATGGTCGCCTTGTCCCGCTGGTCGGCCAATTGCCCGGACAGGGCGGAAAGCAGGAAAAAGGGCAGGATGAAGACGCCGGTCGCCAGCGCGCTGAACCAGGTTTCCGATTTCTCGTCATTATAGACGGTATAGACGACGAACAGCACCATCGCGTTCTTGAACAAATTGTCGTTGAAGGCGCCGAGCAGTTGCGTGATGAAAAGCGGCAGAAAACGTCGCTTGGTAAGGAGCCTGAGAGAGGCTTGCATGGGCGATGGGGTCTTCTTCGCTGTGGATGAGCGTCGCGGGGTCTAGCCATAGATGACCGGTCTGTCCAACCCTCCCGTGCGCGAAGGCCTGTCGCCTTGCTCGTGCGCCCGCTTGTGCATGGGCGCTGACTGTGGCAGTCCGCCGCCATGCTGACGCTGCCCAATTTGCTGACGCTTTCGCGCATATTGACCGTGCCGTTGCTGGTCGCCCTGCTCTGGCCCGCCGAAATCGGCGCGCGCTGGACCACCGGCTATATGCTGGCCTTCGCGCTCTATTGCCTGATGGGCGTCACCGATTATTTCGACGGCTATCTCGCCCGGGCGCAGGGCGCGGTGTCGAGACTCGGCATTTTCCTGGATCCCATCGCCGACAAGATCATGGTCGGTGCGGTGATCCTGATGCTGTCGGCCACCCGCGACATTTCCGGCATCCATATCGCCGCCGCGATGATCATCCTGCTGCGGGAAATCGCCGTGTCGGGCCTGCGCGAATTTCTGGCCGGACTCCAGGTATCCGTGCCGGTATCCCGCCTCGCCAAATGGAAGACCGCCTTTCAGTTGATCGCCCTGGGCGCGCTGATTCTGGCGGGCGCCGTTCCGCAATTCCCCTTCGTGCAACTGGTCGGCATCGCCACGCTCTGGGCGGCGGCGATGCTGACCCTGGTCACGGGCTGGGACTATCTGCGCGTCGGCATCAAGCATATGGATTGAGCTATGGCAGGGCTTAACCTCGTCTATTTCGCCTGGGTCCGCGAAGCCATCGGCCGCGATGAGGAGCAGGTCGAGCGGCCTGCCGCCAATGTCACCATCGGCGCGCTTGTCGCCACGCTGGCGGCGCGGGGCGGCGGCTATGCCGAGGCTTTCGCCCAGCCGGACAAGCTGCGCGCCGCGCTCGACCAGCGGTTCGTCCCGCTCGACAGCCTGATCGGGGAAGCGAAGGAACTGGCGATCTTCCCTCCGGTCACCGGGGGATGAACCGGGTTTCCATCCAGGCCGAGGATTTCGACCCGGCGGCCGAACTCGCCGCGCTGGAGGCCAGCGGCGGCGGCGGCGTCGCCAGCTTCACCGGCATCGTGCGGGGGGATGGCGGGCTGATCGCGCTGGAACTGGAACATTATCCGGCGATGACGACCGCCCAGGTCGACCGCATCGTCGCGGAGGCGAGCGAGCGCTGGCCCTTGCTGGGGGTACGGGTGATCCATCGCTTCGGGCGGCTGGAGCCGGGCGAGCGGATCGTCTTCGTCGGCACCGCCTCGCGCCACCGCACGGCGGCGCTGGAGGCCTGCGCCTTCCTCATCGACTGGCTGAAATCGCAGGCGCCCTTCTGGAAGAAAGAATATTTCGCGGATCGCACCGCCTGGGTCGAATCCCGCGCCGATGATGAGGCCAGGGCCGAAAGCTGGAAGCGCTGATCAAGCTCAGGCCGCCGCGCTGACCTCCGGCAGGTCAGCCGCATCGCGCAGCAGCGCCGCCAACAGCCGGAATTCCTTTTCGCGCGGACTATTCTTGCGCCACACCAGCGCGATGTCGCGATGCGCCCGTTCCGACCGCAGCGGGCGCGCCGTGATCTGCGTATGGTCCAGCAGGCCGCTGGCTATCGCCATTTCCGGCATGATCGTCATGCCCAGACCGTTGTCGACCATCTGCACCAGCGTGTGGAGGGACGTGCCCATCATCATCGCGCTCGCCCGAATCTCCGGCCGGTTGCACGCCGCCAGCGCATGGTCCTTCAGGCAATGCCCATCCTCCAGCAGCAGCAGCTTGGTCTCGTCGATCATCTCCGGCGCGATCCATTCGGGCGGATCGCGGGGATCGTCGCGGGGGAAGGCGACATAGAGCCGATCCTGGAACAGCAATTCGCTGTCCAGTTCCCCGGTCGGGAAGGGCAGGGCCAGCAGCACGCAATCCACATTGCCGTGCCGCAGCGATTCGATGGCCGCCTGCGTCGTCTCCTCGCGCAGGTAGAGCTTCAGTTCGGGCCTCTCGCTGCGCAGCTTGGGCAGCAGGCGGGGCAGCAGGAATGGCGCGATGGTGGGAATGACGCTCATGCGCAATTCGCCGGTCAGCGGCTTGCCCGACGCCTCCGCAATGGCGGCCAGTTCCTCCGCCTCGCGCAGCACGCGATGCGCCTTTTCCACGATGCGGTCGCCCAATGCCGTGAAGCGCACCACCCGCCGCGTCCTTTCGACCAGCGTGATGCCGATCAGCGACTCCAACTCGCGGATGCCCGCCGACAACGTCGACTGGGTGACGAAACAACTGTCCGCCGCCTTGCCGAAATGGCCATGCTCCTTCAGCGCCACAAGATATTGTAGCTGCTTGAGCGTTGGCAGGTAGCTCGACATTGATCGCCTTCCTCGATTGGAAGGCTTAATATAAGTGGCTTAACCGATATATCCAAGCCATTTGGCCACGCCGAACAGCGACGTCAGCGTCAGGATCGATCCCACGGCGATGAACAGCGTCCGGGGCGAGACATGCCGGGCCAGCATCGCACCGAAGGGGGCCGCGATCACGCCGCCGATCAGCAGTCCGATCGTATAGGTGGTGAAGGTCTCCCACCCCAGGTGCAGCAGGAAGGTGATGCTGATGGAGGTGGTCAGGATGAATTCGACGCTGTTGACCGTGCCGATGGTGTGCCGGGGGCTGGAACCCTGGATCAGCAGGTTCGACGTCACCACCGGTCCCCAGCCGCCGCCACCGGTCGCGTCCATGAAGCCGCCCACCAGCCCAAGCGGACCGACCCATTTGGGATTGCGCGCCTGGGGCGGATAATGGAAACCGCGCCAGACCAGATAGAC
Source organism: Sphingobium sp. JS3065 (assembly GCF_026427355.1). NCBI lineage: Bacteria > Pseudomonadati > Pseudomonadota > Alphaproteobacteria > Sphingomonadales > Sphingobiaceae > Sphingobium > Sphingobium sp. JS3065. The sequence goes on from NZ_CP102664.1 coordinate 713,472, forward strand.
GCCGATCGCCGTCAGGTAGAATTGCACGAACGGCTTGATGACGGCGCCATCGACATGGGACAGCAGATAGGCCCCGGCCACCCCGCCGATCACGCCCGGAATGACCAGCCGCGCAAACAGCCGCCAGTCGACGTTGCGATGGATGATATGGCTGATCGCGGACACGCCGGTGGTGAAGGTTTCCGCCGCATGCACGCTGGCCGACGCCCTGCTGGGCGGTACGCCTAGCGCCAGCAGCAGCGTGCTGGAGATGACGCCATAGGCCATGCCGAGGGCGCCATCGATCATCTGGGCGCCGAAACCGATAAGAATGAAAGGCAGAATTTCGCCGAAATGGGCGATAAAGGTGTCGATCATTCAATGGTCCCTGTCGTGATTGTCTACCATCTTGATTGGTATATCACGGCCCGCCAAGAAACTTTCTGTTTTATCGGGCGAAGCCGAAATAGCCCGCCATCTGGAAAAATCATCCTTTTGCGCTTATGTAGCTTTGGGTTGGTTTCATCAGGGGCGCTGCATGCTGCGCAATCTTATTGCTTATCTGGACTCGGTCAAATCCCGTGATCCCGCCCCGCGTTCGCGCGCCGAAATCCTGCTCTATCCGGGCGTCTGGTCGCTGGTTTTCCACCGGGTCGCGCATCGGCTCTATCGCGCCCGGCTCTATTTCCTGGCCCGCGCGGTGAATCACTTTTCCCGATTCCTGACCGGAAACGACATTCATCCGGGCGCTCGCATCGGCAGGCGTTTCTTCATCGACCATGGGTTCACCGTCATCGGGGAAACGGCGGAAATCGGCGACGACGTCACCCTTTACCAGAATGTGACGCTGGGTGGGACCGATCCCGCCAACGGCATTGCGGGCAAGCGGCATCCCACGCTGGAGGACGGCGTCATCGTCGGTTCCGGCGCGCAGGTTCTGGGTCCGGTGCGGGTCGGCGCCCGCGCGCGAATCGGCGCCAACGCGGTCGTAACCAGGGATGTGAAGGAAGGCGCCACGATGGTCGGCATTCCCGCGCGCGCCATGCTGGTCGACGTGACTGCCTATCAGCGCGAATTCCTGCCCTATGGCACGCCCTGCGCCGACACTCTCGATCCCGAAAAGCAGAAGCTGGAACAACTCCAGGCGGAGGTCGAGCAATTGCGCAAGCGCCTGGCGGAACTGTTGGCGGAACGCGGCGGCGCGCCCGATGACGATGTCTCCAGCATCAAGGAGCGTGGCCGCGCCTGATGAGCAATGTGACGCCGTTTCCTTTGCAAACCGGCCAGGGATCGGGCCAGGGATCGGGGGCATCCGTCAGTCAGACCGGTTTCGATCGCCTAGAACTTCAGAGGATCATGGATTTATACGGCCGCATGGTCGCCGCCGGTCATTGGCGCGACTATGCGATAGATATGGGGCGGGAGGCCGCGATCTTTTCCGCCTTCCGCCGCGCCGCCGAACGCCCGGAATTCCGCATCGAAAAACGCCCCTCCCTGCGTCACCGCCAGGGGATGTGGGCGCTGATCGGGGAGGCTGGCCATGTGCTGAAGCGCGGGGCGGAACTTCAGGGAATTCTCGCGCCGGTCGAACGCCGCCTGCTGAAGATCGTGGGGGACTGACTCCGTTCGGCTTCCCGTCATGTTGAGACGGGGATGCGCCTTTCCCCATTCGCCCGGCCACGAAATTCGGCCTTTTGCCGCGCCCCGGTAAATGATAGCGCCTTTCCAACATCAAGAAGGAGAGGCTGGGCCCGTGAGTTTGCCGGCATTTTTGGAAGGCCGTTTGTCCCTGCCGCTGATCGGTTCGCCGTTGTTCATCATTTCGCAGCCGGCGCTCGTGATCGCCCAGTGCCGCGCCGGGATCATCGGCGCCTTTCCTTCGCTCAATGCCCGGCCGTCCGGCGTGTTCGAACAATGGCTGCAACAATTGGGGGAGGCGCTGACGGAAAAGGACGCCCCCTTCGCCGTCAACCTGATCGTCCACAAGACCAACAGCCGGCTGGAGGAGGATCTCGCCCTCTGCGTCAAATATCGCGTTCCCATCGTGATCACGTCGCTCGGCGCGCGGAAGGATGTGAACCAGACGGTGCACAGCTATGGGGGGATCGTCCTGCACGACGTCATCAACAATGTCTTCGCGCGCAAGGCGATAGAGAAGGGCGCCGACGGCCTGATCGCCGTGGCGGCGGGGGCGGGCGGCCATGCCGGCACCCTGTCGCCCTTCGCGCTGGTGGAGGAGATTCGCGCCTGGTTCGACGGCCCGCTGGCCCTGTCGGGTTCCATCGCCACCGGCCGTTCGATCGCAGCGGCGCGAATGATGGGCGCGGACTTCGCCTATATGGGCTCTCCCTTCATCGCGACGGAGGAAGCCAATGCCGACCCCGCCTACAAGCAGATGATCGTGGAGAGCGGCGCGGGCGACATCGTCTATTCGGATTATTTCACCGGCGTCCTCGGCAATTATCTGCGCCCCAGCATCACCGCGGCGGGGCTGGACGCCGACAATTTGCCCAAGGCGGCCGACATGGATTTTTCCAGCGCGGCGCGGGGCGAAAAGAAGGCGTGGCGCGATGTCTGGGGCGCCGGCCAAGGGATCGGCGCGGTTCGGGAGGTTCAGTCCGCCGGCGCCTTCATAACGCAACTGAAGGCGGAATATCAGGCCGCCGTCGCCGGCTTCCGCGCCTGATCGGCGGTTCTTCCCCCGTCACCCCGGTAAAGGCAGGGGTGACGGGGGAATTGCTCATGCTCCGATCACAGGAATCCGCGCAATTCCGCGATGAAATGGTCGAATTGGTCATGATGCAGCCAATGGCCCGCATTCGCGAATTCGACCAGCCGGGCATCCTGAAAATGCGCTGCGCGTCCGTCCTTAACAGGATTGGACGCCCAGCTATCCAGCCCCAGGCACAACAGCGTCGGACAAGATATCCGGCTCCAGAATTCGGGCAGGTCCGCATCGTTCCAGGCCTGGGGCGCCGGATCGTACACATAGGGGTCGAATTTCCAGCGGTAGCTGCCATCCTCGTTACGATTGACGCCGTGGATGGTGAGGTGCATCGCCTGTTCGACCGACAGATGGTCGTTACGTTCCCGCATGCGCGCCACCGCCGCCTCTATGGTCGGGTAATGCCGCCTGGTCTGGCGCGCGCGCGTCCGCCTTTTCTCGATCCACCGGAGCCATTGTTCGGGCGCGGGTCTCCCCGCATATTCCGCGATCCGGATGGGTGAGAGGCCCAGCCCCTCAATCGCGACCATCTTGGCGACCTTTTCCGGGAACAACCCGGCATAGCGCAGCGCGATCGATCCGCCCAGCGAATGGCCGACCAATATCACCGGATCCCGGCCCAACTGTTCCACCAACTGCGCCAGGTCATAGACGTAATTGGCCATCATATAGGAACCTTCGGCCGACCAGGCGCTGTCGCCATGGCCGCGCAGGTCGGGCGCGATGACATGATAATCCTTCGCCAGTTCCCGCGCCGTCCAGTCCCAGCTTCGCGCATGGTCGAACCCGCCATGCACCAGGATCAGCGTCGGCGCCGCGCTGTTGCCCCAGTCCAGATAATGGAGGCGCATGCGCAGCGACGTATAGAAATGCGAAGTCGGCGCGGCTTGCCTGTTCATGCGATCCTGCGAATTGGTGGAAAGGGGCGGGCGATATTCATGTCTCTTTGGCGAACTGCCCGCCGCATGCAAGAGGCGATGGCAGAAAATCGATGCTTTACCTATGTTTCGCCCGGCTTGGTAAAGATCGCGTTACAGATCGTCCGGTGGGGCGGCCAGCCTGACGAGCTTGCGCCCCTCCTGCGTCGCGGACGTCACCATGCGCGCCAGTTCGGCCTGCCTGAACGGCTTGTCTAGCCTTGGCCGCCGGGTCATGTTCGGCGGCAATTCCGCAAAGCCGGTGATGATGACGACAGGCAGGCCGGGCAATCTCTTCTCGATCTCGTCGCCCAATTGCATGCCGTTCATGCCCGGCATGGCGAAATCGGTGATGACCAGGTCGACGCTGCCCTGTTCCAGCACGCGCAGCGCGTCCAGCCCCGATGTCGCCAGGAACACCGTGTGCCCCAGTTCCTCCAGCATGCCAGCGGTGTTGGTCAGCACCAGATCGTCGTCGTCCACCGCCAGTATGACCAGCGGCTCCGTGACCGGCGGGGCAAAGGGAGCCGCAATGTCGGTGGTCTCTTCCGCCTCCCCGGCGGCGGGAGCGACCGGTAGCCATAGCGACACGGTGGTGCCGTGGCCCTGCTGGCTGACGATGGTCAGCGATCCGCCGCATTGTTCGGCGAAACCATGCACCATCGACAGGCCCAGCCCCGTGCCCTTGCCGACCCCCTTGGTCGTGAAAAAGGGTTCGCGCGCCCGTTCCAGCGTAGCCGCGTCCATGCCTTCGCCCTCGTCCACGACGGACAGGCGCACATAGCGGCCAGCTTCCGGAACGGTCCGCTGTGCCGGCGGCAAGCTGTCCTCCACGCCCTCTATGACGATCCGCCCACCGTCCGGCATGGCGTCCCGCGCATTGATCGCCAGGTTGACCAGCGCCAGTTCCAGTTGCGCCGGATCGGCAAGGGCGGCGCTCAGATGCAGGGGAAAGCGCGTCTCGATGGTGACCCCGGCGCCCAGCGTCGCCCTCAACAGATCGGCCATGTCCCGCACCAGCGCCATGCAATCGACGCTTTGCAGCTTCAGTTCCTGCTTGCGTGCGAAGGCCAGCATGCGCTGCGTCAACGTCGCGCCCCGCTCCGCGGCGGTCATGGCGTTGTCGATGTAGCGCGTCACGTCGGCGCCGGTCGCCAACCGCTTTTTCGCCAGGTCCAGGCTGCCGACGATCACCGCCAGCAGATTGTTGAAATCATGCGCGACGCCACCGGTCAGCTTGCCGATGGCGTCCATCTTCTGTGCCTGGAAAAGGGTCTCCCGCGCTTCTTCCAGCGCCAGTTGCGCCTCCCGCCGTTCGGTGAGGTCGCGGGTGATCTTGGCGAAGCCGATCAGTTCGCCGTTCGCCTCCCGGATCGCGTCGATGATGACATGCGCCCAGAAACGCGATCCATCCTTGCGGATGCGCCACCCCTCCGCCTCGAACCGTCCTTCGCGCATCGCGGTTTCCAGCGCCCTGGAGGGCATGCCGGCCATGCGGTCCTCTTCCGGATAGAAGCAGGCGAAGTTCCGGCCCAATATCTCTTCGGCCTCATATCCCTTGAAGCGGCGCGCACCGGCGTTCCAACTGACGATGATACCGTCGGGCGACAGCATGTATATCGCATAGTCGGTGACGTTCTGGACCAGCAGTTCGAACCGGTTTCCAGATCCTTCCGCCGCCGCCAAGCTCATCTGAGGGTTCCCGTGGAATATCTCGTTCGTTATGGACAACGCTTCCGCATGCCGAACGTTCCGCTTGCGAAAGCGAATGTCCGGGACCGCCCGCCGGTCTCTGAAATTCTCCGCGGCGATGTCGTTGACGCCATCGGGATCAACGGCTAAGCCGCGCAGACAGGCGGGTGTAGCTCAATGGCAGAGCAGAAGCTTCCCAAGCTTACGACGAGGGTTCGATTCCCTTCACCCGCTCCAATTCTCGATCTCAGGACATCCCCGACAGCTTTACAAACCGCTGAAATATGCGGTATTTTTCGGGTCATCCGGCTCGTGAAATCTCCCTTCATGTCATGGAAGCCCAGGCAAAAGTGGGGCCTTTTTCGAAAATAGCGGGCCAAAAAATGCACGAGGCCCCCAAGGGTGGGGGCCTCGTCGTGGAAGGCCTGAACTATGTCACTGACTGATATAGCAATTCGTCGAGCCAAGACGCGCGATAAACCCTACAAGCTTTACGATGAGCTGGGGCTCTTTCTGGTGATCTCCCCGTCTGGCTCCCGACTCTGGCGAATGAAGTTCCGTCACGGCGGCTCTGAAAAGAAACTGGGCTTTGGCTCTTACCCTCAGGAGAGTCTGCGCGACGCGCGTAAAATGCGCGATGACGCTCGCGACCTGCTCGTGGAGGGCAAGGACCCCGCCCTTGAGAAGCAGCGCGAGAAGCTCCGAGCGGGCGCGCTGGCCGAAAACACCTTCACCAGCATTGCCAGTGAATATTGCCGCAAGCGGCGCCGCGACGGCGACAAGGCCTGGGCACCGGCCACCGCTGCGCGCTGCGAATATCTTCTCAGCCTGTTGGACAGCTCCATCGGCAAGATGCCGATCCATGAGATTGAGCCGATCGACGCCCTTGCCGCGATCCGCAAGATCGAGAAGCGGGGCAAGCTCGAAAGTGCGCGACGCACCTTGCAGCTGGCCAGTGCCGTGTTCCGCTATGCCGTTGCGACGGCCCGCCTGCGGTCTGACCCGACGCGGGACCTGCGCGGTGCGCTGACCATTCCAACGGTCACGCACTACGGGGCAGTCACCGATGCCAGTGAGGTTGGCGACCTGCTCAGGGCCATCGACGGCTACGAAGGCCAGGGCATGACGAAATGGGCTCTGCAACTGGCACCGCATGTCTTCGTGCGTCCTGGCGAGCTTCGTCATGCGCGATGGGATGAGATCGACCTCGACGCCGCACTATGGACCATCCCGGCCGAAAAGATGAAGATGCGCAAACCGCATCACGTGCCGCTCTCGCGTCAGTCAATCGCGATTCTGGAAGAAATCCGCTTGATCACCGGGTCGTCAGGTTACGTTTTCCCCTCGATGCGATCAAGAACGCGGCCGATGTCGGAGAACACCCTTAACGCAGCGCTGCGCCGCCTTGGTTATTCCAGTAACGAAATGACGGCACATGGCTTCCGGGCGATGGCGAGCACTCTGCTCAACGAATCGGGCAAGTGGTCCCCGGATGCTATCGAACGGGCGCTGGCTCATGGCGACAGCGACAAGGTGCGCGCGGCCTACCATCGCGGCGCCCATTGGAAGGAACGGGTCGCGATGGCGCAGTGGTGGTCCGATCTCTTGGATTCGTTGCGGAGTGGAGCCACCATCCGGCCCTTCCCGGGGGCAATGGCTGGCTGACCGTCTTGGGATCTGCCCGACTTCCGTTTCACCCGATTGCCTCCCCACGGTGATCAACTGGATGGCCGATAGGCGACCGTCCGGTTTGGAGCCGGATTGCGGGCATCGCAGCCGCTCACTTGGGGTCGGCCCAGCCGCGTGATAGATTAAGTCTCGACCGCTGGGCGGGCAGAAATTCTGCTAGTCACGTGAATCTGAAGTTCGGTTCATTGTTTTTTGGCAGAAGCGTTTGACCGCGGCGAGGATCTCGTCGGCTGACTTCACCCATTTGTAGGGCTTGGGATTTTCATTGTGAGCCGCAATGAAGGCCGTGATGTCGGCTTCGAGTTCGGCCGTGGATCGGTGGACACCGCGCTGCAACTGCTTGCGGGTCAATTCGGCGAACCAGCGCTCGACTTGATTGATCCAGGAGGCGGATGTCGGGGTGAAGTGGACATGCCAATGTGGACGGCGCGCCAGCCAGGCCTTGATCTTCGCTGTCTTGTGAGTGGCATAGTTGTCCATCACGAGGTGCACGTCCGGACCCTTGGGCATCTCGGCGTCGATCCTCTTGAGGAAGTCGAGGAACTCGGTTGCCCGGTGTCGTTTGTAGCACTTGCCGATCACCGCGCCGGTGGCGATGTCGAGCGCCGCGAACAGTGATGTCGTACCGTTGCGGATATAGGTATGAGTGCGCCGCTCGGGTACGCCAGGCGCCATGGGCAATACCGGCTGCTCGCGATCCAGCGCCTGGATCTGCGACTTTTCATCCACGCACAGCACAACCGCCCGGTTCGGTGGCGACATGTACAGGCCAACTATGTCCTGCACCTTGTCGACGAACAGCGGATCGCTCGACAGCTTGAATGTCTCTGACCGGTGCGGCTGCAGGCCAAATGCACCCCAGATTCGGCGGATGGTGGTGTGCGACAGCCCAGAAGCAGCTGCCATGGTGCGGATCGACCAATGGGTGGCATCCTTCGGCGTCGTGTTCAGCGTGCGCTCGATCACCTGAGCTACCTGCGCATCCGATACTGTGCGGGGTCGGCCGCACGATATTCATCGGTCAGCCCTTCAATGCCATCCTGCACGAAGCGACGCCGCCATTTGCCCACAATATGCTCGTGAACACCGAGGCGTTCGGCAACTTCCTTGCTCTGCAGGCCCTCTGCACACAGCAGAACCATCCGGCAGCGATCGGACAAAGAACGCGGCGCTTTGTGCCGCCGAACCTGACCTTCGAGAAAAGACCGATCCTCGGCGCTCAATATAACCAAATCCGCTTGTCTGCCCGCCATCCCCAATGCCCCTGCCTGTCCGACAACGACATATACAATGATGCCTACTTCAGTTCCAGGTGACTAGCGCTTTCATTCATTCCCGGCGTCATCGGAATCGGCAAAAGCCCGCATTCCACGTCGTCGCCATAAGGCCAGCGCCTGCTCGCGATCCGGCCAGCGCATTTTCGCCGCTGCCTCGACCAGCAGCCCGAGGATCACGGCGCGATCGTCGTCGGTGAGCTCGACGAGGCCCGCCTTGGCAACGAGCCCTCCCAGCTCGATCAGATGCCGCGTGCGTTTGCGCCGCTTCACATGCCAGTCCCTGTGATCATGCCGCGCCTGCTTCGCCTGAAGGCGATAGCGTGCGATCGTCGTCCTTCGCAGCGCTGCCTTGCTGGCCGCCAGTGCTGCGGCCAGCGTCTTCGCGTTCCCCCCGAAAGAACGCGGCGCCCCGCTTGCGCCACGCCTCCCGCGTTGAGCGCTCGGCAGTGGCAGCGCCAAGCAAGACGCCGGCCAGCTCCTCGATGCTGAGTCCATCGGCGCCGGTTGCCATGACCAGCTCGCCAAGCTGGCTTTGCTTGCGGCTCTTGAGTTGTCGCGCCTTATCATTGAGAGCCTTGAGTTCGGCGTCATAGTTCCTGGGTTTGCGCATGGTTCGTCCCTTTCCTTGATGGAGCGGAACGAACCAGTTATCGGGGTTCCCGATCAGTCACAACATCATGAAATCTCCTGAGATTTCGCGTTCCCGAGACTGATGAAATCTTTCGAGGGCGCGCTTATACGTCGTGCCGACGTGCGCTTTTGAGTGTAAATGGATTGCCGTCATGGCGATCTACCACTTCTCGGCCAAAGTGATTTCCCGCGCCGCCGGCTCCTCGGCGGTGGCAGCGGCCGCCTATCGCTCGGCCTCGCGCCTGCGTGATGAGCGCCTGGGCCGCCACCACGACTTCTCCAATAAGCCCGGCGTCGTGCACAGCGAAATCATGCTGCCCGATGGCGCGCCGGAGGAATGGCGCGACCGTGAACAGCTCTGGAATGATGTCGAGGCGGCGGAACTGCGCAAGGACGCGCAGCTCGCCCGCGAGATCGAGTTCGCCATTCCCCGCGAGATGAACCAGGCGGACGGGATCGAGCTTGCCCGCGACTTCGTGCAGCGTGAATTCGTCGACTGGGGCATGGTCGCCGATCTCAATGTCCATTGGGATATCGGACCTGACGGAAATCCCAAGCCCCATGCCCATGTTATGTTGGGGATGCGCGAAGTCACCGAAGAAGGCTTTGGCGCCAAAGTCCGCGACTGGAACAGGACCGAACTTCTGACCCACTGGCGCGAGGCCTGGGCCGAACATGTCAATCAACGCCTCGCCCAGCTCGATATCGACGCCCGGATCGATCACCGATCTTTGGAAGTGCAGGGCATTGACCTCGAGCCGCAGCACAAGATCGGTCCCGCCGCCTCGCGCATGGTCGAGCAGGGACTGGAGAGCGAGCGGCTCGACGAGCACCACGCCATTGCCCGTGCCAATGGCGAGAAGCTGCTCGCTGATCCGGCCATCGCCCTGGATGCGATCACCCACCAGCAGTCGACCTTCACCACCCATGACCTTGCCATGTTTGTGCACCGGCACAGCGAAGGGAAGGACCAGTTCGATCAGGTGATGGCGGCGGTTCGGTCCTCGCCCGAGCTGGTGAAACTGGGTAAGGATGGCCGGGGTGAGGACAGGTTCACCTCAAGGTCGATGCTGGAAACCGAGCAACGGCTGGAACGTGCCACCGCAACGCTCGACGCGCGGCGCCATCATGGCGTGGGCGAGCGGCATCTCGAGCGGGCGTTGGCCCACGCGGCGGATCGGGGAATGCTGCTCTCGCCCGAACAACGCGGCGCGTTCGAACATGTGACCAACTCTCGCGGCATCAGCAACGTCATCGGCTATGCCGGCACCGGCAAGAGCGCGATGCTGGGCGTCGCGCACGAAGCATGGGAATCGGCAGGCTACACCGTGCAGGGCGCGGCCCTATCCGGCATCGCCGCCGAGAACCTCGAAAGCGGCTCGGGCATTGCCAGCCGCACCATTGCCAGCCTGGAGCATCAATGGGCTCAGGATCGCGAGTTGCTGACCAACAGATCGATCCTCGTCATCGACGAGGCCGGCATGATCGGCACGCGCCAGATGGAGCGCGTGATGGCCGAGGCCCAAAAGCGCGGCGCCAAGGTCGTGGCTGTAGGCGATCCCGAGCAGCTTCAGGCGATCGAGGCGGGCGCTTCGTTCCGCTCTATCGCCGAGCGCCATGGCGCGGTCGAGATCAAGACCGTTCGCCGCCAGTCCGAGGACTGGCAGCGCCAGGCGACGCGACAGCTTGCCAACGGTCGGACGGGCGAGGCACTCGCCGCCTATGACGAGGCGGGCCATGTCCATGCCGCCGGGACGCGCGAACAGGCACGTGAGACGCTGATCGATCGCTGGGACAAGGAACGGCAGGCACATCCTGATGCCAACCGGATCATCCTCACCCATACCAACGAGGAGGTGCGCGAACTCAATGAAGCCGCGCGGGGGCGCATGCGCGCCGCGCAGATGTTGGGTGACGACATCAACCTGGTCGTCGAGCGCGGTAGCCGTGCCTTTGCGACCGGCGACCGTGTCATGTTCCTGCAAAACGAGCGCAGCCTGGAGGTGAAGAACGGCACGCTCGGCACCGTCGAGCATGTCAGTCCGATCGCCATGCGCGTGCGCACCGATGACGGCAGGGCCATCGCCTTCGATCTCAAACACTATGCCCATGTTGATCATGGCTATGCCGCCACGATCCACAAGGCGCAGGGCATAACCGTGGGCAATGTCCACGTGCTGGCAACACCGAGTCTCGATCGGCATGCCGCCTATGTCGCGCTGTCCCGGCACAGGGACAGCGTCGATCTGCATTACGGCAAGGACGACTTCGCCGATCAGTCGAAGTTGGTCCGCGCCCTCAGCCGCGAGCGTGGCAAGGACATGGCGTCGGACTATGCCTGCGTGACCGAGCCTGTCCCGCAAGTACAGCCCAGGCGCGGCATCTTCGACGGGCTCAAGCTCAAACCATCACCGCTCGATCGGATCCCGACAAATCCGAACTTCGATGGCCTGCGGCTCAAAGTCTCGAAGGATCTGGCACAACCCACCGCGCCTCCGCCGGAGATCGTTTCGACCGCGCCCGGCGCCGAGAGCCGCGAGGCACAGCTGCGGCACGAGCGGACAGATGCGCTGCAACGCCATGCCAGGGCGATCGATGCGATCTACAGCACGCGGGATCGTGGCGGCCGGGAAAGCCCCGAGCAGCTCGCCGAGCTCAGGTCTGCGCGCCAGGCGTTTGAGGAGCAGCGCCCGGATGGGCCGCGCGATGCCGAGGTGGCCTATGCCAAGGACCCACACCTCGCGAGCGAGGCGGCGCAGGGTCGCACCGCCCGTGCGATCCGCGCACTGCAGCTGGAAACCGAGCTGCGCACCAATCCCGAGTTGCGGGCCGACCGGTTCATCACCCGCTGGAACGACCTCTCCGGTCGGGTTGATCGGCACTATGCCGCCGGGAATATGGACGCCTACAAGTCCACGCGTTCGGCCATGGCGGATATGGCGAGGAGCCTCCACCGCGATCCGCAGCTCGAATCCCTCCTTGCCATCCGCAAGGCGCAGCTTGGCATCACCATGATGGACAGCCAGCGCTCGCTTGGCGCCCAGCTCGCGTTCGACCACGGCATTGATCTTGGCAGGGGACGCGGGCTGGGGCTGTAGAACAGCCCAAGGCCCGAGTCGTGGGGGTCTTCACCACCTGCCACAATCTCAGGCCGCCTCAGTTGCAGGCGCGCCAACGCGGCCGCGAATCTCATCGCTTCCAGCGATGTTTCAGCCTCTGGCATTCCGAACGGAGCAAGGTCTAGCCTGCCGTTCATGACCGAGACCACCGACACCGAAGTAACCACTGCCCAGGCCTTCGAGGCCGTGCGGCATGAACTCAGCCTCCTGCACAATGCCGTTGCCAACCTGACGGCGGCGCGCGAGCGGATCCCCGATCACACGGCGGCGCTTGATGGCATCGATCGACGTCTGGGGAATGTCTGTGGCCGGCTTGCCGCCGTCGAACAGACACCGGCGATCTCGCTCACACCCGCCGAAATGGCGCAGCAGATCAACCGAGCCGCTGAAGCCGTGCGCGTTGAGGATCGGCGCATGCTCGACACCGCGCGCGCCGCGCTCGACCGGTCGGCTGGGCAAATCGACAGAGTTGTAAAACGGGGGCAGGCGGCCGACCGGCAGATCGAACGCCAGATATGGTGCGTGGCAGCGGGCATGCTCGCCGGCATCCTCGTATGGGCGGTGCTGCCCGGAACCGTTGCACGATCCCTGCCGGCCAGTTGGCATGTGCCCGAATGGATGGCGGCGCGGACCATGAACATGGAGCAGAGGGTCGCTGGCGAGCGACTGATCGCGACGGCGCGCAAGCCGGAACGACCGTGAGGTTGGACTGTCCGGAACGACAGGTCACACCCGCACAAATGTAATAGCGGACATTCGGATGCGTCGGTATCGGCTTCCGGGTCCGACCCTTCTTTGCCGTTCAGCGCCTAGTTTTTACTCCTCAGGTGCGGACCGGCTGCTTATCCGTCCTGGGCAAGAAAGGCCAGGTCAAAACTATGGATTGACGGGTTCATCAGGAATTTCCGTTTCCAAGACCCCGAAAAATTCAATCGAACGGCGGGAAGTGGCGCGATGTCGAAGGGCTGATGAGGGGGCTTGGGTTGGCCATGCACGAGCCCCTTTCACGTTGAGTTTACTCGGCTAGAATCAGGCGTTGCGCTGGGATTGTTCCTCATGATCTGACGATCAAACCGGTGGCACGAACGACAACTGGGATTAGCTTCACTCAACCGCAAGCCTGTCGAAGAAGGCGGAACCACCTCATGGTTTCCCTACGCCACCGCCAGCTTGACGGCCAACGCATCTTCCCTGGTGCAGAAATGCAGCGTTGCCTTCCCATTCATCTTGGAACGGTAAAGGGCTGAATCCGCGCAGGAAATAAGCTGTTCAAGGTCCAGGCTGAGGTCAGGAGCTATTGCAATTCCCACGCTTGCGGAAATACTCATGGATATACCGCCCACCTCATAGGGAGCGCTCAGCCGCTTGATGAGGCGGCGCGCAAGCATTTCCGCCTCGTCTTCATGGAAGACATCTTTCTGGATCACGATAAACTCGTCACCTCCGACACGGGCCACTATGTCGTCGGCTCTTACCATAGTCTCAAGCTGGGCGGCGACCTGGCGAAGTATCTCGTCGCCGGCCGGGTGGCCGTATGTGTCGTTGATCGCCTTGAATCCATCGAGGTCAATGAAATGCATAGCGAGTTTACTGCCTGAACGGATCGTGTCGGTGCTGATTTCCTGAAATCGCTCTCGCAGCAGCAACCTGTTGGCAAGGCCGGTCAATGGATCTCGCTTGGCGAGGTGGGCCATGTCGTGACGGGCGGTATGGTGCGCGACCGCTGAACGGTACAGATGGGCGACCGTCTGCAGGCTCAGGGCCGTTATCATCGCGACGAGTAAGGATTCGATCAGAAAAAGCTCGCTGTGAAGGGGGGTCGGATGCCCTTCGAGAGCGTGGAGCGCCAGGGCGACAACGGTAGGCACCGTGGCGAGCAACAGGCTGACTGCGCAAATGAAAGGCCGAATAGAGATGCGCGACACCACCCCGGCGCCGAAGCTGAATACCAGGCTCACTGTCAGGAGATGGAAGACCGGGAAAGGATAGGTCAATGCGCGGGCACTGAGCATCCCGAGCAGGAGGGCGAACGCATAATTGCCCAGGGCATAATAGCGTTCCCATTGTTTGAGCCGGCTTGCATCAACGACAGGACGGGATTTGTTATACGCTCTGATCAGCAGGCCACGCCCGATCGTGACCAGGCCGCCTGTCACCGCCAGCGTTCCAATGATCGCGTCGCCCAGATGATAGGCCGTCAATCCGGCAACGCCGACAAAAACCAGCCCCAATCCCAGAACCGGCAGCCCCATGCTGAACAGCATGTCGATGAAGTCACGGTAGACAGCCTGAGGCAGCGGAACTGCCTCAGAAAAGAGCGTCAAGCTCCGGCGCCGAGGCGCCTGTCTCTGCTGGTCTGAACGTCTCACGCGGCCACCTTAACTCGCCGTGGTTAACCAAAAGTAATTCCCCGAGGAGCTGGGCCCATCAACTCCTTCTTAACCATGACTGCTTACGATGCGTCCATGAGGTCGAGGGCGAAATGAGCGTAGAAGCCAAATTTCTAACCGATGACGCAGAGGAACTGCAACTACCCGAACAGCCCAAGCGGCGATGGTTCCACCTGCCGCGCCGGATGCTGGTCGGTGGCCTGCTGTTGGTCATGGCCTTCGCCGTACTGGTACGC